>JAWRHV010000022.1:0-134960 GCA_040266995.1 Erysipelotrichaceae bacterium | reverse complement strand
TGACATTGCGCCTTGACGGTCTATACGAGGTCATTGTCGATCTGGAAACGCGGATCGAAGATGCAAGATTAAGACGGGCTGCAGTTGAAACCGAGGCAATCTCTTTGGAGAACCTTTTCAAGATCATGCAGAATTTCGGGGAACTGTATGCTATAATAAGTGACGAAGAAAGAAAAGCTATCATATCTTATCTCATCAAAGAAATTCAGATTTATCCCCACGACGAAGCAGACCAACCTTTGAAATCCATAGAGTTCAATTTTCCTGTTTATCGTGATGGCCAGGAGATCAAGGAACTCTTGTGGGAAACGGGTAATACCGTCGAGACGGTAGCATTATTGTCCAAACTTAATGTCGATAAGCATATAAGTGTTGAAGTAGAGCTGGATGAACTTGATTTGACAAGTGCGGAGAGCAAAGCTACTTATGCTCAGATTAAGGAATATATATTAGAAAAATTTGGTTTGAAAGTTTCAGCACTCTATATTGCCCAGATTAAAAAGAAATGTGGAATAGAGTTGAGAGAAAATTATAATAAGTCAAAAAAAGAAAAACAAGTTATTCCACAATGTACACCTGAGAAAGAAGAAGCTATCATGGATGCGTTAAGGCATTTTAAGATGATTTAATAGAAATGGAGGGTATTTATGAGATGGATATTAAAAATAATCTTATTTCCAATTAGCTTAGTGTTAAGTATCCTCACTGCATTTCTGACATTTATACTTGGTATAGGAACAACTATTCTATATTTCTTGATGCTGATGTGTATCGTTGCTGCAATAGGATCATTTATGCAAAAAGATATATCATTTGGTATTGAGGCATTGGTATTAGGATTTTTGTTAAGTCCTTATGGAATACCTATGGTCGGGGCAACAGTTATAGCCTTTCTTAAAGGTATCAATGAAGCAATAAAATCAATCTAAAAAATTTTATAAAAATGGTTACCAAAGACGATAGAAAAAAACTATCGTCTTTTTCTTTGCAAATTTTTAAGGAGGGAGGTGATCCTGTATGGACTTTGACTATTTCTATAACAGAGAAGCTGAAAGATTTAATTTCTTAAAAGTTCCGGAGATATTGGTTGATGGAGAAGAATTTAAGGGATTGTCGGCAGAAGCAATTATATTATATTCCATGCTTCTTAAACGGACAGGAATGTCTTTTAAGAATAACTGGATAGACAAGGAAGGCAGGGTATTTATCTATTTCACAGTTGAAGAAATTATGAAAAGAAGAAATATCTCAAAGCCGACTGCCATAAAAACATTAGATGAGTTAGATAGTAAAAAAGGAATCGGATTGATTGAACGGGTAAGACTTGGACTTGGCAAACCGAATATCATTTATGTCAAAGATTTTATGAGCGTATTTCAGGTAAAAGAAAATGACTTACAGAAGTTAAAAAATTTTACTTCAGAAGTAAAAGATATTGACCTCAGAAGTAAAGAAAATGAACTTCAGGAAGTTAAAAATCTTGACTGTAACTATATAGAGAATAATAAGAGTAAGTATAGTAAGAGAGAATATAGTTTTAGTGAAAACGGATTTGGAACATTTCAAAATGTATTTTTAACGCCTGAAGATATATCAGACTTACAAATCATAATGAACTCACAACTTGAAAATTACATTGAACGCTTGTCGGCATATATCAAAAGCACCGGAAAGACCTATAAAGACCATAAGGCAACAATCCTTTCTTGGTTCTATAAAGATCATGGGAGAGGAAAAGAAGTAAAAACATCAAATATCCCGACATGGGAAGAATATGATAAAGGAGAACACCTATGATGAAAGAATTGGAAAAAGTAATGATAGAGGATGTAGAGTATGCCTACGATCCTGAAAAAGAATATATCAAGGACGGACACGCCTATTGCAAAGTCTGCCATGAACGAAAAGATGGAAAAGTGATGGAGTTTTTTGGAAACAAGATGCTCTTTAGAACTTCTTGCAAGTGCGATAGAGATAGAGAAGTAAGAGAAAAAGAAAGACAAAAGCAGATGGAGATTGAACGATTAAAGAGTAGCTGCTTTAACTCGATTATTCAGTGGTCATATACCTTTAAAAATTATCAGGGAGAAGAAAATCAAAGCCTTATTATTGCAAAAAACTTTGTAAAAGATTATGAGCAGATGAAAAAGGAAAATATTGGACTTCTATTCTACGGTTCGGTAGGAAGCGGCAAGACATACCTTGCTTGTTCTATCGCCAATGCTCTAATTGAACAATATCAGATAGGAGTTAAGATAAGAAATTTTGCACAGATAATCAACGAATTACAAAAAGGTGGATTTGACCTTGATAAAAACGCATATATTGAATCTCTTGTAAATACTTCTGTTCTTATCTTGGATGATTTAGGAATTGAAAGAGATACAAGCTATGCTAAAGAGCAGGTATATAACATTGTCAACAACAGGTACTTAAAACAGAAACCGACTATTTTTACTACCAATCTTTCCTATGACACAATTCTAAATTGCACAGAAAGTGTGGAATACCAAAGGATTTATTCACGAATTATAGAGATGTGTATTCCTGTGATGGTTGTAGGAGAAGATTTTAGAAAGACTATTCAAAAGGATAAGCTGGCTCGTAATAAAGAGAGATTGCTGAATGGAGGTGAGAGAAGTTGATCAATGAAGAGATAGCAAGAAAAACGCTGAATATGGAAGTAAGAGCTGCTAAAGTAACAGGAAAGCTAATTTTGAACTTGTTAAAGAAACTGATGAAAGAAGCAGAAAAACTTGGTGGACTTGAAAAGCTGGTTAATGCTAATGGAAATGAAGTAAAGCTCAAAGATATGGTAAAGAAAGGTCAGCTTGAAGAAATTCCGGTAGAAGAGGCAGAGCTTAAGGAACTGAAAAAAGAACTGAACAGATACGGTGTTAAATTTTCAGTGATGAAAGATAAAGAAAGCGGAAAATATTCTGTATTCTTTCAGGCAAAAGATATGAAAGTTATGGACAAAGCCTTTAAGCACGCTCTTTCCGAATCAGAAAAGAAAATGGAAAGAAAGGAATCCATTCATAAGAATATTGAAAAGTTCAAAGAGATGGCAAAGAACTCTGTTTCTAAGGATAAAGTCAAGAATAAACAAAAGGAGCAGAGCCTATGATAGATAAGATATTAAAGGACATCAAAGGCTTATTTAAGGTGCAGGATAAGGTGAAATTTGCAAAGCAAAACATTCCCTATCTGGCATTTTTCTATTTAGGAAACATCTTTTCCAATCATGTAAGAAGCTATGTTGGAGGAGATGTGATAGATAAGATATTTCAGGGGATATTAGAGCTTAATACGATGAGTTTTCTTCCAAGTATTCACCCAATGGATATATTAACAGGAATTGCCATAGCTGCTTTAATCAAATTCATCGTCTATACCAAAGGCAAAAATGCTAAAAAAGTTTAGACAGGGAAAAGAGTATGGCTCAGCAAGATTGGGAACGAAAAAAGATATTGAGCCATACATGGATGAAAAGTTTCAAAACAATATCCTGCTTACGCAAACAGAACGATTAACTATGAATGGCAGACCGGCAAATCCAAAGTATGCAAGGAATAAAAATGTTCTTGTAATCGGTGGATCAGGAAGTGGTAAGACAAGATTTTATGTAAAACCGAACCTAATGCAAATGCACTCATCATATTGTGTTACAGATCCTAAAGGAACGATAGTCCTTGAGTGCGGTAAGATGCTTGAAGATAATGGCTATGAGATAAAAATCTTAAACACCATAAACTTCAAAAAATCTATGAAATATAATCCTTTTGCCTATATTCGTTCTGAAAAAGATATTTTGAAACTGGTTCAGACAATCATTGCCAATACCAAAGGTGAGGGAGAAAAAGCAGGTGAGGATTTTTGGGTGAAAGCCGAAAAGCTCTACTACACAGCACTTATAGGCTACATCTTCTATGAAGCTCCAAGAGAAGAAAAGAACTTTGCAACTCTACTTGATATGATAGATGCTTCCGAAGTCAGAGAAGATGACGAAACCTATATGAATCCGATAGATAGGCTCTTTGAAGCACTTGAAAAGAAAGAACCTACGCATTTTGCGGTCAAGCAATATAAAAAGTATAAATTGGCTGCTGGAAAAACGGCTAAGTCTATTCTTATTTCCTGCGGTGCAAGGCTTGCTCCATTTGATATTCAGGAACTACGGGATTTGATGAAAGAAGATGAACTGGAGCTTGATACATTGGGAGATAGAAAGACAGCGCTCTTTGTTATTATCTCCGATACGGATGATACCTTTAATTTTGTGGTATCCATTATGTACTCTCAGCTATTTAACCTACTTTGCGATAAGGCGGATGATGTGTATGGTGGCAGGCTTCCTGTTCATGTAAGATGTCTACTTGATGAGTTTGCAAACATCGGCTTAATTCCAAAATTTGAGAAGTTGATTGCCACAATCCGAAGCCGAGAGATTTCAGCAAGTATCATACTTCAAGCACAATCTCAGCTAAAGGCAATCTACAAAGATAACGCCGATACGATTGTTGGTAACTGTGATAGTACCCTGTTTCTTGGTGGAAAGGAAAAGACTACATTAAAAGAGCTTTCTGAAACACTTGGGAAAGAAACTATTGACCTTTACAACACATCGGAAACAAGGAGCAATCAAAAGAGTTTCGGGCTGAATTATCAAAAAATCGGTAAAGAGCTGATGAGCCAAGATGAGATTACGGTTATGGATGGCAGTAAATGTATCTTTCAACTTCGTGGTGTTCGTCCTTTCCTATCGGATAAATTCGATATTACAAAACACAAGAACTATAAGCTCTTGGAGGATTATGACAAGAAGAATGTCTTTGATATAGAGAGCTATATCAAGCGAAAAGGAAAAGCAAAACTGAATAGACATACTGTAATTACGAGATTGTAATATTTTATGCTATCGCTTTATAGAGAATAGGATATTTGGTATAATAAATAAAATAGAGTTTTATAGGGAGGCACCGTTATGGCAATTGCTAATATAAAGGTTACTCTGTTATGCCCAATAGAAAAAGTGTGGAATAAGGTAACTGATTTAAATGATTTTGTTTGGCGAAGTGATTTAAAAAATATAAGAATTATAGATGATAATAAATTTGTGGAGATTTCTAAAGATGGAATTGAAACATGTTTTAAAATCACAGAATGTATTAAAAATCAATATTGGTCATTTGAAATAGAAAACGAAAATATCGAAGGAACTTGGGTAGGGAAATTTTATTCACATGGTGACAAAACAACTTTAGATTTTACTGAAAATATAGTTTCTAAAAAACTTATATTTAAGCCATTTACAGGGTCATACTTAAAAAAGCAACAGAAACTGTATTTTAGAGATTTAAAGAAAGCATTAAACTGTGAAGAAGCAAGTTTTGTTCAAAAGCTTTAAACATAAAAATAGCTTACGTTAAATAGTATGTTACGGAAAGTATAGAGGAAGTTCTTATGAAACAAGTAACGTATCCTAAATGTGGATGTACAGTAGAGTTTGATGATAAATCTGTTTGGGAAGGAAATAGAGATTTTGAGGACGTAAATTGTCCAAATTGCAAGGAATATCTTACTAGAGTATTCACTGACGGTTTTCCTAATCCACATATAATCAAAAGAAATCAAGAATAATAATTTTGTAGGAATTCAAGTTCTATAAAACTTAAATTTATAAATCATGTTAGACGATAGAAAAGAGGCTCTATAACTTTTTCTGGGGTCAAGCAAAAATGATGCTTTTGCAAAACCTGGGGTAAGAGCAAGCACGGGGTGCACAACAGACGTTGAGCACCCCATTTAGTATGCGACAAAACAGCTCTGGATTATTAAAGTTTTACCGATGAATTATCGTTCAGAGAATAAAGAACTCTTAGCTTGAACCTTTCGAAGTTACGGTATCCATTGCCATTTTGCTTAATGATCTTAATTCTGGAATTGACGGATTCGATTGGCCCGTTTGAAATCCTTTGGCCGTTAACGCGGTCAAAGCTATTAATGATTTCAGGCTTCCAACGGTGAAGCGTTCTGGCAACCTTTGTAAGCTCACGCACATCATAGAGAAGAAGTTCGGCGATAAAGTTGTCAATGCGCTGCTCAGCATTCTCCGATGAGGAAGTCCTATTGATGTAGCTGTATTCTTCCTTCATAGAGTAAGCGGCATTAAGTTCAAAGCTCCAGGAAAGCATCTTGTCGATCATAACTCTCGGAGTGACATACTGACTGTTGAAACAGTAGTAGTACTTGCGGAGATCGATGGGTTCATGGAGATCGAGTTTCGACGCAGTTTTAGTGAGAATCCAGTTGAACTTCTTCAGTAGCTGGTATTCTTCAGATGTAGTCTCGAAGCTTTTCATCACCCTGATCCTGATGGTGTTGAATGCGTTGTTCACCTGCTGGATTACGTGGAAACTATCGATACAAATCTTGGCGCACGGGAAGTATACTTCGGCAACATCCTTGTAGAGTTGATACATGTCCATGCATATGTATTTGACCTTGTCTCGTTCTTCTGGGTTAATACGAGAAAAATAGCTTGCGAGATCAGATTTACGCCTTGATGGGAGCAGATCATAGACCTGGCTGGTTTGCATGTCTACGAGGACACAGGCATATATTTTCTGCTTGTATTTAATTGCATATACCTCATCAATGCACAGGCATGTCGGCAATGAGATAGGAGTTACACCGGCAAATCTGTCGAATATTCTGCTAACAGAAGAAACAGAAAGGCCGACAGCATCTGCAACCTGGGAGAAAGTCATCCTGGGGTTTCTAAGCATTTTCATAACTCTAAGTATGACGTAGGATGAAATGCGCCTATTTGGAAAAGCAAAAGGATTTGTTTCCGGGAATGACTTTCCGCAGGCAATGCATCTATATCTTCTCTGGTTGAAGATAATGTTCGTGTAAACGTCATTGATTACAGCGTGAGTCAGTGTGCGTTTATGGTAGTCATGAATCCGCTTAGTGATGCTTCCGCACTCAGGGCAGCTTTGCCGTATGACATTCAACGTGATGATGGCATTGACAGAGTAGTCTGTACTCACAATCTCGATGTCCCTAAGCTCAGAAGGTTCTAAATTGAATAATTTTATGATAGTATCTTTCATACAAAAAGCTCCTGTTCTGAGCTGCTTTGTCGCAACAAAAGATTAGCACAGAACGGAGAAGAGACACACTGCTTTGAAAGGCAATGTGTCTCTTTTTGATGCTTATTATTCGACCCCAATTATTGCAAAAGCGGAAAACGACGCTTTACCAGCAATACCCCGTTTAATGCAAAAGCGAAATATGACGCTTTTGCAGAACACCCCGTTCAAAGTTAAAGGGTAGGGTCAGACCCCAAAAGAAGTTAAAGGGCCGAGATAAACTTATGGTCGGTGTGGTCTTAGGACTGCACCGACTCTTTTTTATTTACGATAGTTCGAATAAAGAGAATATATTTACTCAAAAAGGATATTTTATGGTATAATATAACAAATAAAGTTTTATTGAACGGAGGATAAGAATGAGAGTTTTTAGTTATAAAAGATTGTTCAAAAAACTGATTGATTTAGATATGACAAATAATGAATTGATGGAAAAGGCAAAAGTAAGTAAAAGCACATTTTATAAGATAAAAAATGGACAAAATGTGACTACGGATGTTTTGCTTAGAATTTGTAATGCTTTGGATTGCGATATTGAGGAAATAGTAGAATGTGTGAAAATTTAATATGAGGAGATTATACTTTGAATAAAATTACAGGTGTTACAAGACGAGATATTTTTGACTTATTCAGAAAAGGAATAACAGAAGATAATTGGTTAATAACAGAAAATATATTTTACCCTTATTATGGTCGATTTGATATTGTTGAATTTTTGAAAAGATTGTATAACTTAGCAGATTGGGAAAGTAGAGATTCAAGAGTTGATAATGCAGAAGAAGAAATTATAATGCATATACATAATGGCGATTATCCAGACGATTGGATATTCGAGGACGAAAGATTTCAACTGTTTGGTGGTGAAGATAATATTTTACTTAATTTTATTTGCGAAGTATTTCATCCAGAAGTGAGGGATGAAAATGGAGTTTGGGAAAGATATTTAGAAAGAATAAATGCGTTACTAAAAGAAGATGGGTATGAGATAGTTGCCACAAGCAAATTGTCAGGAAGAGATGTGTTTAGCTGGAGAACATATATTAAGAAACCAAGTATGTATATTCCTTTTTCAGAAAGAAACAAGTCATTAATAACTGGCAAAAAAAACAGTATTAAGCTTCCTAATGCAGCGAGACATCAACTTTTTAAGGTAATGAATGAATATAACGAAACATTTATGTTTACATCTGAAACCAATTTTAATTATTACAAATCAATAAATGACTTAGTTTTAGAGGATATTACTAAGTTTTATACTCCAAAACATTATGTGGGAAGCGAACTTGTAGAAATAAATGAATTTAGTGATTTTAAAGAAGGTACTCGACCATTCACTGTGTTTGATGTTATTGAAAGTTTTAATAGGCACACTACAAAATCTTCACAATTTAGAAATGAGATAAATGCCATTTTTAAATTAAATAATATCGATGTAGAGCTCAGAAATGGAGAAGTACATTCTACAAGCAATAAAGCAATCGGACTCGATGATTCAACAAATATTAATGAAGCTGGTCTTGAAGAGTTAATAAGGACAGCTGAAGATTCATACAATAAAGGTGAATATTCCTATGCTGTTGAAAAAATCTGGGATGCATTTGAAAGAATTAAGACTTATTATCCTACTTTGGATAAGAAAAAATCAGCAGAAAAAATCATTAATGATATAAGTTATGGGAATGAACATATCAAAAAAATGTTTGATAATGAATTTAAAGTATTGACGGATACAGGGAACTCATATCGAATAAGGCATCATGAAATTAATAAAATAGATATCAGCAAGGAATTGCATTATAAGTATTTCTATAAGAGATGTTTGGCATTAATTTCTGTAATAGTAGAAAATTTACAGTAAGGGGGGATAAATTTGTTTTTTGATAATGGTAAATATTTTGTATTTGACAAATCTATTCCTTATTCAAGTGGAAAAGAAATACAGGTATATAAACTTAATAATGAATTATTAGCTGATAGTATTTTGAATAGTTGGGCATCCGGATTAAGAAATAATTATGTTGAAGAGATTTTGTTAGAGCCGCTAATTAAAGGAACAGGATTAACAAAACAAGAATTTTTGGAGAAGAATATATTTCCTAGCCATCAAAATAGCATAGGGGCTTCAACTATGTCTGGTGAATTTGGAGAAATACTGGTATATGACTATATAAATTTCACTTTAAAACATTATGTCACCAGGACTAGATATTTGGAAAAAGTCAATCCAGATATGCCGGTATCTGGAAGCGATGTTATAGGTTATCAAGTGAAAAATATTGATAAGCCAAGCAAGACGGATCACTTAATAGTTGCTGAAGTAAAAACTCGTTCAAGTAAATCTGGAAATAAAAAAAGTTTGTGTGAAAAGACTGTTAAAGATGCTATAAAACACTCTGTTAAAGACAGAGTTAGACTAGGAGAGTCTCTAAATGCTGAAAAAAGAAGATTGTTTAATCGCTTGAGAATTGAAGAGGCTAAAATAGTAGAAAGGTTTCAAAATAAAACAGATAATCCATTCATAATTGACTTTTTTGCAGTTGCTGTATTGGATAGTGATTTGTATTCAGACCAGGTAGTTTTGGATGTGGTTAATAGTCAGCATGAAAATGTAAAATCCACGAGTATATTGATAATTCATTCCAAAGAATTGCTGCTCTTCTTAAGAGATTTATATAGGAGGGCTTGCTCATGTTGATAGAAAGTGCTTCAAAATACTATTTGAAAAAAGTTCGAGCAAAAGCAAAAATGTATGAGTATGGCGTACCAGAAAATCTTCATATAGAAGTCGAAGAACAAGCAAATGACCTTATATTGCTTAGCATTGGGGTTGTTGGTGACATTTCTAATGAAATATGGGAAATGAAACAAGCTCCGATAATTCTTTCGAAGGAAAAGGAAGAAGAATTGTATTTTGTATCAAGGTTTTTTGATGCTTATTTTCAGTCTGAAATGAGTATTGACTTGAATCCATATTATATATTGATGGGAGCGGTTACTTATTATTTCTGCAATATGAATGGCAGTTCAAAAGTAATGATGAGTATTATGCATAATTTGAATAATTTTAAATTTTCTGCTTCTGGATTAGAAAATGTAATAATATGGCTGCTAGATGGCAACTATAAGTTTGATGTTTCCGATATAGATGAAAAATACAGAAGCTATATTATGCAACTAATTAATTATCACAACAGGTTTTTTGATAGTGAGAATTTAGAAAAAGTTCAATTTGAAGAATTTAGAAACTATGTTTATCATTTTGGGAATGATAGAGAAATATTATTTACAGATATTATTTTAGCAATATTAAAAAAGAAAATTTATAATTCATGTATTAATCTAATGCCATTGTATTCTGAAATTGATAAGAATGAGTGGATTGCAACATTTAAAAGTAATGTGCTGATGAAAGAAATGTGGGCATCCCAGATCTTATTGGGGGAAAAAGGGATTTTGAAAGGAAAATCAGGCGTTATTCAAATGCCGACAAGTTCAGGAAAAACCACATCAGTTTCCCTTGCTATACAATCTGCCTTTTTATCTAAAAGAACATCTATTGTAATTGTAGTAGCTCCATTTAGGGCATTATGTAAAGAAATATTGTTTGATATGGAGAAGTTTTTTGCATTTGATGAAAATATAACTATAACTGAATTTTCTGATATTCCTGAACCTAGTGAAATAGAATTAGTCACATCTGAGTCAATTGTCAAAAAAGTATTTGTTATGACTCCAGAAAAGTTGACTTATATTTTAAAACACAATACGGAAATAATTGAAAGTATTAACATGATTGTTTTTGATGAGGCTCATTTGTTTGATGATGAAGCAAGAGGGACGGATTATGAACTTTTATTAACAACTATTAATAGTTATCTTAAACCAGATGCACAGAAAATATTAGTTTCAGCAGTAATTTCGAATGCTGAACAGCTAAACACATGGATTAACAAAGATGGTATTGTAATAAGGAATAATACTATTAAGACATCAGAAAAAACGGTAGCATTTAATACATTTACTTCCACTAATATCAATAATGCTTATAGTAATCTTTATTTTGTAGAACCTAATAAAAATTTAGAGGAAGAATTTTATGTACCTAGAGTAGTTCAAACAAAAAAACTAAAGAAGATAGATGGAGAGAGAAAGTTAAGATATTTTCCTGATTTTAAGAATAACAAGCAAGATGTAGGTATTTACTATGCAATTAAATTGATTGCAAATGGGAATATAGCTATTTTTTGTTCAAAAAAAGATACTGTAAATAATATTCTAAAGAGATTTATTGATTTGAAAGAAAGGGGCATCTCGTTAGAGGATTTTTCTACCTTATCAGATGAAACTGAATGTTTAAAAATTGCATATCTAATAAAAGAACACCTTGGTGAAAACAATTTATATATAGCAGCATTAAATGGTATTGTAGGGCATCATTCGGGCGTGCCTAACGGGGTAAGAATTGCTGAAGAATATGCATTGAAAAAATCCTTAATCCGTTGTGTAGTATGTACTTCTACGCTGGCACAGGGTGTAAATCTACCTATTAAATATTTAATTGTATCTAGTATTTATCAATCAAAGCAGATAATTAAGGTTAGGGATTTTCATAATTTGATTGGAAGAACTGCAAGAGCAGGAAAAGAAACAGAAGGGACAATCATTTTAACAGAAGATATTTATAAAAATAGTAAAGAGGCTTATAAATTAAATAATTATAAACGATTACTTAATGCTGATAATTCTGAGGAGTGTTATAGCAACCTTTTGAAATTGGTTAGAGAAGTTGATTTGGGAAATAATAGAGTAATTCCTTTTAACTTTTTGAAAAAATATATTGAGTCCAGATATTCTAATAAAGCGGAATATGCTGAAACAAAAAAAGACATTCTTGTATATAAAGAACAAGAAAAAGAATATGGTGAACACATTTTCTATAAAATGAATGAAATAGAACATATTCTAGTGTCATTGGAGAATTTTATACTTGGATTTGCAGATATAGAAGATGAGAGTTTTGAAATTATAAAATCCACATATGGTTACTATTTGGCAAATGAAGATGAAAAGGAAGAACTAAAAAACATTTATAATCTCATTAGAAGCAATATTGAAAGTCTTGAAGTTGCTGACAGGTTGCTTTATAGAAAAAGTATGTTAGGTATATTGACAATGAAAGAATTATATAGATTCGTAGATGAGAATTTATATGAAATAGCAAATGCGGATTTTGATACATTAATTAATTTGGTTGCTAATAAATTAAAAGAATCTAAAAATTGTAAGCTTATACCTAAGTTGATTGATGATAGCCATATTTATGAGCTATTGAAAATGTGGATTAATGGTAAAAGCTATATTCAAATCTGGGACTACTCAAAGTCAGTGAATTTGCTAATTAAATGGGGGAAAAAGAGTAGGAAAATCTCTTTGGAGGATATAATAACATTGTGTGATTCAGACTTTGGATTTGCCTCATTAACGATAATACAGGCTATTGTAGAGATTCTAAATACTAAAGATTGCAGTGAAAACATACAGGAAGCTTTAAATGATATAATTTATAGAATAAGATATGGCTTACCGAATAAAGAGTCAGTATGTGTATATGAACTTGGATTTGCAGATAGAATTATTTCACAAAAAATTGTTAATGAAATAAGAGGTTATGATTGTAGCACAAAAAAGAAAACAAAATCTGCAATAAAAAATAATAGAGAAAAACTACGAGAATTATTGGCAAATTATCCATCATATTTCATGGATAGACTAGAAAAGCTACGATAAGATTGTAAGGAGATGGTTATCTCTCCATCTCCTTACCCATATAAATTCCATAATTTTTTCGTATCTTGTAAAGCTCGTCCATCGTGGTTTTTGAGGACGAATACTCTTGCATGAGGGTATTCTTCTTTTCTTGCAATTTATCAAGTCTGTCTAAAATATCCTTTGAATTTGGCAGCTTTGAATAGGACTTTTTTAGTTCTGAAAGGGCATTTTCGTATAAGGTGATTTGAGCTTTGTACTCTTCAAAAAATGACTTATCAGACGGATTAACCTTATATTCCTTATAACACGCCCTATATTTTTTAACGGTATGAACTTGTTCCATAGTAGCAGAAAGCTCCTGCACTTCCTTATCAATAACCTTGATTTTGTCCTGTAAATTTTGTCTTTCACCGGCTGCTTGTTGGATATACTCATCAAGCTGTTTAACGGATTTAATACCATGTTCTCTAATGAAAACAACTGACTCAGCCATTGTATTTAAGTTATGTTTTGTTGCCCAATATTCGTAGCCTTTGCTTTCCTTTACCTTTGTATTGGTATTTATGTCAATAACATTGCCGATGCGTTTTTTGAAGGCAGGAGTCTTGATAAACTTTCTTTCTGTAATGCGTTCTTTTAATCTTTCTTCGGTATAATCTTCTCCGATTGTTTTAGCCCTTGTAAATCTCGCCTTATCTTTTGGCTTAAAAGCGATGTGTTTACCGTATTTGATTTTATAGCCAAGATCAGTCATTTTCTTTAGAAATTCGTCCCAATCCTTAGACTGCTTTATCATTCTGTCAATGTCAAATTGAAGACTGCTTTTCCAAGAAGTCCCATGCTTTGCCTGTTCGTTTTCATACCAAGATTTACCGTTAGTCTTATATTTTTTCTTATAGCTTTCGTAAAACTCGTCAATGACAGATAGGTTATTTTCTTTGCACAACTTATCGCTTTGATACCTGATTTGGTGGTAGCTTTTCTTGTTAGACTGGTAGCACCTACCCGTTACCATATTTACATTATTGAAGATGATATGATTGTGGATATGCCCCTTATCTATGTGGGTAGACAAGACAAATTCGTACTCGTCTTTGAGTATCTTTTTACACAGCTCCATACCAATATGGTGAGCCATTTCAGGACTTGTTTCTCCCGGTAAAAAGGATTGAATGAGATGTCTTGCAAGAACGGTTCCTTTTGTTCCTGCGTCATTTCGTGTCCTTAAAAATTGAGTGTGAGCAGTTGACTCATGGCATTTATGAGTGCTTATTAAAAGCTGCTCGTCTGTTTTATCTCCATTTACAATGTAGCCGATAGCAAGATTAAGAGTCGATTTGATAGGGTGTATTTTTGTAATAGCCATAAAAACTAATCACCTCCGGAAGTCCTGTTAAGCAGCAGGGAATGAATTTGCCATAGCTCTTTTGAGAAATGTTCAATTTGTTTTTTCATATCATTGATGTCCTCTTTGTAGATTACACCTGTCGAATTTACTCGCTTTGCAATCTGATTGATGTTATTTGATGCGTTTGAAAGCAAGACTTGTAAATCTCTAAAAGGCTCCAAATCTACCTGATAAATTTCCTTTTCCAAAACGCACTTGCGGATGAAATGGCTCATATTTCTACACTTTGCAAGTTTTCTTTTCTCCTCAAAAAGAGCCTTTTCTTCCTGAGTCAGTTTAATTTCAAGTCTTTCATTTCGTATTCTATTTGCCATAGATAGTTCCTCCTTTGAATGTATTTCGGGGTCTTAGGGTCTCCCTAACAAGCTAAAAATTGATAAAAAAAGAAGCAGTTCCCGAAGGTCTGCTTCATCAATTTTTTCGTAAGTGTCCGTACACTTACTGTGCTTGCTCATATACTAATAGTATAAGAACAGCTCTAAGCATAGTTCTTAAAAATGAACCTAATCGTCCATGATAAAATTGTAGATATTAGGGATGAAATGGGATTGTTTCATGTGCTTGCCGGGTTTCAAAATTAGGAATTACTCATGTTGTAGACTCCACCCTCATTCCATTACCTTTCATCTTTTCGGTTGGTTAGGTTCATTTATTGATTACCTGTATAACTCGTGAGCCTGTTGTGGTTTTGGATTAACAGGGCATCCCAAATTATAGGAGGTATATTATGTCAGAAAAAACTGTTGTAGGAATTGATGTCAGTAAAGCTTTCAGTGACATTTGCATTCTATCGCCGAATAACGATGTCATCAAAAGAATGAAAATTTCTAATGACATCATTGGTATGAAATCACTCATATCTGTACTTGAAAAAGTAGAATATGAATATGAAAGCAGAGCAGTAATTATCATGGAAGCTACTGCCCACTATCATCAAATTTTAGCTAATTTTTTTCATATCTATAATTATGAAGTCATTGTAATTAACCCGATTCAAAGTGGAGCATTAAAAAATATCAATATCCGAAAAATAAAATCGGATAAAACGGATGCATATAATATAGCATTACTATATCGTATTAAAAATTACAATGAAACAATTACACATTCAGATACCGTTAACAGTATCAAAAAGCTTTGCAGACAACACAAAGAATTGACTGATGAAATTGTGGAACACATCAACCGCTTAATCGCTTTTTTAGACATTTCCTTTCCGGATTACAAGAAAGTATTTCCGGACTTGCAAGGGAAAACACCTTTGTCTTTGCTTGAAAAATATCCTACTGTACAAGATGCCTTATCTCCTGAAAATAAGCAAGACATGATTCAGATGATAAAAGAGAATTCACACAAAAGCTATTCTTATGCTGAAGCAAAGTATGAAAAACTATTGCAGGTTGCTGAAAAATCTATTGAAGTTTGTATAGTAAACCTTAGTTCAGCAGTGCTTATACAAACAACAGTAAGTGTTATTTTCAGTCTACAAGAAGCCTTGAAAGCAATCAATGATGGAATCAAGAGACTATCTTTTTTAGATGAAATGTTTCATAAGGATATGATACTTTTACAAAGTATTCCGGGTGTTGGAGAATACACAGCCTGTGGCGTTTTATCAGAGCTTGGAGATGTATCTAATTTCTCGAAACCGAAAGAATTAGTGGCTTTCTTTGGTTAGGATTCGGGAGTATCTCAAAGTGGAACATACAATAGGAAAAACAATAAAATCTCTAAACGAGGATCATCTCATGTTCGCCTAATTCTCTATATGTTGGCAAAGTCTAATGTATATCCGAATCGCAACAGAGAATATTTAAACCCTGTTATGCAAGCTTATTTTGAAAAGAAAATAGCTGAAAAACCGTACAAAGTTGTAATGTGTGCAGTTATGAGAAAAATGGTTCAAATTATTTTTGCTGTTCTTAGAAATCAAAAATCGTTTGAATCAAGAACACCGGAAAAACATCAAAAACTAATTCGTGAAAATAGTAAGTTGGCCGCATAAATTATTAAAAGTGTTGCCTCAAAATAGAAAATGCACGTGGCTTATTTGCTATGCACATTTTTAGATTTTGTAACTGAAAAATATTCCTACAATTTTAAAAAACAACTATTGACTTTCCTTAGTTGGTCTACAAAAGCTGCAAAAAAATTATCAAAGTATCAAGCAATAAGCTAGTATTAATCTATATTTAAAATTATATCATAAATTTGTCGATGTTACCATAGTACAGCAAAAATGGATAAGGTTTATTCTGTTTGATAAAAATGTTATAATAAATCCGATTACCGTTTTAATTACTTTGATATATTTTTAAGACAAAGCGAAATTTCTTGAATTAATATTAAAAAAATATATTAAGAAATATTTACAAAACTTATATAATTTATTTAAAAAATAATAGGTCTAATTAAGGTAGATAATGCAAAATATAATAAACAGGAGGATGGACAAGTATTGAAAAAGAAAAAAAGTATGCAAAAGCAATTAACTTTACTAGTTGGATGTATATTGCTTGTTTGTAATTTAGTTTTGATAGTATTGCTCAATTATTCATTATCTTTGGTTTTAAAGGATTTGGTTATACCACTCGATGATATGCAAATTGAAATATATAATATTGATACTTTTAGTACAAAGTTAAAAATATATGGATATATATTTGCATTTTTAACAACAAGTTTAGGGACATTAATCACATATGTTTTCTTGGGAAGATATTTGTCTCCGATTAAGAAATTATCAAAACATATGGATGATATGGATAGACAAAATTTAAGCTATTCAGTTGAACTTTCTTCTCGTGCAGTTGAGATTAGCAGCTTAATAGATTCATTTAATAATCTGATGAATAAACTTAAAAATTCCTTTGAGATGCAAAAGAATTTTTCGTCTTATGTTGCTCATCAGCTAAAAACTCCCCTTGCCGTACTTCAAACAAAGATAGAAGTATTTAATAAAAAGGCATACGAGGAAAAAGAAGCCAAAGAATTACTGAAAATCGTATCTGTTCAGGTCAACAAGCTAAATAATATAATCAGTAAGATTTTAGACTTTTCCCATATTGAAAGAATGGAGTTAAAAGAAGATATACCTCTGGATATTTTAATTGAAGATTTACTTATTGATTTTGAAGAAATAGCTGAAAAAGAAAATATAAAATTGGAGTTTGACAGTTTAGCTTTAAGTGAAAATAAGGATTATAAAAATTTTAATGTCATAGGAAATTATATACTTTTGTATCAAGCTTTTTTTAATTTGTTGGATAATGCCATAAAATATAGCTACAAAGGAGAGACTGTAAAAGTAGCTTTGGAAAATGTTAAAGATAATATCTACATAAAAATATGTGATACAGGTATGGGAATTAAAGAAATGGATAAGGCACATATTTTTGAACCGTTTTTTAGAGGCGAAGACCTTGAAAAGAAGAAAAAAGACGGAATAGGAATGGGACTTTCTTTTTCAAAAAAAGTATTTGATCATCATAGAGCAAAAATACAGATTAAAGATAATGTTCCAAAAGGAACAGCTGTAGAAATATACTTTAAAGGGAGAGGAAGATTATGAAAATACTATTTGTAGAAGATGAAATAGAATTACTGGATTCTATTGCTGAAGGTTTAAGTACACTTGGCTATTATGTAGATAAGGCATCGTATGGTGATGAAGCTTTAGAATATATTTTAGCAGAAGAACATGATTTATATATTTTTGATTTAAATCTTCCTGATATGACGGGGTTTGAGTTATTAAAGTATTTGAATAAGGAAAGAGAAAATTCCAAGGTACTTATCTTAACCGCCAATTCAAATATAGAGTCAAAAGTAGAAGGCTTTGAACTTGGAGCAAGTGATTACCTAACGAAACCATTTTATTTTGAAGAACTGGAGATGAGAGTAAAAGCACTTCTTAGAAGAGAATTTCAGCTTAAGGATATGAAAATATCCTGTGGTGAGCTTGAGTTTGACACGAAAAAAAGGATTCTTTATGTCAGAGGGAGTGAATTAAAACTGACTAAAAAAGAGACTGCAATTATTGAGTATTTGCTTTTTAATAAAGATAGAATTGTAAATCCGGAAGATCTTTTGGCTCACGCTTGGGACAGCGAAGTAGACTACTTCAGTAATTCCATAAGAGTACACTTAGCTTCACTTAGAAAAAAAATAAAAGAAGTTTTGGGATACAATCCAATTATTAATAAAATCGGAGAAGGCTACTTTTTGAAAAATTAGCTTTCTTTTTTTCTTAACATGGATTTAACACCTTCAATGATAAAATTATGATAAATAAAAAATGGAGGTCATATTATGAGTAAAAATTTTATGAAGAAAAAATCTATGTTAAAAAAAGTATTTGCATTTTGTCTTATAGGAACCATGGCATTTGGACTTGCGGCTTGTGGACAAAAAGAAAGCAAAAGGGTTTCCACGGATAGTAAACCTGCTGCAAGTGAAACAAAAAAAGATACAAAGAGTGGCAATATCGGGAAATTTGAAACAATGGACTTACAAAAGAATAAAGTTACTCAAGATGTATTTAAAGAAAATGATTTAACTATGGTAAACTTATTTTCTTCAACCTGCAATCCTTGTATGGAAGAGTTACCACATTTGGCTGAATTATCCAATGAATACAAGGATAAAAAAGTAGGTGTATTAGGCGTTAATATTGATATGGATTCAAAAGGAAATCCTGATGAAAACTCAAGAAAAGCGGTATCGCAAGTTTTAAGCAAGAGCAAAAGTAATATGAAAGTAATCTTCTGGGACGAAAATTTGATGCAAACTCTTCTTCAAAAGACGGATGCCCTTCCATATACTTTCTTTGTAGATAAAGATGGAAATATTGTTGGAGAAGAATATTTAGGAGATAAATCCAAAGAAGAATGGTCAAAGGTAATTGATAAGGAACTTAAAAATATTACTAAAAAATAAACAGGCGGTGAGGATATGAAAAGAAAAAATGTAGTATCTTCGGCTATATTTTTAACGGGAATAGGATTTGTATTATATGGAGTACTTGCAAAGCATGAAAATCTTATAGTATTGAATAAGGCTATCAGGATTTGTATGGAATGTATAGGGATTGGATAGGTGTATTTTATGAAAAAGAAAAATAAACTTAATTCTTTCAGGCATAAAATCCAAACTCTGGCGACATTAATAACAAACGGAAATGTAGCCGGCTATATTTCAGGGAAAATATATAAAGGAAATATAAAAAATGCCTGTGTTCCCGGACTTAATTGTTATTCTTGTGTAGGAGCTTTGGGGTCTTGCCCCATAGGCTCCCTACAGGCTGTCATAGGAAAAAGCGGAGGAAGATTTCCTTTTTATGTTGTCGGCTTTTTACTTCTCATAGGAAGTTTGTTTGGAAGACTTGTATGCGGTTTTTTATGCCCTTTCGGTTTCTTTCAGGATTTACTCCACAAAATACCTTTCCCTAAAAAGATAAGAACAATGCCTAAAGAAAAAATACTAGTAAAATTAAAGTATGTGATTTTGCTTGTATTTGTCATACTCCTTCCTATGTACTTGGTAAATGACATTGGAAACAGCTATCCTTATTTTTGTAAGTTTATATGCCCTGTAGGAACGTTAGAGGGAGGGATTCCTTTAGTTCTACTTAATAAAGCTATGAGAGGGTCAATCGGGTTTTTATTTGTATGGAAGAATGTAATCCTACTTACCACAATTATTTTATCAATTATGATATATAGACCTTTTTGTAAGCTGATATGTCCTTTGGGAGCCATATATTCCTTGTTTAATAAAGTATCTTTTTACAGATACAAAATCAACTGTGATAAGTGTATAAAGTGTGGGAAATGTGCAAAAGTATGCTTGATGAATGTTGACCCTGTAAAGGATGCCAATCACTTAGAGTGTATTCGTTGTGGAAATTGTAGAAAAGCTTGTCCGAAAGGAGCTATAGAACTTTTGATAGCCGATAGAAAATTTGGGGAAAGAGATAGTCTTAAGAATAAGACTTTAGAAATGGTAAAATAATATATCCCCTCAAATGCCAAAGATAGTGTCAAGCATTGAAGGGAACTACTTTTATGGCGGATGTTCTTTTGAGCGAATAAAGCCATGTCAATAGTTTATGAAAATGTCCTGAAAAAAATTAAACATAAGCGGGAAAAACAAGTATCCATTCCGGCAAATAATATGCGTCATGTATATATTGCCTGAAAGACGACTGTATCCCGCTTTTTACTATGCGTAAACGTGGGAATTGTGAGCTTTTTCCCTGTGATCAAGGAAAGCGCGGATCTTCCATGGATGGGTCATTGGAGGAATATACTGTTTCCTCTTTTTCGGTTCCTGCTGTGCTGTATCGAACTGTTCGGATACCTTCTTTTTCCTGGTACATGGAAGAAGCAGATATACTTTTTCATCGACCGTCACATAAAGCTCACCATCAAAAGCACGGATCACAAGACATCGGGTCTTCGGCTTGAAACAGATAAGCTGATGATCCTCATCATAGGCCTGGTAATACTGTCCGAAATATTTGACGGAAGAGCCGTTATCGAATTTTCTAGGCGATAGTACAGCCAGGATCTGGTTGATCCTGTTGCTGTCCGGTGCCTGTTCCATGACAGAAGGCACGGTAGAAGGATCCTCGGCAAACCGGCTGTTAAAATCAGGCACGAACACCTCGTAGAGATACCGGTTGGCCTCTTTGATAGAATCGATCCCTTCCAGCCGCAGCTCGTTGACCAGGCGTTCCTGGAAGGTACCGTTGGCCCGCTCGATCTGCCCCTTTGCCTGGGAGACGCTGGTGGTCTCAATCGTGACACCCAGGGTCCTGCAGGCCGCACGTTGTTTATTGCCGTTATGGTCGACGAGTTCTTTAATGGTTTCATATTTCAATTGTTAGTTCATTGTAAGATTTACCTTTCTCATAAGATGATACCCTCCTGGATAATCATCATTGTATATTGTTTTTAGAAATTGATTCATTTAGATGCATATAAACAAGGCGGGACATTTTCCAATTCCATCTACTGGGACATTATCACTTTCCAATCACACAGTCTACGATGAGAAACTGACGATAGAGTTCAAATCGGGGCTTGAGATAGATGTGGACACATAACAGAATACAAGCATGAAAAAACGCAAAGACCTGAAGCTTCTTTTTAGAGGCTTTCAGGTTTTTGACCGTTAAAGAAGATATCTTTTAAGCTTTCCGGCATGGCGTCATACATCATTGCAGCGGCAGTTCTGGCAGGGGTGATATTGTCATTTAAGACCCATTCCCGGGTCATTCCAAGTGTACCGTAGCAATAAAGCCGAATGCTGTATTTTATACTGGGACTGAGAATGTCCCCTCCGGTGATACCGATGGCAAGCTGGGTGTATCGGTTTACAAAGTATTCCAACATATACTACCACATCGGAGCCTGTGAATTATCCTCATAAGCTCTTCTGTAAAAGATGATATCTTTCTTCATTTGATCCAGCGCTCTTGCGGCGGAATCAAGGTCAAGGATGTCCGTATCATAGGCAGACTGGCATATCATCCATGCCATGAGGTCATATTTATCTTTGAAATGATAATAAAAGGTCGGGCGTTCAATCTCTGCTTCCTTACAGATTTCGGTCACTCTTACTTTATCTATGGATTTTCTGGAAAGCAATCTCTGTAGGGAATCTGCGATCCAGATTTTGGTTCTCTCTGCCATCTTCAATACCTCGTTTCTTACAAAAATGAATTTCTGTAAAAATATATTCCATAATTATAATTCTGTATGTATACTTTTGCAAGCGCAGATTGTAAGATACTGCGTATAAAGAAGAATAATATGTCTGGAAAGGCGGTTGGATATATGAAGAAAATTGTTGCGATCAATGCAAGTCCGCGGATTGGCTGGAATACCTGGTCAATGGTAAATGAAGCGGCTGAAGGGGCAGAGTCAGAAGGAGCTGCAATAACGCATTTTGACCTTTATAAATTGGAAAAGCACGGAGGATGTATGTCATGCTTTGCCTGCAAGCGAAAACCAAACGAAGGGAAATGTATTTTTCCGGACGGTCTCGCTCCGGTTCTTCAGGCAATCCGGGAAGCAGATGGACTGATCATCGGTTCTCCGAATTATCTTGGAGACGTAACATCGGAATTTCATGCGCTTTATGAAAGGCTTTTGTTCCAGTCTTTGACTTATCAGAAGGATCCTCACCGTTATGACTTCCGAAAGATACCGGTCCTGTTTATCATGACAAGTAATTCTCCAAAGGAGTTTTATACACCACTGGGCTATCGGAAGATGATGAAAAAATATCAGGGCGGTTTCAATGAAGCTGTCGGAAACACAAAGACGCTCATCGCAGGGAACACACTGCAGGTAAAAGATTACAGCCGCTTCAATTGGACGATATTCGATCCTCAGGCTAAACAGGAACATCATGACAAGGCATTCCCTGAGGATCTGAAGAAAGCATTTAAGCTTGGCGCGCAGATGGTAAAAGAAGCCTGGTAGGAGGAAGAGATTATGCATTTTACAGGAACAGTTTACAGAAACCCATACTGGCCGACCTGGCCGCTTTTAGAGATCACGCAGGGCTGCACACATAATAAGTGTAAGTTTTGTACGATGTATAAGGATGTGCCTTTTAAGATGTCACCAATGGAATGGATTGAAGAGGATCTTAAGGAACTTGCCGAATGTGATCCAAACGCAACAACAATCCAGATCCTTTCCGCAAATCCCCTTGTCCTGACCTATGACAAGCTGGCACCGATCTTTGAAGTGATTCATAAGTATCTGCCTAAGATGGAGTATATCTATCTTGCGGGAAGAGTGTCCGATCTAAAGAATAAGACGGTGGATGAGCTGAAGAAGTTGAAAGATCTGGGTATGCGTGAAATCTCTCTCGGCGTGGAGAGCGGCGATGACTGGACTCTTGACCGTATCCACAAGGGTTATCACGCAGCTGATATTTTGGAGCAGTGTCATAAGCTGGAAGAAGCCGGTATTGATTATTGGATGACTTTCCTTAACGGCGTAGCAGGTAAAACACATAGCAAAAAGCATGCAATAAATTCTGCGAAGATCTTTAGCCAGTGTAAGCCGATGCTTGTCGGTACGGCGGGACTCACTCTCTTCCAGGGAACGCCTCTCCTTGAGGAAACGCAGAGGGGAGAGTTTGATCCCCTTTCGGAAAGAGAGATGCTGGAGGAATTGAAAGTATTTGTGGAGAACCTGACCTGCGACTGTACCTTTGTCACACACCATACTGTTTCAGGCAGGAATCTGACTGGCCCGAATTTCCTGAAACGCAAGGATCAGATCATCGCAGCTCTTGAGAGGGAAATCAAACACGGTGATATGGATGCAATGGCCTGGGCAAGAAGTAATAAGAAGACATTATAAAGGAGAAATGATATGCGTTTTTCAGGAGGGATCAACCGTCCGCCCTATGAGACGGCGGATGGATATTTGCAGACGACGGAAGGGTGCTCGCATAACCACTGTCTGTTCTGTACCTATTTTAAAGATCAGAAATTCAGAAAATCCACGATAGAGGAAATCGAGGAAGACATCAGGGAAATTCCAAAATACTTTGGCGCACCGAAACGGATCTTCCTGCAGGGTGCTGACGGTTATGCGGCAGACTATGATGTGCTGATGAAGACAGCGGAGCTTCTCCATAAGTATGTGCCGTCAGTAGAGACTATCGGCGGTTATGCCCGCATTGATAACTTCTATGACAAAACTGAAGAACAGCTGCGTAACATGGCAGAGATTGGGTTTGCTAATCCGTATATTGGCGTTGAGTCCGGAGATGATGTGGTCTTAAAGAAGATCAACAAGGGATATACCGCAGCGCAGGCCAGAGAGCAGCTGGAGAAGATCGATGCGGCTGGACTTCCTTTCATTGTAAACTTTCTGAATGGAGCAGGTGGTCATGATTACGGACTGCAAAATGCACAGCTGACAGCGAAGCTTTATGATGGTCTCCATCCTACTATGGTCAATACATCTATGCTGACGGTCGTGCCGGGAACACCTTTATACAGAGCCATCGAAAAGGGGATGTATACGGAATCCACGGAAATGGAAAAGCTAGAGGAAATCTATGAGTTCGTCCGCTGTCTCAACAATGACACGATCTTTATGAATGAGCATGCATCCAATCTGTTTCATGTGGAGTGCCGGATACCGGAGCAGAAGGAAGAACTTCTTGCCTATATTCGCAAATTCATGGATGAAAGCGATGAAAAGAAATTAAGGCAGTATCGAGAGTATATCACAAGGGCATTTTAAGGAGGCGGTTATCATGGATTATAACGGAACAATATACAGACCTCCCGTAGAGGCAAATACATTTTTACTCCCAATCAAGGAGGGCTGTACACATAACAGCTGCAGTTTCTGCAATATGTACCAAGATATCCCCTTCAGGATGCTTCCTCTTTCTGAGGTAGAGGAATATCTGCAGGAAGTAAAGAATAGCTATGGAAGATATTGTGAGCGTATTCAGCGGGTATATCTGGTCGGAGCAGATCCGTTTGCCCTGTCAGCTAAGAATCTGCTGGAACGAATCACTCTAATCAAAAAGTATCTGCCGAATGTGAAGACAATCACCATGTATGCCCGAACGGACAACATTGCATCCAAATCTGACGAGGATCTGAAGGCATTGAAGGAAGCCAGTGTGGATGACCTGTATATCGGTGTGGAATGCGGATTGAATGATGTGCTGGAGAACCTGAATAAGGGTTATTCCGCAGAGGAAACGAAAGAGCAATGTTTGCGGTTAAATGCTGCCCATATCAGGCACTGCGACCTTTTGATGCTTGGCACTGCGGGAAAAGGCAGGGGGCTGGAATGCGCCAGGGCATCCGCAACATTGGAGAATGAGATCAAGCCTCACAAGATCCTGATCAACACCATGTCAGCCTTTGTCGGTACTAAGTTGGATGAAGATATCAGGACAGGAGCTTTCATCCCCTCCTCTGAGAAAGAAAATCTTGAAGAAGAACGGGAATTTCTTGCAGGACTTGAACTGCCTGATTGTTATTTTTGGGCGCTGCATCCTTTAGATTCTGTCAGGATAGACGGGATTCTTCGGGAGGATAAGCAGCGTATGCTTGACATTCTTACAAAGAGTATCTGTCATGTGGATGAAAATGCAATCAACAGGACATCGAGAGTTGGGACGCTGTAGAAGATTACTGTGAGAACAGGGTCAATAAATCATGAACAAACAGGAGAATCATTATGGAGTTCAGAGAAGTTGTAAACAAAAAAGGCATTCGGTAAGAAATTTTAAGGAAGACGAAATCCCGGTTGAGGTTCTGAAAGAAATTGTCCGTACCGCTGAGCGCACTCCTTCGTGGGAGAATAGCCAGCCCTGGAATGTCTATATAGCCACAGGGGAGACATTGAAGAAGATTAAGGAAATTTGGGCTGGAAAATATGCTGATAAGATCAAAGGCTCGCCGGATATGCCGACCGGCCATCGCACGAATTTTTCCAAACGCAGCCAGAAGAGCATGGAGGATTTCATGGGCTTTGTAGGGGATTATACTGGCGATCCTGAGATTAAGCATTTCCTTGAAATGAATGAAAAACTTTTCAATGCGCCTGCACTGGTGTATCTGACACTCGGCAAGGGGCATACGGGATGGCCGATCTACAATCTTGGCGGCTTTGGAATGGCGCTTATGCTGGCGGCAAAAGATCATGGAGTGGATTCGTTCCCGGCTTATGAGATTGTCAAGTTCCCCGCGGAGCTTCGTCCGCTCTTGTCAGTTCCGGAGGACGAAGAAATCATCATGGGAATTGCGCTGGGCTATGCTTCGGATGACAATCTGAATGCTCTTGCGTTTACCCGTCTCCCTCTGGAAGAGATTTTGACTATTAAAGAGTAAAACAGAGTCAGCCCTACTGCTATCCGGCGGCAGGGCTTTCGGGAAGGGGCCTATATGCCGGAAAAGAAAATATTCGAGCCGGTAAAGTTCGGAAATCTGGACTTGAAAAACAGGTTAATCCGGTCTGCCACCTGGGAAGGGCTGGCGGATGTTAACGGTCATATGCCGGAGAAACTGTATCAGATTTATGAAGAACTTGCCAAAGGCGGTGTCGGGGCGATTATTACAGGCTTCACATCTGTGGCGGATGATGACCATTATTTTGGCAGAATGGCAAGGCTATCCAATGACAGCCTGATTTCGGAGCATAAAAAGCTGACGGAACTGTGTCATGCAAAAAGTTGTCCGGTAATCGCGCAGATTGCGCTCGGTGAATATGCAGGCGGAGTAGAGCCGGATGAAATGCGTGTGGATGATATCCACAAAGTTATTGACTTTTTTGTGGATGCTGCTGTCCGGGCAGAAAACGCAGGATATGACGGCGTACAGATTCACGCAGCACATGGTTTCTTTTTGAGCCGGTTTATTTCTCCGGCATTCAATCATCGGACGGATGTGTATGGCGGCTGCCCGGGAAATCGCGGCAGGATTATAGTGGATATCATGAAAGGTATCCGTACAAAAGCGCCATCACTTCATATCACGATGAAGATCAACAGCAGCGATTTTATGCGTGAAGGCCTGATGCCGGATGAAAGCCTTTCAATCTGTAAATTGTACGCTGATGAGGGAATAGACTCAATAGAGGTCAGCGGCAACGGAACATCAGTTGCAGGTATAAAACCGGGAGTGAATGAGACATATTTCAAGGAATTTGCGCTTTCACTTGCCGAAGTTACGGATGTCCCTGTCATTCTTGTCGGCGGACATAGGAGTGTTGAATCTATGGAAAAGGTTCTGAATGAGGGCAGGATAGATTTTCTGTCTTTATCAAGGCCACTTATTAGGGAACCTGATCTGCCGAACCAGTGGAAATCGGGAGATAAAATACCTGCGCAATGTGTATCCTGTAATATGTGTTATCGGACACCGGGGCATGAATGTATTTTTGCGCCCGTGGACTGATTTCCTCAGAGCAAAATTTCGTGGACAATTCCAAACCCGGAATTTGCAAAACTGTTGACATTCATAGTGAAGTCCCAAGGCACGTCGAGACGGTGTGCCTCTTGAGCAAGAAAAATGCGAAGCCGAAGGACTATGTTGAGATTAGCGTTGATGCTGAGGATTATTACAGGAGTTTTATGAATATGTGAAAAGGCTTGTGGGTCAACCGTGATACGGACTTTCCACAGGCTTTCCTTTTTACTGAAAATAAATTGCTCTGATATAATAAACATGACATATAGATGACATGTTATATGTGTTAGTATATACATGGAGCGTAAGAGAACATGAAGATAGACAGGCTGATAGGAATATTGTCAATCTTATTGCAGGAAAATAAGACAACAGCTCCTGAACTAGCAGAAAGGTTCGAGGTGTCTCGCAGGACAATTAACCGTGACATTGAGGACCTTTGCAGGGCTGGTATTCCTATTCGTACAGTACAGGGCACTGGCGGCGGAATCGGTATTATAGACGGATACCGGATGGACAGAACAATCCTGACATCAAGGGATATGCAGATGATTCTTGCAGGGCTGCGTAGCCTGGACAGCGTGAGCGGGAGCAGTTATTACAATCAGCTGATGGAAAAAATTCAGGCGGGATCTTCTGAGTTCATTAGCGGACGGGATTTCATTTTGATCGATCTGTCATCGTGGTATCGGGATTCGCTGGCTCCGAAAATAGAAACGATACAGGATGCGATCGGAGACAGGCATTTGGTCCGGTTTCGGTATTATGCTCCATCTGGTGAGAGTGAGCGGACGGTTGAACCTTATTATCTGGTATTTCGATGGTCAAGCTGGTATCTTTGGGGCTGGTGTACAGATCGTAAGGCTTACAGATTGTTTAAGCTGAATCGCATGGTTCACGTTACAGAAACGGATAAAGAATTTGTTTGTCGAGATGCACCTATGCCGGATCTTTCAAATGAAAAGATATTTCCGGGTGAAATCAAGGTTAAGGCGTTATTTTCACCGGATATGAAATGGCGATTGGTTGAAGAATTCGGACCACATTGCTTTACAGAAGCGGATGATGGAAGACTGCTCTTTACAGCGGACTACACGGATATGGAAAACCTTGTGACATGGCTTATGACCTTCGGAGCGAAGGCGGAAGTGCTGGAGCCGGCAGAAGCACGGAATATTATCCGCAGGAATGCAGAGGAAACATTACAGCTTTATGAGGGGGATTAACACTTATGGCATTTGATTTCAAAAAAGAATACAAAGAATTCTATATGCCGAAGAGGAAACCTTCAATAGTAACTGTGCCGAAAATGAATTTTATTGCGGTACGCGGCAGCGGGGATCCAAACGATGAAGAAGGCGAGTATAAACAGGCGATAGGTCTTCTGTATGGTATTGCTTTTATGATCAAGATGAGTAAGAAGGGTAATCATCAGATTGATGGATATTTTGATTATGTGGTGCCGCCTTTGGAAGGATTCTGGTGGCAGAATGGAATAATCGGTGTCGATTATACCAATAAGGATTCTTTTCAGTGGATTTCGGTCATCCGTCTGCCGGATTTTGTGACGAAAGATGATTTCGACTGGGCTGTCAGAGAAGCTGCGGATAAGACGAAACAGGATTTTTCTAAAATTGAGTTCTTTACCTATGACGAAGGACTGTGTGTTCAGTGTATGCATATCGGGGCTTATGATGATGAGCCTGCCACGGTAGTGGCGATGCACAGATTTATTGAAGAGCAGGGATATGTTCTTGATATCACGGATCAGAGGTACCATCACGAGATATATTTGAGCGATGCCAGAAAAGCAGCGCCGGAGAAGTTGAAGACTGTGATCCGTCATCCGATAAAAGTGAAGGAGGAGAGATGATTGTATGGAGTATATCAGAGTTACTAAGGATAATCTGGAAAAGGAGCACATCTGCTGTGCCATTTCCAATAATAGGGACGTGCAGGTTTCTTCTAAGAAGGCTTGGCTTGCAGACAGATTTGATGAAGGACTTGTTTTTCTCAAGAGCGTGGAGCGAGGAAAGTGCTTTATTGAGTATATTCCGGCTGAGAATGCATGGGTTCCGATTAATGCCGACGGATACATGTATATTGACTGTCTGTGGGTATCCGGATCCTTTAAGGGGCATGGGTACTCAACGGAATTATTGGATGCCTGTATTGAGGACAGTAAAGAAAAGGGGAGGAAAGGACTGTGTATATTAGCAGCCGCTAAGAAGAAGCCGTTCCTTGCCGATCCTAAGTTTCTGAAATATAAGGGCTTTACCGTATGCGACGAGGCGGACAATGGCATTCAGATATGGTACTTGCCATTTGTGACGGATGCAGACAAGCCTCATTTCAGGGAATGTGCAAAGCATCCGCGCATAGAAGAAAAAGGTTATGTACTGTATTACACCAGCCAGTGTCCGTTCAATGCGAAGTATGTTCCAGTGCTGGAGCAGACTGCCAGAGAAAATGATATACCATTCCATGCGATCCATATCGAAAGCAGAGAGAAAGCACAGAATGCTCCGACTCCGATTACAAACTATGCGTTGTTTCATGACGGAGAATATATTACGAATGAGCAGATGAACGATAAAAAGTTCCTGAAGCTCGTGAATTCATAGGAGGCTCAGATGGCATCAACAAAAGAGTATCTGGATTTTGTTCTGGAGCAATTATCAGAATTGGATGAAGTCAGCAGCCGGGCGATGATGGGCGAATACATTCTATATTATCGCGGAAAGGTGTTTGGAGGAATATATGATGATAGGCTTCTGGTAAAGCAGGTTCCGGCGGCGGTGAAGCTGATGCCGGATGCAGAGCTGGAATTGCCTTATGAAGGGGCGAAGGAGATGCTTCTGGTTGATGATATTGATAATCAAGAGTTTTTATGTGTGCTTATCAGGAGCATGTGGGAAGAACTGCCGGAGAAGAAAAGGAAGAATCCAAAGAAACCATAGATTTCGTGGCTGAGGATTCCAAAAGGGACAGTGTTCATTTCAAGATAGCTTGAAAATGGACGCAAAATCAGACGCAAAAAAATACGTTCGATTTTTTGCGTCTGCATTCGTTTATAATGTCTTTATATTATTAACGGAGGCACGACAATGAGAGAGTCAAAATACCTGGAGTATAAAGAGTCTGTCACAAATACTTTTCTGAAAACAGTCAGTGCATATGCGAACTATGGATCGGGGGAAATTGTATTCGGTATCGCAGATGATGGTCAGATAATAGGAATCGATGATCCTGAAAAAACATGTCTGGATATTGAAAACCGTATCAATGACTCTGTTGACCCGGTTCCGGAGTATACCCTCAGCATTAATGGCAAGACTTCTGTGATCACCCTGAGGGTTATGGAGGGTATTCATAAACCATATTTATATAAAGCGAAAGCCTACAGACGAAACGATTCTGCTACAATACCAGTTGATCGTCTGGAATTATCAAGACTGGTTCTGGAAGGACAGAACATGTCTTTTGAAGAACTCCCTGCCTCTGACCAACAGTTGGAATTCCAGGTACTGAAAGAAAAGCTGACGGAGATTATACATATTGAATCGTTTTCACTGGATACATTGAAAACTCTGGAACTATATAGTGACAACATCGGGTATAACAAAGCTGCCGAACTGCTTTCTGATACCAATAGATTTTGTGGGACGGATATTGTAAGATTTGGTGACAATATCAGTATCATACTTGACCGCGAGACACTGGAACACAGATCGCTTCTCCTGCAATATGAACAGGCTCTGGAGATGTATCGAAAGTATTATCAGTATGAGCAGGTTAGGGGAAGCATAAGGGAAAAAATATTTCTTATACCGGAAGAAGCCTTTCGGGAAGCAATAGCAAATGCATTGGTGCACAGAACATGGGATGTTGATGCCCATATTAATGTGGCGATGTTTCCAGATAAAATTGAGATTACATCGCCGGATTCTTTGCCGCAGGGCGTGAGTGATGCGGATTTTCTAAAAGGAGGGATATCGATCCTCAGAAACAGGATTGTAGCGAGTGTGTTCTTTCGTCTGCAATTAATAGAAAGATTCGGAACCGGTATTCGAAGAATTAATGAGTCATACGCCGGCAGTAAAATAAAACCTGTTTTTGAGACGACAGAGAACACGATCAGAATTATCCTTCCTGTGATGCAGATGGATCATGATTTGAAACCTGACGAAGATTCCGTGTATATTCTTCTAAAAGGTAAACTGTTTCCAAGTTCTGTGATTACAGAGAAAACCGGATTTGGAAAATCAAAAACGGTAGCTATTCTGAATAAACTGGCTAAGATGGGATATATCCGAGTGCATGGAACTGGAAGAGGAACAAAGTACTCTGCAGAGTAATCAATTCTTGTTGCGCACGCAGAACGACGTCGAGACGGTAGTATTGATGTCAAAAACGAGGTATAGTTATGGCTTCAAGTAAAGAGTATCTTGATTACATATTGGATCAATTGTCAGGGATGGACGATATATCCTATCGCGCCATGATGGGAGAATACATCTTATACTATCGCGGCAAGGTAGTCGGCGGCATATACGATGACCGCTTTCTGATGAAGCCTGTGAAGTCAGCTGTGGCCATGATGCCGGATGCGGATCTGGAAATGCCGTATGAAGGTGCGAAAGAAATGCTCCTCGTGGACGATGTGGAGAACAGGGAGTTCCTGCAAGAACTGCTGGAAGCGATGTATTATGAGCTTCCTGCTCCGAAGAAGAAAAAGAAGTAAACAACTCGGAGGTTGTAGGGATGTTCAAAAAATATAAGCTGGGATTTGATATTTGGGGAGCAGTGCTATTCCTGATTATAATGATACCTAATTTCATATGGTTTGCAGTTCCTGCACCGAATGATGTACTGAGAGTGGATTCGATCACAAAGGTACTTGATACAGTAGCTTCCGTATGTCAGGTCTTGATGATTATTCTATTATGTATATTAATAAACAAAGAACGAAATAAGACAAAGAATTCAGCATTAATAATATCCATAATAATCAGTTGCTTACTATATTTTGCGAGTTGGGTTTTATATTATAGAGGGATTACTAATGAGTTTATTATATTGGGATTGACTATTTCTCCATGTTTGGCGTTTTTCTTTTTTGCTCTTGATAGAAAGAATTTGATAGCAATTACTCCAATCTCAGTATTTTCAATATGCCATTTGATATATGAAATAGTAAATTTCATTCTTTAGCAAATTCTAATTTAAGGAGGTAGGAAATGTTATATTTCGAGAAAAGTATTGTGCGGATAAAATGAAGAAAGCAAGTGATTTTGTTGGCAGGAATATGGCATGGATTGTCCTAAGCATTGCAGCAGTTGCATTTTTTGTGCCGGCAACCAGCCTTTGGATCCAGTTAACATGGATCAACTGCCTTCTGACAATCGTTATGTTCGGAATGGGACTGACGACGAAGCTGGCTGATTTTGCAATAGTATTCAAAAGATCCAGAGATGTCATAACAGGATGTGCAGCACAGTTTGTTGTGATACCTTTGCTTGCTTTTGTGCGTGGAAAGCATTCGGCCTGAACAATGAATTACTGGTGGGAGTAGTTCTTGTTGGAACGTGTCCCAGTGGAATATCAAGTAATGTCATAACATTCTATCAAAAGGCGATACAGCACTTTCTATTGGAATGACCAGTATAAATACATTGCTGGTGCCGTTTCTTACTCCCTTGCTGACATACCTTTATCTGAGAACGTCTGTAAGTGTGGATGTCGTAGCAATGTTCTTATCCATAATATAGGTTGTGATTATTCCCATCGGACTAGGCTTGTTGATCAACAAACTGTTTGGAAAGCACACCCAGGGGATCAGGGATTCCCTTCCTGTGGTATCCGTGATGGCCTGTCTGATTGTTGCATCGGTCGTATCACATAATAACGAAAAAATAATGTCTACGGGACTGATCATCTTTGTCGTTGTGGTTCTTCATAATTTGCTTGGATATCTGATTGCTATCCTGTTTAAGATGGAATGCCTAGAAAAGAGGCAGTTGCCATAGAGATAGGAATGCAGAATTCAGGGCTTGCAACAACACTTGCCAGATCTTCTTTTCCTAACTTAACTATGGCAACAGTCCCGAGAGCGATTTTTTCTGTATGGCATAATATTTCCGGGGCCATACTGGCTGGATGGTTTAATCGCAAATCAAAGAAATATCAATCTGAATAAAAAGCGATACATATTCTCGTTTGTCAGTGGATAATTTTCCTATTACTGATGAGGTCACCCTGACAACTTCCCAATGACGGACAGGGCGATTTTGACATTCATAATGTCCACTCTTGCCATGTGGAGACTGTAGTATTGATGTCACGCATTCAGGCCTGAGTGCCGTATTTACGGGCTTTTCGGGTAATAGGCCAGCAGAGGCAGAGATTGAAAATGTTCGTAAAAAACGCTCCACAGGAACATATCGAAAGAAATGTGCGGAGGGTTGAGTTAGTGATTTAGATGTTTTTGTGATAACTCAGATGTTTTGGAGGAGCCGCGTGAAGAAAATATATATTAATCCGCAATGGCAAGGCGGAGCCGATTTGTCCACCTATTATGGGGCTGAAGAAATAAAAAAGTATCTTACAGGGCAGGATTATGTGACTCTGCCTGTTTCAACAGACGAATCCGAAATGGTTGTTAAGAAGAATGGAATCAGAGGATTTGATATTCTTTGCAAGCAGATGAGTTCGGCTTATGGCCGTATGCATGAAGATGTCCCGAACAAAATATTTACTTTGGGAGGCGGCTGTGATGCCGATGTTCCCGGCATTGTATACTTCAGTGAGAAATATCAGGGAAACCTTACTGTTATATGGCTTGATGCTCATGGTGACCTGAATACGCCGAATGAATCAACTTCTTCCCTCTTTTATGGTATGCCTTTACGATCTGTTATGGATAATCAATGTTTCGGGCTTCTGGAGAATCGATACCCTTTGTCTGCGTCTCAGATCATACACATAGGCGGAAGAGACTTTGACGACGCAGAAAAGACATTTATAAAAAAGACGGGAATGGCAGCATATGCGGTTCAGGATATTCGGTCAGACGGTAATCTGATACGCAGAATAGTTGAAGGAGTACATTCGGATCATATTTACATTCATCTTGATTTGGACGTCATTGATCCTGCGGAATTTCCGAATACACCACTTCCGGTTGATGGCGGACTGTATTGCCATGAAGTATACAGTATCCTCGATAAAAGCGCTGATAAATTGGCAGGATTGGGCATCTATGAATATGCCCCTTCCGGGGTAAGAAATACACTTATTGAAAAATTGATCCGATTTGGTTTGGTTTTTTAGATTTAATTTTGAGTGATACAGAAAGGCTCCTACACTACCAATCACGGTGATGGGGAGCTTTTATTATGCCTCGATATCGATGGGGATCCTGGACCTGAAGTAACCCGGGATTGTTTCCGCATAGTTTTGACGAAAGATAACATTATTCCGTTAATGCTCGATGTATTATTCCGATAATATTGTTATTGTTCCGATAAAGCTGTAAAATAGCAGATAGGAGGTGAAGGCTTGTGTATATGACCGTAAAAGAAGCATCCTCTAAATGGGGCCTTTCCGACAGAAGAATCAGAGTGTTGTGTGCTGAAGGAAGAATCCCCGGAGCGTATCAGGAAGGGCGTGGCTGGAAGATTCCGATTGACGCCGAAAAGCCTGCCGATGGAAGGTTCAAATCAAAAGAGAGTATTCTCGCTCAAATCGACCGCAAAAAACAGGAGTTGGACAGCAGAAGACCCCTGACAGAAGGGGAACTGGAGCGTTTCAACGAGGAGTTCACGGTCGAATACACCTATAACTCCAACGCGATAGAGGGCAATACGTTGACGCTTCGGGAAACGGACCTTGTCCTTCGAGGACTTACAATAGATCGTAAGCCGTTGAAGGATCATATGGAGGCTGTCGGTCATAAGGAAGCCTTCGATTATGTCCGGGAGCTTGTAAAAGAAAAAGCGCCCCTTACGGAAAGCATTATCAAACAGATCCACTATTTGGTTCTTGCTGATAAGAAAGACGACCGAGGTGTATACAGACGTGTTCCCGTCCGCATTATGGGAGCTCATCATGAGCCTGTGCAACCATACATGATTGCGCCGAAGATGGAACAACTTCTCCTTGATTATACTGCTAGCGAGGAACATATCGTAACAAAGCTCGCTCGTTTTCATATTGAGTTTGAAGGTATTCACCCGTTTATCGATGGCAACGGCAGGACAGGTAGACTGCTTGTCAATTTGGAACTGATGAAGGCAGGATATCCGCCGATCGACATCAAGTTCACAGACAGGGTCGCCTATTATGATGCGTTTGACAAGTATCATATGCAGCACGATCTTTCCGCTATGGAGAGTCTATTTGCCGGGTATATCATTGCAAGGCTGGATGCATATCTGAAAATACTGAAGGATTGACAAACAGTAAGTTTGTGGTGATGAATATGTACTGGAATCACAATTCAGCGTATTACCCTTGGGTAAAGAAGAAAACGACAAACTGCCGTTCCATTTTGGATGTGGGGTGCGGGGACGGTTCTCTGGTTCTTTACCTTAACGATGGGATAAAGAAGATTATCGGTATTGATCCAGATAGGCGTAGCATTGAAAAGACACGTTTCGCAAATATTGTAAGTAATGTGGAGTTTAGCTGTTGCTGCTTCGTGGATTACAATCCAAATATACGGTTTGACGCCATTGTTTTCGTGGCATCGATCCATCATATGGATATGACAGAATCTCTTCAAAAGGCAAAATCTCTTCTGTCACCTTCAGGTAAGCTGCTAATCGTCGGGATTGCGAATCCCTCGACAATGGCAGATTGGATTATTGAAGCTGCGAGAGTGATTCCTTCAAAAGTTATATCGACTTTCCATCATATACAGTCATCAGAGGAGCTGGGAATCAAAACAGATTACAGTTTTCCACAAATGAATGATGTTCGTAGCATCATCAGGAAAGAATTACCAGGTGCTAGAATTCACTATGCTCTACATTATAGGTACCTGATTGAGTGGTCGTCACGATAAACTTCAGCTTTTAGGGATATAGATAAATCAGAATATGTAAGGACAACGAGGATAAATGCAAGAGCACAGAACTATATAGATGATCATGCCTTCCGCTCAGAATACCTTTTCACGGGCGGGAGTCTTTTCTTGATCTTCTTTCTGCTAAAGGGGCGTATTTCATCGATCCTTTGGTGGAATCACTGCTTGAATGCACAGTTTCGCAAAACTGTGAGAAGCGGTGAATACAGGAATCCAATAATGATGAGTTTATATATGCAGAGACTCCGTTGTATATAGGTGATTATATGTTCCTTGAAGAAATAGTCAGTAATGCACAGATAGAAAACAGTATATTGAAGTATTTGATACTGCAAGCAAAAAAACAGCATCTGCCAGTATTGTTTGAGAGATTCGAGTATGATAGGTTTTACAGTCGTACAGAAGGGATGAGTGAACTTTCCATAACCGCTGCATATAAACAAGGCGGGACATTTTCCAATTCCATCTACTGGGACATTATCACTTTCCAATCACATCATACACAATTGTTCAGAAAACTTGTTGACATACATGTATGGAGATGCTATATTGAGCTTGTAAATAGGTTTGTTACTCTCCGGAGGCTTCCCCTAGTAATAGTTTTTTGTACGGGATGCTTTGGAGATTTTTTATTTTGAAAAACGATAAAATGTATCTCTTATATAAGGAGTATGGAGATGAAGGTAATCAAGAATATCAATAATAATGTGGCGATATGTCTGGATTCCAAAGGCATGGAAGTTGTTGCTTTCGGAAAGGGGATTGGCTTTAAGAAAGCCCCTTATGATATTGAACTGGCAAAGATTCAGAAGACGTATTATAACGTTGATACAGCTTTTATCAGCATGCTAAATGATATTCCGGAAAAAGTGATTAACATATCAGACCGGATCATCGACTATGCAAGGGATAGGCTGAACATGCCTTTAAGTTCTAACATTGTATTCACTCTTGCTGACCATATTAATTTTACTCTGGAAAGGTACAGAAAGAACATCAACATCAAACTTCCAATCGTTAATGACATCCAACATCTGTTTGAAAAGGAAATGGAAGTCGGTAAATACGGAATTAAACTGATTTTGAAAGAACTAGGAGTATATCTTCCTGCGGATGAGGCTGCTTATATTGCCCTGCATATCATTAATTCTCAGGAAAGAGACAAAAATAATGAAGACATGCAGAACGATAGAATGATTGACGCAGTCGTGAGAATCATCGAGGATAATTATGAAATTAAAGTAAATAAGGAAGATTTCAATTATTCTCGTTTTGTTTCCCATATTTATTACCTGCTAAAACGAGGAAGAAAACAGGAAATGATGAAATCGGACAATGACCGAATCTACCAGAATCTGATCAAGGAGTATCCGAAGACGAAAGAAACGGCTGATAAAGTCAGTGATTATCTTGAAAAAAATATTCATGTACAGCTGAATAATGAAGAGAAGCTGTATCTGATGCTACATATCAACAGACTCTGTACAAGAGAGGGTTGTTACCAATAAAACGGGCTTTACCTCATATGACAGAAGCAATTGCTTTTGTGATATGAGGTTTTATTTATGCTCTTGCCAGCACAATTGCGCGCAGTGCTGTTAGATAAAACAAAAAGGAGATGATGAAAATGGCAAAAAATTATGAAGAGATGGCGTTACAGATTCTGAATCTGGTGGGTGGCAAGGACAACGTCACAAGAACATATCATTGTATTACGAGGCTAAGATTCAATTTAAAGGATAAGAACTTAGTAAATAACGAAAACATCAAGGCAATCAAGGGTGTGGCAGGTCTACAGTGGTCTGGTGATCAGCTACAGGTTATCATCGGCCAGGATGTAGGGGATGTATATGAAGCATTATGCAAAATCGGTGGATTTGCTAAGGAAGAGGCTTTGGAAGAAAACCTTGATGAGGGAAAGAAGAAGTTTTCAATCAACCGTATCTTTGAAGACATGGCAGCTATCCTGCTTCCTGTCATCCCTGCACTAGCAGGCGCAGGTATGATCAAGGGGTTGATTACAATCATGACATCCTATCTTGGATTTGATTCTGCTTCCGTTTTGATGCAGGTTTTGACCATGGCTGGCGACTGTGCTTTCTATTTTCTTCCGTTCTTAGTTGCCTGGTCAGCAAGCAATCGGTTCAAGACAAACACAGCGATGGCTCTTTCGCTTGCTGGCGTACTTTTGTACCCGACAATGACAGCTGGAAACACAGGTGGTGCAGATCCGATGAGCTTGTTCGGACTTCCGATACCGTTCCCGAGATATTTCGGAAGCACGATTCCGATTATACTTACTGTTCTCGTACTGAGCTATGTATATAAGTTTGTCAATAACCATGTACACAAGAATCTTCGAATTGTTTTTGTCCCAATGATTGTACTGCTGATTATGACGCCACTGACATTAGGTGTCATTGGACCTTTAGCTAGCTATATTTCCAAAGGACTCGTAGCGTTGTTTAACTTCCTGTATGGCTTATCACCGATAATTGCAGGTGCAATTATCGGTGGAACAAGACTGTTTGTTGTAATGACTGGCATGCATCTTTCCCTAAGTACAATCTGTCTTGGTAACTTGGCAGAATATGAATATGACTGGCTGCTCCCGATGCACACTATGGGCACACTTGCTTTATTCGGAGCATGCCTTGGTGTATGGCTTAAAGCAAAAAACAATGAAAATAAGCAGATTGGCGCTTCCACTGCAATCTCTTCTTTCATCGGTATTACCGAACCAGGTATTTACGGCGTATTCCTCAAGTTCAGAACCGCGATGATTGCAACTATTATCGGCGGAGCAATCGGTGGAGCAATCGTCGGTTTGTTTGGTGGTAGGGCAACCGCGTTTGTCAATTCTTGTATCCTCTCGTTACCTGTATTCATGACAGACAACTTCTGGTGTGTATGTGTAGGTATGGCAGTATCTGCGATAGCTGCATTTGTGGTTGTCATGACATTGGGAATCGGTGATGAACCGAATGAATAGAAAAGAGAATTAAAAGATAGAAAATAAACAGAAAAGGAGAAAAAATATGTACAGAAATACATCACCATTGCAGTTCCCTAAGAATTTTTTGTGGGGAGGAGCTACTGCAGCTAATCAAATTGAAGGTGCCTGGAACGAAGATGGGAAAGGAATAACTATTGAAGACTGTTTGCCATTCCGTGAGATTGGATATGCGGATTTTACAAAACAGTTCTCATTCTCGTCAAAAGATCTTGAAGAAGCATTGAATGCAGATGAAACAGCTAATTATCCAAAGCGTAGAGGCATTGACTTCTACCATCGTTACAAGGAAGATTTGGCATTGATGGGCGAAATGGGATTTAAGGTATTCCGAATGTCTATCTGCTGGTCAAGAATCTATACCCATCCGTGGGATGAAGAACCAAATCAGAAGGGTATTGATTTTTATCATAAAGTATTCAGAGAATGCCGTAAGCACGGCATCGAGCCTCTTGTGACTCTTTCTCATTATGATCCGCCTTTAGATATCGTACTAAAGTATAGAGGATGGTACAGCCGTGAAGTAGTGGATCTGTTTGAAAAATATGCTAGAACATGTTATGAGGAGTTTAAGGATGAAGTGACTTATTGGCTGACATTCAATGAAGTAGACGCTATGCTCAGACACCCGGTAACTTCCGGTGGTTTAATTGAAGACCAGTTCGTTGATATTCCTTTTGAACACGCAATTTATCAGGCCATGCATCATCAAATGGTAGCTTCAGCATTAGCTGTAAAAGCATGTCGGGAGATTATTCCGCAAGCAAAGATCGGATGTATGCTGACAAAACTTGAATTCTATCCATATACATGCAAGCCCGAAGATTTCCTAGCTGCCCAGAGAAGAACGAGAAGCATCTATCGTTATTCCGATATCCAGGTATTTGGCGAATACCCTTTGTTCCTTCTGAAGGAAATGGAAGCCAAAGGGGTAAAGATTAAAACCCAGGAAGAAGATGCTCAGATTCTGAAAGAAGGTACAATTGACTTTGTTTCTTTCAGCTACTATATGACTTCCTGTATGGCAGGAAATACAGAAGGACTGGAAATGTCACCCGGTAATACTGTCAATGGTGTTAAGAACCCATATCTACCTTCCAGTGAATGGGGATGGCAGACAGACCCATCAGGATTACGTGCTTCATTGGTAGAACTATATGACAGATATAGGAAGCCTTTATTTATCGCTGAAAATGGACTTGGTGCAAGAGATGTGATTTCTGAAGATGGAAAGATCCATGATGATTATCGTGCGGATTACCTCAGGGAACATGTCATGGCGATGTCGGATGCCATCAATGAAGACGGTGTTGATCTGTTTGGTTATACATGGTGGGGATGTATTGATTTTGTTTCCGAATCCACCAGGGAAATGACAAAGCGTTATGGTTTCATTTATGTTGATTTAGATGATTATGGCAATGGAACTTACAACCGTATGAAGAAGGATAGCTTTGATTATTATAAGAAAGTCATAGCTTCCAACGGAACCGATTTGGAGTAAATATGGGATTATTCAATAAGTTATTCAGAAAGGAAGAAACTGTAGAGCTTCCTCGTTTGAATGTAAGTGAAGATGCGATTGTTGCACCCGCCGACGGTGAACTCATCGATGTGGCATCGGTATCTGACGCAATGTTCTCGGAAAAGATGTTGGGAGACAGTGTTGCCTTCAAGTACACGTCAGATAAAGTTGTCATCTGTTCTCCTGCCAACGGAAGATTATCTGTACTTTTCGTGACTGGACATGCTTTCGGTATCCATATGGAAAATGGTGTTGAGTTGCTTGTACACATCGGTGTTGATACAGTCAATGCGAACGGTGTGGGATTCAGAATCCTAAACAAGAAACAAGGTGATCAAGTAAAAGCAGGTGATCCAATTGTGGAAGTCGATATCAAAAAACTCTCTGAACAGTATGATATGAGCACTATGCTGATCATTACCGATGCAAAAGGAAAAATAATTAAATTGTTGGAACCTTGTACAGTAAAAAGAGGTCAATTACTGACGATATAACCATTTTTTGATAATAAAACACTATGATAAAAAAAGCATTTAAAGTTTATGGGACGCATATGGTGGCTTAAAAAACTGGGCTTAATAATATTTAAATGTATTAAGAGAAGAAGGGGGTGCTGTTTGAATTCAAACCCATTTTATGAGTATCTACAATAATTACAGGGCAGTTTACAGGAATGAAGCATAAATCCAAGAACTGTAAAACTAACCTGACAAACAAATAATCGGAGTAAGGAAAGATGCCTTGCTCCGTTTTCTAGTGTCCATTTACTCTTAGGGATTGACTCCTTCCGATGTATATAAATGAAGTGGGACAGTATCATTATCTGATTACACAACCGTCGGTCTGTCGCGTTTGTCAAGTTTGCGACTTTCGAGTGAACAAAGTATAATATCCCTTATTGAAGGTGCAGATGGTATAGGGGGATTTCTCCCGAATGATAAACTACTGCACAGAATACCGGATAAAGGAAGCTGCCAAAATGGGAATGGTGTGTTTAGTTTCAAAAGATGCGAAAAACCCATTGATGGCAGAACGAAACAAGGACGGAGGCGAGAATATGTATAGGATCCTAGTAATTGACGACGACCGGGAGCTTTGTGCGCTGATAAGCCGTACTGTATTACAGGAAGAGATAGAGGCCGATTGTTGCTATTCGGGTCGAGCCGGCCTGGAAAAGCTGAAAGATAACGAGTATCAACTTGTTATTTTGGATGTGATGATGCCTGGTTTTGGTGGATTTGAAACGTTGGAACAAATCAGAAAAGAAAGCAGCATCCCCGTTTTGATGTTCACAGCGAAAAATGACAGTACCTCAAAGGTACGAGGTCTGCGGGAAGGAGCCGATGATTACTTGACAAAGCCTTTTGTCATGGAAGAATTACTGGCTCGTATTATTTCCTTGATCCGCCGCTACACAAGGTTCAACCAAAACGGGAACGACGCCAATACGCTTACCTATGATGGATTGACGATCGACCTCGATGACCGTTCCGTTACGACGGAAAAAGGAGTGTTTGAGCTTCCTCCAAAGGAATTTGATGTGTTGTTGTATTGTGCGAAGAATCAGGGACGGATTTTGACAAAGCAGCAGATTTATGAGGAGGTATGGGGCGAACCGTATGTTTATGATGACAGCAATATCATGGCAGTTATCAGCCGTCTGCGTAAAAAGCTGGAAGCTGATCCCGGAAATCCAAAGTACATACAGACAGTAAAGGGCATTGGCTACCGCTTCAATAAGGGAGTGTGATCACCGATATGGAAGTTTTAACGATCATTTTGTTAGCTGTTACCGTGATTGTCATTGTTTCGGCCATTCTCATTCTGCACAAAGAAAGGCAACAAATCAAACAAGTTGCCGACGCTTTGTCCGACGTGAGAAGGGGAAACGGAAACCGCCGTGTACTGGCCAATCCGGATCAACTGTTATCCCCACTCGTTTATGAAATGAATGATATTATCCGTTCCTATGAGGATCGGATGGCTGCTTATCAACAGATGGAAGAAACCAACAAGCAGCTTATGACAAGCCTTTCCCATGATGTGCGTACACCTCTGACGACACTGATCGGGTATCTGGACGCTGTGCATAAAGACGTTGTTGCCGGAGAGGAGCGGGAGGAATACATCGAAACAGCCAGACGAAAGGCTTATGATCTGAAAGGCTATATTGATGTTCTGTTCGATTGGTTTAAGCTCAATTCCGATGAATTCGCTATGACAATTCAACGAACAGAGACGGCAGAACTGACCCGCAATATTCTGATTGACTGGATACCGCTTTTAGAGAATCAGGGTATTGAATACTCTATAGAAATACCGGAACAAGCGGTGTTTATCGACCTAGACCCTGACAGTTATATGCGGATCATCAACAATCTTCTGCAAAACGTCATTGCGCACAGTCATGCAGATACCATAACTGTTCTTTTAAAAAAGCAGGACGAAACCATGCAGCTTTTCGTAAAAGATAACGGCATCGGCATTGGAAAGGATGATCTGAAACAGATTTTTTCCCGCCTCTTTAAATGCGATACGGGCCGGAGTGAAAAAGGAAGCGGCCTTGGTTTGTCGATTGCCAGTCAGTTAGCAGAGAAGATGGGCGGTGGGCTTACTGCCGAAAGTATCCTTGGTCATGGCACGACATTTATCTTGACCTTGCCACTTGCAAAATAAAAAACCTTCATTCAGCCGGTCACATGGCCGACTGATTTTTTAATTGCAAGGTTAACGCAAGGTTGGTGCAAGGTTAATGCAAGGGTGGGTTGTTACAATGGGATCAAATCAAAGGAGGTTTATCTTATGAGTGAATACATCATCGAAACAAAACATCTGACGAAGCAATATGGAGCGCAAAAAAGCGTAGCCGATTTGAATATGCATGTGCGGAAAGGGCGGATTTACGGCCTTTTAGGAAGAAATGGCGCAGGCAAGACAACGACGATGAAAATGCTGCTGGGACTGACGGATCCCACCGAGGGAGAAGTCCTGCTATGGGGAAAGCCACTGCGTGGAAATCAAAAGAAAGTGCTTCCTCGAATTGGGAGCATGATCGAGTCCCCTGGTTTTTATCCAAACCTGACCGGCACGGAAAATCTGCAAATCTTTGCAACCTTGCGCGGCGTGCCCAATGACCATGCCATCCAGGACGCACTTGAACTGGTGGGCCTGCCATATAAAGATAAAAAGCTGTTTTCTCAATATTCTCTTGGCATGAAACAGCGCCTTGCGATAGCGCTGGCTGTCATGCACGATCCTGAGCTTTTGATACTGGACGAGCCCATCAACGGGCTAGACCCTATCGGGATTGCGGAGGTGCGGACATTCATCCGCGAGCTTTGCGATAAGCGAGGGAAAACGATTCTTCTGTCCAGCCATATCCTTTCCGAGATTGCCTTGCTTGCGGATGATATCGGCATCATTGATCAAGGCGTATTGCTGGAGGAAGAAACTTTTACGGAGCTGGAGAATAAGAGCAACCGCCATATTCATTTCATTGTATCCGACACGGCACAGGCGTCAAGGATCTTAGAAAACACATTCCACGAAACGAACTTTACCGTCCAGGATGATCACAACCTGCGCTTGTACAATCTTGACCAATCGGTTGGAGAGATTGTTTCCGCATACGTCGGGAATGGACTGGAGGTATCCGAAGCCCATACTTGCGAGGAAACACTGGAAGACTACTTCAAGCGAGTAACGGGAGGTGAAGGAATTGCTTAAACTGGTGCTGAGTGAATTTAAAAAACTTAAAAGAAGAAGATTTATCGCCTGGAGCATGGGCATCGCCTTTCTTTTTCCGACCCCGATGTTGTTCCTTGCGATCCGGCAGGAACTATCCTTTGACGTCCTTTTCAGAATGGTATTCGTATTTGGAGAATTGTTGTTTCTGCCGTGCGTGCTGGGCATTTTGTCAACGATGATTTTTTTGCCGGAAACGGAAAACGATGTTTTAAAAAACATACTTACGATTCCGGTAAGTAAAGCCGAGATATTTGTCTCAAAGTGTATCACCCTTATGATATTATCGATCATCTACTGTTTGGCAGAACTGAGTATCACTATGGTTGTTTCGTGTTTTATCGGAAAAGCGATACAAGTCACATCGTTTATAGGGTTCAGTGTATTAAGCGGGATCTTTATGTTTGCTGCTTCTTTGCCGGTTATAGTATTTGTTGCCACATTTGGAAAAAATACTGTGATATCAAACATAGTATCTTTTATCTATGGTGTTACCTGCTTTTCCTTGGTATTTCTTTGCATGGGATACGGAGGAGAAGCTCTTCTTAAAACCGGAATAGCAGTGTTGCCGGTCGTAACTGTGTTTAAATGGTATTTAGGTTATTTTCCCCTCGCATCAAACTTGCAGGACTTTCTGCCATATGCAATTTCTACTGGTGGAACAATGATTTATATGGTTGTTTTTTCGCTGATTATGCTTACGATAGGAACGATCACTTATAGAAAAAAGGAGGTATAAGAAGCTATGCTGCAACTTGTGACATGTGAATGGAAAAAACTTAAGAAAAGCAATATTTTATGGATTATCATGGCTGGGGCCTTCTTTTCGGTATTTGTGACCTTTATGCAGTTTATAATGGCACTGAACATTGATGATCATATCAGTAATTTTGAAGATTTTTATGTATCTACTATATGGAATAACTTTTGTGTGGCCTTTCCCTTTGTCATCACCATTATGGGAGGAATGATCTTTAATCAGGAATATAGTAACGGGACATTGAAATCAATCATCACGATTCCGATTTCAATCAAAAGATTATATATAGCTAAAATAATTATCATCGGTGTATTAGTTCTTGTTTTATCCGTAATAAACTACTTGTTTATGATTGCAGGAGCCAATCTATTACACCTTCCAGGAATCGAGGGATTTCACATTGTAAAATCATTTTTACAGATTCTTGGTATGGGTATCTTTATTTTTATAGCTGTCCTGCCGCTTATTATCTGGGGATTCAGAAAAATAAATGGATACTACCCTATGCTTGTTATCGCTTTTATGTACGGATTTTTTGGAATGTTTATTCTCCCGAAGGGTTTGGGTGACTTTTATCCAATCACTGCCGGTTTGCGAATTATAAAATATGTTGATTTGCCGGAAGGAAGCACTTTTGCAGCCTTGCTATCGGTAGCCGTCATGGTACTTATTTCTATACTGCTTATTTATCTTGTGCCTTATTCTTATGAAGAGGCAACCCAAAGCAGCCAGAAGACAAATGTTAAAAAACAGCACAGCTGAAATAGCTTGTTCAACTTTTTCATTCAATTTTATTGTAGGAAATGATTATACTGAAATGGAGTGGTGAGGAGTTTTTGATGACAGGAACAAATGAATTTATAACAGAACGGCTTATAATGCGCAGATATCATATGGATGATGCCTGGATCCTTTATGAAAAGTTTGGGTGTGATCCTCAAATGTATAGGCATTCCGGATGGAATCCGTATGCCTCGTATGATATGGCATACCGTACGGTTCAAAGATTCATAGAAAGCTATCCGCTTCCGGATTTTTATGGTTGGGCTATCGAGCATGAAGGACATTTGATTGGTACGATCGGAGCTTATGAATATGATTCGAAAAGGAACTCTGTCGAGATTGGATTAAGCATTGCGCGTGACGTTTGGAAAAACGGCTATGCAACAGAAGCTTTGATTGGCGTAATAGAATATCTTACCAAACATGAAGGCATCAAGGTTATGACGGCATGGTGTGCATCGGATAATACAGGGTCTAAAAGAGCGATGCAAAAAGCAGGAATGAAACAAGTTGCTATAGAAAAGGATGCTTTGGAAGTGGATGGAATGATATATGATAAGCTGGTCTTCGAGTATGTCTCACATCTATAAATGCCGGTTGGCAGATATGTTCATCTGAAAAAATGCAGACGTAAAACAGACGCAGATAGTTGTGTTTGATTTTACGTCTGTTTTTGCTTGAAACGGGAATAAAGAAAAGACTTCGAATATAAAGAAACTGAGTTGAATATATTTTTGAAGACCTCTCTACACCTGCACAGCCGCTGGATTTTGATTTGTCGAAGAAAAGGGCCATTAAAGTCTTGGGTAGCTGGTTTAGGTTGGATGCATACGGATTAACAAACAGGATAAAAATGAAATATTGTTTGCGGTACTCGGAATTCTTGTGTATTGTTTCGCAACGATTCCTGTAAGAGGAAATCTATGGGGAGGCTTTGGGATTGCTTATGAAGCCATTCTTATTTCATCGGTAATATTTGGAATCGGGCATATCATAAACGTATTGGCAGGGCAGGCTAATATGAAAACAGTGATTCAAGTTTTCTTTGCGATTATCTGGGGATTCATTTTTTCATAATGTCAATTCTATCAATCGAGCCATTCTTGAATATCTACTGTAATTGGAATATAATTTAAAAGCAGTTAGATATAACTAACATACTAGTACCTTTTAGAAAACATAACTTTATATCTATCAAAGGATCTGGAAAAGAATTCAGGAGGTATGATAATGGGATTATTTAAGAAATTTGTGAGCCAGACCCGCAAGCCGGAAGGGATTCTTGGAAAAATGATGCTGGGCGGCATGAATTCGGGTCATGCAAAGATGGCCGACTGGGGCTTTTCTCATTTACCGGACATCACACCGGCAAAAGCGGTGGATCTAGGCTGCGGTGGTGGCCGGAACACCGGTGAATTGTTAAAGAAATATCCGAAAGCACACGTGACAGGGGTAGATTATTCCGCTTTGTCTGTGGAAAAAGCCAAGGATTACAATAAGGATATGATTGCTGAAGGACGATGCGAAATCCTGCAGGGGGATGTGTCCGATCTTCCGCTTTCCGCCGAAGCGTATGATCTGGCAACCGCATTTGAAACGATCTATTTCTGGCCGGGACTTGAGAAGTGCTTTACACAGGTCGCAAAGGTTTTGAAGCCCGGTGGCTATTTTATGATCTGCAATGAATCGGATGGAACGGATCCTACCAGCTTGAAGTTTGAAAAGATCATTGACGGCATGAAGAATCATACGGCCAAGGAAATCGAAGAAGCGTTAAAAACAGCCGGGTTCGCAGAAGTAAAGAGCGAGCATCATCCATCCAAGCCGTGGCTTACCGTGCTGGCAAGGAAGTAAGAGAGTTGGTATGAACACAATAGGCATTGATTACAATCTGGATCGCCCGCGAATCAAAAAGCTGTTGACCATTGGACTGTTTGCTTCGATCCTTACAGGTGTCGGCGATTTCCTGCTCGGTTATGCAGAGCAGGCTCCTGCTTCCACGGTCACAACCAGTATCATGGCAGGCGCTTCGCATCTTACGGACTGGCAAATGATTGCTGGTGGTCTGATGGGAGCTATTGGCATCTTTCTTGAGGGACTGGCTTACTTTGGTGTTTACCGGCTAATGGCGGATGCATCACCGAAGTATGCGCATATCTTTCGGGCCGGCATATTTGGTTATATCTGGTTGGCTCCTATTGGGGCTCATATGAATATGGCCGTATTGAACCTGGTGTATAAGTATCTTCTCCAGACCGACGCGGCCTTGGCGATAAAGGTGACAAATCTGCTTTTTTACGGCTTCAGTCAGCCGTTGTATCTGCTTCTGTTTGTCTTCTGGGTGCCTATGATGGTTGTCCAGTTTATGGCCTTTGCGAAGGGGCTGACCCCGTATCCAAAGAAAGCAAAATGGTTCTGTGTGCCGATTGGTGCCATTCCGGCCTTTATACTTGCAAAGATCTTTGGTCTGCAGACAGCTCTCGGAGCAGCTATCTGGACGATGTTCCTGAGCTTCGGAAATGCCTTTACTTTTGGTGGCCTTCTGTTGACTTTACCGGATCAACCAGCTTTTGAAAGGTTTCAAAAGAAGGATCAAATAGACCTGTCGGAAAGGGAAAAGGAAACCGCATGAACAAAACACTGAAAACGAATCCAGGAGAGTTTACCGCGCAAATCGAGCTGGTCTTTCAAAGTCTTATAAAAACCCTTGCAGATGCTGAAAGGATCCGAATCTATGACGGAATGGGTTATGAAGACCGACCGCTCCCACAGAAGGAAGAAATCTGCAAAGTATATGATAGCGACCTTCTTGACTGGTTAAAAAGATTTCATGCGCGTCCGGGATCCGAACTTTATCGCTTGATGAATAAGAGTCTGGGCTTTATAGATAATTTCGGGCATCTCATGAGGCTGATTGGCAGAAGCTCGGAAGTAAAAGTCACTGGTTATGACATCTCGGAAATGTGGATAAAAAGAGCGGTGAACAGTGATGATCCGCAGACAGAAATTCTGCAAGGCGGTAAGATTTCCTGTTTTGTGTGATCGGAACGAAAGCAGTGACATTGTGATTACTGAACGAAAGGAGAACCTATTATGCTTTTAACGCTTTTTCTTACTATTGTTTTTTGCGCGGCGATGGCCATGATGCTTGTATCCTGCGTAGCGTTTATTCAGGATAATAAATTTTTCGCCTCTGCTCCAAAGGAAGCAAGGGATGTGCTGGTACAAAGAGATAAAGAACTCTTCTACGGAGCCAGAGCCATCGGATGGACACTTTTTATCATGAGTGTTCTGATGATCCTCGGCGTGGTCGTGATTGCCATCTGGGACGGTTTAAGAAGCGGATTCTCATTCCGCCAGTTCTTTTTGAGATTTGTGCTGATCTTAACGATTTATAAGATTTGCGACATGACCCTCATTGACAATTTTCTGCTTTTGAAGTTTCGCTTCTTTCAACATTATTACCCGGAAGCGGCAAACGTGATGACAGGAAGAAAGTATGGTTTTAACATCAAAAGCCAATTGCTGAAACTCTTTGTGATATTCCCGGCTGTATCCGCCCTTGTGGCATGGATCTGCTCTTCATTTGTATAAAAGGAGCATTGCTACATAAAAAAGAAGTCTCCGATTCACATTGATATGCTCCCTTTATGAGAGACAGTGAAAAACAAAATCGCTGTTAATCATGAAGGGAGTTTTAAAATGGGTAGAAAAAATAGGAAGGTATCTAATGAGACCAAAATCGAATATGCAAGGCGATGCTATGAAAACAGAATCAGTCAGAGTGAAGCGGCTAGGCAGTTGGGGGTAAACGGGGAACTGAATGTGAAATATCACGGTGGGGTAAAAAGGCAGAAAGAAAAGCTGGAAGCCGAAGGCCATACGATCATTGAACGAGGCCGAAAGAACATAAGATACTATGTACAGGATTATGAACAGGCACTTTGTTCTTTACAGGAGATATATACGCAATGAGCGTATCAAAGGAGCAGCTTTTTAAAATCCTCGATGTTTTCGATTCATGCGGAGTTACATACTGGATGGATGGAGGCTGGGGTGTGGATGTACTTTACGGAAAACAGACAAGAGATCACAGAGATGTGGACATCAATTTTGATGCCCGGTATACGGAAAAGGTTCTGAAAATACTGAAAGACCGGGGCTATGTTGTTGAAACAGACTGGCTTCCAATAAGAGCAGAATTGAAACATCCGGAATACGGATATCTGGACATACATCCTTTTGAATTGTTGTCGGAAGGCGCAAGACAAGCAAACCCGGAAGGTGGCTACTGGGTATTTCCATCGACTTTCTTTGGGTGCACTGTCTTTTCGGGAAGAACGATCCACTGTATATCCTTAGAAGGACAGAAAGCCTTTCACAGTGGTTATGAGCCACGCGAGAAAGATCTACATGATACTAAGATTCTGGAAACTTTATAGATTTGACAATATATGAATCTATTCAAGGAAAAGCAGCAGCCCTTTTTCTCTTACAAATAATCCTGGATACAATCTCGTTTCCGAATGACATCCTTGTTATTGTCTGAACATTACGCAGAATCCGTGGCTCAAGTTTTAGAGCCACGTGTTCTTTTTTCGTGTAAATCGCAGTATAATTGGACAAAAGGAACCCTTATGTACAACGGGCCCTATGAAACAGTTTTTTAAGGACAAAATCACGCCAAGGAACAGGGAGAAAATGTGATTACGAGTTTTGGTAATAAGCTGAATACAACACATGAAAGTAAGGCGTATATTCCATCCGTCTTGTATACTTCGTAATGCTTATGAACAAGCTATCGCAAAAGAAAAATATGGGTGAAAGAACGGAGCATGAAGAGGAAAGAATGTTATGTAGTATGACTGAATTTGAAAACGAAGTGGAACAAATAAAGGAAACGGGAATCAAAAACAACTGCCTGCGACTGGCTTATGAAGAAAAGGTCCGGACTTTGAAGGATGTTCCACAAAAACTGAGAACACAAGGACTGTCTGAAGAGAGCATTGCTCGAGAAATGCATAAATTACGCAGAGAGATTGGCCGGCAGTTCAAGGAAAAATCTCCTCCGTTATTTCGAGAGTATATCTATGCTGCCACTGCTGCAAAGTATGGAGATCCTCTAGGACCGACCTATGAGATGCTGCGGGAAAAGAAAACGTGCCGGCAGATCATAGAGTCAGCAACCAGACCTATTGAAGATCTGGATGATCGTCTTACCTTGGAAGGCTTCCAGACGTGGTATGAGCAGAAAAAACGTTCTCGCTAAAGCATCCGGAAATATGGCCAATCTCTTTTCGTCTGTATGATCATCAGAATGATAAAATGGTTGTATAGAAATTTATAGTTCTTCCTTTTTTATTCGCTGGACATCGCCCACAATTTAGATGAGAGGTAAAAACATGTCTTTAGGAGATACGATAAAGAAAATTCGAAACAACAAGCATTTGACAAAAGAACAGTTTCATATCTATCTAGGCGGGCACAGTTCAAACAGGGCAAAGGAAAACCCACCCTGAAAAAGGTGGTGGGATCTCATGAATTAAAAGCGTGACTATGAATATATTACAGGTGTAAGTCTGTATGGATAAGATGTTTTTATCTAATCTCGGTCAAAGAATGGTCTACTGCGTACGGCCAATCTGCTTATCGCAGTTCTATCCCGTCCGCATTGTACCAGAGAAAACCGTTCTTCGCACAGTAAGCGTCAATCCGCTTTGACAGGAGATGATCAGCTCTGTATTCCAGCAAGTAAACGGATAAGCCGTAATCTTTAACTTTAGAAAGATAGTTTTGAAAATACTCTGTTTCATCTTCCAACTGCTGCCCATAGGTTTGATTAGCAAAATCGATGCTGGTAAATACGGTTTCCTGATTGACCCCATCGAATAGGGATAAAGCTGTGTTTTCTTCCAGACACCTTGAAACAAAAGGATCCCCTCCATTAATGATAAGTGGTAGACCATAATTTTTCAGACCTTTTATAATCGTACAAAGTCCTTGATAAATATCGTTTGTTGGAAAATGATAGTAGACATCGACATTATCAAGGAAAAATCCGTCCAGTCCCAGATCTGTATAGTCTTTCCCTAGCTCATCGATGATGAAGGTCTGCCATGAAGGGCTCGTTACATCGATCCATCGTTCATCTGTCCAGTTCTCATAGATGCCAAGAGATAAATCCTGAAAGCGATCATAATAAGGGCGGTATTCTTCAATAGCGCCGACATTGAGATAGCCGTAAACGGTTTTCCCTTCCATGTGCAGCTTATCAATCTGTTCAGATGAAAATTCGGAGGGTTCAATGACGACCATACTGTACTTGTCCAGTTTATCGATATCATCGCTATCTATACCAAGAAATACGCCGTATTTTTCAGTCTGTCTGGTACATCCGGCAAGCAATATAGTTAAACAGAGAATCGTAAACAAAATCTTTTTCATATTGCTAAACCCAGAAGTATGAAAGAATTCCCAGACCAAATATATCGCCTATCGCATGAGCGATAAAGAAGGGCAGCAGGTTTTTGCCCCTCGACTGACGGTACAGCAGGTACAGGAATCCACCGAACAACAGTCCGATTCCTAGCGCCGAAAGTATCCCTTGATAGGTGTGAAAGCTAACCCGGATCAGCACAGAGAATGGAACGGCCCATTTCAAATGTTCTTTTCTTACCGCAAGGCATATACCGAGAAAGTAGAGCTCTTCATATATACCGTTGAGCATTGCATATGCCACACTGGATCCCGTTTCACTTATGAAAAAAGCGCCGATCGGTCCTGGAAACGGAAGGATGTTATCTAACGGATAAGTGAGCAGAAAATAGATATCAAGCAGAATTGCTGCGCCAAGGAAAATCAGAACGCCACAGGCAACCGCTTTCGGATTAAAATGAATCTTCCATGTTTTGAAATCGAAGTGACGAACCCACAGATAGAGCAGCGCAAGCAGTAAAAGCCCTGCCTGCAGCACCATTGCACCGTAGTTGTCTGCTGCGGAAAAGGCAAGGTTGTCATCAATAGTTGTTGTCCCCTGCAGCAATGCGATATAGGATACGGTTGAATTATAAATGCCTTCGCTCCACATAATCAGGGTAAGGACGAGAATATCAAACCATTTCAGATAGCTGATTTTTTCTTTGTTTTGACGGTTAATAAGCAAATGATCTTCCTCCTATATACATTCTGGAGAGGCGTTATGCCTCCATTTTTTGACCAGCAGCACCAGTATGATAATAATCTGGGCCCCTTGCAAAATGCTCATCAGGATCGTATAGACGGGTATTTGTTTTGTTGCTCCGCTGAACAGGATATAGTCCCATAAAAAATGCATGAGGATCAGCAGATAGATATTCCGGGTGTAATCATATAGGAGCACATAAAATAGTCCGGCAATAAAAGTAACCGCCAGCTGCATGAGAACCTGTGGTATAGGGGCACCTCCTAACATGTTGACTGCATGAAGGAGGCTGAAGCAACCGGCAGAGATCAGAAGCGGCTTCTTGAAGTTTCGATCCTGATCCATTTGAAGCAGCCGGATAAAAAGGATCCTGCGGAACATGGTTTCTTCCGCTATGCCGACAAGTAGTGTGGCAACAAGCGGAGCCATAAACGTAAAGGTAAAGCTTCTGCTTATCAACAAATAGTATAGCGACATGGCTACAAGAGGCAGAAGTATAAGCAGCAACAAAGGCAGTTTACCGCGTTCCTTCCATGGAGGGGTAAGTCTTCTTTTTTGGACATACAAAAAGACCATAGTACCGGCTGCCAGCATCGCCAGAAACGGGAGCATTGCTCTTATATACTCGTCATTGCCATATTCTATATGATAGTGGTTATATATGATGAAATTGGAAAGCCCCATCCCCAAAATATACAGAAGAGGCCATAATAAAGCGGTAAATACTTCTTTTTTGTTATTCATTAATCTATTTCCTTATATTATTTTTTTTACTGTACAATATACTGTATAGATGATTCAGATCATGACTATTATGGATAACGTAAATAGATTGGAAACCTTTGTTATTCTAATACCAGAGGCCCAAAAATAAAATAAGTCTCCAGAATGACGGAAAAGTCATTTATCCTTGAAATGCATGATATCGCTTCATTGCCGATATGGAACAAACACAAAAAGCAAATCAAGCAAAAAGGGGACAATATTCATGCCCGATGCAGCACTTCCTAGCGTTAAGAGACAAAAATTGCGATTTAAAAAATTCTGTTTGTAACACTGTAACACGGATGCAATTCTTACACAACACTAAAATAACAGATCTATTTTTTAAAACGAGATATCTACATGAATGCTACAATAAAAAAGAGATGATTTACCATTCGGGATGTGGCGGAAGTATATGGAGTGGTCAGTATTTTGTTTTTGTTTATTTAAAATTGTTCTGGATCGATCCGTTTTAAAAAAAACATATGAAATAGAGTGGATGCTGAACTAGGAGAAAAATATGGGAGAATACTTTGATTGGGTCAACGTTGATAAAAAGGAGTACATTTCTCCGAATGATTTTGATTATGGTAATAAATTTCACGAAACCATGCATAGAGACAGTGTTCCTTTGTTAGCTTTGCATACGCTGCTTGATGAAAGATGGGCCGGGGATCATATTCTTTTTTTAGGCGATGAGTGTCATGTGTCTGTAGATACTCACAATCATGTGTATAAGCTCTTGATGCAGCATTATAATACGCATGCGGATCATGGCTTTACTTGGGATGGAATATTTGATACGTACCGTAATGTGTCCGGTTTGTTCAAAGAAGCAAAGAACGAGGTACGACCGGAAATCGGGTATTATCTTGAAGACCTGAAAAAACACAAAAAGCATATTTATAACGAATATGGCATTGATATCCATGACCCGTATAAAGGTCTGTTTGAGATGACAGGTCATAGAAGAAAATATGTTTTGAATCATACCAAAAGAATTTGTTATTCATTGGAAGAAACGAAGATTCTGTATCTGGATCATACGGAATGCGATTTTGCCGACCCATTACCAATTCTTCTTGGGTTTGGAAGAACCTGCAATCCCGGTCCCTGGATCGGAGATAGCATTGGAGTTTCTGAAAAGATTCTGGATGGATACGCCATGCTCAAAGAAATCTATTTAGACTTGTAAACTGGAATGAAAGATGACCAACGAAGCACAAAAGACGTATGGAGATAGATATTGACATATTTCGGTATTACAGTTGAGTACGGATGGATCGTCAATAGTAGAAAGTTCACAAAGGCGCATACATAGAGCAATTATGAGTTCAATCAGACAATCAGCAAGTGAATGAGTCCGCAAGGACTTTCTAAGCCGCTTCGAGAAATCAGAAAACAAATCCAAGAAATAAAGAAAGAAGGAGAACAGAATATGGCAATAACAGTAAATTTACGATATACAGGGAAAAACGGGAATGCCCGTAAATTTGCCGAAGAGATGAAAAGTAACGGTACCGTGGACGCGATCCGTGCCGAAGCCGGGAATATCCGGTATGAATATTATATTCCCATGGATGATCCGGAGACGGTTTTGTTGATTGATGCATGGGAAAGTCAAAAGGCGCTTGATGTTCATCACGCTTCACCTATGATGGCGACCATTGCAGCCCTTCGGGAAAAATATGATCTGCATATGACTGTCGAACGGTTTGTGAGCGCCGATGAAAATGCAGAGGATGAACAATTTATACGAAAATAAAAAGCAGGATCAGCATCAGGCAAAGAATGGTCTCATCATGGAAGAGTATTTGCAGGATACACACAGTGGCTCTACTGTCCTTTTAGGGAAAAGCTACTGTGTTTTTTTATAGGCTTAACAACTTTTTTGAAATCATGATAGTTTCTTGATAATTGTTGCATATCCTATGGTTGTAAACAGAAAGTTGCTACTTTCAAGAAAGGACGGTTCATACAATGATAGACAATATTCTTGAAACAAGAGAATTAACAAAAAACTTTTCGGGACAGCTTGCTGTAAATGGGGTCTCGCTTAACATCAAAAGGAATACCATTTATGGTCTGCTTGGTCCGAATGGGGCGGGAAAATCCACAACCCTAAAGCTGATCCTGGGGCTTCTCCGACCCACAAAAGGGGAAATCCTCTTTGACGGTGAGCCCTGGAAACGCGAGCATCTTGCCAAAATCGGCTCGCTGATCGAGGAGCCTGCATTATATGGAAACCTGACAGCCGAGGAAAACCTGCTGGTTCACACAAAGCTGCTGGGCGTACCGAAAGATAAGATCTATGATGTTTTGGAAACCGTTGATCTGAAGGATATCGGCAGTAAACGCGTTTCGCAGTTTTCGCATGGCATGAAGGAGCGACTGGGGATTGCCATTGCCCTGCTGAATGATCCTTCTTTGCTGATACTGGACGAGCCGACAAACGGACTTGATCCGGTAGGTATTCAGGAGCTACGTGAGCTGATTGCCACCTTTCCGAAAAAGGGAATGACGGTAATCCTTTCCAGCCACATTCTTTCTGAAGTAGAACAGGTTGTGGATGAAATCGGCATCATCAATAAAGGACAGTTACTGTTTCAGGGAACGCTAAACCGGGATGAGGATCTGGAGACGTTCTTTATGGATGTCATCAATGGAGGCGCACGAAGATGAGAGGGTTACAGTCGGAACTATTGAAATATAGAAGAACATTTACAAAAAAGCTTGCAATCCTGCTTCCATTATTCTTTGTCTTTCAGGCAATGCCCAGCATCTGGCTCATGCCGAAGAATGTTGTACGGGGCTGGGAACATGTGAATACGATGGTATTTAATATCTGGACTGTTGTATTCCTGCCTCTTGGCATTGTTTTATTTGCTTATCTGATTGATATGCAGGAAAGAAAGGCTGGAAATTATCGCAGCTTACGCGCCCATGCCTATTCCCCTGGACAGATTTGGATTAATAAAGTGAACGCTATGGTGATATTTACTTTCATCGCAACACTGATCCTCTTTTTAGCGACGATTTGTTCCGGACTGATTACAATTACCGATGGGAAATGGGATATACCGTGGAAAACGATCTTTACAGCGGACTTCCTTGCGTGGATTTCGTGTCTTACGATCATTCCGATCCAGCTATGGGCGGCGACGTGGAACGGGATGTTTGCCAGCATGGGAGTTGGCTTTGCCGGCTTGACGGCAGGAATGTTTGTCGTTAAAAAATCCTGGTGGTTCATTCTTCCATGGAGCTGGGGAACGCGCATGATGTGCCCTGTGCTGCAATTAGATCCCAATGGCGTCATGCTGAAGGCCGGCGATCCACTGCTGGATGCTTCAGTTCTGCCTGCCGGAATCATCCTTTCCGTTGTCAGTTTTTTTGTCATAACCGGTCTTACCGCATTGTGGTTTCAAAGGAGGGAGTTGAAATGATTTCTGTATTGTCATCCGAATGGATCAAAACAAAGCGCACAGCCATCCGCTGGCTGATCTTTCTGATTCCGGTCCTGTTTTCTCTGGCCGGCGTTGCTTACATTTCCATGCGAAACGATTTAGAAGAAATCTATGTGTTTCAGGGATTTTTCACAGCGTGGGCTGCACTCGTTGTTCCTCTGGCGATCAGTATTCTTGCGGCTTTCATCATACAGGAAGAAGAGCTGGCCGGCAACTTCACAGGGTATCTCAGCACAAGCATTTCCCGAAAAACGTTATACGCCGGAAAGTTTTGGATGCTGTTTCTTTGCAATACGGTCAGTACCATGATTGCCCTGATTGTTTTTTGTATCGGAATGAGCATTGCTTCTCCGGGTACTGTGAACGGATGGGTCATGTTCCTCTTTGCGATGATCCTCGAACTTTTCGGGACATTGCCACTATTGGCGCTCCATTTGTGGATCAGCTTTGCTTGGGGGACAGGAGCGTCTATCGGCACCGGAATGGGCGGTCTTGTAACGGCTGCTGTCATTGGAACCACTATACTTGGCGATAAGGTCTGGATGTTTATTCCCTGGGCATGGCCGTATCGTCTAGCAAAACTGCCGGGAGCCTATTTGGGATTTACAGTCGGAATGAATATGCCACCGATAGAAATAGCATCGGGCGCTGTTTTGCAGCAGCTTATCATTGGCATGGTTACCATCCTGGTCTGCCTGGTTGTTTGTTATGTCGGCGGCGTAAAATGGTTTAACAAATGGGAAGGGAGAAAACATTATGAATAAGAACTATTTCGAATATGTAAAGATTTTTACACTTTGCTGCACACTGCTTTTCAATGGCTGTTCCCTTCAAAACTGGCAGATCAAACAAAGCGATTCAAATGTGGAAGCTCTGCCGGTGGTTGAATCGATACCGTGGGCAGAAACCCAAATGGCTTCCTATGTGATTTACAATAGTAAAGGAAAAGAATACGGTACGGCCGAAATCAAGATCACCATGGATTCCGATGCACAGACTTACGATATTAAGAAAACAAAAAGCTATGAAAAGGATGAAACGGTAATTGAAAGTGGCGTCACGATAATGATGGCCACGCTGATGCCTTTATCTTCCTATTACAACAAAGTGGCTCCTTATGAAAAATTTGAGGTAAATACAAGCTATTCAGACCATTGGAAAGTGCAGACAAACGGGGCAAAATCTTCAAATCAGACGATTTCCTTACCTTCCACCTATTATGATAACGAATCACTCATGGTCATTTTGGGGCTCATTTCTTATGAGGATGGGAAAACATACAAGCTGAACGATACCATTCCTATGACTGCCGGTATTTCTACATTGAAGATCAAATACGAAGGAACGGAGACCATCTCGGTTCCCTATGGGAAGGCAGAATGTTTTAAAGTATCCTTTGGAGAAACAACACTTTGGTTTTCTACAGATACTCATATTCTGTATCAATACCAGGACGGCGCATCATCCAATATCATATATAAGCTGGCCGATTATACAGCCAGCTGATGGCCGCAGACTTGACTTGTACAGGTGAGAAAGCGTAACCTATTTTTCAATAATATGAAAAGGGAGCTGATAATTTATGAGCAAAATCCTAATAATTGACGATGAAAAAGAACTGGTCATGCTCCTGCAGGACGAGCTTAAGACGCAAGGTCATCAGGTAATCACAGCCTATAATGGAGTAGATGGCGCTTTACTTGCGACCAAACAGCCGGATCTCATTGTGCTTGATATTATGATGCCGGAGATGGATGGATTTGAGGTCTGCCGGAAAATACGGAATGAAGTTTTATGCCCCATTCTGTTTCTAAGCGCAAAGCAGACGGAAAGTGATAAGATCCGCGCACTAACGCTCGGCGGGGATGACTATATCACCAAACCTTTCGGGCTCAGGGAACTTCTGGCAAAAATAGATGCCAATTTACGAAGGGAACAACGATCTCAATATATCAATGCCGAAAAGAAACGTACGAAGCTTTATTTCAATGAACTTAGTATTGATCTGTTAGAACATAGTGTAAAAATCGGCGGGAAGCCTGTTTCTCTATCCAAACGAGAATATGACATTGTTGAGCTTCTGGCACTCCATGCCGGACAGGTTTTCTCCAGAGAACATATCTATGAAAGAGTATGGGGTTACGACTCTGAAGGAGACTCTTATACCGTTGTGGAACATATTCGGAAAATACGGAAAAAGTTTGCCGAAGTATCCACTGGTACAATATATATTTCTACGGTATGGGGCATCGGTTATAAATGGAACCGACTATAGGAGGTGATCGCATGAAAAAACAATCTCTTGTCGGCGGTTTCCGTATGACGGTTACATGGATTGCTGTCGCATCTATCGTGGCCACACTGATTACATGGTTTCTTGCTGCTGCCCTGTATTTGATGGAACAGAACAGGGGCATTTATCCGGCAAACTATTATGAATTACAGATCCCGGCCATCGATCAATATGTGCGCAGAGAAAATACGAAGTTATTATCCCAGACAAATGAGATGGGATTGAAAAACGCAATCGAAGGTGATGGTATTTCCTATCAGGTTGTTGACAATAGAGCGGCTGTCCTCTATGGGACAAATACCGAACCCATCTTTTCTTCGGAAGCTGACTTGATCAATCATCTGAATACAACAGAGGTCTATTTGGATAAGAATACATACCTGCATGTGATTCCACTTACGGATGAAGACGGGAAAATGGTGGGAGCGGTTGCTCTCATTTATGAGGTCAAAATATCCGTTGCCGGCAATGGTGGACAATGGGTATTGGGCATAATCATCGTCGCCTTGTTTTCCCCTGTGTTATACATCATCCTATTTACGAAGTTTTTTTCCAAGAAGTTCATTAAACGGATCAACCAGCCTTTACAGCTCTTAATGGAAGCGGCAAAGAAGATAAAGGATAAGGATCTGGATTTTAGAATTCATTACTATGCAGATAACGAATTAGGGGAACTCTGCATTGCTTTTTCTGAAATGCAGGAGGAATTAAAGACGTCCCTTTCCACTCAGTGGGAAATGGAGCGCGAGCGTATGGAAATGGTAGAAGCATTAACACATGATTTAAAGACCCCGATTTCCATTATTCTGGCTTACACCGAATCCCTGCTGGACACTAAACAAACAAATCCGGAAAGATGCCGGCGGTATTTGTCGGTCATTGAGGGAAATGCGCAAAAATGCAGAAACTTCGTTTCACAGATGCAGATTGCTTCTGAATCTGAACAGGCTGGGAATGAATTGAATCCTACAGAGGTGGATTTGTATGATTTCCTCTCTCAGAAAGCAAAACATTACGAATTACAAGCGAAGGCAAAAGCTGTTTCTATTGAACTATGCGATGATGCCAGCATACATGCTACATATTCTATTGATACAGACAAGTTGGATCGCATTTTTGATAATATTGTATCCAACAGTCTGCGCTATACGCCTGCAAATGGGAAAATCCTGATCTCCGCTTTTGCAGATCAGAGGACCATCACCTATCGAGTGTGTGATACGGGGTGCGGATTCAGCAAAAAAGATTTAGAACGCGCAACACAGCGATTCTACAGGGGTGATGAAGCCCGTCAAAGCGGCGAAGGACACTCCGGTCTGGGGCTGTATACGGTAAAACAGCTGGTACACCAGCTTGGCGGGAGTGTCGATCTTTCAAACAGAAAGGATGGTGGAGCATGCGTACAATTCAGTCAGCAAATCTTTTGAGTGGGAACGAACAGCGTTTTACATGAAGGGGTCAAAGTGGATACTTTGCCCCACCTGTGGCGGAAAGACCAGGACAAAAATCCGCAAGGACACAGAACTAAAGAACTTTCCGCTATACTGTCCAAAATGCAGATCGGAAACACTGATTAATTTCAAACAAGGTAATATCACTATCATCAAAGAGCCGGACGCACAGACGCAGAGCCGACGATCGACAGTCTATGACTGTGATCGTCGGCTCATTTTGACATAAACAGTTTTAATAACATTATTGCTTTTTTAACAGATGATTAATTCCTGTAACAAAAAAAGCGCATAGCGTCTCAACATAAAAACGTGCTTCCCTGCGGTTCATGTTGTGGCGGAGAGGTTCAAACATAGATGCGTAAAAGGAATTGGTCAGCATATGCAGCACTTTCTTCATCAATTCTTTTTCGTTCTCTGTACCTCCTGCTGGTTCTGGCCATATAGAAATGTAGGAAAGATTCTTGTCAGTCAAATTCTCTATCAGCGCCGTATGCCATTTGCCCTCTAAGGATGTTTGCATCAACAGGAACTCATCTTTATGATCATAAATATAGTCGATCATGTCAACATAAATTGCAGTATCATCAAATGAAACGGCATCTGCTCCTTCCGTTCCCATATCCTTTGACCAAAATTGATCCGCATAATTTTGATACAGTTCGATAAGCCCGTCTGAAACGGGCGAAACAATTGCGTCAAAAAGTCCCTCCTTATTGGGAAAGCGCGTATAGACAGCGCGGGCGCTGGTCTCTGCTTTTTTGGCGATCTCCCGGATGGAGGCAGCCTGGAACCCCTTATCTAAAAATTCGCTTTTGGCACACTCTAATAAGCGCTCTGACACACCGGCAATTCGTTTCATGTGAGCCCTCTCTTTCTGAAAGATTGAAACATTGTTTTTATTTTATAGGAAAGATTGTAGACTGTCAAGAAAGAAACGGCTTGACAATAAGCGGTGTAAGCTGTATAATCACAATTGAAACAGCGTTTCAAATACCTCGGGTGAGGTAATTATTTTGGTCCTGCGGTTAGCGCTGCCTAACTAATATGCAAATCAAGGAGTTGACGGTATGAAAGACGGTATGAAAGAAAAAGGGGTGCTGGGGCGACTTTTCCAGCATATGGGAATGTTCAAGATCACAATGGTTATTGCCATTGTATTATCTGCTGTTTCCTCGGTCATCAACCTATATGCCTTTGTGTGCGTGTATAACGTGGCAAAAGAGATTGTTCAGTCTCTTGGTAATATTTCTTCACTGGATCAGACCTATATGGTCGATATGGGCTGGCGTGCTGTATTCTTGATCCTTATGTCATTTGGAATGTACGGGACGGCGTTGCTGTTTTCTCACATTACCGCTTTCAATACGGTAGCAAAACTGCGGATACAAATTGTCCGACACGTTGGAAATCTGCCCTTGGGGTATCATACGACAAATCCCAGCGGGAAACAACGAAAAATTATTGAAAAGAACTCTGACAATCTGGAAACGCTGATCGCACACCAGATCCCAGACTTCGCAGGAGCGGTTGCGCTGCCGATTGCTTTTCTTGTATTTATGTTTGTGTACGACTGGCGGTTGTCTTTCATCTGCCTGATCCCGATCCTGATTGGCTTTGGCATCCTTTATTATATGCTGAAGGACGAAAGTGAAGGCTTTGCCAAGCAGTATCAGAAATCTGCCGAGGACATCAGCAATGCTGTTACGGAATACGTCAGGGGTGTTGCGGTTGTAAAGGTGTTCAGGCAAACAGCTAATTCTTTTAGGCGCTATAAAGCTGCGGTAAAAGAGTATGGCGATTATTTGCTGAAATACGCACTCTCCATGCAAAATGCAGACAGCGCTTACCATGCCGCAATTAACGGTATCTTCTTTTTCCTGATTCCCGGGGGCATAATCCTGTTTAATGTAGGCAGTAACCCTGAAAAAACGGTATTGAGTTTTCTGTTCTTTTCGGTTCTGATTCCTACCGTCGTAACGATCCTTGCACGTATCATGAACAGCTCATCCAATCTGATGCTCTCCAAAGCATCGTTGGACGCAATCGATCAGATTTTGCAGGAAAAACCACTGCCGGAAACGAAAACGCCGCAGCTTCCGATGGGGTATGATATATGCCTTGACCATGTTTCGTTTTCTTATGACGAGGCTGTCGGAAAAGCTCTGGACGATGTCTCTTTAGAAGTACCGGAGGGTACGATTACTGCGCTGGTTGGAAAATCCGGCGGTGGAAAAAGTACCATTGCGAATCTGGTTGCGAGATTTTGGGATGTCGATCAGGGAGGTATCCGGGTCGGAGGAGTAGACGTACGGGAAATGGACTATAAGCAATGGATGGAGCAGGTCAGTATTGTATTTCAGGACACGAATCTATTTAAGATGTCGATTATAGAAAATGTTTCTGTTTTTAACCCTGACGCCTCGCGTGATGATATTCTTCGCGCCCTCCATCTGGCGCAGTGCGACGATATTTTAGAAAAGCTGCCTCAAGGCGCGGATACGGTGATCGGGACAAAGGGAATCTATCTTTCCGGTGGTGAAATGCAGCGAATCGCCCTTGCCCGCGCAATCCTGAAAAACGCCCCTGTGGTGTTGCTGGATGAAGCAACCGCATTTGCTGACGCGGAAAATGAATACCTGATACAGAAAGCTCTGGACGAACTGCTGCGAGGGAAAACCGTCATTATGATTGCCCACCGGCTTTCCACCATTATACACGCCGATCAAATCTGCGTTCTGGAGAGGGGCAGGATTGTTGAGAAGGGCGTTCACCGTGAACTGATGGATATGCATGGTGTATATGCCAGAATGTATGAAGAGTACCAGAGCAGTATTTCATGGAGGATTGGAGAGAAACAACATGCTTAAAAGAATATACCGCATTAGCGACGAGGGAAGCCGGAACATCCTGAAATCCGGTTTGTATATGTGTCTGTTCAATCTTGCTACGCTGTTGCCCGTTCTCTTGCTTGCAATAGTTGCAAATGAAATGATGAACCGATACTTTGGCATAACACAAGGAAGCATTCCCCTGTGGGGATATTGGGGAATTGCCCTCTTGCTGCTATTCGCAATTTACTTTACATACCGCATGACATACCGAAAGAAGTATCTGACTTCCACACAAGAAGATATGCGGCTTCGCATGGAGATCGCAGACAAAATCCGGAGGCTTCCGCTCTCCTATATCGGGCGGCGCGACTTGAGTGATTTAACCTCTACGGTTATGGATGATGTTGCGACTGTGGAATTGGCTCTGTCTACGAGCGTGGCAGAGTTTATAGGAGGATTTCTATCGGGCGTGACGGTCATTGTCATCCTCGCATTTTACAACTGGAAACTGGCTGGGAGCCTGGCAATTTGCCTCCCGTTAGTCGTGATCGCAATGTCGTTGTGCCGGATCATTTCTGAGGGGACAAATAAAAGAAACAGGCAAAAAAAGCTGGACATCAGCGACGGTTTACAGGAGTATCTGGAAAATATAAAAGTGCTTCGTTCCTCGGAAACAATGGAAGGTTACCAAAACCGTCTGTCAGCCACCATCAAGCGCATTTTGAGGGGACTTGTTCTATACGAATTTCTATCCGGCTTTGCGATTGGCCTGTCCCATAACATTATGCGGATCGGTTTAGGACTTGTCATCGTCACCGGTTCTACACTCCTGATTTCAGGAGAAATCAGTTTGTTTACATTTCTCTTGTTTCTCCTTGTCGCGGTCAGGGTTTACGAGCCTCTGACCAAGGCGTGCGAATCACTGGGTGTAATGATTTCTTCTTTGGTCAGTGCAGGGCGGATTCGGGACCTGATGGATTATCCGGAACAGCAGGGAGATGAGACTCTGCAGCTAGAGTCTTTTGATATTTCCTTTGATCATGTGTCGTTTGCTTACAATGAAGAGGATGTGTTGCATGATGTCTCTTTTACAGCGAAGCAGGGACAGATTACTGCGCTGGTGGGCCCGTCAGGCTGCGGCAAAAGCACCCTTTGCCGGCTTGCTGCCCGTTTCTGGGACGTAAACAGAGGGAGCGTATCTCTGGGAGGCATCAATATTAATGAAGTTGCTCCAGACACGTTGCTGGAGAATTACTCTTTTGTTTTTCAGGACGTGGTGCTGTTCAATGATACGATCTATAACAACATCCGAATCGGGAAAGAGAATGCAACCGATGAAGAAGTTATGACCGCGGCAAAGCTGGCCTGCTGCGACGAGTTTATAGATCGGCTCCCGCAGGGTTATGACACTGTAATCGGAGAAAACGGAATGACCCTGTCCGGCGGTGAAAGGCAGCGGCTTTCGATTGCCCGCGCATTCCTGAAGGATGCGCCTGTAATCCTGCTGGATGAGAGTACAGCGTCCATTGATCCTGAGAACGAAACAAAAATTCAGAAGGCTATCGGCAGACTTATCGAGAACAAAACGGTACTGATCATTGCCCATAAACTGCGATCCATAGTAGCTTGTGATAAGATCGTAGTTTTGAACGAAGGGAAACTGATAGAATCCGGTACACACGAAGAATTGATGCAGAGGGATGGTTTGTACCATCGCCTCTATTCACTGCAAAACGAGAGTCTGGCATGGAAGGTCAAATGAACGAAATCATTATTGATAGAAAGGGGATCTCTTAACATGAAAAAAGAAAAGAACAAGAACAGGCTGAACGGAAAAGACCTGATGAATGTGGGTGTTTTTACTGCGGTCAATGTCATAGGAGGTGTGTTGATTGCTGTAGCGATCGGTCTGACGCCCATTGGCTTTATGTTGATTCCGTTTGTTGCTGCAATCATCCTTGGTATTCCAATGATGCTTTACTTTACCAAGATCAAAAAATTTGGGATGATCTTAATTTTTGAGATTGTCAACGGCGTTGTTCTTTTACTGACGGGCATGGGACCCGACGCACTGATCTGCGGAATTATTATCAGCCTGATCGTAGAACTGATTATGAAGTCCGGAAACTACCAGAGCGCCAGGCGTGCCCTTCTGGGGTATGCTGTCCTTAATATCACATCCTGTGCCAATTATATTCATTGGCTGAACGCCAGCGCAGAGTGGCTTGATAAAAACGCGGCAACATATGGGCAGGATTTTATGTACACGGTTTCCGGCTGGCTCAGCTATTGGTGGATGCTGCCTTTGGTTATCCTTTCCGCCTTTGTTGGAGGTCTGATTGGCGGCCTGCTTGGCAGGGCTGTTCTGAAAAAACACTTTATCAGAAGTGGGTTGGTCTGATGGAAACAGTACTGCGAAACACAAAGCCGACAGCAAAGCAGATGTTTCTTGATCCTCGGACAAAGATTCTGCTTTGCCTGACGGTTTCCTGCGTTATGATTTCAAGCGACAGCTTCGGAATTATGAACGTTGTACTGCCGTGCCTTGCTGCGATTCCATTGCTGTTCCTTGTTTTTCTTAAAAAACCGCAGATTGCAGCCTACTATGCGGTGATGTATGCAGTCACAGCGACAGTTCCCCGTCTGCTGATGCCACATGTATCACCCCTGTTCAATCTCCTGTTTACCGGCATGATTGCCATGTTTACAAAGCTGATTCCGGGGATGTCCATGTTTTGCCTTCTGGTGCTGACAACCACGGTAAGCGAGTTTGTTGCAGCTATGGACAGACTGCATATATCTAAGAAGTTTTCGATCCCGGTATCTGTGATGTTTCGCTTTCTTCCCACGATACGGGAGGAATACAAAGCGATTCGGGATGCCATGCGGCTTCGGGAAGTCGGATCATGGCGAAATCCAATGGAGATGCTGGAGTACCGGATGGTGCCGCTGCTGACCGGTCTTGTCACAATCGGGAATGAACTTTCAACATCCGCCCTGACGAGAGGGCTGGATGCCCCTGTTCGACGCACTAATATCTGTCCGATTGGATTTCATTGGCAGGACGGGGTTGCGCTGCTGTTCTGTATCGCTGTCATTACTTGCTTTGTCCTCTCAACTTTCTATGGATGGTAGCAATAACTGCTTTAAGGAGGAGATTTCCCTTTGATAAAAATCGAGAACGTATCTTTTACTTATGAAAACGCCGACAATGACGCGGCTATCTTTGATAATTCCATACAAATTTCCAAAGGGGAAATCGTCCTTTTGTGCGGGGAATCAGGTAGTGGAAAAACCACGTTCAGCCGATTGATAAATGGGTTGATCCCAAACTACTATGAAGGTACGCTTACTGGTAAAGTCCAGGTCGAGGACAAGAACCCGGAGGAGGTCGAGCTGCACGAACTGGCACCATATGTTGGCTCCGTGTTCCAGAATCCCAAGGCGCAATTTTACACGTTGATAACAGATACGGAGATTGTATTTGCCTGCGAGAATATGGGTATGGATCGTGGCGAAATCCTGCAACGTTTTGATGCCACCGTGACAGCAATGCATCTGGAGCCATTGATTGGAAGAAAACTTTTTTCGCTGTCTGGGGGTGAAAAACAGAAAATAGCCTGCGCCTCTGTTTATGCCCTGCAGCCTGATGTGCTGGTTTTAGACGAGCCAACTTCAAATCTGGACATAGGAACCATCCATGAATTAGAGAACATTCTGCGCTTGTGGAAAGAGCAGGGGAAAACCGTCATTGTAGCAGAGCATCGGTTGGATTGGCTTCGTCTCCTTGCAGACCGAGTACTGTATTTCAAAGATGGGAAAATTGAACAGGAGTTTACCGGAGCAGCCTTCTTTGAAAAACCGTTGAGCGACCTGCATGAAATGGGACTTAGGGGAACAAGCCGCTTTGTTCCGCAATGTGTGAAAAAGAGCAGAGCAAAGGAAGGGCTGGAACTTAGGGATTTTTGCTTTACCATCAAAAAGAAAGACCTACTCCATGTTGAAAACCTGACGATCCCTAAAGGCGCCGTTGTTGCCGTGCTGGGAAATAATGGCGCAGGCAAAACAACATTAGCCCGGTGTTTATGCGGGCTGGAGAGGAGAATGCGCGGTACGTTCGCTTTTATGGATAAGGAATATAAGCCAAAGCAACGGCTGAAACTCTGTTATATGGTTATGCAGGACGTAAACCATCAGCTCTTTGCCGAGAGCGTGCTTGATGAAGTGACGCTTGGCATCAAAGATATAGAGGAAGAAGAAAAGACAGAGTATGCTAAGAGCATCCTGTCTATGTTGGATTTGCTGGCATTCGAAGATAAGCACCCCATGTCTCTTTCCGGTGGACAAAAGCAGCGTGTCGCCATAGCAGGGGCAATTGCTTCCCATAAAGAAATCATCGTGTACGACGAGCCTACCAGCGGCTTGGATTACCGACATATGAAGGAGGTCTCATCGTGTATCCAGAAACTTTCTGAAATGGGTAAAACGCAAATGATTATCACTCACGACCCAGAACTTGTAGCACATTGCTGCGATTATATGGTGTTTATGGACAACGGAGCTGTGTCCTGTTTTGGGGAATGGACAGATGAAAATATTGAATTTGCGTCTTGCTACTTTAAAAACGCGAGATAGTCTCTTGCGATTTGAAAGGACGGGTGTTATGGAATGAAACTTCATACTTCCGGTGAAGATTACTTAAAAGCAATCTATATCCTGCAAAAAGAAAAAGGTATGGTGCGCTCCATAGATGTAGCGGAACAGATGGGGGGTGTCAAAGCCTAGCGTCAGTCACGCGGTCAAACTCTTGTGAGAGGGCGGCTTTATCGTAATGGACGATGACTACACGCTGCATCTGACCAATTTGGGTCGGGAGATCGCAGAAAAGTTCTATGAGCGACATCAGCATTTTGCGGAACGGCTTTCTGATGCAGGGGTTGATGCAGGCACCGCCGAAGCGAAAGCATGCAAAATGGAACATATGATCAGCGATTCGTCTTTCCAAAAACTCAAAGGACAGGAACAAAAAGCTTGCCCGTATGCAGACACCTGTGATCTTATCTCGGGCAAGGAACGAGGCCCCTAATTTGAAATGGCCGGGCAGAAGAAATGGGTGATTTGTCCCATGTGTGGGAGAAAGACCCGGACTAAAATCCGTAAAGATACAGTATTGGTAAACTTCCCATTGTTTTGTCCAAAATGCCGGAAAGAAACGCTGATTGATCTGAAACAAGGCTCATTTCATTATACGGAGAATGTTTGCTTATGAAAAAGGCTATAAAAGCCAGAAACGAAAAAGCATCCTTACAGCTGCTTCTCAGGGGCGGTGTTGATAAGGGCCGTTGCAGTGGCCTTAATTACTTCCAGGGCTCTGCTGTCACCATCACAAAGGGTACGAAGAAGATAATCTACCTCGGTATCGACAGTTCGCTTTTCAGGGTAAAAGAAGGTATCGGCAGATACATTCAATGCACGGATGAACCGGTAGAGAACATCATAACTCGGCTTTTTCCCTTCGTTCTCAATCCGGTATAAATAACGTTCTGATATATTTGCCCTGGTTGCCAGATCTTCTATGGTAATACCAGCCCTTTCCCGTGCTGACTTAATGATGTGGCCCGGAGATTCAGGAATATTATGCACTCTCAGTTCACCTCCATCTATAATATTATCCTTTTCTGCCCGGCTGATAATGGCATGAGAATTCTGGATAGGCTACAATTAAGTAGACAAAAATATGAGGGACATGGATCTGTTGGAAGAAATCAACCGAAATAACCGTTTGACCATTTCCTGGTCAATCAATACGCTGGATGAAGCCTTCAAGGATGATATGGATGAAGCCGTCAGTATTGAACGCAGGCTGGCAGCGATGAAGAAGGTTTATGATGCTGGTATCCGTACGGTTTGTTTTATTTCTCCTGTGTTTCCCGGAATCACCGATATCGAAGCGATTATTGAGCGGGCAAAAGATCAGTGCGATCTAATATGGCTGGAGAATCTGAATCTTCGTGGTGGTTTCAAGAAGCGCATTATGGACTATATCGCAGTGAAGTATCCCGATCTGCTCTCGCTGTATGACGACATCTACAATAAGAAAACCCGTAGTTATTTTGAGGCACTTGAAAAGAAGGCGGAAGAAATCGCAAAGAAATATGGCTGCCGGTTCGTAGACAATGAAACACCATATGAAAGAGTTCCACAGGGACATCCGACTATCGTGGACTATTTTTATCATGAAGAGGTCCGTGGAACTGCTAACAGTGGAAAAAGAAACAAATAAGTTTGCAAAAGCAATATTAAAACATATAACCCGGAGGTTGAGAGAATCAGTCTCCGGGTTTTTAAGTGCAATCTGAAAAGGTTCATCTGATTTTTTGCCGGTCTTACCTGTGCATGGTTGATAAACCTTGGATATATCAGGAACGAATGATAAAACATGCAACAAAGAAACATTTGATCAAAAAACATCAAAGGATCAAACAGAATTGAAGGAATCGCCATGATCTAATGACATAAAACTATATCGCACTGCCATACAAGCAGGCTTCTTACCATGTTGTTTCTGCGGTTATTGTGGTGGATCCGTCATAAGGAAAAGAACTGCCGAAAACGGAGCTATGGCAAAGGATGTGGCGGAAACCTTATTTTCAACAGGGGTTGATCCACCATATTTTTCCCAATCTGTATAAATCAAGGTGGAAAAAGACTTACCGGGAATCTGCAAGCAAATAGAATGCTCTTTGGCACTTAAATTGATGGCAGCAACCAGATGCTCTGTTTTAGCATTTCGCTGAAGAATGTAGATACATTTTTCTTCCTGGTGACAATCCAGCCATTTAAATCCTTTTTGACAGTGATCCAGTTCCCATAAAGCCGGGTGTTTCAGATAAAGCTTGTTAAGATCAGAGACGAATCTGTAGAATGAGTCATGGGCAGGATAGGTCATCAGGTTCCAATCCTGTTCTTTTGTTTCATCCCATTCCCGTATTTGACCGATTTCATTCCCCATAAAGTTCAGCTTTTTTCCTGGATGGACCATCATATATAGATACAATGTTCGGGCCTGTGGAAACTTATCTTCGTACCGGCCGTTCATTTTATTCAGGATCGTCGCTTTTCCATGTACAACTTCATCATGAGAGAAGGGAAGCAGATATCTTTCATTGTAGTTATACATCATAGAGAATGTCAGCTTATGGTATTTAGCAGGGCGGTCATCAGGATCAGATTGAAATAATTCCAACGTATCGTGCATCCATCCCATATCCCATTTATAATCAAAGCTGAGGCCGCCTTTATCTACTTCCAGGGTGACACCTGGGTAATTTGTCGAATCTTCGGCAATTAAGATACAGCCGGGGTTCAAAGCTTTCAGTCCTTTATTCATTCCCTTGATAAAATCTACAGCATTTCCGTTTTCGCCTCGGCTTTCATCGCCTTGCCAATAAATGATCCGGCTGATTGCGTCCATACGCAGACCATCGAAATGGAATTCTTTCAGCCAGTAGTTTGCCACAGACTGAAGAAAGCTGCGGACCTCTCCCCGTGAGTGCATAAAATTATAGCTGCCCCATTCACTGATGCCAACATCTTTATGCGGATATTCATAAAGCGTTGTTCCGTCGTAACGGGCCAGGCCATAGCTATCCACGGCAAAATGAACCGGCACAAAATCCAGAATAACACCGATTCCATTCTGATGAAGCCTGTCTATCAGGTATTTTAACTGGTCAGGTCTTCCATAGCGGCTTGTCGGGGAAAAAAATCCTGTGTTTTGATATCCCCAGCTCTGATCCATGGGATGTTCGCTCAAGGGCATAAATTCAACGTAGTTATATCCACTTTGTATCAAATATTTAATTAGCGGATCAGCCAGTTCGTCATAGTGGTACCAGCTACCATCCTCTTTTTTCCGCCAGGATCCAAAATGCATCTCGTAGATGTTCATGGGTTTATCAAAAGAAAAAGAACGTGAGTTTATCCAGGCGTCATCATTGAAGGAATAGGTGTGAAAGGACGAAAGAACCGATTTATGATCTGGTCGTAACTCCATTTGAAAGCTGTATGGATCACTATGGTCTGTATAGTTTCCTTCCCGGTTATAGATCCGAAATTCATATGTCTGTCCGGTGTCAGCCTGAGCAATCTGTAACTCATAAAAATTTCCGTCATAAACAGGAAGCATAGGTATTTCCTGTCCACCATAAAGGAGGCTGACTTTGCTGGCTGCCGGCGCAAAGGTTCGAAAGATCATGCCTTTCTGACTATGGTGGGCACCAAGATATTCGTAGGCATCAAAACTGCGTCCCATATAAAAATCAAATATATCCATACACACCTCCATACGATAATAGACACTCGTCTATTAAATGATTATAATTATAGTATTCCAATTATTGGACAAGTGCTATATACAGTTTTGGATCAGTGTCAAATAATAGACGATTTTGAATAATTGACAAGGAGAATAAAGATGGATTTACGTGAGAAAAAGACAAAACGAGCTATACGAGATGCTTTTTTGCAGATTCGTTCCAGAAAACCTCTGGAACGAATTACAATCAAAGAACTGGCAGAAACCGCTGAAATAAGCAAAGCAACGTTTTATCTTCACTACAGGGATATTTATGATCTGTCACAACAGCTTCAGAATGAAGTCATACAAGATGTTTTGAACGGTGTCATTCAAGAGAACAAGGTAATTCTTAATGTAGAGCAGTTAACAAAGAGATTGTACGACAGCTTTTATTCTCATCAAAATTTGATAGATATACTCTTTTCAGGAACCCAGGCAGCTGTTTTACCGATTCGGATTGAACAGGGAATAAAAGAGCATATTTTCAATATAGATCCCGAAGCTCAAAAAGATGCGAAGCTCAGGGTGCTTCTGACTTACCAGATCCAGGGCAGCTATTATGCATATACACAAAATCGAAAGGAACTTGGGGATGAGCAGGTTCTGGACATTTTAGATAAGGTATCGTTTCATATGCGAACTTTGAACCTTTGATAAAGCGGATGACAATAACTATTTGAAGGATCAAAAGAAAAAGGCAGACAGTATTTCTATATGCATCGCTGTTATTCTTTCAGGGAAGGCTTTTCCATCATGGGCATGTTTTGAAAAATGATAGATGAGGATATTCGTACTGAGAAAGAATAGGATTCTCTATACACGGTATTTAAGTATTTATAAAGCGATGATATAATGATGCATAAATAAAAAAACATGAATATAAATATACAGGGATGATTTCAAGAAGGGAATCTGGCAAGGAGAAACGAGATGAAATATGGAGTGATTGGCTGGTTTATCAAATTCGCATTCGCAAAGACTGCTTTTGCGTATGTGGAGAGGAAGATACCTGAAATAGAGATGACGTCGTATAAAAAACGGGTTTTGAAGGAATACAAGGCTATTGTGGAAAGAACGCCCGGGATTGGAAGCATGAAGGACAACATGTTTGTCATGACGATGTATGCAGGGGCTTTTCTGATTGCGCTTTATAAGGAGGCCGATGGAAAGATAGATGAAGAAAAACTCAAAGATCTGGTGCGGGCACTTGCCTATTGTCCGTTGATGGTCAAAGCCAAACAAGGAAAGAGTGCCTTTACGGAAAAAGAGATTGCCAACCGGACAAAGCAGGCGAAGTGGTCAAGAGACCATATTGAAGAGTATCCGATGAACTGGTTTTATTATTTTAAAAAGGTTCCGGGAAAGGATGAATACTACATTACACATAAACAGTGTGGTATTTGTAAACTGACAGAACAAGAGCACTGTAAGGAAATTACGAAATATTTGTGCATGATGGATTATTATACTTTTGAAATGCAGCTGGCTGTTCTTGACCGGACAAAAACACTTGGCTATGGGGATGATGAATGTAATTTTCATCTGATGAGCAGGGAAAGAGCGAAGGAAATCGGATTTGTGAAAAGTCCGGATGCAAAGTAGGGAATTCGTTTCATTTTGCCGTTCTGAGATATAAGACAAAGATAATAAACAATGTACAACCGACAATAAATAAAGCCGATAGGATCTGTAATAGAAACACAGACGATATCGGCTTTTTTATTATTTATGATCAGAAAGGTCTTTTTCGTGTTTGAATCCCCAGACCATGATGGAATAGAAGACAGGCAGAAGATCGCGGCCCATTTCAGAGAAGGAGTATTCTACGTGAGGAGGGATCTCGTTAAACTGTTCTCGGATGATCAGCCCATCTTTTTCTAAGTCACGAAGGGTATTTGTGAGCATTGTGTTTGTGATGCCGGGGAGAGCTTTTTTTAATGCGCCAAAGCGCATCCTCTCATTGATACAAAATTCATAAAGAACCTGGGTCTTCCATTTTCCTTGCAGCATGACAAGCAACGGGGTAACCGGACAATTGCCATCATCGGTCAGGATCCCCTTTTTAACATTTTCAAGATATTCTTCATAGGACATATATTTGTTCATGGTTCTACCTCGGTATAGTATTTATACTATGTATATAAATTCTGCGTACTTGAACAACTTTCTGGTAACAAGTATAATTTTTATACTTTAAAAAGCCAACAAGGAGAGTATACATATGGAAAAATTCAACATCGAGGGAAAGGAAGTAACCTTGTATCATTCAAAAGGTACGGACAGGCCTCTTATTATATTGAACAATTATGCTGGTGATGGAAGATCAGTTATGAAAGCAGCTATGGAATTGGACAGTAAAGATTTCAACTTACTTTGTGTTGGAAATCTGAAATGGGACCACGATATGACACCGTGGTACTGTCCGCCGATTACACCACAAGATACGCCTTGTACTGGTGGAGCAGATGATTATCTGAGGTTGCTGCTGGAGCAAATTGTGCCTGCTGCGCTCAATAGAGTATCTGGCAGTCCGGCACATATCAGTTTGGCAGGATACTCACTGGCAGGGCTTTTTGCGCTTTATGCGATGTATCGTACGGATCGGTTTGACAGGGTAGCCAGCATGTCCGGCTCTCTCTGGTTTCCGGATTTTAAGGAGTACGTGTATTCAAACGAGATGAAGAAAAGACCGGAAAAAATCTACGTATCTCTGGGAGATAGAGAGGCAAAAACGAAAAATGGATACCTCAGGACAGTTCAGGAAAATACGGAATGTATAGTGGAGCACTATCAAGATAAAGGTCTTGACGTAACCTGGGAACTGAATCCCGGAAATCATTTCAAAGATGCGGCATTGCGAAGTGCGAAAGGCATCTTGGCTATCGTCTGAAGGAGGATATAGAGGTATGGATAATACGATATATGGTCTATTTCAAAAGACGGTAGAGGCAAACAGAAACAGTATGGCAATTATTGAAAACCGAAGAGCAATGACATTCAGAGAACTTTCGGATATGGTAGACATGATTGCAGATAGTTTTCCTCCACATACGAGAGCTGTTGGAATCGTTATGAGGCACAGAGCGGAAATGATTGCTTCCATCCTTGCGGTATTAAAAACAGGAGCTATGTATGTTCCGGCAGAGCCGTCTTTTCCTACAGCCAGGATCCATTATATGATGGATGAGGCAAAAGTGGATTTTATTTTGACGGAGATGCAGTATACCGCTAAGCTGGAACCCTATAAACAGATATATTCTGATTGTTCCATCTGCAATGCAGACCCAGAAAGCCGTACAAGGATCTATAAACAACATCCTGACGATTTGGCATACGTTCTTTATACTTCCGGTACAACCGGAAGGCCCAAAGGGGTATCGGTCACAAACCGGAATGTCTGTCACTACGTCCGAGCATTTGAAAATGAATTTCATCCTAGGCCAAAAGATATCATGCTTCAGTATTCGGTATGTTCCTTTGACATCTTTGTGGAGGAAGTTTTCACAAGTCTTCTGAACGGAGCTGCCCTTGCCATTCCTTCGGAAGAAGATAAAATGGATGTCCGCCGACTGATGACTTTTGTAAAAAAACACGGGGTAACGATGCTTTCAGGCTTTCCATATCTGCTGGCAGAGATGAATTGTCTGTCATCGATTCCCGCCAGCCTGCGTCTTCTGATCAGCGGAGGCGATGTGCTTCGGAGCCATCATGTCGACCATCTTCTGGATCAGGCAGAAGTCTATAACACGTATGGTCCTTCCGAAACGACTGTATGTGCTTCGTACTATCGATGCCGGGATGGACAGATCCTTGCAGATGGTACATATCCGATCGGGCATCCTGTTTCAGGAACCTCGATCCGGATCTTAGATGTGGCAGGAAACGAAGTTAAAAAAGGCGAAATTGGCGAAATCTGTATCTATGGCGATGGTGTATCCAACGGATATATCGGGAATCATGATGAGGAAAACAAAGCCTTTGAAAAAACAAAATCGGGGGATGTTATGTACCGAAGCGGAGATTTAGGATATATTCTGCCGGATGGTAACATTGCTTTTTTGCATCGGAAAGATACACAGATCATGATCAACGGCAAACGGGTCGAAGTCATGGAGGTCGAATCCAGACTGTATCAATGCGAAGGTGTGGAACAAGCAGTTGTTCGCTCATTTACCGATGAGGAAGGACTGCCTTATATGATTGCCTATGTTGTGCCATCCGATCCGGATCTTAAAGTGTCCCGTATCAGAAAAGAGCTTTCAGAGTATCTACCGGATTTCATGATTCCGGAATTTATGATCCGGATGCCGCAGATTCCCTTGAATACCAACGGAAAACCGGATATGACCAGAATGCCGGTCGTGATGAAGGAGGCCTGAAAAATGGATATAGAAATCAGAAAAGCAGATCTGTCCGATCTAGATCGGCTCATGGAGTGGCGGATGCGTGTACTGGCCGAAGTATTTTTTGATGATGGAATCAAAGATAATGAGGTACTCAAAAAAAACAACAGATCTTACTATGAAGAGCATCTTGCGGATGGGACCCACACAGCTTGTTTTGCGGTCGTAAAAAGGACAGGAGAAATTGTCGGGTGCGGAGGAATCTGCTATCAAAAGGAAATGCCGTCTCCGGATAATGTCTTTGGAACAAATGGCTATCTGATGAATATTTATACGTTGCCACAGCTTCGAGGAAAGGGGATTGGTCGGCAGATGGTTGAATTTTTAATACAGGAGGCTAAAAAACGAGGAACAGAAAAAATCTTTCTGGAAAGCGCAGAGGTGGCAAAAGACCTTTATCACGAGATTGGATTCATGGATATGGAAGGATACATGAAGCTGCCAAAGGGTTGATTCTATGAAAAACTAGAGATGCAGAAGTGAAGGAGCATTACATGGTATATACGATTTTTTTGGCAGTTATGATGATGGCAGGACTCTTTCTTATGTTATGGGCAGAAGTCAGCTTTATTCAGGATAAGCGGTTTGCTTCTTCACACATACCTATTCAGAGGTTGAAAATGTTCTGGGTCCTCATCTTTTTTGGCTATAACTGGAAAATACATCTTTCCTTTATCATCTCTACTTGTTTGGATCTGTTCTTTATTCTGACCGATTTCAGTGCTGAGCCACTCCGATCGGCCTTTTTATTTGGTCCTAGTCAATGAAGAAAGGGCATGAAATGAATGATAATCCACAAAGGAATGATATAATTTTATATAAGATATGGAATTAGATGGTTTGGTGTAGCAAGCTAATAGGAAAAGAAAGACCATACGAGCACGGATATGTGTGATTGACGTCACCCAATGCCGGAGGCATTACGCCTCCGCTTGATACAGAAGGGAAAGTCGTTATTACCAGAATGGATTGATTTATTTAGAGAAGGATAAAACGTAATGAAACAAGGATTTAACCCGTATCTTCCGTTGAATGAATACGTACCGGATGCTGAACCGCATGTGTTTGGAGACAGAGTATATATATACGGTTCCCATGATAAAGAGGATGGGGATACTTTCTGCATGTTAGATTATGTCAGTTATTCAGCCTCATGCGATGATCTCACTTCGTGGCGTTATGAGGGCGTGATCTACAGGGCATCGCAGGATCCGGACTATCGAAAAAAGGACAGTCTGTATTCTCCGGGTGTTCGGGAATATATGTATGCTCCGGATGTCGTACGTGGCAACGATGGAAGATACTATCTTTATTATTGTATGTCTGGCCGCTATGGCCAGGGTGGCTATCACGGTCCAATCCGAGTTGCGGTCTGTGATAAACCGGCGGGTCATTATGAATACCTTGGATATGTGCAGCATGCAGATGGAACTGCCATGTTGGAGGGGGTATGTTTTGATCCGGCTGTGCTGAATGATGAAGGAATCATTCGTTTGTATTATGGTACGCAGTATCTTAGTGAAGAAGCAGAAGATTTTCTCACGGATGAACAAGCAATTCGTAATGAAATGGACATGTTCAATAAGACTCGCGAAGAAATCGTTTCTCATGCCGGCACTACCAGTGTGATGGGGGCTTATATGGCTGTATTGGAGAATGATATGTTGACAGTAAAAGGAATACCGTATCCTGTCATTCCATACAAAGTAAAAGGAACTTCGTTTGAAGGCCATTCCTTTTATGAAGGAAGCTCGATCCGTAAGATCGGCAGAAAGTATTATTTCATTTATTCTTCATGTTTGAATCACGAGCTCTGTTATGCCGTGAGTGAATACGCAGACCATGGATATGTCTATGGTGGAACGATCGTCTCCAATGGAGATGTCGGTCTGAATGGAAGAACGGAGGCACAACGGCTGAATATGACAGGCACGACCCATGGCAGCATTGAAAAAATCAAAGATCAATGGTATGTCTTTTACCACAGACTGACACATAAGTCGGATTATAGCCGACAAGGGTGTGCAGAACCGATTGAGATCCGACCGGATGGAACGATTGCTCAGGTTCCCGTAAGCTCCTGTGGATTGAACGGGAAGCCTTTGCCGGCACAGGGAAACTATCCGGCGGCCATCTGTTGCGTATTGTCCAACGGCGCGATGCCTCATGGCAGCAACCATAAATTGAATGAACATTTTCCGCATATCGGAAGCAAGAGGGATCAAAGATATGTTCGTCAGCTGCAGGATGGCACATTGATCGGATTCCGTTACTTCACCTTTACAGGTGAATGCTTGTTCTCGGTCACAATGCAGTGCGATATGGAAGCGGAAATCGAAATATACCAGGGGCTGCCCAAAGGGTTCGCTGCTGAACAGGAAAGAGAAACTGCCTGTATAGCTAAAATAGAGATACCGGCATCGAAGACATGGATCCTTCGCAAGCAGACGGTGCCGTTTGCCAAAGGGGACTATCCATTGTATTTACTGTATCGTAGCAAAGGGGAAGGAAGCATGCTGGAGATTGCTTTTTAGCGATAGCTTTACTGATAAAAAGAAGCACGAAAGTATGACTCTATAAAAGAATAGAATATAATTTTTTTATCTATACAAAGCATTTTAAATATACGGAAGAAGGAGTCTCTGTCAGAGTATGCAAGCGAAAAAAGATTTCGTATGCTTTTTCATTCTGACTAGATAGAACGGAGGAAAACAATGAAAACGATCCTGTTGAATGGAAGTCCAAGAAAGAACTGGAATACTGCTATGATGCTCAAAGAAGCGAAAAAAGGGGCTGAATCCACTGGTGCCAAAACAGAGTATATCGATCTCTTTGATCTATCTTATACTGGTTGCCGCAGCTGTATGGCGTGTAAACGAAAAGGAGCTCCTCGCTGTAAATGTTACTGGAGGGATGACTTGTCTCCATTGCTTGACCGTATTTTTGAAGCCGATGCTCTGATTATTGGTTCGCCGATTTATCTAGGGGATATTACCAGCCAGGTGCATGCCTTGATTGAGCGACTTCACTTCTGCGCTTTATCTTATGATGATTATTCCAACTATTTTACAGGCAAGGTCAACGTAGGCATCATCCTGACTATGAATGCATCAAAGTCGTTTTATAATATCAGCTATAGAAAAAAAGCAAAGGAACTTACGCAAACATTTAAAGCCTTGAATGGTCGTGTGGAGGTGTATGCCTGCTGTGATACATTGCAGGTAGCCGATTATACAAAATTTGATATGGCTAGCTTTAATGAAGAGCACAAGAAGGAAATGCGGGAGAAGCAGTTTCCAACGGACTTAAAAAATGCTTTTCAGATGGGAGCGGAGCTGTCATTGGGATGATGTTCAAAGCCAACAGGATGGGCTGTAAGGCTGTGTTTGCATCTCCGGCCCGATCCTTTTCCCAAATGCAGTCCACATATGTCTTGTTTCACTGGGAGTACAGACCTTAGACAAGGACATAAAAATGGTTTTAACAGTTTCCTAAAGAAATAACTAACCATATGGGGTGAGGCAAAATACCTCACTCCTTTTGATCATGGAACGCGTATGTTACGATAATCTAAAGAATAGAATGGAGGGTTATTATGCGCCTGGATGGTTTGGGAATTTTGGTGAAGGATATGGATACGATGATTCGTTTTTACCGGGATGTCCTTGGATTTGAAATCAAAGAAGCCGAAGGGACAGAAAATGTGTATCTGGTTAAGGATGGAACGTTGTTTCTTTTATACGGAAGAAAAGACTTCGAAAAAATGACAGGGCATCGCTATGACTATGTCAAAGGGCTGAATGGCCATTTTGAGATAGCTTTATATGTAGATACGTTTGAACAAGTGGATATGGAATTTCAGAAAGCCGTTGAACAAGGAGCCGTTCCGGTCATGGAACCGACAACGGAGCCTTGGGGACAAAGAACATGCTACATCGCCGATCCGGAAGGGAATCTGATCGAGATTGGTTCGTGGAATAAGCCTTACGAAACAAAAGATCTCTAAGTGGTGAAACCTTGTGAGAAAGAGATAGATTTGAATTCCTTTCAGGAATGGTATATAAATGAACTATATTGAAAGGAAATTGGCATGAGGCTTAAAAGGGTATGTTGTATTATTAGTTGTTGGACATTGTTTATAACCATGGTTGCCTGTCAAAGGGAGATCGGGACGGCTGCACCTGTACGCTTTTGCGATATGCCTGTAGCGAACCTGGATCTGCCAGTGCTTTTCGCCAATGAAGATGCGTATCTTGAATATATTGTGAATGAATACAATCAGGAAATCTATCGTACCAGCCCTTTGTCCAAAAGCTATACATCGGGACGGATAGTGGTCGGTGACAGCCGATGTTGTCAGTTAGGACTGTATCAGCAGCAGATTGGAGGGCAGTCGTTTGCGGTTTTTGCGTTAACTGGCGGTCATTATGTAAATACAGTGCCATATATATGTACTGATGAATTCTATCAGTCTGTCGAAGATTGTTTTCATGCTCAGATCGAAGCCAAAGGGAAATGTGATATCTTTTTCTTTGCGACGGTCAACGACTATGATTTTATCAATAATGAAAATGAGGAAAATGTGGACAGTGCCATTACATGTGCTGAAAAGCTGGCATCGATGCAGTACGAATACAACGGAAAGTATTATCGTCCCACGGTGACAGTCATCGGTATTGTGGCCGGTTCAAGAGATCGTCTGGTTATCGGGTATGAACCTTCGATATTCAACCGATATGAAGGACGCTATAACCGGCTGTTACGAAGAAAATTGTTAAAAAGCCCGATCCTGAAGGACAGTGCCTACCGGTGGACAACCATACCGAAGATTCTGAATAATAGGATTGAATTTACGGAGGATGGTCTGCATTTTGATGATTCTACATTGCGAAGGCTGGCCAATTATATCAAATACACTTCATAATAAATAAATTGGATAAAGGAAAAACAGAGGATGTGAAGATATTTCCATTAGAACCACAAGTGCATTATGAGATTATGGTAATTCCTGTGAGTGAGTTGGCAGGAACCCGTAATACAGTTCGAGGAATACAAAACGGTTATTTGTGTACAGGTAAAAATGTAGAAATAGAAAATTGTTTGTCCTATTTAAATCATCTTTAAGGAGGAACAGTCATGAATTATACGATTGGAGAAGTATCGGATATCCTTAGTTTATCGAAAGATATGATCAGATATTATGAAAAACAAGGGGTTATCCAATCTCATAGAAATACTGCCAATAACTACAGGTATTATGATACAGATGTGATCTTCTGGCTTCTGGAATCTATACAATTTAAAAACCTTGGTGTGAATATCAAGAATATACCGACCGTACGCATCGATGATTATGCGCAACAGTTAGCAACGCATCTTGCTCAATATGAAGAAAAACTAGAGAAGGAGATTGCTTATCGCAGTATTTTGATAGAACGACTAAGACAGTTAAAAGACCGGTTCACTATCGGAATGCATAATATCGGAAATTATTGGGTAGCAAAAATTCCTGCACACTATAAAAGTCCTTTGGTCAACGGACGAGGCGATCATTATGACAAATTCACCATTTCAAAGCAAACCAGCGAATTTGTTTTTTCTGATCTGGCGAATCCGTTTATTGATTCGGGATTTACAGAGAAAGGGAATTTACAAATATGGGAAACGAGCATCGAAGAAAAGTATGTTAAAGCATTGAAATTGGAACTGCCAGAGGATTTTACATATGTTTCAGAAACGCTTTGTTTCTGTACACATATTGATATGGGCAGTATGGGAGAATTTGATACAGATAAAATCCGAAAATTTAAACAGTTTGCTTTGCGTCATAACGAAATGAAAGACATAATACAAAATGAACCGATTAATGCATTGTTAATTAGTCGCGGGGTCCAGGGAGATACATTACATAGAATTCTTGAGTTGAGGATACCGATTGTTAAATAGATTTATTGATTGAGGGCATGGAACCATTCCATGCTTTTTTTAGGTTAAAGCTGAAAAAATACTTAATTTTTTACAGAATAAGCAAATGATAAAGCGAATAATAGAATGAATCTTATACTGGGTTTGAAAATATCTTCATTGACATGTGAATTGTTCTATATCTTATGATGAAAATAGAAAATGGAGGGTTAGGTAAATAGAGAGAGGAGGATCCTATGTTAAAAAAACTATTTACACCTGGAAAAATCGGGAACTGTGAAATTCCCAACCGTTTGATTGTACCAGCTATGGTAATGAATCTATGTACAGAGGATGGAATGATTACCAAACGTTATATTCGCTATATTGAAGAAAAAGCAAAAGGCGGCTGGGGCTTGATCATCACAGAAGATTACGCAGTCAATGAAAATGCAAAAGGATATCAGTTCATTCCGGGACTATATAGGGCTGAGCAGATGGAAGGAAACAAAAAGCTCACAGAAACGATCCATCAATACGACTCCAAACTCTTCTGCCAAATGTATCATCCGGGACGTCAGTCTAAACATGCAGTAAATGGAAATGTTCAACCTGTGGCGCCGTCTGCGATGAAAGATCCGTTCTGTATGGATCTTCCTAGAGAACTGACAACAGAAGAAATCCAACAGATTGTTCAAGATTTTGGAAATACCGCAAAAAGAGTGAAAGAATCCGGGTTTGATGGTCTTGAAATTCATGCGGCTCATGGGTATTTGATTTCAGAATTCCTTTCTCCGTTCACGAATAAACGAGTGGATCAATATGGAGGGTGTTTTGAAAACCGTGTCCGTATCCTGGATGAAATTTATGCATGTATCAGAGAAAATGTAGGAAATGATTTTCCGGTTATGGTAAGAATCTCCGGGCATGAGTATCTTCTTGGCGGAAGAACAGCGGCGGATACATTTGAATTGGTTTGCCATCTCAATGAACTGGGTGTGGATGCAATCCATGTATCAAACGGAATGTATGCTTCGCCAGTAGAAAAGCAGATTATTGCACCAATGTATACAGAACATGGTATAAATATGGATATTGCCGAACAAGTAAAAAAACTGGTTGATATACCTGTCATAGTAACGAATCGAATCAACAGCCCAAAGATGGCAGAGAGTCTTTTAAAACTGGAAAAGGCGGATTTCATCGGAATGGGACGTGGTTCTTTAGCAGATCCATATTTGCCAGTAAAAACAAAAGAAGGAAAATTTGAGAATATCCGTTATTGTATCGGGTGCCTGCAAGGTTGTGAAGCTGGTCTTCTGAATGGAACTTGTGCAACCTGCCTCGTGAATCCGCGTGTTGGCAGAGAGTATGAAAATTCAATGGAAAAAACGAAAGATCCTAAAAAAGTGATGGTGATTGGTGCAGGACCTGGAGGTCTGATGGCCGCTGAAACTGCCGCACTGATTGGTCATACTGTGACGGTTTATGAAGCAGGTAAAGAACTGGGAGGTCAATTTAGAAGTGCAGCATATCCACATGGAAAAGGAGAACTATCTACTTTTGTCTCTTCTTTGCGTAAGAGTTTAAAGGATTTGAAAGTTCTTATAAGGATGGAAACGGAAGTGACAGAAGATATTATCAAGAATGAAAAACCAGATGCGATTATCGTTGCTACCGGTGCTAAACCATGGATGCCGCATATTCCAGGAATTGACAATAAAAATGTTGTGACTGCAGAAGATGTATTGTTAGGAAATGTGGATGTGTCGGCTGGCCCGGTTGTAGTTTGCGGAGGCGGAGAAGTCGGTGGAGAAACCGCTCATTATATTACGGAAACGTGTCATGATATTACTCTTGTTGAGATGATGCCGGATATTCTGAATGATATGATGCCATTAACAATGGATTGTTTAGTACGCTATATTCATGGAGCGGGAATAAAAGTCATTACACAGGCGAAAGTTTCAAAGATTACCGAGCATGCAGTATGCTATCTAGATCCGGAAGGAAAAGAAGTGGAACTGCCTGCCAATACAATTATATCCGCTTTTGGTTATAAATCCTATAATCCGTTGGAAATAGTCGCTAGAGAAAACTGCAATAATGTTCGTGTGATTGGCGGTGCTCTGAAAGCCGGAACTGCATTGACCGCAGTCAGAGAAGGATATGAAGCAGCCCTGGCTCTATAACGAAAATATGATTAGCCTTATCAGTAAATCTGATAAGGTTTTTTTATGTTAGATCATAGAAAAAATAATGAAACATCTGATAAAATAAATAGAATAGAAAGATGTGGATATGATAGAATCCAGAAAAGTACATATGGAAAAAATGAAAGGATTAAACGCGAATCAAATCAAAGGCATCGCGATTGCGGCTATGACACTTGACCATTTGACGTGGGCTGTATTTCCGGGAACCCAGGCCGTCTGGTACGTCTTTGCGCTGCATATTATCGGAAGACTGACAGCACCCATCATGTGGTTCTTTATCGCCGAGGGGTGTTATTACACGCATGATATGGCAAAGTATATAAAGCGGTTATTTCTGTTTGCGATCCTTTCTCATTTTGCTTATGATTTTGCGTTTGGGATCCCGTATCTGCCGCTATCTACCGGATTATTTAATCAAACGAGCGTTCTATGGTCTTTGGCCTGGGCAGTCGTTCTGATATGGATCTGCAATCAGGACCGGATCGCACAATGGATAAAGATCATCAGCATCTTCGTCATCTGTCTTTTGTCTTTTCCATCCGACTGGTCCAGTATAGCGGTCATGTGTCCTTTTTTCCTATATGCACATCGAGATAATTTTAAATTACAGGCAAGGGATATCGTATTGTGGACGTTTATTTATGCGACTGTGTATTTTTTGTTTCTTGACAAGCTCTATGGTCTTTTACAGATGTTTACTTTCCTGTCCATTCCTGTTTTAGCACGATACAATGGTCAAAGAGGAACATGGAGGGGGATGAAATGGTTCTTTTATGTGTATTATCCACTGCATCTTGTGGTGATCGGGCTGATCCGGATTGTCTTGCATGGGGATATTCCGATTTTATTCTGATGGAGAAAGGATGAAAGAAGGAGTTGTGATGAATACATTGCTTCATGAAATAGGAAAGAAAGGAAAGAAGACGATTGTGATGATCCACGGAACCGCGATGTCCTGGGATATGTTTTTAGGATCCGCTGGGAAGCTGGCCAAAGACTACCGTGTGATCTTGGTTTCTGTACCCGGACATGATCCGCGAACTTCAAAATCGTTTACCAGTATAGAACAGATTGCCGATGATATTGAAATGGCATTGATCAAGCAGGGATATACTACATTGGATATGGTCTATGGACTATCCATGGGCGGTGGCTTAGTTATCCGTATGTTAGCTGATGATCGGTTGGTCATACGGCATGCCATTATTGATGCCGGCATTACACCGTATGAATATCCACGGATCGTGACGCGTATGATCTTGTTAAAGGATTTTCTGATGACAGAATGGGGCAAGCACAGTAAGAAAGCTTTATCTCTGGCATTTCCGGCCGAAGATTACACACAGCTCGGATTAGACATGATGTGGCAGACTCTTCAACATATGAGCGCGCAAACCATTTGGCGGGTCTACGATTCCACCGATAATTATTCCATGCCTGAGACATTCCCGACGCTGAATACCGTCATTGAATACTGGTATGGAGAAAAAGAAGAAAAGGAAAGAAAAACGGATATCCAATATGTAAGAAACCATATTCCGGGCATCCTTTTCCGCCGATTGGATGGCATGAAACATGGGCAATATGTTGTCACAAAGCCCGATTGTTTCATCCGTGATATCCATCAGCGCATGGAACGGTTGATCTAGCTCTCTGGAAACGGAGAGCCTTTTTCGTTCTTTTTCCTGTGAAGAAAATTGGTGGATATGTAAAATAAGAGGCAACCGCAAGTTGCGTGTTATATTTTTATCTTTCTATTAAAATAATGACAGGAGGTATGTACATGAACACAAAAGATATAATCTATCAGCTGCGAACCAAAAAAGGTCTCTCCCAGGATGCGCTGGCCCATCAAGTGTTTGTGACACGTCAGGCCGTATCCCGTTGGGAAAAAGGGGAAACTGTACCGAATACAGAAACCTTGAAGCTGTTATCAAAACTCTTCGATGTATCCATCAATACCCTTCTGGGATCGCCGCATCGCCTTGTCTGCCAGTGCTGTGGGATGCCGTTGGAGGATGACTTGTTAGGCCGCGACAAAGACGGCTCTCTCAACGAGAATTACTGCAAGTGGTGCTATGTGGATGGCAGCTATGTATACAACGATATGGATACACTGGTGGATGTATGTGTAGTGCATATGGTCAACGAGAGTTTTACCGAGCAGCAGGCCCGTGCTTATATGAAAGAAAAGCTGCCAATGCTGGATTATTGGAAACACAAAGACAAACTGAATGATGGAAGCTTCGAGGCGCTCAAAAAGCAGTTGATCCGGGAAATCAACAATCTTTCTATACAAGACATGCCAAAGCTGGAAAAGTTAAATGCCTTATCCGGTGATTCTATCAATCTGGCCTATCCACTGCCATCCGGCCAGTCCGTTACATTCCTAGAGGAGAATACTATGTATCTGGGAAACCAGCTGGCTGCCAACGGTGATCGGTATTTCGGCGTACTGGCCAATGTGGATTTTATCCTTATCAGCATGTATGATAAAGATGGAAACAACCCGGAGCTTATTCTATACAAGAAAAGAATAAGATGACCCATCCGGGTTTCTTTGTGACCTGATTAAAGGCACCTGTGATGATAAAAGGAGAGACGTATGGCATTTGATTATAAGAAAGAGTATAAAGAATACTATATGCCTAAGAACAAGCCTTCCATAGTGACTGTACCGGCTATGAATTATCTGGCGGTACGAGGCCAAGGCGATCCGAATCAGGAGGATGGCGCGTATAAGGAAGCAATCAATTTATTATATGGTATAGCGTTTACAATCAAAATGAGCAAGAAGGGAAACCATCAAATCGAGGGCTATTTTGATTATGTGGTTCCCCCACTGGAAGGATTCTGGTGGCAGGAAAATGTGGTGGAAATCGATTATGCCCACAAAGAGAATTTTCAATGGATCTCGGTGATCCGGTTACCGGATTTTGTGACAAAGGAAGATTTTGACTGGGCTGTAGAAGAAGCATCCCGAAAAAAGAAAACCGATTTTTCCAAGGTGGAGTTTATGCCTTATGAAGAAGGGCTCTGTGTGCAATGCATGCATATCGGATCCTATGATGAAGAACCGGCCACCATTGCGAAAATGGAAGCGTATCTAACAAGCCAGGGATATATTCTGGATATCAACGATCAAAGGATGCACCATGAAATCTATTTGAGCGATGCACGAAAAGTGGCTCCGGAAAAAAGAAAAACCGTTATTCGTCATCCTATTAAACGGAAATAGTGAACCCAAAAAGGTTCACTTTTATTATGAAATCTAAATGAACGGATCCGTATACGCATGGGAACTCGGCTACTAGGAAGCAGAGTGTTTAATTGATTTTATATTGACACAGTGTCAGAATAAAACTATAATAATGTTGACACGATGTCAGAATAAGTGAGGAGGAACTATCGTATGCCGAAAGGATCACCGGAACGAACGGAAGCCCGAAGACAGGAAATCATCCATGCCTGTGAAAAACTCTACCAGACGATGAGCTTTAAAGAGATTACGTTAAAAGAAATCGGAAAGGAGACATCTTTCTCCCGGCCGACCATCTATAACTATTTTCAGACCAAGGAAGAAATCTTTCTGGCTCTGTATGAAATGGAGTATGAACGTTGGAATATAGATCTGAAAAAGATTCTTTGCGACAATGATTCATTGACACGGCAACAGATTGCCGAGCAGATAGCTCACTCCCTGGAAAAAAGGGAACAGTTGTTAAAACTATTGGCAATGAATAATTATGACATGGAGTCCAACAGTCGGCCGGAACGGCTGGTAACGTTCAAGGCGGCTTATGGAAGATCGATGAAGAATGTGTATTCCATCCTGGAAAAATTTTGTCCGGATATGGAGGCGTTTGAAAGGCGGCGATTGATTTATGTGTTTTTTCCGTTTATGTTCGGGATCTATCCGTATTCTTCTGTCACCCCCAAACAAAAGCAGGCTATGGAAGAAGCGGATGTGACATATGAATATCAATCAATCTATGAGATTACGTATCAGTGTTTAATGCAGTTATTGAGAAAATAAAGAAATTGGACCATGTTGCGGACAACCCGCAACTCACACAATTCGTTTTTGACAAAAAGGAGATGAAATAATATGAGTAAAAAGAATATAGGGGCCACTTTGGCTTTGTATCCGTGTCCTGTCATCGTCGTAGGGGCTATGGTCCATGACAAACCAACCTGGACATTAGCTGCCCATGCAGGAACGGTAGCACACACGCATTTGATGGTGTCGCTTGTACAGGCACATTACATCAATCAAGGGATCCGTACCAACAAGAAGTTTTCCATCAATGTCGTTGACCCATCCTGGCTGGCAGAAGCAGATAGAATGGGAACGACCAGCGGCAATAAAGTGGATAAATCCGAAGCATTTGCCTGGACGATGGGAGAAAACGGAGCTCCGATGATCGATAAAGCCAAGGTTTCCATTGAATGTGAAGTGGACGGCAATTACGAATTGGAGCACTTTGATCATTTCATCGGCAAGATCCTGGCCACCTATGCACAGGAGGAAATCTTAAATGAGCAGGGAAAGATCGATTATCATCGTTTTAAACCAGTATTATTTGAATTTCCTACGTATGAGTACTTTGTGACCGGAGATAAGGTGGGAAACTGTGGAAAGATGAATCAATAAGAAGAAATATTAAAAGGAGGAATAAGACATGGAGAAGAAAACGTTAGTCGCCGTTTTTTCGGCAAGTGGATCCACCAGCCGGGTTGGTAAAGAAATTGCCAGGCTGATCCAGGGAGATTATTTTGAAATTGTGCCTGTGGAAACGTATACATCTGATGACCTAAACTATATGGATCCACAAAGCCGAAGCAGTCAGGAGATGAAAAATGCAGACTGTCGACCACAGATTGCCAACAAAGTGGTGGATATGGATGCCTATGATACTGTAATCATCGGATATCCAATCTGGTGGGGTGTCGCTCCCCGTATCATTAAGACGTTTCTAGAAAGCTATGATTTTTCCGGAAAGATCATTTTTCCTTTCTGTACATCCGGAGGAAGCGGATTCGGCAGAAGTGATATCGAATTACATAAATGTGTATCCAAGGATGTGAAATGGGGCAAAGGCATGCAGATCCATCGTCCGAATGCTTCCAGTATCAAACAATGGATCGAAGGATAAGCGACCATACAAAAACGACTGAAACCATAAAGGAAAAAGAGAAACGGGTAGAATTAATTGAATTATTCTATGATCTGATCTATGTTTATGCGATCTCCCGGCTCACCTTGCTGATCGAAGAACCAGTCAACGGTATCATTCCACCAGCAGGATTTTTCCGGTACATTGTCGTTTGTTTTGTGATATTGCAGGGATGGTTGTATTTGACGAATTATGTCAACCGCTATGGCCGCTGGCAATGGTATGAATATGGGTTGACAGCCATTAACATGGTATCAGCCATTTATATGGCCAATACGATTTCCAACCAATGGGAAGAGATGGCCACGACCTTTAATGTGTCCATGTTAGTCATGCTGCTTTGTGTGGGGGCTATGTATCTTATACAAGTTTGGCTAAAAGAACAAGATCCGGCAGCTGCCAGGAATTCTCTTCAAATATTAACGGTAGACTGCATACTATATTTGTCTGCTTTTCTGGCATCTTTGTTTCAACTCGGACATATGGTGATATGGATCGATGTGGCCGCCGTATTGATTGGGGCTTTTCTTCCTTTCTTTGTTCGGGGCCGGTTTGATTCCCATATTATCCACTTTCCTCATCTGGCAGAGCGGTTCGAACTGATTACGATCATCAGCTTTGGAGAAGGAATTGTAGGAATGACTGATTATTTTGATGTACACAACTTTACATTGCGACCGGTGCTGGTATTTACCGTGATCCTTCTTTTGTTTGGAAGCTATGTTCTGCAGATCCACTATCTGTGCGATCATCATCGGGTAGATCGAGCCCTTCGGCTGATGTTGACGCATTACTTTGTGGTGATTGCGGTGAATCTAATAACTGTGGCTTTTAAGTTTTTAGAAAACAGCATGGCAGACAGGCTGTTGACAGCCATCCTGATGATAACAGCCATGGGCTTGTACTATGTGTCCATCTTTGAAAACAGCAGCTATTATTATGAAGGCAGTGTACTCGAAAGAAAAGACAAGCTATTATCGTTATGCAGCTTTACTGTAGGAGCCTTATGTATGATCTTCGGTCGATCGATCACAAATGTCTTTCTACTTGGTGCATTCATTGTGACGTGTGGAAATTTCTGCATGTTATATCAAAAATATAAAAAGGAGAACCTTGATCGATGAAATATACAAAATTAGGAAATACGGATTTGAATGTATCCAGGATATGTATGGGATGTATGGGATTTGGAGATCCTGGAAGAGGACAGCACAGCTGGACTCTGGATGAGCAGCGATCCCGGGAAATTATTCATTATGGACTGAAACAGGGAATTAACTTTTTTGATACAGCGATTGCTTATCAAAGTGGAACCAGTGAGCAGTATTTAGGGCGTGCCATTAAGGATCTTGCGAAACGGGACGAAATAGTCATTGCGACCAAGTTTCTTCCTAGAACATCCGAAGAAATTGAAAAAGGCATTACCGGTCAGATGCACATTGAAAATATGTTAAATGCCAGTCTTTCCAATCTTGGTATGGATTATGTGGATCTGTATATATATCATATGTGGGATTGGAATACGCCATTGATTGATATCATGGATGGTTTACACCGAGTCGTCAAAGCCGGTAAAGCTAGATATATTGGTATTTCCAATTGTTTTGCCTGGCAGATAGCCAAAGCCAATGCGCTGGCTGAAAAAGAGGGGCTTACAAAATTTGTGTCCGTGCAGGGACATTACAATCTGATCTTTCGGGAGGAAGAAAGGGAGATGGTGCCATACTGCAAAGAAGAAAATATTGCTCTGACTCCATACAGCTCTTTAGCGAGTGGTCGTCTTTCCAGAAAGCCTGGACAAGGTGGAACAAAACGGGCTGTAGAAGATACCTACGCGAAGTTTAAATACGATGCGACCGCTAACCAGGACAATATTATCATAGAACGGGTTGCTCAGCTGGCCAAAAAACATACATGTACAATGACGGAGATTTCTTTGGCATGGCTTTTGACGAAGGTAACCTCACCGGTCGTTGGGGCGACCAAACGACATCACATTGACGGGGCTGTCAAAGCCGTGGATCTGGAATTGTCCGAAGAGGAGATTGCCTATCTTGAAGAGCCCTATATACCACATCGGCTAGCCGGTGTAATGGCACAGAATCAGCGAGCCGATGCCGATAAAAAACATGTATGGTCCACCGGGGATCAGAAAATCTAGGAGAATGTCTGAAAGATAGGACTGTTTCTTTAAGTACATATCGAAGACGGAGGGTACTCATTTGAAAATCGTTATTTTACAGGGAAGCCCGAATAAAAAGGGTTCTACAAGTATATTAATTGAAAACTTTCTACAAGGGGCCCAGGCGGCTGGACATCAGACAGAGGTTCTGGATGTCTGTCATGCCAATATCCATCCTTGTACTGGATGTATCCAGTGTGGGTATGAAGGCCCGTGTATACAAAAAGATGATGTGGAGATCATACGTCACAAGCTGTTACGTGCAGATATGGTCGTATTGGCTACACCTTTGTATTATTATGGAATGTCGGCTCAGTTAAAAACTGTCATTGACCGCTTCTGCGCTTATAACAGCAGTCTGAACAGCCGTCATCTTAAATCCGCTTTATTAAGCGTGGCATGGAATGCTGATGACTGGACCTTCGATGCATTACAGGCACACTATCAGACACTGGTCCGCTATCTAAATTTTGATGATCAGGGTATGATCTTAGGATATGGCTGCGGGACACCTTCCATGACAAGAAGAAGTTCTTATCCGCAACAGGCGTATGCGCTGGGAAGGAGCTTGTAATATGAAAAACATTGTAATTCTTTCAGCTAGTCCCAGAAAAAACGGGAATTCTGATATTTTATGTCACCAGTTTATAAAGGGAGCCGAACAAGCGGGCCACTCTGTGGAACTGATTTCGCTGTATGACAAAGAGATTGGTTTCTGCCGTGCTTGTTATGCATGTTTTCAGACCGGAAAGTGTGTCCTTCGGGATGATATGGAAACAATCCTGGATCAAATGCAGGCAGCCGATGTTCTAGTGATTGCCACACCGACTTATTTTTTGACAATGAACGGAAAGATGAAAACGACCATTGACCGTTTTCTTCCCAAATGGAAGGATCTGGGAGGCCACGACGTCTATCTGATCATTACCGGCCATGACGGAAAACAAGGGCTTGAACTGGTTGGTCGGGAGCTGACCCGGGTCTTTGAAAATCTGGGAAATGACATCAAGGGAATCATCTGGGGCGAAGGTGTCTGGCAGAAAGGGGAAGTCCGATCGACACCGGCCATGACAGAGGCTTACCAGGCCGGTCTGCATGTATAAAGGATGTCGGTGACTCTGCGAAGAAATTGTTTTACAATATGATTAAGAATTGTTTAATAGATGAAGGAGCGGAATACGATGCTTTTAAGACAGATACAGTTTTTTGTTTCGATCATTGAGGAGAACAGCTTTACCCGTGCTGCCGAAAAGAACTATGTCTCGCAATCCGCGATGTCACAGTCCATGCAGGCACTGGAAGCGCAGTTGGGGGTCCAGCTGATCGATCGAAAGAACCGAAGCTTTCACATGACACCGGCGGGCGAATATTTTTACAGAAAGTGCAAGATGTTACTATCCGATCTGGAGACCATCGAGAAGGAAACCATCCGTCTGGGACAGCAGGAAGAGACAACCTTGAATGTGGGCTATATCAATCTGTATACCGGTCCGGAGCTATCCGAGGCAATTGCCGAATTTTCTTCCCTTTATCCTGAGGTAAAGATCTCCGTGAAAAGCGGAACGCACGAAGAATTGTATCGTGGGCTTGAAAAAGGCAGCCTGGATCTGGCTCTCAATGATCAGCGAAGAGCTTTTTCCCAGGCATATCGAAATCTGGAGCTGAAAAATGCGGACTGTCTGATCGAACTTTCGGCAAGAAATACACTGTCCGAACAAGAAAAAGTCGATGTCCGGGATCTTTCCGAGATGTCTTGTATCATCGTTTCCTCCAAAGAACAGCAGGAGATTGAAGCCGAGTACTATCGTACCATTCTCGGATTTTCCAGCGATTTCCTTTTTGCGGAAACACTGGAACAGGCCCGGTTGCTGGTAATCGGAAATCGGGGATTTCTGCCAATGGAAGCCATCGGACAGTTACCGGAGGTATCCGGTATGATCACAAGGATCCCGCTTTTTCGCAATCGGCAAAGAGTGCAAAGAAAGTATTGTTTGTTCTGGAAAGAAGAAAAAACCAGTCAGTCCATCGAAGAGTTTGCGAAAATGCTCAGAAGACGTTTGATTTCACATAAGTGATACTTATCAAAAAGCGGATAAAATCGAATTGATGATTTATTCTGCTTTTTTTATACTCTGTTTATGAATAAAAAGAGAAAGAAGGATCAAAGATGAAAAAGGATGTTATGATTGTTACCGGAGCTGGCCAGATCAGTATGGCGATAGCTCGCCGTGTCGGCTTTGGAAAGAAAATTGTACTCGGTGATAAAAATATGGATAATTGTCGGACGATCGCGAAGATCATGACAGATGCCGGTTATGATGTAGAACCCTTTGAAATGGATTTGTCTTGTCGTTCCTCTATTCTTGCCATGATTGCCAAGGCGCAGACATACGGCCCGATCAAATATCTTGTCAACGGCGCCGGTGTATCCCCTTCGCAAGCACCGATCGAAACCATCCTGAAAGTCGATCTTTACGGAACGGCTGTTTTATTGGAAGAGGTCGGTAAAGTAATAGCCAAAGGGGGCGCGGGAATTACCATCTCCAGTCAGTCCGGATGGCGAATGCCGCAACTGACCCCGCAGCAGGATCGTCAGCTGGCAATGACACCGACCGAAGAACTGCTGGATCTGGAGATCCTGCAGCCGGAAAACATCCAAGATACCTTACATGCTTACCAGCTGGCAAAGCGTTGCAATGAAAAACGAGTTATGTATGAATGTATCCGGTGGGGACAGCGAGAAGCCAGACTCAACGATATTGCCCCGGGCATCATTGTGACACCATTGGCTATCGATGAGTTCAATGGACCAAGAGGAGACTTCTATAAGAATATGTTTGCCAACTGTCCGGCCGGAAGACCGGGAACAGCCGATGAAATGGCCAATATCGCCGAACTGTTGATGAGTGATGCTGCTTCCTTTATCACAGGTTCCACCTTTTTGGCTGATGGTGGAGCTACGGCTTCCTACTATTACGGACCTTTGCAACCTAAATAAATAAGGAGATATGTACAATGAACTACTTAACAATATATTTTTCAATGAAAGGGCAGACCATTGCCCCGGGAATGCAGATCGTCAATCTGGAAAAAGGCCATACAGCGGTTGTTGCCGAAACCATCCGGCAGGCGGTTGGCGGGGATCTGTTTGCGATTGAAACCGTCAGACCCTATGAAGAAGATCATATGAAAATGATCTACCAGGCCAAAGAAGAATTAGAGCAGGGGATCCGACCGGCACTGAAAACTATCCCGGCGACCTTAGAGCCATATGACGTCATTTTTCTGTGTTATCCAAACTGGTGGAGCACGTTGCCAATGCCGGTCCTGGCTTTTCTGGAACAGCTTGACTGGAACGGAAAACGGATCCTTCCAGTCAATACCAGTGAGGGTGGCGGAGCCGGCCAAAGCGTCGCAAAGATCCGTGAGATATGCACCGGGGCTGTCATCGATCCGGTCTATGAGCTGATCGGTTCACAGGTGGATTCCAGTCTTCCGGCCATTGAAGCCTGGGCAAAAGAAGCCGTCGCAGAAAAACAGAAGAAGGAGGAAAAATCATGAATGTGTTTGAAAGATTACACAATGGAGAAGCTATTGATATTCGGGATACCCAATACCAGCAGGAAGTCCATGGGGAAATGGCTCGCTGCCGGCAGCTGTGTTATGAAATAAACAGTACACCACCGAAAGACAGAGCGAAAATTGTCGAGTTGGAAAACGAATTACTCTATGGACAGATGGAAGATGGCACTTTTTTTACACCGCCATTTCAGGTGGATCTGGCCAATTGTATGAAGCTGGGCAAAAATGTGTTTGCCAACCATGGCTTGACGGTCATGAGCCTGGGTGGGATCGAAATTGAAGATGGTGTCATGATGGGACCGGAAGTCGGCCTTTTCACTGTCAATCATGAACCGGAGAACATTCGGGTCGTGATGACAAAAAAGATCCATATCAAGAAAAATGCCTGGATCGGCGCTCGGGTGAACATTCTACCGGGGGTCACCATCGGAGAAAACGCGATCATCGGAACCGGAAGTATCGTCACCAAGGATATTCCGGACAATGCGGTCGCTGTGGGCAATCCGGCCAGAGTGGTCAAAATGATCGATAAAGAGTAAACGTATGAAGCGAATCCGAATGAGCATAGACATCCTAATGATGCTCTTACTGCCTCTGTTGATGGCGTATTCATTGATTGGAGAAGATCTGCATGAGGTTCTGGGCATCGTGATGTCGCTTCTGTTTATCGGCCATCACATTCTCAATCGGCAATGGTGGAAAGCCTTGACGAAGGGAACATACAATGGTGCCAGAATTCTGAATACGGTTGTCAATCTCTTGTTGGTGGGGTTTATGATCCTGCAGCCGGTCAGCGGTCTGTTGATGTCAAAACATGTCTTAAAAGGGATCAGCCTTCCCGGTGCTGCCGGTCTGCTTCGAACCATTCACATGCCATTGGCCTACTGGGGCTTTGTGCTGATGAGCTTTCATCTGGGGCTGCATGGGCGGATGATCGTTGCCAACCTGGCGCGCAGGCTGGATCAAAACGGAAAGAAGATTGCTTCCTTTGGCATGGCTCTCGTGGCTTGTTATGGGGGCTATGCGTTCTTTAAGCGAGGTATTGGTGAATACCTTTTGATGAAAACCATGTTTGCGTTTTTTGATTTCAACGAATCAAGGATCGTATTTCTCATGGACTATATCGCTATGATGATCGGTATTGCCTTCCTTGCTTATTGGATCCAGGCGGGTCTGATCCATCTGGATCAAAGAAGAAGGTCATCCCTGCGATAAAAAAAGCCTTTGTGATTCCAACAATCGGAACCACAAAGCTGCCAAATGAAAAAGTGAGGTATGGAGGAGTCAGATGAATTGTCAAGAAGAAAGAGTGGATTTACGGATCCCGCATCCGGAAAATAGAGAGATAGGCCGAAAATATGCCCAACTGCAGTTTCAGCTGAACCATACGATGCCGATGACGGAAGAATATATGCAGGTGCTGCACGCCTTGTTCGAGGACCGTATTGGATCGGGAAGCTATGTGGCAGCGCCTGTTACCATTGCCTGTCCCGACAAGGTGCACATCGGAAACAATGTATTTATCAACAGTAATCTGCTTTTAATGGCCAGAGGGTCCATTACGATCAAAGATAATGTGCAGATTGCAGCCAATGTACAGATCTTGTCCAACAATCATGATCCCTACGAACGCCAGGTTCTTTTATGTAAACCGGTCGTGATCGAAAAGGGCGCATGGATCGGAGCCGGAGCGACGCTGTTGCCCGGTATTTGCGTCGGAAACCATGCGATCGTCGGAGCAGCGTCGGTTGTCACCAAAGATGTACCGGATTATGCGGTGGTGGCCGGAAACCCCGCAAGGATCGTCAAAACATTGGATCCCGAACGATTCGAAAAAAAGACCGAATCGTATGTAAGGGCTCTTTAAACAAAGCTGGAAGAAAAGAAGGATCAACGGCGGATACCCGTTGATTTTTTTGATGAGCTTTATCCATGACAGTGATGTAAAATAGAGTATATAGTAAACAAAGAACATCCCGATAAGGAGAGAACAAATGCAGAGCAGTGACTATTTAAATGTAATTGTAAAGGAAATTCACACCACCATTGTGGCAACGGTGGATGACCAGGGTCTGCCGGTAACGGCGGCCATAGATATGATGGATACAGACGGAGACAGCCTTTACTTTTTAACAGCGAAGGGAAAGAGCTTTTATGATCGTTTGGTTCGACGTCGGTTTCTTGCCCTTACGGCCATCAAGGGAGAGGATACCATGTCGAGCGTTGCGGTGTCCCTGCGTGGAAAAGTCAGAGAGCTTGGCTATGAAAAGATACCGGCATTGTTTGAAAAGAATCCGTATATGTACCAGATCTATCCAAATGAACGCTCCCGAGAAGCTTTAACGGTTTTTCAGATCTATGAAGGAAACGGAGAATGGTTTGACCTGTCAAAACAACCCATCGAACGAGCAGACTTTTCGTTCGGGACAGCCACTCATAAAAAAGAAGGCTATGTGATAACCGAAGCCTGTATCGGATGCGGGCATTGTGTCGAGGTGTGTCCACAGACATGCATCGATTCTTCGAGGATCCCCTATCGGATCGATGGAGCGCATTGCCTGCATTGTGGTAACTGCCAAACCGTTTGCCCGGTGGAAGCTGTCAAGAGGATCCGATCAGAGAAAAGACAAGCTTGTCTTCTGTGAAACAGGCGATTCTCGCTTTATGTCGTGTTCAAAACAGAGATTCCAACGTATGATGAGCTGGAAAGGAGGAACCCCCTATGGATGTGATGAAGATCGGGGCTTTTTTAAAAGAGCTGCGAATGGAAAGGGACCTGACACAGGAAAAGCTGGCAGAGCAGTTAAACGTCTCCAATCGAACAATCTCCCGATGGGAAACGGGACGCAATATGCCGGATATCAGCATGTTGGTGGAAATCGCTGAATTCTATGATGTCAGCATTCCTGAAATCATCAATGGGGAAAGGATGAACCGACCTATGAATCAGGAAACAAAAGAAACGGCAGTGAAAATGGCAGAATACAGTCATCATGAAGAAAGAAACGGAAAGAACCGGATCATGGGATCTCTTCTGTTTGTGGTGGGCCTGTTCACGATTCTTTCGGCTTTGGGGATTTTTCCCAATGAAAGCAGCTGGGGCAGCGTATACGCGGTGATCGGCAGCCTGGTGCTGTTGACCGGCTTGTATTTTTTAATGAAAGCTTTCCGGCTTTGTATCCGTCGCCGGATCGGGGGCATCGCGCTTTGTGCACTGGTGTTGTTTGGGCTTTTCAGTTTGTCCGATTATATAGCCGTGACCCAATTCCATCAGGTGCCTCGGTTTCGGTATCAGACGACCTTTGATTCCCGTTATCCTGACCGGCTGATCTATAAGACGTTGTTCTTTACAGCGGTGCTAAAGGATCCTGGCACATCGAAACAGACAGTCTATATCCAGAAATAAGAGTCTTCAAGGAAGGGAGTGGCAGCGATGGACACCAGACAATCGATTAAAAAACAGTTTATGGAACTATACACAAAGAAGGATTTTGCGTCTATATCGGTCAAGGAACTGTGTGCTTCTGTACCTGTTGCTCGTACAACGTTTTATTCCTATTACCGAAATACCGATGAAGTCCGGTGTGAGATCGAGGATATACTAGTCGATGGATTGAAGGAAGTGTCTGACAGAGTATCCGAGGGAAATCTGACCAATATGGATTTTACGATATTTATGGATGCCATCGAACTGTATATCCGTGTCAACTGGCAGCCTATCTATGCTTTCCTTGTCAACCAGCCGAATGCTCGTTTTATTCGGAAATGGAAGGATGCCATCAAACAGAATTTTTCCCAACGATATCCGGCCTTGACCACTGTCCGAAATTATGACGCGGTCGCTGAAATCCTGGCAGCAACGATGCTCAATGCCTATACATACTGGATGGAACATGCGGATGTCTGCCGCATTGATGACATAAAACCGTTGATCAAGAATACCCTGGATGCGTTGGTTGTAAATCTGAACACTTTGTAAAGATGTGTAGTGTATTTCTTACCAAAAGCCCTCCTATAATAAGACCATGTGATCATGGATCGATCAGGAGGGTTTTTATGTCGAATATCAAAATACATATATTTCACACAGGAGAAGTGTGCGTAGCACCGGATCTGCCGTTTGGCGGCGACCACAGCAATGCCATTAAGGCGTCCGGTGTATTCGGAAAGAAAGAGGATCGCCTTTGGCTTCCGGTGTCTGCTTATCTGATTGAACACCCAAAAGGAAAATTTCTGGTGGACACAGGCTGGGCCAGAGAGATGAGCCCGGAAGGGACATTTGATAAAAAAGCGCAGATCCGATCTTTGGGTTCCCGCATGTTGTATGAGGTCAATCAAGGAAGGATCGGACTGGGGCAGTGCATTGATGAACAGCTTTTGGAAATGGGTATCAAGGATACCGATCTGGATGCCGTATTGATCACACATCTGGATTGTGACCATGCCAACGGCTTGAAACAAGTAAAAGGAGCCAGGAAATTTATGGTTTCGGCCGATGAAGTGAGATTTGCCAACAAGATCACCAATAAAATACGTTACTATAAAGGCTGGTGGGAAGGAATCCCATTGACGGCCTTTGAATGGAATGACACACAAGGGCCTGTAGGAAGATCCTTCGATCTTTTAGGCGATGGGTCCATTGAATTGATCAACATTCCCGGTCATGCCGATGGCTTGTTTGCGGTCAAGGTGAAAAATGAAGAAGGCAAATTCGTGTTGTTGTTCTCCGATGGCGGGTATGCCAGAAAGAGCTGGGAAGACATGATCACATCCGGTATTGCCGCTGATAAGAGCATGCAGAAACAATCTTTGCAATGGATCCGGGAACAAAGTTTGGATCCGGATTGTGTGGAATCTTTGGCCAATCACGATCCGGACATTGCGTGCCATGTCATCGAACTGTAAACGATCCACAGCGTATGAAGGAGAACCTAGCGAATGGAAGAATACACTATCCAGGTCCTTGTCAATGAGGAGAAGAATTTATATGCGGACTATGATCCATCGGGGCTTTCGTTGGATAGGGGTTTGATCGATTACCTGGTTGACTGTGCAGAGAATCGGAAACCGGGCGAGAAAGTATCCTTTGAAATCCTTTCCGATACCGAGTCGGATATGGAAAGGATCCGAAAAGCAGTTCTTCGGTTCATAGACAAACTCTCCAGTCGAAATCATCATGAGATGTTACGAAGTCAGGCAAATGCCCTGCGGCTTCTGGGGATCGGCGTGCTCTTTATCGTATTGGGAATTCTCATAGCCGACCAAGTCAATTCCGTCATGGTGGCTATTATTTCCACCATCGGATCGTTTTCGGTCTGGGAGGCATCGGCAGTATGGATCGAAACACTTCCATCCCTCAGGAAAAAGGAAAGGCTTCTGCGCCGGCTGGCAGAGGCGGAAATCAGATATACAAGGAGTGAATAAGAATGGCAAAAAATAAAACAGCACTGGTTACCGGTGCTTCCGGCGGCCTGGGCCTCGCGTTTGCGCGGGTCCTGGCAAAAAGGCAGCACGATCTGGTCCTTGTCGCAAGAAACGAAGACAAGCTGAACGAAGTGAAAAACGAACTGGAATCAACCTATGGGATCACCGCTTATGTATATGCCGCGGATTTATCCGTGGTCGATGCAGCCAAGGAAGTGTATCGATTTACAGAAGAAAACGATCTTTCCATTGATATTCTGATCAACAACGCCGGCTTCGGGGATGCCGGGCGTTTTGTGGACAGCGACTGGGACAAACAATACCAGATGGTCCAGCTCAACGTGATTGCTTTGATGCAGCTGACTTATTTATATTTGGATCCGATGATCAAACAAGGGCATGGAAAGATATTGAACATGTCTTCGGTGGCCGCTTTCTGTGCCGGCCCTTATATGAGCATTTACTATGCCACAAAGGAATTTGTCCGGAGCTTTTCGGAATCGGTGGCGGAAGAAGTCAAAGGAAGCGGTGTCACGGTGACCGCCTTCTGTCCCGGACCGACCGCAACCGGATTTGAAAAAGCTGCCTCTATGGGCAGTGGTTCTACGATGTTTCGCAGAGCTGCCGATGTCCGGGATGTTGCCAAAGGAGGCATACAAGCCATGGAGAAGGGGAAGGTATTAAGCTATTATGGCTCCTTTACCAAATGTATGGGCTTGTTGTGCCGATTGGTGCCACGATCGGTATCGAGAAAGTTCGCGGCTGCAATGAATCAGTAGTCCGATATCCGGGTGTTTTCATTTCTTTCTTTCATGCTTTGCGTTATGATGGACATATAAAAAGAGGATGTACATATGAAACTGACAATGTTGGGAACCGGGAACGCTCTGGTAACAAAATGCTACAATACATGTTTTCTGTTAGAAGATCAAAACCAGCTCTTCATGGTAGACGGAGGTGGAGGAAATACGATTCTTCGCCAGATCCAAAAAGCCGGCTATCACTGGATGGATATCCGTCATATTTTTGTGACCCATAAACACCTGGATCATCTGATCGGGATCTTTTGGATGGTCCGGATGATCTGCCAGTTTATGGATCATGGCGAATATAAGGGAGAAGCCTTTATTTATTCGCACAAAGAGGTACTGGAGCTGCTTCGGGATCTTGCCGGCAAACTGCTGTTAAAAAAAGAAGCATCTTTTATTGATCAAAGACTGCACCTGGTGGAAGTAACCGATGGACAAACACTTTCCATCATCGGCCACAAAACAACATTCTTTGATATCGGTTCCACCAAAGCCCGCCAATACGGGTTCTGCATGGAGCTGGATAAGGATAGAAAATTAACATGCTGCGGGGATGAGGCTTTGCAGGATCGTGGTAAACCGTATGCCATAGAGAGCGAATGGCTGCTCCATGAAGCCTTTTGCCTGTATACCCAGGCAGATATTTTTGATCCGTATGAAAAACATCATTCCACGGTTAAAGATGCATGTGAACTGGCCCAACGATTGCGTGTCAAAAACCTGCTTCTGTATCATACAGAGGATCAAAATCTTACGAAGCGAAAAGAGCTTTATCAAGAAGAAGGAAAAGCATTTTTTCATGGAAATCTTTGGATTCCGGATGATTTGGAATCCATTCATTTATAGACAAAGATTCTGCGTTTTGCAGAATCTTTTATTTGTATTTTCGATCATACAGCAATGCGGCCATCAGCACCACAAAGCAGGAACCGGCATTGTGGACCAGAGCCCCTGTTGTCGGGTTCAGAATTCCCAGCACCGAACACGTGACCGCCACGAAGTTGATGCACATGGAGAGGGTGATGGTGCCTTTGATGGTTCTGATCGTAGTATTGCTGAGCCACTTCAGATACGGCAGCTTGGAGATGTTTTCATCCATTAGGGCTACATCGGCAGCATCCACCGCAATATCGCTTCCCATGGCGCCCATTGCCACACCGACATCGGCAATCTTCAGAGCCGGAGCATCATTGATACCGTCGCCGATCATACATACTTTTCCATTCTGTCTCAAAAGAGAAATACTTTCAACCTTATCCTCCGGCAGCAGATCGGCCCGGATTTCGGAAATGCCTGCTCTGGAGGCAATGTATTCGGCTGCCTTTTGATTATCGCCGGTCAGAAGGACTGTTTTGTGTTCATTTCATGAAGTCTTCGGATCATATCGGCCGCTTCCGGCCGGATCGTATCCGAGAGAGCAAGGATGCCGATCAGGTCTGTTCCATCCGAGACAAGGTCCGATGCCTTTCCTTCACTTCGCAGATGGTCCAAAACCGCTGCCGCTTTTTCATCCGCCTTTACACCGTTTTCATGCATGTATTTTTCATTGCCGAAGAAATACCGGGTTCCGTCGATGATGGTGGAAATGTCTTTGCCTGCCTCCATGCGGAAATCCTCGGTTTGCGGAAGAACCATTTTGAGCGAGGCAGCTTTTTCCGCAATGGCCTTGCCTAACGGATGTTCGCTTCGGCTTTCGGCCGCGGCCGCGATGACCAGCAGCTCGTTTTCGGAAAGATCCGTCAGCACGATGCTATCGCTGACCTGCAGTTTTCCGAAGGTGATCGTTCCCGTCTTGTCAAACGCAATCGTATCCACCTTGCCCATGTTTTCCAAAGCTTCACCGGATTTGATGATGACACCGTGTTTTGTAGCCTGTCCGATGGCTGCCATGATGGCCGTCGGGGTGGCAAGGACCAAAGCACACGGACAGAAGACAACCAATACGGTAACGGCTCTGACAATATCCGTGGTCACGAAATAGGCGATGATGGCAATCAACAGCGCCACCGGGACAAGCCAGCTGGCCCATTTGTCGGCAATGCGCTGGGTCGGTGCCTGATTCTTCTCGGCATCTTCCACCATGCGGATCAGTTTCTGAAGAGAACTGTCGGACCCGACCTTGACGGCTTCCATATCGACCGAACCGAAACGGTTGATCGTACCGCTGTAAACGCTGTCTCCGACGCTCTTGTCAACGGGCAGACTTTCACCGGTCATGATCGATTGATCGACGGAAGTATCGCCGACCCGGATCACACCGTCAACAGGAATGGTTTCGCCGGGCAGGATGCGCAGAACATCCCCTTTTTGGATCTCGGAAACAGGAACAACCGTCTCTTTTCCGTTTTTGATGATCCTTCCTGTATCCGGGGCCAGAGAAATCAGATTTTTCAAGCCTTTCTTTGCCCGGGTGGTTGTCATATCCTCAAGCAGGGCACCGATTTCCATGATAAAGGCCACTTCACCGGCCGCAAACAGATCGCCGATGCAGATGCCAGCGATCATCGCCATGGAGATCAGCAGAGCCGATGAGATCTTGCTGATTCCTTTGTTGTGGATGATTCTCCAGATAGAAAGGTACAACAGGGGAATCCCGCAGATGCATACGCAGACCCATGCCAGGTTTTCTGCCCACGCATGACCGATGCGCGGAAGAAGGAAAGAAGCTATCAGAAACAGACCACCTATGATTGTCATAGGCCATCCGGATAAAACGGTATTGATTCTTTTGATCATAAAAACCTCCCTTGACAATAGAATATAAAAAGATACAATTTGTAATATAATGAACACTATGTTCTATTACATTATAGATCGAACCAATCCATTCACAAGAAGCAGAGTGCGGATTCTGTTCGTTACTGAACATTTCATGAAATTTGTACAGGAGGAAACAATGGATCGAAGACAAAAGAGGACCCGACAATCTATTTTTGACGCTTTTACACATTTATTAGAGACAAAGAATTATTCCCAGATCACTGTGCAGGAGATCATCGATGAAGCCAATATCGGAAGAAGTACCTTTTATTCTCATTTTGAGACTAAGGACGAGTTATTAAAGAGCATATGTGCGGAAATCTTTGATCATGTGTTTGCCGAAGACTTAAAGAAAGAGGACACCCATGATTTTTCCGGACGGGACAAAAATCTGGAAGCGGAAATTACACATATCCTGTACCACCTGCAGGATAACAGCCGGTATATCAAAAGGATCCTTTCCAGTGAAAACGGGGATATTCTGATGTGGTATTTTAAAGGGTACCTGGAAAAGGTCTTTGAAGGGGAGCTGGATCGGATGGATACGAAGATCCCCAAAGATTATGTATTGAATCATATGATCTGTGATTTTGCGGAAACGGTTCGCTGGTGGATGAAACATGACCAATATACACCGGAACAAGTGGCTGGTTTCTTTTTGGGAACCAATCCTTTTTCGGAAGGAATTCATTAAAAGAATGTCCGATCCTTGGGACCGGACATTTTTTATGGGATCAAAACGGAAAGGCAACCGCCTCTGTGTACAGCTGTTTCAATAAATCCAGAAAGATAGACAAGCTTTTTCGATGATCGTTTTTATGGGTGACCAGCTGGCATATAAAGGTTTCTTTGCACGCAAACGGGATCCACAGAAACTGACCGCTGTGATCGTTGAGAAATCCCGGTGCTAAGCAGATACCTTTCCCGGCTGCGATATTGGTCAGGGTGGTGTCGTGGTCCGGACTGTTGAAATACCGGATCTTTCCGGTGCTGATCAAACGTTGCTGGACTTGACGCAAAGCATCCGGGGAACCGCCGCCGACCATCAAGGTCCGCCCATATAAATCACTTTCTTGGATCATGTTTTTATTGGCTAAAGGATCGTTGCGGTTGACAATCAGATAAATATGGCTGACAAACAGATCCAGGGTATCGACACCGGGCATTTGACGGGTATGCTCCTTCAAGGCGAAAAGGATGTCACTTTCATTTTTTAAAAAGGATTCCATGCCATTCTCATACTGGAAGACCGGCGTAATCTGAACGCCGGGTTCTTTTTCTTCAAACAGACGCATTGCTTCAGGAAGAAAGTAAACAGCTTGTCGGACCATCAGACTGATGGTGATGTTGTCTTGGTATTTGGCACTGAAGTTCTGTCCTTGTTCAATGGCACGCTGCAGTTCCTGGCGCATATTGGAAAGATATGTAATAAACTGGGCGCCGGCCGGTGTCAGGCTGGCCCCTTTTCCATTGCGGTCAAAGATCGGAAAGCCCACCTCCTGCTCAAGCAACCGGATCTGATAGGAAAGGGTCGGCTGACTGACAAACATATGATCTGCTGCCCGGCTGAAATTCAATGTACGGGCCAGTTCGATGCAATAATCGATTTGTTTGGTATTCATAGGAATCTCCTGTTATTTAATAATTAAATCAATTATATAATATTTCAATTGGACTATACAATAACTATATGCGAAGATAAAGACACAAAGAACAGCGAACATGCTGACAGGAGGTTACAAATATGGCAAATACATTGATCGCGTTTTTTTCAAGAGCCGATGAAAACTATTTTGGTGGCGCTATGCGCTATGTAAAAGTTGGAAATACAGAAATTGTTGTGGAACAGATGAAGGAACTGATCGATGCCGATACGTTCAAGATCGAAATGAAACAACCGTACTCACCGGTATATATGACTTGTATCGATGAAGCCAAAAAAGACCTGCAGGCCAACGCGCGGCCGGAACTGGTATCTTATCCGGACAGCCTGGATGCGTACGATACGATCGTTCTGGCGTATCCGAATTATTGGGGAACCTTCCCGATGGCGGTCGCAACGTTCTTGGAACGCTATGACTTTGCCGGCAAGACGATTCTTCCGTTATGTACCAATGAAGGCAGTGGTATGGGCCACAGTGAACGCGATATTAAAAAATATGCGCCGAAGGCTTCTTTAAAAAGAGGGTTATCCATTACCGGAAGCCAGGCTGCCCAATCCAAAGCGAAAGTAAAGAAATGGCTGGAAGCCAATCTGTAAAAACAATGACCGATCAACAACAGATTGCCCGCCTGTATGAAACCTATTGGCAGGCTATGATAACCAAGAATGTGGCGGTATTGAAAGATCTCATGGCAGCGGATTATCACTTGTATCATATGACCGGTGTGAAACAGAGCCGGGAAGCGTTTATCAACGGATTAACGGACGGTACTTTCAATTATTATTCAGCCCATCATGAGGCGATTGAGGTGCATGTGAACAAAGATACCGCGACGATGACAGGACAAAGTGTTGTGGTTGCAGCTGTCTACGGTGGCGGAAAACATCGGTGGCATCTGCAAGGGGATTTTACCCTGCGAAAAGAGGATGGAGCCTGGAAGCTGACAAGCTCCAGAGCGTCTACGTATTAAGGAGGATCAAAAAATGGAATATGTAAATCTGAATAACGGGCTGACCTGCCCGGTTGTGGGAATCGGAACGTTTATGTTAAGCCCGGCACAGGCAGAAAACAGTGTCCGGGAAGCTTTGAAAATGGGATATTCATTGGTGGATACAGCCAATGCCTATGTCAATGAACGCGCTTGCGGACGTGGCATCCAGGCAAGTGGTGCCAAGCGCGAGGATGTCTTTATCTCCACGAAGCTTTGGCCGAGTGAATACGAGAATGAAAACGCAGTGGATGAAACACTGGAACGTCTGGGCGTGGACAGTGTCGATCTTCTGTATATCCATCAACCGGCCGGCAACTGGATGGCGGGATACCGGCAGTTGGAAAAAGCCTACCGAGAAGGAAAAGCCAAAGCGATCGGTATTTCCAACTTTGAAGGGGAGTATATTGAACAGTTGAAAGAACAATGGGAGATCGTTCCCCAGTTTATCCAGGTGGAAGCACATCCGTATTTTACCCAGAAAGAACTGCGGAAGGTGTTGGAACCGTACAATATTCACATTATGAGCTGGTATCCACTGGGTCATGGGGATACATCCCTGATCAATGAACCGGTATTTACCAAGCTAGGTAAAAAGTATGGTAAGAGCAATGCGCAGATTATTCTTCGCTGGCATACACAGATGGGATTTGTGGTCATTCCGGGCAGTACGAATGTAGACCATATCCGCGACAATCTGGATATCCTGGATTTTACGCTGACCGAGGAAGAGATGGCTGAAATTGCTAAGCTGGATCAGAATAAACGCTATTATCATCGTACGGATGAGCAGCTGGCTGGTTTTGCGTCATGGCGGCCGGCATTTGAAACAAAGTAAGGATTTTAAAGAGCACTCTTGACCGGGTGCTTTCTGTTTTTCGGTAAACATGGTACTCTTGGGGTATGATAGAATCTTTGAAATACGAATGGGAGGCACCTTGAAATGGATACAAAGAAAGAATCACTGGCCTGGAAAGAAATTCATACGGAACATATTGTCCAGGATGAATGGATCGATTTCAGAAAATCGGCTTATCGGTTTCCGGATGGACGGGTCTATGAACCGTTTTATACATACAGCCGCAGAGATTACGTCGTCATCGTTGCCACGGACAGCCAAGGGAATTATCTCTGTGTCCGCCAGTTTCGGCAGGGAATCCGACAAGTCACAACCGAATTCCCGGCCGGTGGTATCGAACGAAAAGATGGCCGGCAATACGGAGACCCGGAAGTAGCGGAAGATGCGCTGCAGGCAGCAAAGCGGGAGCTTTTGGAGGAGACCGGGTATCAGTCGGAGCAATGGAGCCATCTGATCACAATACCATCCAATGCGACGATCGCGGATAATTATGCCTATGTGTTCCGTGCGGAAAACTGTCATAAGGTTTCATCGCAACAGCTGGATGATACGGAATTCCTGCGCGTACAGACAATTTCACGGCAGCAGATCGAAGACAGGATCGAAAAAGGACAATTTCAACAAGCGATGCACATTATGGCTTTCTTGATGGCCGACCGTAAAACAGAAAACCGATAAAAAGGATATATATACTTTTTGAACACATGAAAAGGGGGAACCAATGAAAAAACAAATTCGTAAACTATGGAAATTCTTTGTCGCTATGGTTGTGGTATTTGGAATTACGGCCTGTTCCGGTTCTTCTGGCGGAGCAAAGGAAACAGACAATAAAGAGAACAAAGAACAGACACAGATCGATTGGAAAAGCGGGGATACGCTGGTGATCTATTTTTCCCGTACGGGTGAGCAATATAAAGTCGGAACGATCGATCACGGAAATACGGCCATTGTCGCGGAAACGATCGGAGAAACCGTGGATGCCGATTTATATGAGATCTTACCGGCCGACGATCATTATCCGACGACATATGATGAACTGACCGATGTCGCCAAACAAGAACAGGAGGACAATGCTCGTCCTGCCTATGAAAAGACCGTGCCGGATCTGTCAAAGTACCAGACAATATTTATCGGTGCGCCGGTCTGGTGGGGCGATTGGCCGATGATCATGTACACATTCTTTGAAGAGAATGCGGAGGCGCTCAAAGACAAAACACTGATCCCGTTTTCAACACACGAGGGATCCGGTTTATCCGGATTTGATCAGAAACTTCGTTCCGCTTGTCCGGATAGCACAGTGCTGGATGGATTAGCCATTCAGGGAAGTGATGCCCAGAATGATCCGGATATGGTGAAACAAGAAGTTGAAGCGTGGATTTCTTCTCTGGGTTCTGAATAATACGACAAGGTTTCGCAAGAGGATTGCGAAGCCTTTTTTATCATGGTGGCTGGAGGAACAGGACCATGATATACTATGACTAACTTATAATCTGAAAGTGAGGAAACGATGAAAGGAAAGCATATAGAACTCTCGGAACTCTCTTATTCGGTCCGTGTGAAAGCGTGGCTGAAGGAACGATACGGGATCGTTGAGGGACAGCGCATCTGGGAGCGCACCCAAAGTCGGTATAACACGTATCGGAACGATCTTCCGGAGTATGGAGGAAAGAAAAACAATCACGCTTCGGCTATCTATGGTGGTTTGTTGATTTTTTCCTTGGTACCTTCTTTACCGGATCAGCCACCGATGGAGGAACTTCAGGCATTTGTGAATGGTCTTTTGATGGAACCTTTTCAAAAGCTGGGAAAGGTCTTTGATCTTAACCGCTCGTTGGATATGTGGTTGATCGATAAGGTATTTCAATGGTCGGGATCGCGGGATCGGAAGATGGCGGCCAGCGCGCCGGATGGTTTTATAACGGTGAATGAGACATATGATAAGAAGAAGCGGACATCCCGTTATCATTTTACACAATGCCCAAATGCTGAATTTGCCAAAAAACATGAGCTCCTTTCCGTCTTACCATTGTTATGTAATTCGGATTTTTATGGTATAGAACAGATCCATGGAACATTGATCCGGTGTGGAACATGCGGGCAAAGCGATCGCTGCGACTATCTGGTGGTAGGCAATCAAAATCCTATCGCTGCCGGTTATGAGATCGAGATGGATGAGGCTGGATATTTGGTCAGCAGAAAAAAGCCAAAATCAAATCCGTGAATTCTGAATCGGAAACGATGGTTTTTCGTATATGGAAACGATGGTTTTTCGTATATAATGGAGGTCATATAGCTTTTGATCAACAAGGAAGCAGAAATGGAGGTCTCCATGAAAAAAATATACACTTTCTTTTTTATAGTATTTGGCATCGTATCTTTGTTTGTCGGATGTACTCCGCAACAGCCGATCCTTTCCCAGCCCTGGATCTATGGGATCACAATCGATGACAGCTGGGAGGTATCCGCCGATCCGAAAGCATTGACAGATGCCATCCGGGCGATGCCGGTCAAACCGACAGTGCGGATCGTGATGGCACAGGACGTTGAACCATCGGCGTACAAAGAATTGTTTCAAGCAATCCATGAAGTGGCTTACATCATGGCTTGCCCGGTGGATTCATACGAGATGAAAGCGTATAAAAATGAAGAGGAATACCTCGAACGTTTCCGGCAAGCTTATACCCATCTGGCGCCGTATACGGATATCTGGGAAATCGGCAACGAGATCAACGGGGTCGAGTGGATCGGGCAGAACGATGAACGGATTGTTCAAAAGGTGGAACGAGCCAATGATTATATCCGAAACAACGGTGGGGTCACCGCGCTGACATTTTATTATCCTGGTCCGGAGGACGATATAGACCTGTTTACATGGATACAAAAATATATGCCGCAGAGCTTGATGAAGAGTATTGATTACGCGTTTCTCAGCTATTATGAAGACGACCATGAAGGATATATGCCGGCATGGGAGCCGGTTTTCATGAAGCTGGAAGCGTTGTTTCCCAAGGCAAAAATCGGATTTGGGGAATGTGGTAATTCGGATAATCAAGCGGATGACCGGACAAAAATAAAGAAAATAGACTATTACTATGGGATGGAGATGCCTTCCGATTCCTATGTTGGGGGCTGTTTCTGGTGGTATTGGCTGCAGGATTGTATTCCTCACCAGGATAGCCGGATCTATGAGCAGATCAACCAGCGGATGGAAGACATCCATCGTTCCAGGGAGCCGGAAAACGGGCAGAATTCTTGACAAGGGAAGTCTGTTATTATAGAATTAGTTAAGACTAACACGGAGTGATGATACAGGATGCCAAGAGATAAAACTGCCAGTTATGAACGAATTGTTGCAGCAGCGAAGAAAGAATTCATGGAATGTGGATATCAGAAAGCGTCGATGCGTCAGATTGGCTCTCGGGCCGGATTAACAGCTGCCGGTATTTATCGGCACTGCCGGAACAAGGAGGACCTTTTTGAGCAGATCGTTTCATCGGCTGTAGAAGATCTGGATCAATGGATGGAACAACATATTATGGAATCCTATGTGTTTTTATCCAGGGAATCGGAGAATCTATGGAAAACCACCTGGGTCGATATGATGCGGGATCTGATCTATCCGCGAATGGATGAATATCGCCTGTTATTGACAAGAGCGCAGGGAACCCGGTATGAGAACTTTCTTCATGAATTAGTGGCAACCAATCAACAACATATGTTAGTAGCCTTCGATACTTTAAAAGCCCAGGGTCGTCCTGTCCGAGAAGTGACAGACCATCAGCTTCACTTATTATTGAGCGGATATATCACGGCGATTTTTGAACCGGTCATCCACAATTATTCATTGGAGGAAGCGCTTCAATGCCTGGATACACTGGAAGCGTTTTTCATTCCCGGATGGAAACAGATCATGGGATTTTAAAAAAGAATAGTAAGTACAAAGAATGCCTGCTTCTTCGGAAGGCAGGCATTCCATGCGTTTTGGGGTAAGTGAACAAAGTTTGATTTTGTTCACTGAATGGAAAGGAGATTTATGAACGAAAAAGAAAAGAAAGAACCCGCGCTGAAATGGCTGCTTGGACAAGCAGGGCAGCATCGGAAACAATATGTGTTATCGGTCCTATTGGCTGTGATCGGGGTGGCTTTCTCCGTGGCACCTTATTTTGTGATGACGGGTATCGTCCATGGCCTCATGGGCGCCAACAAGGATTTTTCCTTCTATAGGACACGATGCCTGCTTCTGGTGTTGTTGTGGGGATGCCGGGTCTTATGCCATGCGCTCAGTACAGGCACATCGCATCGGGCTACTTTTGCGGTACTGGGTGAAATCCGAAAACGAGCACTGGATCAGCTGACACGGATGCCTTTGGGGGCTGTATTGACACAGAGCAGCGGGGCTTTAAAGAGCACCCTCATTGAACGGATCGACAGTATGGAGACCACGCTGGCCCATATTGTCCCGGAGTTTACGGCCAATCTTCTGATACCGGTGCTGATCCTGGTGTATATCTTTACCATTGACTGGCGGATGGGCCTGGCGGCTTTGATTACGCTGCCTTTGGGCGTTGCCAGCTATATGGTGATGATGCTGGGAAGCTCAGGATTCTATCAGCAGACACTGGAAACGACTAAGGCGTTAAACGACACCGCGGTTGAGTATATTAACGGGATCCAGGTTATTAAGGTATTCGGCAAAACAAAGAGCAGCTACGACCGGTTTGTCCGTGATGCGCATGCGGCTGCCAGCAGCTTTATTGATTGGATGCGGGCCAGTATCGTTCCGATGACCTTTGCGATGGTCATCATGCCTGCCACCATGGTGGGGATCCTGCCGATCGGAGGCCTGTTGGTGCGATCGGGATCGTTGCGGGCGGAAGACTTTGTCACGATCATCATTTTATCTGTGGGATTGATTACACCGTTGATCACATGTATGAGTTATTCCGATGATATTCGGACGATGACCACCATCATCGATCAAGTCCGTGATATTGTGGAAGCCGAAGAAATGAAAAGACCAAATCACGCCAACGCGCCGGTTCAAAACGATCTGGTCTTGAAAGATGTCCATTTTTCTTACCAGGAAAAAGAAGTGCTGCATGGAATCGATCTGCAGATTCCGGAAGGCAGCTTTATTGCCTTTGTGGGACCTTCGGGAAGCGGAAAGAGTACCATTGCCCGCCTGATTGCTTCCTTATGGGATGTGGATCAAGGATCCATTACGATCGGAGGTACGGATATTCGCGATATTTCCCAGGAAGCCTATGCCGATAAGGTGGCCTTTGTTTCCCAGGAAAATTACTTATTTAATATGACAGTGATGGAGAACATCCGGTTAGGATGCCTGGAAGCCAGTGACCAGCAAGTTATGGAAGCGGCCAGACAGAGCGGTTGTCATGACTTTATCATGGAACTGGAAAACGGCTATCAGACCATCGTCGGCACGGCCGGCGGGCATTTATCCGGCGGACAGAGACAGCGGATCGCGATTGCGCGGGCGATGTTAAAAAATGCGCCGATCGTAATTCTGGATGAAGCCACAGCGTATACCGACCCGGAAAACGAAGCCGTCATTCAGCAAAGCGTTGCCCGTCTGGTGCAGGGAAAAACCTTGATCGTCATCGCCCATCGATTGTCGACCATCACCGATGCCGACCGGATTTATGTCGTTCATGATGGACGGATCGAACAGAGTGGCACCCATGAACAGCTGGTCAGCCAGGGTGGCTTATATGCCGCGATGTGGGAGGCGCACCAATCTGTACGCGATGAAGGAGGCGTTGTCCATGCTTAGGATCATTCAAAAATTCTTTGCGTTCTGTGGCGAAGAAAACCATAAAAAATTTGTACACTCCATCTGGCTTGGGGTCCTGCAGTCTTTGTTGGAAGCCATGAAGATCCCGGCTATTGCCATCATGATCCGGGCTTTGCTGCCGGTATCCATGGGCGGGCTCGGAGAAGTCACAATGCAGACCATCGGTGCCAGTTTTGGCATTATGGGATTCAGTATCCTTGGATTGTGTTTTGTCAGATCACGATCGATGATGTTGCAAACCGAAGGGGGATACGACACATGTGCCCTCAAACGTATTGAAATTGCAGAACATATGCGTTACTTACCAATGGGATATTTTAATAAAAACAGTCTGGGGCAGATTACATCCGTTACAACCAATGTAATGGAAAACCTGGAAAATGTTGCAACCCGTGTCATTATGATGGTCTGTGAAGGGCTTTTGACGACGACTTTGATCCTTTTGATGCTGGCACTCTTTGACTGGCGGATCGCATTGGTTCTGCTGGTCGGATTTTCCATCTTTTTATGGATCAACAGCGGCTTGCAGAAGCGGGCCGGTTCCATTTCGGAAGCCAAGGTGAATGCCGATGCCAAGGTGGTTGAAAAAGTGCTGGAATACTTACAGGGCATGGCGGAAGTCAAAGCCTATCATCTGACAGGAAAAAAAAGCTATGAACTCAATGAAGCCATTGCGGAAAACGTCAAGGTAAACACCGATATGGAGATGACCTTGATCCCGATGATGAGCCTGCAGTCCCTTGTTGCCAAGCTGACCGGTGTCGCCATGGTCGGTTTCTCCTGCTACTTTTACTGTGCCGGTTCCATGGAAGCACTGACCGCCATCGTCATGGTCATCTCTGCCTTTATCGTTTATGCCAGCCTGGAAAATGCGGGCAGCTATTCGGCTTTACTAAGAGTGGTGGATACAAGTGTCAGCCGTGCCCAGGATATTCTGGATACACCGCAGATGGATCTGAGCGGCCAGGCAATCACAACGGAACACAGGGACATCGAAGCCTCGCATATTTCCTTTTCGTATGATAAACAAAAAGTACTGGATGATATTTCCTTGACCATCCCGGAAAAAACCACAACGGCCATTGTCGGTCCATCCGGCGGGGGCAAAACAACGTTGGTAAATATTCTGGCCCGGTTCTGGGATGTGGACCAGGGCGTTGTGACCATCGGGGGCAAAGATGTTCGGGAATACGATATGGATGCCTTGATGGCAAACTTCAGTTTTGTGTTCCAGAATGTCTATCTGTTCCACGATACGATTGCCAACAATATCCGTTTTGGACACCCGGAGGCTTCGATGGAGCAGGTGATCCAGGCGGCTAAAAAGGCTTGCTGTCATGAATTTATCAGTCAACTGCCGGATGGCTATGAAACCGTGATTGGAGAAGGCGGGGCTTCGTTATCCGGCGGAGAAAGACAGCGTATCTCCATCGCCCGGGCGATCATGAAGGATGCACCGATCATTTTTCTGGATGAGGCGACAGCCAATGTGGATCCGGAAAATGAAAAAGAGCTGATGCAGGCAATTGATGCCTTAACGAAAGAAAAAACGATCATTCTCATTGCCCATCGTCTGAAAACGGTCGAGCAAGCCGATCAGATCCTGGTTGTGGACAAAGGAAAGATCGTTCAACGAGGAACCCATGCGCAGCTGATGAAACAAGAAGGAATCTATAAAGACTTTATCGGACAAAGACAACAGGCAGCCTCCTGGAAAGTCCGGACATGACAAACGCTGAAAAAATCAAAAGAGAGCAGCAGATTGTGGAGGAAATGATCCTCTTATACTGCCGCAGGAACCATGGACAGCCGGCTCCCTGCCGCGCATGCCGGCAATTGATCGAATATGCGCAAAAGCGGAGTGCACAATGCCCTTTCATGGAGAACAAAACATTCTGTTCCCACTGCAAGGTGCATTGTTACGGGCCGGAACAAAGAGCACAGATCCGTCAGGTCATGCGTTATGCCGGACCACGGATGCTCTTTCAACACCCTGTTCTTGCTCTGCGGCATTTGATCAGCACAAAAAAGAATCCAACCTAAAAAAGATCCTCTGTCAATCGACAGGGGATCCTTTCGTTAATTTGTCAATGGCTGTGATGAAATCCTGCAGATCAAAGCTTTGCAGAAGAAGGGCCTTGTCCTTGGTCTGGATGAGGTAGCTTGGTAAAGAGCGGATCCCCAGTTTTTGTGTCAACAGGAGATCTTGTTGCAGGGCATTCTCGGCATCGCCATTTTGGTAATGCGTTGTAAAGGCAGCTTCATCGATACCGGTCTGGCGGACGATCCGCAGAATTTCTTCAAAATGCGTTGTTGGCCGCTGCTCCAATACGATGGAGTGCCGCAGATTTTTCAAGAAAACATCGGCTTTTTCAGGGTCGGTCAGCTGGGCCGCCTTATAAGCCAGATTCAAAGGCCGGGAACTGCGATGGGTTTCATCAAACAGACAGAAACGATCCATACGCATCGGCAGATTACCGATGGGGATCTCACTTTGATAGATCTGTGCCAGGCGTCGGCAGTAGACCCGGATCCCTTCCGCCGGATCCAAAGCCTTTTCATGGGGCAGCATAAAATCATAGACATCCCGGACTAATAAGCTCATCACATAGTGAAACCGGATCTGCCCGGCAAACATGGACCCTAGCTGTTCTAACATCGGTTCGCTTTCATAGCTCAGTCCCATCATCGGATCGGTAAAAACCGTAATTTGTATCGGTTCCATAAGGATCACCCGAACATGCGACGGTCGATGTATTGGCCATCGATGCTCCATCCGGTAATGTCATCAAATTTGATCAGACAGTGCGCCGGTGCGATTCCCAATATCTTTTGGTACGCCTGTGTGATAGCCTTGGTAAAGTCAGCATAACCGGCATGCGATTCATTGCCGAAGATACTGACCGTCAGATAGGCCATGGGTACATCTCCTTGTCCGCGCAGATACATGGTATCTGGTCCTTCAAAACAAAGGAACAGCGATTGTTCACTTTTTCCGGGCACAAGCTCGATGGCTTTTGCAAAGCAGGATTTAAGCTCGATCTCCTGCGGAGGGGTAACAGGTACATTGACTCTGGAAATGATAAACGGCATCAAACATTCCTCCATTCCTGCAGCTGTGTAAGAATTCTATCGGCCAGCTCCTGGTGTTTTCCTTGATAGGTATGGCCGGTCCTCTCGATAAAGAGCAGGGAATTATCCTTGGCGGTCGACAAATGGTCGTTTAAATTACACAGGAAATCGACCGGGTCTCCATCGGTGAAATTATCGTAGGTGCCTACCAATAATGCCCCATTATGCGTGATTTTTTCCGCCTGGGAAAAATCAGCGTTCCGAGCGGTATGCACATTGTTGAGAAGATTGGAAAACTGCCAGTCATAGGCCGTATCGGCGATACATTCCACCCATCCCATAAAAGGGAACGGCAAGAGCTTCTGTCCGTTGCCGGTTTCAACCTGGTGCAAGATAAACTGCTTTTCCCGATCGGTTACCCCGGACATCATATAGGTCAGGTTGGCCGGTGACAGGAAAAAGAAGTGTTCGACCCTGGGATCGTGATGGCGGGACAAATAGTAGATAACCTTATTGGCTCCCAGAGAGTGCCCGGCCAGAATGATATGTTTGTAGCCTTCTTTCTGGGCAAAGGAAAGATAGGCGTCAATATCCTGGTCGGTATAGGCAAACCGTTCATTCCAGGATCCGATGATCTCCTTTTTTCCGGTATGGACATTGTAGGTCTCTATTTGGCCGAAGGCATCGTTGGTTTGGGCATAGATAAAATCAATATCCTGATGGTTCAAAGTGTCGCCGATATTGACATAAAACGGATTGGAATAAAAGTTTCCGTGAATACCGGTGATCGCAATCATAACGGTGTCCGTGGTTTTCTGTTCCTGCTTACGGAACAGAACACCGTTGAGGACGGTTCCTCTTTTTGTGGGCACATTCAGTGAGTACTTCATACAGCTGCCTTCTTTCGGAACACACATCGATGGCACGTTGAGCTGTAACAACGGTTACAGGAAATACACTGTGAGACGCGGGACGGGTCTTCCTTCCATCGGTTTGGCAGATCGGGCTCACGCAGTAAAGGACGGGACAGGCTGATCATTTCGATCTTTGTCCGGTTTAATACCGCTTCGATCACATCCCGGGAGCGAAATCCCCCAACGACCATGACCGGACACGATACGGCCTGGGCCACTTGGGCGGCTGTATCGACAAAATAGCCCTCATTGACATGCGCACGGATCCCGGCTACGGAAGTACCGTTGCCGCTGATTTCAATCGAATCTATGCCCTTTTGATCCAGGATCTGACAAATTTCCAGGCATTGGTCTTCTTCCAGTCCGTTGAAGCTAAAGTCATTACTGTTGATCTTCATGGAAATATGAAGATGCTCTGTCTTTTTTCGGATGCCCTCTAGGATCTCCACCAGGATCCGACTGCGGTTTTCCACAGAGCCTCCATATGCGTCCGTTCGATGATTGACGGCCGGAGAAATAAACCGGCTTAAGAAAAAATAGTGGGCGGCATGGATCTGCACCCCATCAAAGCCGGCTTTTTCGGCCCGAACGGCAGCCTGGATAAACTGGCGAATGATCTGATGAATCTCATCGGCGGTCATATCATCGGGTTCCACCTGCACAAAGCGACGGTTGATGCGGCGATAATAAGCGCCTAAAGCCAGCTGGGTCAATACCGGTGTATGTTCAGCGTGAATGATATCTACGAGTTTTTTATATTGTTCAATTAAGGAATCGTTGCTTAAACGCATCATTCCATCAAAGTAGTAGTCGTTTAAGCTGACACTGGTAAAGCCGGTAATAATGGTACCGACACCACCCTTGGCCAGTTCTTCATAAATCTTGTAGGCGGTATCCGTGACACTGCCGTCCGGATTGGCGATCCCTTCCCAGGTAGCGGAGCGTACCAATCGGTTTTTGGCTGAAAAATGGTGCAATGAAATCGGTTCAAATAGTTGTTTCATAGGGAATTACCTCTTTTCTTTACATTTCTGTACCACTATATTATAATTAGGTACGAAGAAATAACAAGAAGGCAGAAATAACTTAGCCACTATAGAAAATATAGTAATGGAGGAACTATGGATAAAAGAGCATTGCCTGTCGGCGAGAATATCTATGAGACAGAGTGTCCGATCCTATATGCGATGGAGCTGATCGGACAAAAGTGGAAACTACCCATTTTATGGTATATTGCTGATGCAGAGAAGCAGACATTACGGTATAAGGAACTGGAAAGAAAGGTGGTCGGCATTACGGCTACGATGCTGACAAAATGCCTGCGGGAGCTGGAAAAGGATCAGTTTATCATCCGTACCCAGTACAATACGATTCCACCGACGGTTGAATATACGTTGGCAGAACGGGGAAAGACGCTTATCCCCACATTGGATGCGGTATACAACTGGGCGGAACAACAAATGAAATAAAAGGTTCACTGTGTGGACCTTTTTTTGAAATAGAGGTTGGAAAGTTCGGATGGCATCGAATCAAACATCATGGAAACGATTGTTTCAGCGGATGTGATATTGTCTTTTAACAGCCATTCCCGTGTCATTCCCACCGATCCGTAACAGTACATCCGGATGGCAAATTGTACCTGCATATCCAGAACCTCCGTATGAAGGATCTCTTTGGCCAGGTCGGTATACCGGGTCACAAAGTATTCCAGGATGTAGGACCACATGGGATTTTGGAAATGGTCTTCGTACGCGCGTTTATAAAAGATAAAGTCCTGGCGCATCTGCTTCATGGCGGCTGCGGCCGATGAAAGCGAAAGCACATCGGTATGGAGCGCATTCTGGCAGAACATCCAGGCCATCAGATCGTATTTATCTTGAAAATGATAATAGAAAGTCGGGCGTTCAATCTGTGCTTCTTTGCATATTTCGGTGACCCGGATCTGATCGATGCTCTTCTTTACGAGGAGTTTTTTCATTGTCTGGGCAATCCATATCTTGGTTCGTTCGGCCATAGGCATCTCCTTTTCTTACAAAATAGTTAAAGTGTAATAAAATCTATCAATATTATACTTTTGTAAATATACACAGACAAGTTTTTTTATTAAGATAGTCACAAACAAGGAGGAAATCATTATGGAATTCTTAGAATTAGCGAAAAACCGATATTCCGAACGCTTTTTTGACAGTCGTCCGGTAGAACAAGATAAATTGGATCGGATCCTGGAGGCGGGGCGTATTGTGCCGACCGCCTGTAATTATCAGCCACAGAAATTTTATTTGATCCGCAGCAAGGAAGGGCTGGAAAAGCTGAAGACCGTGACCCCGTTTCACTATCATGCGCCGTTGATGATCTTGGTTTGTTACGATGCCAGAGAAGTGTGGAGAAATCCCAATGACCGTTATTACGAGAATTATAATTCCGGGGAACAGGATGCCAGCATCGCAGCGACAACGATGATGTATGAAGCCGAAGAGCTGGGGATCCATTCGATCTGGGTCCGCGGCTTTGATTCCAAAACGGTCGTGGATGCCTTTGACCTGCCATCTTATATGATTCCTGTCATGATGCTGGGACTGGGATACCCGAATGAAAGAGCAAAAGCCAATGGCTGGCATTATAAGCGAAAGCCGATCGAAGAATTTGTGTTTGAACGATAAGAAGAACCGGTTGTATCGGGATTGAAGAGATGAAGGAGCCAATATACGGCTATCAGGAGGAAAGAATATGCATTTTACAGAAACTGTTTATCGAAACCCATACTGGCCAACCTTTCCGTTATTACAGATTACACAGGGGTGTACACATAACCGATGTAAATTTTGTACGATGTACCGGAATGTGAACTTTGGCATGCAGCCGATGGAATGGATCGAAGAAGACCTACAGGAGCTGGCACGGATTGCCCCGGAGGCAAAGACCATTCAATTGTTGTCGGCCAATCCGCTGTGCATGACGTATGATAAACTGGCACCCATCCTGGAGATGATCCATCAGTATCTGCCAAAGATGGAATATGTTTATGCAGCGACAAGGGTTACGGATATCCGGAATAAAACGGTAGAAGAATTAAAGAAATTAAAGGAGCTGGGCTTGCGGGAGATTTCCCTGGGCATCGAAAGCGGCGATGACAGGACGCTGGACCGAGTCAATAAAGGTTATCATGCCAACGATATTCTGGAGCAGTGCGCTAAATTGAAAGAAGCGGGGATCGATTTCTGGATGACCTTTTTAAACGGGGTCGCCGGAAAGGAACACAGCCATGAACACGCGGTCCGTTCCGCAGAGATCTTCAACCAGTGCGCGCCGAGCGTTATCGGTACCGGGGGATTGGTCTTGTTTCCGGGAACCCCTTTGCTGGAAGAAGCCAAACAAGGCACGTTTACCCCTCTATCCGAAAAAGAGATGCTCGAAGAGCTGATTACCTTTGTGGAGCATCTGGACTGTGATTGTGGTTTTATCACACATCATACGATTTCGGGACAAAATCTGACCGGCCCGCATTTCTTAGAGAGAAAAGAGGCTATCCTTTCTTCGCTACGAAACGAAGCGGCGCATGGAAATCTGGATCGTATGCGTACGATACGTCAGAATAAAAGGACATTATAAAAAAGCCGGACCTCATAAAAGGTCCCGCTTTTTTTATTGGACCGAAAGTCAAAATGAGAATGATTCTCAAAATGATTGACAAATAGATAAGATTATCTTTATAATTGATAACAGTTATCAATTTGAAAGGAGATTCGTTATGCCATCACGATCAAAATATAAGACCCGGCAAAAAGAAATCGTAGTAAATTATTTAAAATCGGTATCGGGCACGCATATTACAGCCGGGGATGTAGCCCGTCATTTTAAGGAGCAGGGCATTCCTGTTGGTCAGGCAACCGTGTATCGGCAGTTAGAGAGCCTTGTGGATCAGGGATTGGTCAACAAGTACATCATTGATTCGAACAGTCCGGCTTGTTTCGAATATACAGGGGCAGACAGTCATTTACAGGGCGAATCTTGTTTTCATTGTAAATGTGAAAAATGCGGGAAGCTGATCCATTTACACTGTGACCAGCTCGAAGAGATCCAGGCGCACCTGGATCGGGAACATCAGTTTAAACTGGATCCGTTCCGTACGGTATTTTATGGACTTTGTGAACAATGCAGCCGTTAAAGGGAGGAACAATATGAAAAAATGGATACGAATGCTCCTGGCAGCCGTTTTGATGATCGGTTGTCTGGAAGGGTGTGCATCACCGAGCAAACCGGAAGGAAAAAAGCCACTGCAGATCGTAACGACCGTATTTCCGGTCTATGACTGGGTGAAGCAGATCATCGGAAATCAGGCAGAACATACGGAATTGACCATGTTGGTCGATGACGGTGTGGATCTGCATAGCTATCAGCCCAATGTGGATGACATGCTGAAGATTTCTACATGTGATGTGTTTATTTATATCGGTGGAGAATCCGATGAATGGGTAGAAGATGCTTTAAAGGAAGCCGAAAATAAAGAGATGGTAGTCATCAATCTATTGGATATATTGGGAGATAAAGCCAAAGAGGAAGAAGTCATAGAAGGTATGCAGTTGGAAGCGGAAGAAGAACACGAAGAAGAGACAGAATACGATGAACATGTGTGGCTATCCTTGCGAAATGCCTCTTTCTATGTCGAACAGATAGCGGATGTATTGGAATCCAAAGATCCGGAGCACGCGGATACATACCGGCAGAATGCCCAGACGTACAAAGAACAGCTGCAGGCATTGGATCAGAAATACCAGGATGCCGTGGAACAAGCGAAGAAGAAGACATTGGTTTTTGCCGACCGTTTCCCGTTTCGCTATCTGACCGATGATTATGGGTTATCGTATTATGCCGCCTTTGTGGGTTGTTCGGCCGAAACAGAAGCCAGCTTTGATACGATTGCGTTCTTATCAAAGAAGGTGGATGCTCTCTCTCTATCCACGGTGCTGACGATCGAAGGAAACAATCACCGGATTGCCGAGACGGTCATCGAGAATACGCAGACCAAGGACCAGACGATCCGGATCCTGGATTCTATGCAGGCTGTGACCAGCGAGGACGCGCAGAAGGGAACAACGTATTTGTCCGTCATGGAATCCAATCTTGCCGTCTTGAAAGAAGCTTTACAGTGAGGAAATACCCATGGCTTTATTGACAATTAAAGATCTGTCTCTTGGATATCATTCGCAGCCTGTTGTAGAGGGGCTGAACTTCAGCGTACAGCCGGGGGACTATATCTGTATCATCGGGGAGAACGGCTCGGGGAAAACCACATTGATGAAGACCTTGCTGCAGCTGCAGAAGCCGTTGGCAGGCGACATCCTGATGGGAGAGCAGTTGAAAATGAATGACATCGGCTATCTTCCCCAGCAGACGCAGATGCAGAAAGACTTTCCTGCCTCGGTTATGGAGGTCGTTCTTTCTGGCTGTCAGGGCAGTAACCCATGGTGGCGCCCTTTTTATACCAAAGAGCAGAAAGAGAGGGCGCGGAAAAACCTGGAGAGACTGGGTTTATCGGAATATAAGGCACACAGCTATAGCGCGTTATCCGGTGGGCAGCAGCAGCGGGTTCTGTTAGCCCGGGCATTGTGTGCGACGCAAAAGATATTACTGCTGGATGAACCGGGCAACGGGCTGGATCCGGAAGTGACAAAGGACATGTATCGATGGATCGCCAGGCTGAATCAACAAGGATTGACGATCTTGATGATTTCCCATGATGTAGAGGCAGCTATCCGCTATGCCAGTCATATTCTTCATATCGGCGATACGGTTTTCTTTGGGACGAAACAGTCTTATATCGATGCGAAGAAAGAAAACGGAGGAAACACAGGATGGAACGCTTGATGCTATATTTTCAATATCCGATGGTATGGTATGCCTTGATCGTCGGTGTGTTGATTGCCTTGTGTTCTTCTCTATTGGGGGTCACATTGGTCTTGAAACGGTTTTCCTATATCGGCGACGGCTTGTCGCATGTGGCCTTTGGCGCGGTGGCGGTAGCTTCCGTGCTCCATATGACCAATGAAATGCTGCTGGTACTACCGATCACGGTCGTCAGCGCGATCCTTCTGCTGCGTTCCGGCCAAAACACAAAGATCAAGGGTGATGCGACATTGGCCATGTTGTCGGTCGGTGCCTTGGCCTTCGGTTATTTATTGATGAATATGTTTTCCACATCCTCCAATTTATCCGGGGATGTATGCAGTACGTTGTTTGGATCGACGTCTATATTGACCTTGACAAAGAAGGATGTCTGGTTATGTGCGGTACTGTCCATTCTGATCGTTTGTTTCTTTCTGCTTTTTTATCATAAGATCTTTGCGGTGACCTTTGATGAAGCATTTGCCAAGGCGACGGGGATCCCTGTGGAACGATACAATCTGATCCTGGCGGTATTGATTGCGATCATCATTGTGTTGGCCATGAATTTAGTCGGTTCCCTGTTGATATCCGCGCTGGTCATCTTTCCGGCCTTATCGGCGATGCGGTTGTTTCACAGTTTCAAGCAGGTGACGTTGTTTTCGGCCTTTTTATCGGTCACGTGTGCTTTAGCCGGGATCCTTATCTCATTGCTCCTATCGACTCCGGTTGGTTCGACAATCGTTGCGATCAATGCGGTTGCCTTTGGCCTTTGTTATGGAGTGGAATCTCTGCTTGCATAAAAGGGGGACGGATGATACCATCAAACTGTACATGCCGCCGGGTATGTAGGAAGCTTGTTATGGATCGTTAGGCCTTTGAAGATGCATAACGGGCCTTTTTTTGTAGCAGGAGGAGAGAAAAGATGCGCTGGGTATTATTGCTGCTTGCCGGCCTATTGGAAATTTTCTGGGCCGTGATGATGAAATATTCACATGGGTTTACAGTTTTGGTTCCCACGGTATTGACGATGATCGGATACATTGCCAGTGCTATTGTATTGTCGCTAGCTATCAAACGACTGCCTTTGTCCACAGCCTATGCCATTTGGACAGGCATCGGGATTATCGGAACATCGATACTAGGTATTTTTTTGTTCGATGAACAACTGTCCATCACGCAGTTTATTTGTATTTTATTGATTGTAGCGGGGATTGTCGGCATTCGTGTATTGGGACAGAATTAGACGTATGAAGATTCGAAAATCAACAGTGAAGGATGTGCCGAGAATAATGGAAATCTATCAGTATGCCAGAGAAATGATGGCAGCCCAGGGCAATCCCAAACAATGGGGACTGACACATTGGCCGCCGGAAGCTTTGCTCCATCAGGATATTGCTCACGGAAACAGCTATGTCTGCCTCGATGAAGAGGGAACGGTCATAGGGACTTTTTACTTTGTCTTCGGCCCAGACATTGAACCGACATATCGGAAGATTACAGATGGCTGCTGGAGAGATGACAGCCCCTATGGTGTGATCCACCGGATCGCTTCGGACGGGTCTGTGAAAGGGGTTGGCACGTATTGTATTGAATGGGCGTTTGCACGATGTGGCCATCTGCGCATCGATACCCATGGTGACAATAAAGGGATGCAGAATCTATTGAAAAAACTTGGCTTTGTACATTGTGGAACCATCTTTGTGGAAGAAGATGATTTCCCGCGTCTGGCCTTTGAGAAAACACAACCGTAAGAATCCCGTGGAATGCGGGTTTTTTTTGTGGCAGGATGGCAAGCTCTGTTTTATACTGAGGACAATGAAGATACACTATTTTACCTTAGCAACCGACCGGTATCCGATCGCATGTAAAATGTATATGCCGGATCACGATAAAACACATCACATTGTATTGGGAGTGCATGGCTTTGCCGGCGATAAAGAGAGCTCGGCTTTGTATGCGTTAGCTAAGGAATTGACAAAAAGACATGGACAATTAGTTTGTTTTGACTGGCCGGGACATGGGCAAAGCCCGGTCGATGGACAAAGTCTGACTGTGGACAACTGTATGGAGGATCTGAAGTATATGCTGGCTTATTGTAGGAAACAGTTTCCAAACCATCAAAAATATGTCTTTGCGACCAGCTTTGGAGGGTATATCACATTATTGTGCAAGGATGCTTTGATGCAGGCGGATACCATGGAATTTCAAACCGTCCTGCGCGCGCCGGCTGTCACCATGCCACAGCTGTTTCTATCGCTTGTCGGACTGAAGAATGCTCGTCAATACCAGTCGTTGGGTTCGGTACAGTGTGGCTTTCCCGGACAAAGAGAGCTATGGGTCCCGTATTTGTTTTATGAGCAGCTGCAGCAGCATGATGTATGCAAGCTGGATTATACAAAACAATCCTTTCTTGTGATCCATGGAAAGAAAGATGTGACAGTGCCATATGAAGATGTCAGAAAATTCTGTCACGAAAGAGGATCCATGAAGCTGCATTCTATCAGCGGGGCCGATCATCGATTTAAAAAAGAGGGACAGATCCAGGAAGTGGTACAGACAGCTTTACACGATTGGAAGATCGAAGAAGACTAAAAATGAATGGATCCATGGTAAACTGATAAAGAAAAGAATACACGAGAAAGACAAAGCAGGAGGGCTTATGATTTATACAGTGACATTGAATCCGGCCTTGGATTATGTGATCCAGGTTCCACAGTTTCGGACCGGGCAGATCAATCGAATGACCAGTGAACATATCTATTATGGTGGAAAGGGCATCAATGTATCGACCATTCTAAATGAATTGGGTGTAGAAACCTGCGCATTGGGATTCGTGGCCGATTTTACCGGAAGAGAATTGGAAGCAGGGTTGAACCGTCTGGGGATCCGAACGGACTTTGTGCATGTGCAAGAGGGCATGACACGAATCAATGTAAAGATGAAATCCGAGGAAGAGACAGAGATCAACGGCCAGGGGCCGAAGGTTAAGGAAAAGGATTTTGCCGACCTGCTGAAAAAGGTTGAAGCCATTCCATCCGGAGATACGATTGTGGTATCCGGGAATATTCCATCCTTTATGCCCTCGGATTCTTATGAACGTCTGTTAGAAAAGGTGCAGCCGGGCGTGCGTATTGTGGTGGATGCGGAAAACGATCTGTTGATCAGTACTTTACGGTTTCATCCTTTTGTGATCAAACCCAACATCGATGAATTATCGGTTATGTTTCATACAACCATCCGGACACAGCAGGACATCGTCCGGTATGCGAAGGCGCTTCAAAACGAGGGAGCCCGGAACGTATTGGTATCGATGGCCGGCAAGGGATCGGTGTTGATCGATGAACATGGGCAATGCGTTGTACAGGCACCCGCAAAGGGAACGGTCGTCAATTCCGTGGGGGCCGGGGACTCCATGGTGGCAGGCTTTCTCGCCGGCTATTTGCGAACAAAGGATTATGTCTATGCGCAGAAGTTAGGTGCCAGTGCCGGGGCAGCCACTGCGTTTCATTCCGGACTGGCTACCCGCGAACAGATCGAAGCGGTTTTTCAAACGCTGTAAAACAGAAGAACCGCTGGACTCTGTATAGGGGAACGGTTGGTTTGTTTTTCCGGTGATTTTTACGCAGGGAAAAAGAAAGGGGTGAATACGATGGTTCAATTACAACAGGCAGAAACAATGATCCTACTTGTGCTATTATTACAGATCGTCGGGCTCACTTTTGCGGTGCTTGTCGACCCCTATATCCAAAAGTCCGATAAAAAAATAATGGGCATCATCGTATTGTTGGTCATAGGATTGATTGTACAGAACGTGACAGGATATATGGTGGATCAGTTGGGAACGATGCCATATGTTCGAACATGGATCGGCATCATCGGCTATATTATACGTCCTGTTATCATTGTTTTATTTTGTTACATTGTCGATCGAGGCCGAAGCAAATTCATTTCCTGGATATTGATCGGCTTGAACGCAGCCATCAATTTGACCGCTTCTTTTTCGCCGATCGCGTTTCATATCAGCGCGGACAACCAGTTTCACCGAGGTCCTTTAGGGTATAGCTGTCACATTGTCAGCGGGATCCTTCTGGCGTATCTGGTCTATCAAACAGTTCAAAAATACAAAGGACTGAAAGGTTCGGTGATGTGGATTCCGCTTTTTAATGCGTTCCTGATCATCGTTGCGGTGCTTTTAGACACGCTCGTGGATTATCGGGAGTATTTGGTTACCTTTCTGACCATTGCGGTCTGCAACAGCTGTATGTTTTATTATATTTGGCTGCATCTGCAGTTTGTGCGGGAACATGAAGAGGCATTAAAGGCCGAACAGCGGATCCAGATCATGGTGTCACAGATCCAACCGCATTTTCTGTTTAATACGTTGTCAACCATTCAGGCTCTGTGTCTGACCGATCCGCAAAGGGCTTTTGATACCACGGAGATGTTCGGCAGTTATTTGCGGAAAAACATCGACTCGTTAAGCCGGCCCAATCTGATTTCGATTACCGAGGAACTGGAGCATACGCGTGTGTATGCGGAAATTGAGCGGATCCGGTTTCCCAACATTCATGTTGATTATGATATACAAGATACAAGCTTTTCCCTGCCTCCGTTAACCATTCAGCCTTTGGTGGAGAATGCCATCCGGCATGGTGTCCGGATCCGGGATCACGGCCAGGTGATGGTGACCACCTGCCAAAGCGAGCAATATCATCGGATCCGTATCCAGGATAACGGCATCGGATTTGATGTGGATTCCATCCGGACAGCCGATACCAGCCATATCGGGATCCGGAATGTAAAGGAGCGCCTGGAGACGATGTGTGATGGTTCTTTGACCATTGAAAGCCGGAAAGGACTCGGAACGACAGTCGAAATTCGTATTCCTGTCGTTAAAATTTAAAAAAAGTTTAAATAGTATCTGAAATTGTTGGACATCTGTTGGACAGGGTATGTGAAAATACATGTGTCTAAAGGAATCTCGTAAGAACGAAAAGGAAACGGGAAGCAAGATGATAAAGAGCCGATCAACAATGTGAATGCAGGTCTTCAATGTGTTTTACGTTAAAAGTCCAAAGACAGAGCCGTTGTTTGGACAAGGTGAATCTTATCATGTTGAAGATCGTATAGCGTTTCCTTTTCGTTTTTTTATGGAATTAAACTGGAGGTGACACCATTGAAAATATTATGCGCCGATGATGAAGAACTGGTACTTGGACTGACGGTTTCATTGTGTCAGCAGCTGCCGCAGGTAGCGGAAGTGAAAGGATTTACCAAGGGACTGGCGGCATTGGATTGGCTGCAGGATCATGTGGTGGATGTCGCCATTCTGGATATCAATATGCCGGATATCGATGGCTTGTCATTAGCTGCCAGGATCAAGGAGAAACACCCGGATACCGCTATTATTTTTCTGACAGGGTATTCACAGTATGCGGTGGATGCCTTTGCCCTTCACGCATCCGGTTACTTGCTTAAACCTTTGAACCCAAAGCGTTTAGCCAGGGAAATCGAATATGTTTGTTCTTTAAAGGAAAACCAGCCTTCCCGCTCCCATATTGTCGTGCAGACCTTTGGCGAGTTTGACGTCCTGGTCGATGGCCAACTGGTGCGCTTTACCCGTGCACGGGCCAAGGAACTGCTGGCCTATCTGGTCGACCGGCAAGGCAGCAGCATCACCCGTGCCAACGCCTTTGCGGTATTATGGGAAGACAAAGGGTATACCCGGTCCATGCAAAAACAGCTGGATGTGGTGATCCGCAGTCTGCGCAATACGTTGGAGGAATACGGTATCAGCGAAATACTGGAGATGGAAAGAGGAACGATCCGCATCGTTCCGGAATTGCTGGATTGTGATCTGTATCATTATTTTGAGGGCGACATCAAAGCGGTCAATGCCTATCGGGGCGAGTACATGAGTGCCTATTCATGGGCCAGCTTGACCGAATCGTATATGGACCGGATCAATCATCGTTTATAGAATATTGTCGGGAAGTTGGATGGAATGGTTATCATAATCGCCGAAACATGCGATAATATGGAAGGATAGAAAAAGATTGGAAACAATGGATTTTGTTTCGGTATATATAGAAAGAAGGGGCTTCTGGATGAAATATCCTGAAAAAATGGATCTGCACATGCATTCAACGGTATCGGACGGAACCGATACCCCGGAACAGATCCTTGAAAATGTAAAAAAGGCCGGCATCGATCTGTTTGCGTTAACGGATCACGATGCGGTCAAAGGATGTATTTGGATCGAGAAGATCCGGCAAAGCGAGGATCCAAAATTTTTGACCGGTGTGGAGTTTTCCTGCAAGGATGAGGCAGGGAAGTATCATATCCTGGGATATGGGTATGATCCAAAGGCACCGGCGATCCGCGCTGTCGTCGATCTTGGCCATTCTTATCGGATCATGAAATTGAAGGCACGATTAGACTTTCTGCAGGAGCGGTTCGGGTTTACATTTTCTCGGGAAGATCGGGATGCATTATTTGCTCTGGATAATCCGGGAAAACCGCACATCGGAAATCTGATGACCGCCTATCAATATGCCGGATCCAAAGAAGAAGCGATCAATGATTTCATCAACCAGATCCATTTCCAATCACAATACGTTCGCCCGGAGCAGGCGATTGCGGGCATCCTGGGGGCTGGTGGCATCCCGGTGCTGGCACATCCAAGCTATGGAAGCGGCAATCAGCGGATTGTCGGTCAAGAAATGGAGGCGCGTCTGCAGCGGCTGATGGGATTTGGCCTGCAGGGGGTGGAAGCCTACTACTCCGGTTTTACAAGAGATCTCCAGGACCAGATGCTGCAATTCGCGTCACGATATGATCTATATGTGACAGCGGGCAGCGATTATCATGGGACCAATAAACGAATCGATCTGGGTGAGCACAACTGTCCGAAACAAAAGGAATATCCGAAAGGCATGATCCGTTTTCTGGAGGCAATTCAGGATAAGATCACGCAATAGATGGATTTCCCTATGAACAGGAGGAAACAGATGCATAGATTAAAAAGAAGATGGCTTGCGGTTGTTCTGACTGCCTGTCTGGTCGCTTGCGGGGGACAACAACCAAGCGAAACACAGAAACAGGAAACACCGGAAAAAGTGGAACAGACCGGCACATATCAAAGTAAAGACGGGTGGACCGTTTCGTACGATCCTTCGGTGATCGAAGCCTACAAGATTGGTGATCATTCCGCCCGGTTTGTATATACAGCAGCGTCGTCCGGCACCAATCAGGTGACGATTTCTTATATAGAAAAGAAACAACCGGAAGAAGTGTTGGCTGAACGTACAAAAGACTGGAGCAAGGATCCGGAAAACATAGAACGCAGTGAAGGAATCTTCCCGGGAACCACGGATCAGTGGGGTTACTGGCGAGATCTGCCGGCCGAAAAGGAAGGATCCGAGGTATCGCAGTCTGCGATTGCTGGAGAGTATAACGGGGGTGTTCTTCTGTTTGAGATCCGTGGAACAAACGAGATGGATCTGTCGGCAAACGATGCGCTAGCCGCTATCATTGATTCTATTACGTATGAGAATTTTGAACAGCAGACCATGTATGATGAGATTCCGGGAACGTATGTGGCGGATGAACCGCTCAATATTGAAAGCATCCAGCTCAATAAGGATCATACCGGCACACTACAAGGAACCGAAACCATCAATGTGTACTGGGGCTCGAATGAACTGATAACCGATACGGGTTCTTATGAATATACCATCGAAGGGGATGGCTTGTTTATCAATCTAAACGATAACTGGTTGTCTTTCACAAAGAGCGAAACGGTATCGGAAGAGCCATTGCCTGCGTATGCCTACACGGGAACCGACCCATATATGGCGGCGGTTTGTGATTATATGGTCAATGAGATTGGTCAACACTATGACCCGGCGGATTTCAGCATTCCGTGCGTTACCATCGTATATACCGATGACCAGGATCCAAAGGAGATCCTGGTCTATGGAAAATTTGAATTGTACAACTATGCGCTGGATCAGGATACATTAAAAATGGTCTCCGGTGGGGATTATCCGGGATTGATGCATCTGCGCAAGGCCGGCAATGGCTATGAGGTCACGCAGTTTGATCAGGTAGCCGATGGATCACAGAACCAGGCCAGCGCGGAAGAAATCTTCGGCGAACATTACGAGGCGTATCAAAAGGTGACGCAGGATGAGCAGGCTCTGCAAAAAACAAGGACCCGGTTTATTGCCGATTTTGTAAGTTCGCAGCATCTTTCCGTTACTCAATACCAGGATCCGGGATGGGACCCTGTGAAAATTGTGAAAAAGTGATATACTAACAAACAAGGAAGCTCAAAAAGAGCTTCCTGTTCTGTTATAAGGAGGGTTTATATAATGTTAAATAAGATGAGTCAGTTTACCGGGAAGTATATGGCAGTGATCGTATTGGTGATTGCGGCCTTAGCTTTGTTTGTTCCATCGACATGTGTATGGATCGATACGTCCTGGGTGAACTATCTTTTAATGATCGTCATGTTCGGGATGGGGCTGACCTTGAAGCCAAAGGATTTTATGCTCGTATTTCAGCATCCGAAAGATATCCTGCTAGGCTGCCTGGCACAGTTTTCGATTATGCCGATCCTGGCTTTCCTGCTGGGCAAACTGTTTGGACTGGAGACCGGATTATTAGCCGGCGTGATTCTTGTCGGTACATGTCCGGGAGGGACATCCAGTAACGTAATCACCTATTTAAGCCGTGGTGATGTGGCCTTGTCTGTCGGCATGACCAGTGTGAATACGTTGTTGGCACCTCTATTGACCCCGGCCATCACCTGGTTGTTACTTCGCACTTCGGTCAATGTAGAACCGATCGGCATGTTTCTTTCCATTGTCCGGGTCGTGATCATACCGATTGCCTTGGGATTTGTGCTGAACCGGTTTATGTCCCGACAGATTCAGAAGGTATTGGATCTGCTTCCGGTTGTTTCGGTTCTGGCGATTACGCTCATCGTTGCCTCGGTGGTATCACACAATGCCCAGCAGATTCTGGATACCGGTCTGGTCGTGTTTGTGGTGGTGATCCTGCACAATTTGTTAGGATATGCCTGCGGATATGGATTGGGAAAAATTCTCAAACTGCCTCTGGCCAAGAAAAAAGCTCTCTCCATAGAAATCGGTATGCAGAATTCCGGCCTGGCTACTTCACTGGCTGCGACTGCTTTTCCGAATCTGGCCATGGCTACCGTTCCCGGCGCCGTTTTTTCCGTATGGCATAATATTTCCGGGGCTATTTTAGCGAATTTGTATCGCACCATGAAAGAGTAGGACTATGCAAATCTATATCATACGACATGGACAAACGATCAAGAATAAGGAAAAAGTACTACAGGGCCGCAGCAATGCGCCGTTAAACCAGCAGGGAATCGGGCAGGCCCGATCGGCCGCCCGGTATTTCCGGCAGCAGCAGATCTGCTTTGATCGGGTCTATTCCAGTCCGTTACAACGTTCTATACAGACCGCAAAGATTGTCAGCGGGAAGGCGGATATTATATTGGATGAGCGTCTGTTGGAAATGGATTATGGGCCCTACGAAGGAACGAGTCTGGACCATCCAAGTCCGGAAATCGTTACGTTTTTCAGTGATTTTGTGCATAACCCGGCTCCCGAGGGCATGGAAAGTCTGGAATCCGTGGTTGGTCGTATGGGAAGCTTTCTGGAGGACCTTGCCAAAGAACCTGTCGAACATGTACTGGTTTCCACACATGCTGTAGCGATGAAGGGCGCTTTGGAATATCTGGATCCACAGTCGCAGGGCTCGTACTGGTCCCGGTTTATCGGAAATTGCGGGATCTATGTCATCGGCTGGGATAAAAACCGCTTTACAGTGCCACAGCCTTTGAATGGTTGATTTTTTCTTGTACATTGTTTTAGTTAGTGCTAACATAGTACATGGTCAACAAATTGAATCTGTATTGGATGAAACATGTAGGAAAAGGATACAATGTATCGCCGAAGGTGTAAAACGCTCAGGAAACAAAGACTATATGTGGACAATACTCCGGAGAATTCCTTAAGTGGATGCCGAAGGTGCAAGCAGATGGATATCTGTAATCTCTCAGGCAAAAGGACGGAGAACCCGAAAAATACGAAAGTATTTTTCCAATGTATCGAAATTCTTCGGAGCCTGTATTTGCAGGCTCTTTCTTGTTGTCCGCATGGCGATCAAAGGGAGGGTATTTAAATGTGGACTACGATGATTGATACGATTGAACGTGTGAATGATGTATTGAATGGCATTGTGTGGGGATGGCCGGTCATTATCCTGATTTTGGGAACCGGTCTGATCTTGACGGTGCGTACAAATTTTCTGCAGCTTACGCATTTTAAGGAATCATTGAATACAACGATCATTCCGACATTAAAAGGATTGGGTAAGAAGAAAGGGAAAGAGGATTCCATCCAGTCGATTTCGCAGTTTGAAGCGTTTGCGACGGCGATTTCGGGAACCGTGGGAACCGGCAATATCATCGGGGTGGTTTCGGCAATCCTGACCGGTGGCCCGGGAGCTGTTTTGTGGATGTGGATCTCGGCTTTCTTCGGCATGGTCACCAATTATTCCGAGAATGTGCTGGGTCTGTATTTTCGTAAAAAGGATGCGGACGGGAATCTGTCCGGAGGATCCTTCTATTATATAGCCTATGGTCTGAAATGGAAGTGGATGGCATATATGGCTGCCTTCTTCTGCGTGTTTGCGGCCATCGGAATGAG
>JAWRHV010000021.1:0-84034 GCA_040266995.1 Erysipelotrichaceae bacterium | reverse complement strand
AAGAATTAGTATCTAGTGACATCATCGGTATGCGTTATGGTTCATTATTTGACGCAACTCAGACTCAGGCCATCGCTATGGAAGATGGAAACACAGAAGTTTCTGTAGTTTCTTGGTATGACAACGAAAATTCATACACTAGCCAGATGGTTCGTACAATTAAGTATTTCTCTGAATTAGGATAATAAATCAGAACGAAAGCATCTCTGAAAAAGAGATGCTTTTTTTATTTTTTAAAGGATTTTTTCACTTTTTATCACTATAATGGAGAAAACCAACCGCTTTGGACGGAAAAAGAATATTCGTTGAAAATTAAATTGGATTAGTATATTCTTTAATAAGTTAGAGGTGAGAATATGGCAATCAGAAGAGAGTTATCCGATTTGGATCGTGATGAATTGACCAAGGATGTCAATGATCTGGATAAAGTATATTTGGAAAAAATGAAGGCCGATGGAATAGATGAAGAGCTGTTGGAACAGTTCCGCAATCTGTCTTTGGAAATGGATTTGAATAAGGAGTAGGGAAATGAGATTATATAACAGTTATACACAACAAGTAGAAGAACTGGATCCAATTGAACCGGGAAAGGTTTCCATGTATGTTTGTGGGCCTACTGTTTACAATTACCCACATATTGGAAATGCCCGGCCTATTGTAGTATTTGATACTTTAAAAAAGGCTCTGGAGCTGCAAGGGCTGGAAGTAACCTATGTAAGTAATTATACAGATGTTGATGACAAGATCATCAATGCAGCCATTGAGAATAATGTAAGCGAAAAAGAAATAACGGAAAAATATATCAAAGCATACAGTCAGGTACGTTCCGATCTACATGCGGACGAACCGAATGTAACCCCAAGGGTTACCGAGACGATGGATCAGGTTATTGCGTTCATTCAGCAGCTGATTGAAAAAGATGCAGCGTATCAAGTGGATGGAGACGTATATTTTCGTGTGAAGTCGGATCCACACTATGGTTCTTTATCGCATCAAAAGGTAGATGATCTGGTTGTAGGAGCCCGGATCGATGAAAACGCAAAAAAGGAAAATCCACTTGATTTTACTTTATGGAAAGAAACCGAGAAAGGAATCAAATGGAGCACACCATGGTCTAAAGGCCGGCCGGGATGGCATACAGAATGTGTTGTGATGATCCAGGATGTATTCAAAAAACCATTGATCGATATTCACGGTGGTGGTATGGACCTGAAATTTCCACATCATGAGAATGAAATCGCTCAATGTGAAGTATGCAATAACACACGGCTTGCAAATATGTGGGTTCATAACGGCATGATCAATATCGAAGGAATCAAAATGTCCAAGTCTCTCGGAAATGTATGGTGGGCAAAGGATATGATAGCGAAATTCGGTGGAAATCTGACACGCTGGATCTTGATTTCTACACAATATCGTTCTTCCTTGAATTTAAATCCGGAAACATTTGATAATGCCAAAAATGAAATAAACCGGATCCACAATGCTCTGCATCAGGCCAATGTTAAGCTGGAACTAGCCGGTATAGAGAAAACGGAGTTATTCAGCAAACCATTGCTGGATGCGTTTATTGAAGCGTTAAATGATGATCTGAATACGCCGAATGCGATTGCGGTCATCTTTGACGGAATCAAACAATTGAACCAGATCATCCGAAAAAGAGATGTGGATTTAGATCTTGTCAATACATATTATGCGACCATTTTAAAAATGTTGTATGTATTAGGTATTGAATACGAGGAGATCCATTTAAGCGAAGAAGATAAAGAGCAATATACATTATGGCGTAAAGCCGTTAAAGAAAAGAATTTTGATGTTGCTGATCAATATCGCAGCCAGTTACAGGAAAAGGGAATTCTTTAATGGAGATTGTTACACATAACGCAACAAGTCTGGCATGGATCGGGGATGCTGTGATGAGTCTATCGGTTAGGGAACATCTTTTAAAAAAAGGATATCGAAAACCCGATGTATTGCAGAAAATGAGTGCCCGGATCTGCAGCGCTAAAGGACAGGCCAGCATTTTGCAGCAGCTTGAGCAGAAAAATTGGTTTGACGAGCAGGAAAAGGTTATCCTGCATAGAGGCCGCAATGCCACCATCCACACCAAAGCGAAAAATGCTTCTCAGCAAACCTATCTGCAGGCAACTTCTCTGGAAGCACTGCTTGGCTATTTATACTTATATGAGCATGAAGAGCGTTTACAAGCTTTGTTGGGGGAAATCAAAGAACTAGGAGACCTTTTATGATCGTATATGGAAAAAATGTTTGGAATCAGATCCAAAATCAACCAGATCAAATTCAGGAAATCTATGTGCAGCAAGGGTTAAAAGATCGTTCGATCGAAAAAAAGATCCAACGTCAGTTTCCCGACTATAAAATCAAAACGCGAAAAGAAATGGACGCGATTGCCCAGACAACCTCACATCAAGGAATTGTATGTAAAGTCAAAGAGATACCCACGTATTCATTGGAACAGCTGGTTTCCAGAGCACAGAATCAGTTATTCGTGGTATTGGATGGTATTCAGGATCCTCATAATGTAGGAGCCATTTTACGTAGCTGTGATTGTACAGGTGTCGATGGATTGATCCTTTCTAAGCATCGCAGTGCCGGTCTTACTCCGGCAGCTGTTAAATCCAGTACGGGTGCCGCATATACGGTACCGGTCTCTATTGTGGCAAATGTATCAAACGCTTTGAAATTCTTCAAAGAGAAGGGCTACTGGATCATTGGAACGGATATGGAAAACGCACGTGACTATCGTCAGGGTATTTATGATGTCCCGGTTGTACTCGTAATTGGTTCGGAAGGGAAAGGAATCAGTACCTTGGTAAAAAAACAATGTGATTATATGATTTCGATTCCCATGCAGGGCTCTATTTCCAGTTTGAATGCAAGTGTGGCTTGTGCTGTTGTTTTATATCAGATATATAATCAAAGAAATCCGTTATAATTCTTTTCTGCGGAAAGGAACCTATGAAACCAAATATCTATGAATGGATATACTTATATTTTCAAAAAGATGAAGAGGCTTTTCCTCTTCTGATCAAGTATTTTCGACCTATTACTTTATCTATTATCAGCAATCGATATAGACATCGACGTATTGAAAGTGCGACATGGAATGAATGTGTATCGCTTGCAGACAGTGTATTAAATGAATGTATCAATCGATGCAAGGTGGATCAGTATCCGACGTTTAAAGCATTGTATCGTACGTCTTTAAATAATCGATTGATTGATCGTAATCGTACGGAATATGTGCATACACCGGAGAATCATTTCGACGTTTTGCACTTGGATAGTTTTGTCAATGATAATATGTGTCATTATGTATCCGAAGCCATTGCCGATCCAAGAGTGAACGTCCATCAGGATGTCATGGTGAAGTGTGATGTTGAACAGAAGTATAACGAGCTGCCAATCTACTTTACAGCGTATGAAAGACAAATTCTTGAATGGAAACGACTGGGTTATAGTACGGCTGAAATTGCGGCCAGACTGAATGTGAATGTTCGCCATGTACGATATATCTTATTAAAAATGAAAAAATGGGCATTGTCACATTGACAGTCAGCCTTGATTAATGGTAAATTATCTTAGTTAAGGAGTGTTTTTGTATGGCTGATAAAGTAATTTTGACATGTACAGAATGTTTATCTCGAAACTATACGACACCAAAGAATAAGAAAAAGATGTCTACGCGTTTGGAAATTAAGAAATATTGTCCAAAATGCGGAAAACATACGTTGCATAAGGAAACGAAATGAGGGATAGCTATATGGCAAAAAAAGATACCGATGGAAGAGCTTTATCACCGGCCAGTGTCATTCGTGAACTAAAGAATGTTAAATGGCCGACTTTTGGTGAATTGATGAAAACCAGCGCTTTGGTTATCGTTTTTACCGTTCTTTTCGGTGTGTATTTCTTTATATGTGAATTAGCAGCTTCCGGTTTGATCAATGCAATCGTCGGAGCAAAGTAAGAGGTTGACTATGAGTACAGATGAATTGAAAAAAGAATGGTATGTAGTAAATACATACGCAGGACAGGAACATCGTGTGAAGGATAATCTGGAACGCCGGATCACGACAATGGGATTAGAGGATAACCTATTTCAGATTATCGTAGCTGAAGAAAAAGAAATCGAGTATAAGAATGGAAAACCGGTAGAGAAGACGAAAAATTTGTTTTCCGGCTATTTGCTGGTTCAGATGATTATGACCGATGAAGCCTGGTATGCAGTGCGTAACACACCCGGTGTAACCGGATTTATTGGATCCAGTGGTAAAGGGGCAAAGCCTTTCCCGGTTCCTCAGGAAGAAATTGATGCGGTATTAAGGCGGTTAGGCAATGTGGATGCCAATGTTCAGGTTGATTTTGAAGTCGGTGATACAGTCGAAATATTAAATGGTGCCTTTAAAAATTCCGAGGGAATTGTTGAAAGCATGAACGATGAAAAAAAGGAAGCGACCATTTTACTGATTCTGTTTGGAAGGGAGACACCAACGGAAATTCCTTATATGGATCTGAAAAAAGTCGCTTAAAAGGATGTGAATACGATGAAGGATATACTAAATATAGTGTTGATGTGTTTATCGGGTTTTATTATTATACTAACCTTGTTGCAATCCGGTAAATCCGATGGATTATCTGCTGCTTTTACCGGTAGTGGAGATCTGAACTTGTTTGCTGTGCAGAAGGAAAGAGGCCCTGAGAAGGTAATCAGCCGATTAACGCTGTTCAGCGGTATTGCATTCTTTGCGATCGTCATTGCACTACAAGTTATTTAAAGGCCTTATGGCCTTTTTATTTTTGAAAGGAATAGGAATGAAAGAAAGAATATTAGAACAGTTTCGTCATCATCCGGTTTTATCTATTAAAGAGCTTGAATCCGGTCTGAATCTAAAAAGTACAAAGGATTTTGTTCTTTTTATCAAAGCGCTGAATCAGATGGAGGAAGACAGAATTCTATGGAATGACCATAGTCATTATTATTTGTTGTCCTCTGCATCCTTTCATATTGGTATTGTAAAAGATATCAGTCGCTATGAATGGGCTGTGATAGGAAATACCGGCAGGGTCTATGTCCAGAAATCGGATCATGTACAGATCTTTGACGGCGATGAAGTGCTGATTCGTTTACATCCGGATGGAAATGAAGTGGTCCACATCTATAAGCACAAAATTCACAGGATTCTAGGAACAATTAAAAAAAGAAGGCAGGAGCTTGTATTTATCAGTGATGTGGATTATCATACCCGCTTTAAGATCGTCAATGAAAAAGAATTTCATTTGAAGCATAATGATCGGGCTGTTGTGGAAATCATCCGATACGGCAAACCGCTGCAAATTAAAATTATCCGATTGATCCCGAAAGAGCCGGGCAGCGATATCACATCGATCTTGTATGCGCATTCCATACGGCAGGAGTTCGGTGAAAAAGCGATAGCACAAGCAAAAAAAATCAATCAGATGCTTAGAAAAGAAGATTATAAGAATCGTAAAGATCTTCGTTCTTTATTGACGGTGACAATCGATGGAGAGGATGCTCGAGATTTTGACGATGCGATTTCCATCGTACGAAAGGAAGATGGATTTACGTTGTTTGTTCATATAGCGGATGTCAGCTATTATGTATCGGAAAACAGTCCTATGGACCAAGAAGCCTATCGAAGAGGAAACAGCGTATATGTATGTGACCGTGTTATACCTATGCTTCCTTTTGATCTGAGCAATGGTATATGCTCCCTGAATCCGAAGGTGGATCGCTGTACATTGACATGTCGTATGGAGATCAATCTGGAAGGGCGCTGTACGAAGTATGCGTTATATCCGTCTGTCATTCATTCGGACTGCCGATGTACCTATAAAAAGGTCAATCGTATGCTGGAGGAGGATCCGGCTGTAATCGAAGAATATAGTTTGATCCGGTCGATGTTGCTGGATTTGAAAAAGTGCACTGACTTGTTGAAGCAACAAGCATGGGAGGCCGGCGCCATTGATTTTCAAACGACGGAAGCGTCTATCGTTTTGGATCGTAACGGCTATGCGATAGATGTAATCAAAAAAGACAGAGGAATCTCCGAGGAAATGATCGAACAGTGTATGATTCTGGCGAATCGATGTGTAGCCCATGAGTTACATACGAAAGAACTGCCTTGTATGTACCGTATCCATGAAAAACCGGACCCAAGAAAGATCGAAACGGTTATGCAGACAGCATTGGCTATGCATGAATATTGTCAGTTGGATCAAGAAGATTGTACATCGAAAGAGCTGCAGCAGTTTTTAGAGGGCATACATGATGAAACAAATCACTCGGTTTTATCTATGGTTGTTTTAAGAGCTATGCAAAAAGCCAGATACAGTGAAGAATGTATCGGACATTTTGGCTTAGGATTAACCGAATACTGTCATTTTACATCTCCGATCCGACGGTATTCCGATCTGGTCGTCCATCGCATGATCCGAAAATATATCTTTATGGATACGTCGAAGGATAAGATCGCAAAAGATAATAAGAAAATTGAAAGACAAAGCTTTTTCATTTCCCAAAAGGAGCGAGAGGCAATTACCGTAGAAAGAGCTGTGGATGATTATAAGAAAGCACAGTACATGGAAAAGAGAATAGGAAGACGATACACGGCCACCGTAGTCAGTGTCACCGGCTTTGGCTTTTTTGTGGAGCTGGATAATACAGTGGAGGGCTTGGTTCCGCTTCGGTCTTTAAATGCGTTTTATACGTATGATGAACAGAGATGTTGTTTGACCAGTGATTCGGATATGATCCAGCTTGGACAAAAGGTGCGGGTCATATGTAAAGATGTTAATTTGTCTAAAGGACAAATTGAATTTGCACTATGTTGATTCTATAAAAGGGTTGTTTATACAGATTCCTGTGCATCAACGGCAATTGTGACAGATCTTACGAATCTTAATGGGTTTAAAAGCGAGTTAATAGCTGAATCAAAGTGCATATCAGAAACAATCAAAAAGTAAAATCCCACGAAAGAAGACATGTGAAATACTTAAATTTCACCAATCTATGAAAGGTGGGATTTTTATATTAGATGAAAATGCTGAAGGGCCTTAATAATACCATCCTTATCAACAGTATCCGTCACATAATCACTGGCTTGTTTCGCAATGTCCATGGCATTTCCCATGGCGATGCCTGTTCCGCAATATGTTAGCATATCTACATCGTTTCCGCCGTCTCCGAAGGCCATGGCTTCATCGATAGTGTATCCGTAATACGCAAGGATTTTTTCGATTCCTTTTGCTTTTCCTCCATCAATGGAAACGACATCCACCGCTTTGGGAAACCAGCGCATACATTTCAATGTTGTCACATTTTTTAATAAGGCTTGTTCTTCTTGCTCTATGACGGGGACCATCATTTCATAGATATCTTCTTTCAGCTTTTCTTCATAATCATCGATGATATACAATTCTTCATTTGCGATAGAGAAAAACTCTTGCAGATCCCTGGAATAAAAATTACAGCCTAACAGCTTTCGGGTCGCAATGCCGACCGGTCGATCCATCGCTGCCGCATTTTGTATCAGGGTGAAAATATCCTTACGGTCTAAAGGGTTATTATAAATCACTTCGTGTTGATTGTAACAATAGGCACCGTTGTAAGACAAGACGCCATCGAACTCTATGGACGGGAAAGAAGGGACAACAAAGGAGGGTCTTCCGGTTGCGATAAACAGTTTGATGTCCTTTTGTTGGAGAGTTTTCAGTGCTGTGATTAATTGTGCATCTAAATATCTTTGACCAAATGGCAGCAAGGTTCCATCGATATCAAAAAAAATGATTTTAATCATGTAAAATATTATATATGGTTTATGGATTAATTGGTAGTAAATTTGTCCAGATTGGTACTTGATTTGACCATGTTATGGGAATGAATATAATGAGCTTAGTAGAAATTGAAGGGAGTGGTAAACATGGTATTCGTTCAAGGCAATAAACAATTAAATATGTTCACGCTCTCTTTTCAAGAGGCCTAGCTGGGTACGTATTGTAGTCCAGTTTTTTCTTTTATATTTGATTCGAGAAGGAGGAATAATCAGATGGATCAGAATTTTAACAAAGTATTTTGGGATGCGTGTGCAAACGGTGATTTTCCGATGGCTGCTGCCCAGATACGCGCTGGTGCGGACGTTAACTATCAGAACGGTGATGGTAGAACGGCATTGATGCGTGCTGCCAAGAGAGACAGAAAGGACATTGTTCAATTGTTGGTGGACAATGGTGCCGATGTCAATATCACGGATAATAGAGGAAAAACCGCTTTGATGGGCGCTGCAAAAAAAGGAAATAAAACAATTTGTAAAACTTTGATTCTTGCCGGTGCCGATGTAAACGCAGCGGATGACCGTGGCAGAACTTCTTTGATGCGTGCCGCTTTACTGGGACAGGATCGCTGTGTGAGCGAACTGTTGGATGGTGGCGCAGATATCAATGCGCAGGATGAGGCTGGAAGAACCGCTTTAATGGAAGCATGTATCGCTTTTAAAAGAGATACCATTGCGTTGTTATTGCAAAGAAATGCCGATGTAAACCTGTTTGATAACAATGGATGTACCGCATTGATGCGAGCTGCTTATGGAGGCTATGCAAGTCTTGTTGAAAAATTGCTGGCTTATGGAGCAGATAAAGATATGGAAGATAAACAAGGCAATACGGCTTTGGATTATGTAAGAGAACATTGTAGAGCACAATTAGAACCAATTTTAAGATAGGAGACGATGAAGTATGAGAGACTATTTAAGTTCTGAAGTTAGAAATGTTAGTGTATTAGGTCACAGTGGTGCCGGAAAAACGGCTGTATTGGAAGCGTTATTATATTATACAAAAGCAACGGATCGTTTTGGAAAGACTTCTGAAGGAAGCAGTATGATCGACTTTGACAGCGAAGAGATTCGTCGTGGTTTAAGTATTTATACATCCATCGTTCCGATCGAATGGGACAACTGCAAAATCAATTTTATCGATACACCGGGCTATCTGGATTATGTTGGAGAAAAAGAAGCCGGCTTTGCGGTTGGCGATAACTGCTTGATCGTTGCGGATGCTAAGAACGTGCTGGCCTCCGGAACCACATTGGCTTATAAAAAAGCCCTGGAAGCAAAAAAGCCGACAATCTTCTTCATCAATAAACTAGATGATCCGGAAACAAGCTTTGAAAATGCGTATGAACAGCTTCATGAAGCATTTGGAAAGAGCATTATTCCTTTTGAATTACCAATTATCGAAAATAAAGAAATCGTTGGATCGGTAAATATTATCCGTAACAAAGCCTGGTACTATAAGGGACCAAAAGCCAATGAGAACGAAGCACAGCCTATCCCTGATTCGCTGGTAGACGAAGTCAGCATGTACAAAGATCAGATTGCGGAAGCTGTTGCGATGAGCGATGATGATCTGATGGAAAAATTCTTCTCCGGTGAAGAATTTACAGATGCGGAATTGACACGTGGAGTACGGATTGGTGTACGTAGTGGAGAGATCGTACCGGTATTCTCCGGAAGCGCTACGCAGTCCATCGGTATTCGCCGTTTAATGGACCTGATCGTTGATTACTTCCCGACATATTCTGAGAAGGGAATGTATGTTGCCAAAACACCAGAGGGACAAGAAGTTGAATTGATCACCAGCGAGCAGGAAGTCCTGACTGCGCAGGTATTCAAGACGATCGTGGACCCGTTTGTTGGTCAGATCTCTTATCTGAAAGTATTAAGTGGTGTGTTGTCCAGTGATTCTGTGATCGTCAACGGAAACAGCGGAAAGCAGGAAAAACTGAATGCGGTATACATCATTAAGGGTAAACACCAGACAGCTTGCGGTAAGCTGTTTACCGGTGATATCGGTGCATTGACTAAATTACAATATACAAGAACCAATGATACGTTATGTGAAAAAGGCAAGCTGTTGATTGCCGATCCGATTCCGTTTGATGAACCAATGTATGGACAGGCCGTTTCACCGAAAACAAAGAATGATGAAGGTAAATTATCCGATGGTCTGGCTAGTCTTGTAAAAGAAGATCCAACTTGTCGAGTTATCACGAATAAAGAAACAAAAGAGACAGTTGTTTACGGTATTGGTGACCAACATCTGGATGTATTGTTATCGAAATTGAAATCTAAATACAGAGTGGATGTAGTAACCAGTGATCCGAAGATTACATATCGTGAAACGATCACAAGAAAAGCAACCGGTGAAGGAAGACATAAGAAACAGTCTGGTGGACATGGTCAATTTGGTCACGTATTCGTAGATTTCGAACCTAATCCGGATAGCCAGGAAATGGTATTTGATGAAAAGGTATTTGGTGGAGCCGTACCTAAACAATATTTCCCTGCCGTTGAAAACGGTTTACGTGAATGCTGCGAAAAGGGACCGTTGGCCGGTTATAAGATGGTAAACCTGAAAGCTACATTGATGGATGGAAAATACCATGATGTAGACTCTAGTGAAATGGCATTTAAATTAGCTGCTCATCTGTCTTTTAAGAATGGTATGGAAAAAGCCCATCCGATCTTATTGGAACCAATCATGAATGTCACAGTTACTGTACCGGAATCCTATACAGGGGCTATTATCGGTGATTTAAATAAACGTCGTGGTATGATCATGGGAATGGAACCAATCGAAGATGGTCAGGAAATTTCCGCACAGGTACCTTTGGCTGAGATGTCAAAGTATTCTCTGGATCTAAGAAGTATGTCTCAGGGTCTGGGAAGCTTTACAATGTCGATGGATCGTTATGATCCGGTACCGGACAACATTGCGCAAAGAATCATTGCAGCCGCAAAAAAAGATTAATATTTGATAAGCTCTGTCATTAAGTACAGAGCTTTTTAAATAGATAATTTAAGGTGTTGTCCCATCAACACAGAGGAATAGAGCAACTTTAAAAATAATGAAAATAATAGTTTAATTTTTCACAAATACGCTATATAATCACTGTGTGAACAGATACAGATTGAAGAACTGTAATCTGGTATTTCACAAAAAGACTTATTGATACATCGTATTCGTATGAAACGAGAGTAGGAGGAAAAAATGAAAAAGTCAAATGTACGCCGAATGACAACTTTGGCACTTTTAATTGCGATTCTTGTGGTTATGTCTTACACACCGTTAGGGTATCTGCAGATCGGACCGTTGTCCTTGAGCTTGCTGACGATACCGGTAGCGATTGCCGCTTTGGTTATGGGACCTGTGGATGGAGCTATTATGGGTGCTGTATTCGGATTGACAAGCTTCTTTAATGCGATGAGCGGAAAGAGTGCTATGGGAACCGCTATGTTTACAATCAATCCATTTGGATGCTTTGTGGTTTGTGTGATTGCGCGTATTTTAATGGGATATGGCTGTGGTCTGGTTTATAAACTTGTCCATAAGGCACTGCCGACACATGAAAAGACAAGTTGTGCGATTGGCGGGTTGTCCGCGGCTTTGCTGAATACATTGTTCTTTATGGGTACACTGATCCTGTTCTTCTATAACAGTGATTATGTACAGGGTCTGGTAACGGCACTGGGTGTGAACAATCCTTTCTCCTTTGTGATTGCGTTAGTTGGCTTTCAGGGACTTGTCGAAGCGGTTGTATGTTGTGTTGTATCCGCAGCCGTGAGTGTACCGTTAAAAAAGATTTGGAATTAATTGATTTTTGAAACCTTTTAATAAGGTTTCTTTTTTTTTAATCTATGTTTTATATTTGCGATACAATACATTTAGTGATAAAATTTTTACTAGATGAAAGCGTTTTTAAGACGCCTTGAATTATAGGAGGATACATAATGTTAAAAGGTATTGCTGCAAGTGCTGGTGTTTCTGTTGCTAAGGTTTACAAACTGGAAACGCCAAAAGTTGTAATCGAAAAGAAGAGCGGTGTAGCTGCGGATGAAATCGCAAAGTTTGATGCTGCTTTAGCGAAGACAACCACTGATATCGAAGGGGTTAAAGAAAGAGCTGCTAAGCGTTTAAGTCCTGAAGAACTGGCTGTTTTCGATGCACATTTAATGATGGCGAATGACCCTGAATTAGCTGGTCAGATCCGTACAAAAATCGAAACTGAAAATGTAAATGCCGAATATGCAACGGATGAAGTGGCAAACATGATGGTAGCTATGTTTGAAAGTATGGACAATGATTACTTCCGTGAAAGAGCTTCTGATGTTAAAGACGTTACTTTCCGTTTAAAATGTAATTTACTGGGTCTGGAAATTCCTGATCTGACAGCAATCGCTGAACCGACTATTATCGTTGCTCATGACCTGACTCCAAGTGATACAGCCCAGCTGAATGAATTTGTTAAAGGTTTTGCTACTGAAATCGGTGGAAAAACTTCTCACTCGGCTATTATGGCTAACTCACTGGAAATTCCGGCAGTTGTTGGATGCCCAGGAATTATGGATGCTTGTGTAAATGGTGATATTCTGGCTTTGGATGCCTTGGATGGTGAAATTGTAATCAATCCGGATGATGCAACCGTTGCTAAATACGAAGCAAAAGCGAAAGCTTATGCAGAAGAAAAAGAAGCATTAAAAGTATTGGTTAACCAGGAAAGTGTTACTCCTGATGGACATAAAGTGGATATTGCCGGAAATATCGGTGGATTCAAGGATGTTGAAGGCGTATTAAAGAATGGTGGAGAAGGTGTTGGATTGTTCCGTACAGAATTCCTGTACATGGACAGTGATCACTTCCCGACAGAAGATGAGCAGTTTGAAGCTTATAAACAAGTATTGGAAGGTATGCAAGGTAAACGTGTTGTCGTACGTACATTGGATATCGGTGGTGACAAGCACCTGACTTATTATGAGTTCCCACAGGAAATGAACCCGTTCTTAGGTTATCGTGCCATTCGTCTTTGCTTGAAAGAAACAGATATCTTCCGTACACAGTTACGTGCCTTATGCCGCGCCTCTGTTTATGGTAAATTAGCTATCATGTTCCCTATGATCGCAACCGTTAAAGAGTTCAGAGATGCAAAGGCTATCTTTGAAGAAGAAAAGGCTAAATTAATTGCTGAAGGTATAGCTGTAGCTGACGATATCGAAATCGGTATGATGGTTGAAATTCCTGCTGCCGCTGTATTAGCTGATCAGTTCTCAAAATATGCTGACTTCTTCTCAATTGGTACGAATGACCTGATTCAGTATTCAATGGCTGCTGACCGTATGTCTGAGCACGTATCTTACTTGTATCAGCCAATGAACCCAAGCATTTTACGTCTGATCAAGATGACGATTGAAGGTGCGCATAAGAACGGTAGCTGGGTAGGTATGTGTGGAGCTATGGCCGGTGATCCTATTTCTGCTCCGGTATTGTTAGGATTAGGGCTGGATGAATTCTCCATGAGTGCAACACAGATTCTGAAAGCTCGTAAGATCATCAACAACATGAACTTCTCGGATGCGCAGAAACTGGCTGCTGAATGTGTTGAAAAAGACACAATCGATGAAGTAACTGAAGTTGTAAAAGCTGCTTTAGCTGAATAATTGAGTCTTAAAGCGAGGGAAACCTCGCTTTTTTCATGAAAGGAAGAAAATGATGCTTTTCAATGAGTTTATATATAAACGTCCAGATTATAAGGAAGTTAAGGACAAGATCGAAAACTGTTTGAACCGAATGGATCAATGCGTAGACGGGCCGTCATTGTATAAGATATTTAAGGAACTGGATCAGCTGGAAAAGGAAACAGAATCCAATGAATCCATATGTTCGATCCGGCATTCTATTGATACAAAAGATCCGTTCTACGAAGCAGAAAATGATTATTTGAATGAATGGATGCCTGAGATCCAGAATTTGTTCAATGACGCTTATACGAAGTTTTTGGAACATCCATGCCTGCCGGACATTCGATCGGAGATCCCGGAAACGTTTTTTATGGGGAAAGCCATGGATGACAAATGCTTTAATGAAAAAATACTGGATGAATTAAAAGAAGAAAATCGATGGATGACGATGTATCAAAATACAATTGCTTCGGCTCAAGTGCCTTTTCTAAATGGGATGTACACGTTATCTGAATTGAACAAATGGATGAACGATACCGATCGTACGATTCGTAAAGAAGCCACTTTAGCGTATTGGAACTGGTTTTCTGATAATGAAACAGTTTTGGGGGATATTTTTGATCACCTTGTTAAAGTACGAACGAAAATGGCTAAAAAAATGGGCTATACAGATTATGTTGCGTTTGGTTATTATCGGATGCACCGGTTTGATTATACCTGGGAGGACGTTGAATTGTACCGGGAGCAAATATTGAAGGAAGTTGTCCCGGTAGCTGAAAAACTGTATGAATTCCAAAAACAGCGTCTGGATGTGCAGGATCTCTATGCATGGGATGAAAAGATTGAATTTACGGACGGAAATCCAGTTCCGAAATACAATCCGCAACAAATGGTGGAACGGGCTAAAACGATGTATCATGCACTGGATCCGGATATTGGATCATTCTTTGATTACATGATGGATAATCAATTGATGGATCTTGTTTCCAAGCCAAATAAGGCATCCGGAGGCTATTGCACGTATATACCGGATTACAAGGCTCCTTTTATCTTTGCCAACTTTAATGGAACCAGCAGTGATGTGGATACATTGACACATGAAGCCGGACACGCTTATCAAGTATATAAATCACAGAATATTATTCCAAACACATGCATCTGGCCTACGTATGAATCTTGCGAAATCCATTCGATGTCCATGGAATTTTTGACGTATCCTTGGATGCCGTTATTTTTCGATGAAGACAGTGATAAATTTTACTATAAGCACATGGCGGACGCTGTGAAGTTTTTGCCTTATGGTGCATTGATCGATCATTTCCAACACGTTGTCTATCAGAATCCTGCGTGGGATCATAAACAGCGCATGCACGCTTATCGCGAGCTGGAAAAAAAGTATCTTCCGTATAAGAATTATGACGAGATTCCGATCTTGGAAAATGGCGGCTGGTGGTTAAGACAGCTGCATGTGTTCATGGATCCTTTCTATTATATTGATTATACGTTAGCGCAAGTATGTGCTTTTCAGATGTTTATCCGTTCTGAGAAGAACGATCCGGATGTGATGCGGGACTACAAGCATATATGTGAAATCGGGGGAACAAAAACTTTTACAGCCATTCTGGAGGAAGCTGGTTTACGAAATCCAATGGATCCAGGTTGTTTACATGAGGTTATGCAGGCAATCCGGCATTGGATCGTACAAAGAACATAAAATTTCACTTGAATTTTTTAACCGATTTGATAAACTAAATCCATAGGCTGAGAACAGAAGGAGTATTCTTTACATTTCATTGCAGAGAGCTTTTGGTTGGTGGAAAAAAGTATGAAAGAAAGAAGAAGGTAGTCTGGGAGCTTGTTTTCCCAAATTGAGTAAGAAAACACGCAAACACGGCGTTATGTGATGAAGGTATATCCTTGGATATACGAAGTTAGGTGGTACCACGTCAAGCACGTCCTTTCAGGATGTGCTTTTTTTATTAAGGAGGAATATCTATGGAAATGGCACCAAAGTATGATCATTTAAAAGTGGAAGAGCATCATTATGCAGACTGGCTGAAAAACAGTTATTTTACAGCAGGGGATATTTCGAAACATCCTTACTGTATCGTCATTCCACCGCCAAATGTTACCGGAAAACTGCATTTAGGTCATGCATGGGATACAACGATCCAGGATATTTTATGTCGTTATAAACGATTACGCGGATATGATGTATTATGGCTGGCTGGTATGGATCATGCCGGGATTGCGACGCAGGCCAAGGTCGATGAGCGATTGCGCAATGAAGGAATCTCCCGGTACGACATCGGAAGGGAGAAATTCCTGGAGAGAGCTTGGGAATGGAAAGAAGAATATGCTTCGACCATTCGTTCACAATGGGCAAAGATGGGATTATCTCTCGATTACAGCCGTGAGCGTTTTACTATGGACGAAGGACTGTCTCATGCTGTCCGTAAGGTTTTTGTGGATTTATATAATGAAGGTCTGATTTATCAAGGAGAACGCATCATCAACTGGGATCCTGCCGCGATGACCGCTTTGTCCAATATTGAAGTGGAGCATAAAGAAATTATGGGTCATATGTACTACTTCAAATACAAAGTTGTTGAAAAGAATATGGACTTGGTCATAGCGACTACACGTCCGGAAACGATGTTTGCCGATCAAGCTATCTTTGTCCATCCGGACGATGAAAGATATAAAGGTATTGTCGGATGTCATGCGATCAATCCGGCAAACGGTGAGCCTTTGCCGATTATGGCCGATGATTATATTGATATGAGTTTTGGAACAGCTGTGATGAAATGTACACCGGCTCATGACCCTAATGACTTCCTTCTGGGACAGAAATACGATCTACCAATGCCAATTTGTATGAATCCGGATGGTACGATGAACGAGCTGGCACACAAATATCAAGGAATGGATCGGTTTGCCTGCCGAGAAGCATTAGTTAAGGATTTTGAAAAAGACGGCGTTGTCGATCATATTGAAGAACACCTGCATCAAGTGGGACATTCGCAGAGAACCGGGGTTATTGTCGAACCTTATTTAAGTAAACAATGGTTTGTGAAAATGAAGCCGCTGGCGGACGAAGTGCTGGCTAATCAAAAGATTGAAGACCAGAAAATCAGCTTTGTGCCAGATCGTTTTGAAAAGACATTTACGCAATGGCTCGAAAATATTGAGGACTGGTGTATTTCCCGTCAGTTATGGTGGGGACATCGTATACCGGCATGGACCAATAAAGAGACCGGAGAAATCTATGTAGGGATGGAAGATCCGCAGGATCCGGAAAACTGGACCCAGGATGAAGATGTATTGGATACTTGGTTTTCCAGCGGATTATGGGCGTTTTCAACGCTTGGATGGCCGGAAGATACCGAAGATCTGAAACGTTACTTCCCGAATGATTGTCTGGTTACGGGATATGACATTATTTTCTTCTGGGTTGCCCGGATGGCGTTCCAGACCCGTTTCAGTATGAAAAACCGGCCATTTAAGAACGTATTGATCCATGGACTGGTACGTGACAGCCAGGGTCGTAAAATGTCCAAATCGCTTGGAAACGGAATCGATCCGATGGATGTGATCCAGGAAAAAGGGGCGGATGCATTACGGTTTTTCTTAACGACCAACTCCACACCGGGGCTGGATCTGCGATATGACGATAAGAAAGTCGATGCAGCCTGGAACTTTATTAATAAGATCTGGAACGCAGCCCGATATGTACAGATGCAGATCCAGGATCAAAAACCGGAATTGAATACCGAACAGCTAAGCAGTAGTGACAAGTGGATTCTATCTCGTTTTAATGAAGTGCTGGAACATGTGACTACGAACATGGAGCGATATGAATTATCCATGGTGGGAAATGAGCTGTATAGCTTTATCTGGAATGATTTCTGTTCCTGGTATATTGAATTAAGCAAGGCTACATTGTTCAGTGAGGATCCAAAGGTCGTGGCTTCTACGAAAGCGGTATTGTATACGGTCTTAATGAATATTTTGAAGTTGTTGTCTCCTTTCATGCCGTTTGTGACGGAGGATATTTATCTGTCACTGCCACATGAAAAGGAAAGCATCAATTTGGAAACATGGCCGGAAGCTATTTCTTTTGCGTATACACAGGATGAAAAAGACGAGATGGATCTGGTTATGTCGGCTATTGAAACGGTCCGTGAAGTAAAGACAAGCTACCAGATCAAACCAAGTAAGGATCTGAGCATCTCTTTACGTAATAACCAGGATGGATGGATTGCTTTGTCGGAGGATGCCAATGCCGTTCTCAATAAAATGTGTCATGCACAGAACGTGGAATCCTTAAATACGGATGAACTGTTATCCCGAACGATTTCCAAAGCTGTATTCACTTGTGCTATGGGTGATTTAGTCGATTACGAAAAGGAAAAAGAAAAATTGGAGCAGGAAATTGTTCGTCTGCAAAAAGAGGTCAAACGATCGAGCGGTATGTTGAATAATCCTGGCTTTGTCAATAAAGCACCTGCGAAAAAAGTAGAGCAGGAAAAAGAAAAACTGCAGAAGTATCAAACTGATCTGGATTTGACAATGAAACAATTGGAAGAAATTGAAAAAAAGATGAAATAATTCCGAATAAATCGATTTAATTTACTTCATTTACATATTGATTTACATAGTTAAGATATATAAAATTGATATGAGGCAAGGTGAAGATATGATAAATAACGAAGTTGCAGAATTGCTGTCCGAAAATCTAGATATTATTTTTGAGCTCTTCAAGAATATGAACAGTCCATATGAGGGATTTAGGATGAGGGATCTTCATATACTGACATATATTGATGGAAATCATGATAATCATAAGGTGACAATTACAGAACTGGCATATCACTTAAAAGTAACGCCGGCTGCCGCCAGTCAATTAGTATCAGGATATGAGAAGAAAAACTGGTTGATTCGTACGCGTTCCAAAGCAGACCGAAGAACTGTTTACATCGAATTAACACCGGAATTAAGAGAAGCAGTAAAAGCACGCAAAGTAGCGATTATCAACAAGGTTATGGAAGGCTGCGATCAGTTCACAGATCAAGAGCTGAGCAATTACGCTAAAGTAGCCAGATTGATGAATCAAAATTTAAAAAATAACTAGATGGACATATTTGGATGATGATGAAAACACGGCATCGCTTGTAGGTGGCCGTGTTTTTAACAGGTTAATGATCAATAAAAAAGACTGTAACTACATGCTGTTACAGTCTTTTGAATTACTTCTGTGCCATTTTCAAACGATAAAGATTTCTACGATCTTGCGCGGTTAATCCTTTTTTACGGATCCGGATCGCATCCGGAGTCACTTCCACCAGTTCGTCATCATTGATCCATTCCAGCGCTTCTTCCAGGGAGAATACTCTCGGGGGTGTCAGAAGCATAGCTTCATCACGTCCGCTGGAGCGGATAGCTGTAAGTTTTTTGTTCTTTAACGGATTAACATCCAAATCAATATTCTTGCTGCTCTCGCCGATAATCATACCTTCATATACTTCTGTCTGCGGGGAAATGAATAAACTTCCTCGTTCCTGAAGATTCCACAAGGCGTATGTCATGGCCGTGCCGGTTTCCGTGGAAATCATCGCTCCCTGCATACGCTGCTGAATTTCTCCTTTATATGGCTCATAGCCTGAAATTCTGCGGACCAGCGTACCTTCGCCATGTGTATCGTTGATGAATTCTGTTCGGAATCCTAACAATCCGCGTGTCGGGGCCTGGTATGTAATTCGGACATAATCGTTTTCTTCATTTAAGTCGATCATGGTTCCTTTTCGAAGATTCAGCTTATTGATGATCGTTCCTTGGTATTGTGATGGTGCAATACACACGACTTCTTCAACAGGTTCGACTTTTATGCCGTTTTCATCCCGATGAATGATAACTTCCGGTTTGGATACTGCCAATTCATAGCCTTCGCGGCGCATATTCTCAATCAAGATCGAAATATGTAATTCGCCACGGCCGCTGACTCTGAAGCAGTCGGCACTGTCCGTCGGTTCCACTTTCAATCCTACATTGACTTCCAGTTCTTTTTCCAAACGTTCTTTGATATTCCGACTGGTAACATAGCGTCCGCTTTGTCCTGCAAACGGAGATGAATTCACATGGAAGTTCATCGATAGAGTAGGTTGCTCAATAGGAATGGATTCCATAGGCTGAATGTGATCAATCGGACAGATCGTATCACCGATGCTGATGTCCGGCATTCCGCTGATGACAACGATATCACCGCTGTGGGCTTCTTTTACATTGGTTCGGGATAATCCTTTGTATACAAACAAATTGGAAATCGTTTCTTTGATTTCTTCGCCATTTTGATTGCAGCGAACGTAAGTTTGTCCTTGGCGAAGAACGCCTTTATATAGTCTTCCGATCCCCAGTCTTCCGATATAATCATCGTAAGCCAGTGCACTGATCTGCATCTGTGCCGGCTGGTCATCATAATCTGGGTATACATGACAATGTTTTAAAATCGTGTCGAACAGAGGATCGATGGATTCACTGTCATCCTCAAGTTCATACTGTACTACACCTTCACGGGCTACACCATAAAGGATCGGGAAATCCAACTGTTCATCATTGGCGTTCAGATCCAGAAACAGATCATATACCTCATCAACCACTTCTTCCGCTCTTTGATCTCTTTTATCGATTTTGTTGATCAGAAGAATGGGGCGTAGACCGATTTCCAAAGCTTTACTTAACACAAAACGAGTTTGAGGCATAGGGCCTTCACTGGCATCGACCAATAAGATGACCGTATCCACGGTACGTATGATCCGTTCGACTTCGCTGGAAAAATCAGCATGGCCCGGTGTATCGACGATATTGATCTTTACACCGTTATGTATAACGGAACAGTTTTTAGAATATATAGTAATACCACGTTCTCTTTCGAGATCATTGGAATCCATGATACAATCGACCACTTCTTCATTATCACGGAAAACATCGCTTTGACGAAGAAAGGCATCAACCAAGGTGCTTTTACCTGCATCAACGTGAGCAATAACCGCAATGTTCAATATTTGTTCTCTTGCCATTTACGAGTCTCTCTTTCTAAAAAAACATTGTCATTATAGTGCATGATAATGAAAAACTCAACGATTTTTGATTCGGAGATGATATACTTGTGCTTAAAGGAGGATTTGATATGAAGGTAGAGTATTATAAGGAGCATTCAACGTTTTTAAAACGGGATATGGAGTTTAAAATATATGGTCATGCAGGGAAGGTTTTTTTTGTATTACCTACACAAAATAATCATTTTCATGAATGGGAATACCGTAAAATGTATGACCAGGTAATCGATTTTATAGACAATGGGGAGTGCCGTTTCGTTTCTTGTGAAGGGATTGATCTGGAAACATGGTCAAATGATAATGGGGGATATCCGTTTCGCATTGATCGTCATGAAGAATGGATCCAATATATCATTCATGAATTGATTCCTTCAGCCAGAGCGAAGATGGGACTCGGATCCGATGCACGTTTTTTAGCCATAGGAGCCAGTTTAGGCGCCAGCCATGCGGCAAATCTTTTCTTCCGTTATCCAGATGTGTTTGACGGCTGCTTATGTTTATCAGGCGCTTACGATCTGCGTATGTATTTTGCAGGTTTCTCCAATGAGAAAACTTACTTGAACAACCCGATGAGCTACTTGCCGAATATGCCTATGGATCATCCGTATATTCAAAAGTATAATGCTTGTCCGATGATCTTCTGCGTCGGGCAGGGGGCCTGGGAGGATATTTGTATTCCGCAGCTTCATGAGCTGGAAGACGTTTTGAACAGGAAAGGGATCCATGCATGGGTGGATTTCTGGGGATATGATGTGTGTCACGACTGGCCATGGTGGCGTATACAGATCCGGTATTTCATAGATAAAATTCTTCATGAATAAAAAAGAGAGGATACAGTCATTGAAACTGTACCCTCTTTTTCATTGTTTTTTAAACTAACATAACATCCCGTACACCTGGTACTTCATCCAGTATCAATAATCGAATGCCGCTCGAGAAATCTTCAACGGCCATAAAACAGCCGGAGCAGGCACCTTGGAAAGCAACATATACAATATTGTTTTCATCGATACCCAGTAATTCGACATCGCCTCCGTCTTGCTGGATGTAAGGTCTGATTTTATCGATACAGGCTTGTACTTGTTCCTTGGTTGGAATGATTTCTTCTGTTGAATTTTGTTCGCTCATAACATCATGCTCCTTGATTTCACTTTATTAATATAATTATTTTTATAAAATATGCAACTAAAACGCCCGTTTTATTTGAAAGTATTAAAACAAGGAAGGATAGAATAACAAAGGTGCAGAAAGCCTTTCTAAAAAAGAAAAGAAGAAATATTTATAAGAATTAGCCACATTTAATATGGAAAAGGCGAGAATTAAAAAAATTAGTTATAACTTACTGAAAAGCGAAGTTATCTTGGAAATGGTCTTTAAAAATTATAACAAAATCCGTATAATTATAGTGGTTTATCTTACCAAACAATCTTAAGGAGGAAAATATTGTAATGGCAAAAAAATTTATGTCCATGGACGGTAATACTGCAGCCGCTCATAATGCGTATGCGCTTACCGAATTGAGTTGTATTTATCCTATTACTCCATCTTCTCCAATGGCGGAAGTTATGGACGAATGGGCAAATCAAGGACGCAAAAATGTATTTGGTGAAGTTGTAAAAATCGCCGAACTCCAGTCCGAAGCGGGAGCTTCCGGTGCTGTTCACGGTGCAGTTCAGGCGGGAACTTTAGCAACTACTTTCACAGCCAGCCAAGGTTTATTATTGATGATTCCAAACATCTATAAATGGGTTGGTGAAAACATGCCTGCAGTACTTCATGTTGCAGCACGTTCTTTGGCCAGTCGTTCTTTGAATATCTTTGGTGATCACGAAGATGTTTACGCAGTTCGTCAGACTGGTATCTGTATGTTGTCAAGCCATTCCGTACAGGAAGCTATGGATCTAGCTGGTGTTGCTCACTTAGCAGCAATCAAGTGTCATGTTCCATTCTTACACTTCCATGATGGTTTCCGTACGAGTCATGAAGTTCATAAAGTGGAAGTATTTGACACGGATCTTTATAAGGATCTGCTTGATTGGGATGCATTGGAAGATTTCAGAAATCGTGCTATGGATCCGCACACAAATCCGGTTACACGTGGTGCTAACGAGAATGATGATATCTTCTTCCCAAGTGTAGAAGCTCGAAATAAACATTATGAAGCAGTTCCTGATGTAGTAGCTGATTACATGAAGAAGATCAGTGAAATCACCGGACGTGAATACGCTCCGTTTACTTACACGGGTGCGCCGGATGCTGAACGTGTCCTGGTTGTTATGGGTTCTGCCAGTGAAGCAGCTGGAGAAGTTGTTAACGACTTAGTATCTAAGGGCGAAAAGGTTGGTATGATCAAAGTGCATTTGTACCGTCCGTTCTCTGTTAAATACTTAAAGGCCGTTTTACCGGAAAGCGTAAAACGTATTGCGGTATTAGACCGTACAAAAGAAACAGGTTCAATCGGTGAGCCTCTGTACCTGGATGTATTGGCTGCATTGAATGGTACTGGTATTGAAATTATCGGTGGACGTTATGGATTAGGTTCTCACGATACACAGCCAAACCAGATCAAAGCTGTATTTGATTACTTAAAAGCAGATGAAATCAAGACTGGTTTCACAATTGGTATCAATGATGATGTAACTTATACATCATTACCGGTTGATCCGGATTATCAGATTGAATCCGATGCAACAGCTTGTCTGTTCTGGGGTCTTGGATCTGATGGTACAGTAGGTGCTAACAAGAACACGATCAAGATCATTGGTGATAATACAGATCAATATGCACAAGGTTACTTTGCATATGACTCTAAAAAAGCCGGTGGTGTTACTCGTTCCCACTTGCGTTTCGGAAAATCTCCGATCCACTCTACTTACTATGTAAATAACGCTGACTTTATCTCTGTATCTTTGGATACATACATGTTTAAATATGATGTTGCCCGAGGATTGAAGAAGGGTGGAACATTCTTATTAAATACAACATTTGATAAAGATGAAATCGTTAAACGTATGCCTAACCGCTTAAAAGCACGTTTGGCACAGCAGGAAGCTAAATTCTATATTATCAATGCAACGAAGATTGCGATGGAAATCGGTATGGGTCGTCGTACCAATACAATTCTGCAGTCTGCATTCTTTGCGTTGAATGAACAGATCATGCCTTTGGAAACTTCCATTGACTTAATGAAGAAATTCGCTAAAAAGTCTTATGGTAAAAAGGGTGATGACATTGTTAACCTGAACTACAAAGCAATCGATGCCGGAAAAGACGGATTGGTAGAAGTAGCTGTAGATCCAGCATGGGCTGAATTACCATTCGGTTCATTAAGAGAAATGACCGGAGATCCTTACTGGGATGAATACGCTGGACGTATCAATGCTCTGGAAGGATATGATATGCCAGTTAGCTCCTTTACTAAATTTGGTGTATTGGATGGAACAATGCAGCCAAATGCAAGCTTTAAGGAAAAACGTGCGATTGCGACAATGGTTCCTGATTGGAATCCGGATAACTGTATCCAGTGTGGTATCTGTTCTTTCGTTTGTCCGCATGCTACAATTCGTACATTTGCGTTGACGGAAGAAGAAGTTGCCAATGCACCTCAGGAATTTGCAACTTTACCTTTGATGGGTATTAAGAGCCAGAACATGGCATTCCGTGTTCAGGTATCACCATCGAACTGTGTTGGATGTGGTCTGTGTGCAAAAGAATGTCCAGGAAAACGTGGAGAAAAAGCATTGAAGATGGTAGACATCCACGACAAGATGGACGAAGATGCATTAGCTGATTACTTATACAAAGAAACAGAATACAAACAAGATAAACTGGCTGCTGAAAGCAAAATGTTTGCGAAGAGCACGATTAAAGGTTCTCAGTTCTTGATGCCTTACTTTGAAGTATCCGGTTCTTGTCCGGGATGTGGTGAAACTCCTTATTACCGTTTAGCATCTCAGCTGTTTGGTAAAGATATGATGATCGCCAACGCAACAGGATGTTCTTCTATTTACTGTGGTGCTACTCCAAGTACTCCATTTGTAACAGATAAAGATGGACAAGGTGTTGCTTGGGCTAACTCGTTATTCGAAGACAATGCTGAATACGGTTATGGTATGGCATTAGCTGAAAACTATAAGATGGCTAAGATCTACCGTACAGTAGAAGAGAATATGGATTCTGTTAGCGCAGAACTGAAAGCGTTGTTTGAAGAATACTTAGCTGCTAAATCCGATAAAGATGCACAGCGTACACTGGCACCGCAGATCAAGGAATTAGCTGCAAAAGAAGAAAACGAAGCTGTTAAGGCACTGGCTGACGAAGATCTGGTTGAAAAATCAGTATGGATCGTTGGTGGTGACGGATGGTCTTACGATATCGGTTACGGTGGAGTTGACCATGTATTAGCTAACAATGTAAATGTTAATATCCTGGTCCTGGATACTGAAGTTTACTCTAATACAGGTGGACAGTCCAGTAAATCCAGCCAGCGTGCATCCATCGCTAAGTTTGCTGCCGGTGGTAAGACAACTTCTAAGAAAGACTTAGGTCAGATTGCTATGACTTATGGTCATGTATATGTAGCACAGGTATGTATGGGTGCTAACAAGATGCAGACTTTGAAAGCATTCCAGGAAGCTGAAAGCTACAATGGACCATCTTTGATCATTGCTTATGCACCATGTGCTGAACATCATATTAAGGGTGGAATGAGCATCCATCAGCAAGTACAGCGTGATGCTGTAGACTGTGGTTATGTAACTCTGTATCGTTATGATCCACGTGCTGAACAACATCTGACAATCGATTCTAAGGAACCAGATTGGGATAAGATGGAAGCCTTCATGATGAGAGAAACTCGATTCAACCAGCTGGCTCGTTTGAAAGGACCAGATGGTGCTAAAGAATTATTCGAACAATGTAAAGCCGATGCACAGCGTCGTCGTCATCGTTTAGAAAGCTTAGCTGAAAAAGGTGAATAATTTTTAATAGAAAACAGGGATTGAAATCCCTGTTTTTTTATGTCGTACAAAAAAAGCTTCCTGATGGAAGCTTCTATAAAAGTGCGTCTAAATGTTGGCGGATTGCCTGAATGAACTCATCGGTATTGACTTGTGTTGTGCAGATACCAATGGCCAATGGGCATAGATCCTTTGTCATGATTCCTTCGTTTAATGTATCCAGACAAGCTTGTTCCAATTTTTTGGCAAATTGCATCAATTCCGGCAAATCGTCTTTTTCTCCTCGTTTATAGAGAGCACCGGTCCATGCAAATATTGTGGCAATTGGATTGGTGGAGGTTTTTTCACCTTTTAGATACTTGTAATAATGGCGTGTTACTGTTCCGTGAGCTGCTTCGTATTCATAATTGCCTTCCGGGCTTACCAATACACTGGTCATCATAGCCAAAGAACCAAAAGCGGTGGAGACCATATCACTCATTACATCCCCATCATAATTCTTACATGCCCAGATCATACCGCCTTCACTTCGGATGATACGAGCAACGATATCGTCGATCAGACTATAAAAATAGGTAATATGATTTTTTTCAAAGGATTCTTTGTATTCATTATCATAGATTTCCTGAAAGATGTCTTTAAAGCGATGATCGTAGGTTTTAGAAATAGTATCTTTGGCTCCAAACCACAGATCCTGTTTGCAATCCAGAGCGTAGTTGAAACAGCTGCGGGCGAAACTTTCAATACTATCATCTTTATTGTATTGACCTTGTACGATACCGGCACCTTCAAAAGTGAAAATCTCTTGAGACTGTGTATTGCCATCTTCATCGGTGAATGACAGTACCGCTTTTCCTGGTTTATCTACTTTAATTTCCGTGGCTCTGTAAACATCACCGTATGCATGTCGGGCAATGGTGATAGGATATTTCCAGTTATTGACAACCGGTTTGATCGGGTCGATCATTATTGGGGCGCGGAAGACAGTGCCATCCAAAATAGCGCGGATCGTACCATTGGGACTTTTCCACATTTTTTTAAGATGATATTCTTCTACTCGTTGTGCATTGGGTGTAATGGTAGCACATTTTACGGAAACACCATACTTTTTATTGGCATTTGCTGCATCAATGGTTACCTGATCATTGGTTGCATCACGATTTTCAAGACCAAGATCATAATAGTCAACTTTCAAATCGACATATGGCAGAATCAGCTCATCTTTGATCTGCTGCCATAGGATACGTGTCATCTCATCGCCATCCATTTCGACCAATGGGGTTTTCATCTTAATTCTATCCATAATCAAAATCCTCCTAAATACGGAAACATTATACATTTGGTATCCTATAAAGTTCAAGAAACAGTTTTAATTTTATCCATGAATCATAAATTGTGTTACACTATATTCATTATGGAGGCACTATGATTATTGCGACTGTTTATGATATAAACTCTGTTGAACAATTTTCCAAAGCAGGTATTGATGCCATTCTGCTTGGTGCAAAAGGTTTTTCTGTGCGAGCGTGTAAACAAGTTGACTTGGATGAATTAAAAATATGGAAAAGCACTTGTGATGCGCATAATATCCGTTTATATATGAATTGCCTTAAGTTGATCGAGCAGCAGGAGCTTGAAGATATTAAGAAACTATTGCTGTCCTACCAGGCAATTGGTGTGGATGGGATTTATATAGCCGATGAAGGAATCATGGAGATCGTGCAGTCCATGCATCTTCCAATGGAGCTGATCTATCAGCCGGAAACCTTAATGACAAATGCCATGGATGTGGATTTTTATATAGATCAGGGCATGCATGCCGTATGTCTGGCACACGAGCTCTCATTAGAGGAAATTTTGAATATTGCCGCTGAGAACGCAAATGTTGAAATTCTGGCTTTTGGTTATTTCAGTATTCTATATTCTCGTCGATCATTGATAAGTAATTATCTAAAAGCGATTGATTCCAAGTATATTTATAAAGGACAGCGTCTGGATCTGATTGAACAGACACGGACGGCACGTATGCCGATATATGAAGATAAAAACGGCACATACATATTCAGTGAGCAGCCGATCAACAGCTTTGATCAAATGCCAGTCTTAAAGAAAGCGGGAATCCAGAGGTTTCGCATTGATTCCATCTTTTTCGATGACCAGTGGACACTGGATCTGATGAAGTGTATACAGAATAAACAAAGACCTTCTGTGGGATCGGATCATTGGTACCACCAGATGACAACGAAAGTAAAGGAGCCGGATCATGAATAAAATTGAATTATTAGCGCCGGCCGGAAACCTTGAAAAAGCGAAAATTGCTATTCTGTATGGAGCCGATGCTGTATACATCGGGGGGAAGCAGTTTTCTTTGCGCAGTCGCGCAAGCAATTTTGACATAAACGATATCCGTGAACTTGTACAGTTTGCCAATGAACACCATGCCCGTGTTCATGTGACGGTCAACATGCTGCCGCATCCGGATGATCTGGAAGGGCTGAAAGACTATTTACTGACACTGGATGCTATAGGTGTCCATGCCATAATAGTAGCCAGTCCGGCGATCATGCGGATGGCCAAACAACTGGGCTGTCGGTTTGAAGTGCATGTATCAACGCAGCATTCGACGACAAACTCACAGGCTGTGGCGTTCTGGAAGAAACAAGGAATGGACCGAGTGGTTCTGGCCAGAGAATGTGGGCTTGAACAAATCCGTAATATATGTGAACAAAATGTATTACAGATCGAGGTATTTATCCATGGGGGTATGTGTATCTCTTATTCGGGGCGCTGCGTACTATCAAATCACATGACCTTAAGAGATGCAAACCGAGGTGGGTGTGCCCAAAGTTGTCGGTGGAAATACCATCTGATGGAGCAGGAGAAAGAAATCAGTATCCCGGAAAATCTGTTTTCCATGTCCAGTAAGGATCTGCAGGCTGTAACCTATATTCAAGATTTTATCAAGATGGGGGTTGCTTCTTTAAAGATTGAAGGAAGAATGAAATCCGCGTATTATCTGGCAACGGTTGTTTCCAGTTACCGTCATTTGATTGACTGGATCTATGAACATGGTGATGCCTCTGATGACGTTATACAAAGGGTGCAAAATGAAATTGCCAAAGCCGAGAATCGACCGACCGGCCCGGGATTTTATCAAGGTTTACCGGATGAAAAGGTGCAATTATACCAGGATCATGATGAAATTGTTACACAAGAGTATGTGGCTTTTGTGTTAGAATATAATGCGGAAGATAAAATAGCTGTTTTACAAGTTAAAAATAAATTCTTCCCGAATACACAAGTTGAAATATTCGGACCGCATATCAATAGTACATCTTTAAGGATTGGCTCCATATTTGATTTGGAAGGAAATCAAGTGGAGGTTTGTAACAAGCCGATGCAGATCGTACAAACAGTATGGGATGGTCCGATTGAAAAGTATGCCATGATTAGAAAAAGAGGAGAGAGTATCAATGAGATTAAGTAAGAGTTTCTTTTACACTTTACGAGAGAATGCCAAGGATGAAGACAGTGTATCCAGCAATCTGTTGGTTCGTGCCGGAATGATCAAAAAAAGCAGTACAGGTATGTACATGATCATGCCAATGGGAAAAAGAGTATTGGCAAATATTGAAAATATCATACGTCAGGAGATGAACGCAAAGGGAGCCCAGGAGTTATTGATGCCGGCTTTGATTCCGGAAGATGTATATATTCAATCCGGGCGAAGAGCTGCATTTGGATCGAATATGTTTTCTTTAAAGGATCGATATGGTAAGCCGTATGTATTAGGCCCTACTCATGAAGAGCTCTTTGCGGTAGCTGCCAGTATGGATGGGCGCAGTTATAAAGATTTTCCTTATAATTTATATCAGATCCAGACAAAGTATCGTGATGAAACGCGTCCGCGCTATGGCTTGATCCGTGTTCGGGAATTTATCATGAAAGATGCGTATACGTTCGATATTGATCAGCAGGGTCTGGATGCTCAATATGATCTGATGTATGATGCATATTGCCGCATATTTGATCGTTTACATTTGGATTATAAAATTGTAAAGGCGGACACCGGAGCCATGGGTGGTCTGCTCTCGGAAGAGTACCAGGCGATTTCTTCTATCGGGGAGGATATCGTTGTCGGTTGTGAAGGCTGTGATTATTCAAGTAACCTGGAGATTACGGAAGTTATGGATATCATGGAGCCTTCCGAAGAATCAAAAAAAGACATCCATTTATGTGAAACACCGAATGCAAAAACAATTGAAGAAGTTGCGGCCTTCTTTGGGAAAGAACCGCAGGATTTCGTGAAAACATTGTTGTATAACGTAGATGGAAAAATCATTGCCTTCTGCATTCCTGGTGATCGCGAATTGAACGAGACGAAGTCATTGAAACTGTTAAACGCAAATGAAATGGAATTGGCATCCTTTGAGGATGTGGAAAGAGTGACACATGCACGTGTAGGATTTGCCGGTCCTATTGGTATTGATTGTCCGGTATACATGGATCGTCAGATTTTGAAGATGAAGAATTTTATCGTTGGTGCCAACAAAAGTGACCATCACTATGAAAATGTCAATATAGATGATTTTAAGCCGGAAGCGGTTGCCGATCTGACGCAGGTAAAAGAAGGCGATATCTGTCCGGTTTGTGGCAAAAAACTGACATTCCAGCATGGTATCGAAGTAGGAAATCTGTTCAAGCTGGGAACCAAATATGCAGAATCCATGAATTTGTTCTACATGGATGCCAATAACCAACTGCAGCCGGTCTGGATGGGAAGCTACGGCATTGGTCTGGAACGATGCATGGCAGCGGTTGCTGAACAGCATAATGATGACAAGGGCCTGATCTGGCCTGCGGAAATTGCACCATATCGTTTAGGTATCGTAATGATCAGTGATAAAGATGCACAGCAGAAAGAACAGGCAGAAGCTTTATATGAATACTGTTTGTCCAAAGGATATGAAGTACTCTTTGATGACCGTAAGGAAAGACCGGGCGTTAAATTCAAAGATATGGAATTGATCGGTATTCCTTATCGTATTACCGTAGGTCGTGGCATTAAAAACGGTATTGTGGAATGGACGGAAAGAGAAAGCGGGGAAAAGACCGAGATTTCTCTGGAGGAGATCCGTGCAAAAATCGATGCTGTATATGCATGATCAAATGCGTTGTATTTGTACCTGATGAAGAAAGTGTTATATTAATACTAAAGATCTAGAAAGGATGATGAATCTATGAATGAAGGAAATTCTTATATTCAAAGTATAGTCAGACAATCTGTAAATACGGCTTATTTATGGATGGGCTTAGGATTGTTGGTGACTGCCGTTGTATCTATATTGATGTTTAGCAGTGGTCTGTATTTTCAGATTGCATACCGCATGCCCGGGCTGATGTTCTTTATGCTGATCGTTCAGCTGGGACTTGTCATTGGTTTTGGCTTTGCGATGAATAAAGCCAGTGCTTCGACGTTGAAAGCTATGTTCTTATTATATGCAGTAACGATGGGAATCAACTTAACACCGATTGCTTATTCATATCGTCTGGGAACGATCGGCCTGGCTTTTATGGTCAGTGCGGTTTATTTCTTTTGTCTGGTGCTGATTGGTAAAACAACAAAAAAAGACATGACAAACATAGGTATGATCTGCTTGGGTGGATTGATTGCGATGATCATCGCTTCGATCATCATGATGTTTACCGGTCATGGGGATTCTATTTTGTTGTCGATCATCGGTCTGTTGTTGTTTACAGGCATCACGGTATACGATGTACAAAGAGCCGAACGATATCTGTCGACACCGAATGGATTTATTGAAGCGGAAAAGATATCTATTTATATGGCTTTGCAGCTGTACTTGGACTTTATCAATATCTTCTTGTACATTGTACGTATTTTAGGAAGTCGAAAAAATTAATGAACAAAGACCTGTTACAGGTCTTTTTAAGTGTTATGCGTGACAGTTCAAAACAAATCATGTACAATACCATTTGTTGAAAAGAGGTGAAGCATTTGTTGATCGATATTTTAAAAGACTGTCTGAATGATACGATTACTATGCTGCCTCTGCTGTTCATTACTTACTGTATCATAGAAGTCCTGGAGCGAAGACAAAGTGATGATGACCGGCTTTTTTTTGCTCTACAGAAAGCAGGACCACTGGTCGGCGCCCTTGTTGGTTTGATTCCTCAATGTGGGTTCAGTGTACTGGCAGCTATGTTGTTCATTCAGAGAAATATCTCATTGGGAACATTGATTGCGGTTATGGTAGCGACCAGCGATGAAGCGATACCGATCCTGATCAGCAATCCGGATTTATATAGTGTGTTGGTTTTTGTTCTGGTATTTAAATTTATAGTCGGGGTGGTTGCCGGTTATGCAGTTGACCGCATTTTTGAAAGAAAACAAAAAATTGTATTGTTTGAAGATATGGAAGAGGAAGAATACGATGAACAGGAACAGGAAGCAGGTGGACAGTGCTCCTGCTGTTATCCGCAATATCCGATTCCGCTCAGTGCGTTGATCCGCTCCTTAAAAATATATGGATTCTTATTTGTGACAAGCTTTGTCCTGACATTCCTGATTGAATTTGCCGGACAGGATTTCTTACGAACGGTGCTTTTAAGCAACTCTGTTTTCCAGCCGGTATTAGCTACGTTGATCGGGTTTATTCCAAACTGTGCTGCAACGGTTATATTGGCAGAACTCTTCGCATCGGGCTCCTTATCATTAGGAAGTCTGTTTGCTGGCCTGGTGTCGAATTCCGGTCTGGCTATGCTGATGCTCATCCGATATGAAGAAAACCGGAAAAAACTTGGCAAAGTGATTCTCATACTGAGCATTGTTGCCGTTTTGTCCGGTGTATTGATTCAATGTCTGATATAAGCGAATATCACGATTTCTGTCGCAGGATTTCAAAACCGATGACCGCACAGGCACTGGGGGTATCCAGAGCATTTCGAAATGGTCGGCCATAAGGTATATACAAATTCTGATCGGAAGCTTGAAGGATGGTTTGATTTAATCCTCGCAAGGCCCCGCCTACAGCGATGCAGAATTGTTCGGGAAACATGTAATTATATAAATTTTCAGCATCTTTTCGATAAGCGCAAATCAATGGGATTTGTGCTTTTTTTAAAGCGTTGACAAGCGCCTGTTCCTTCTCGACAAAGAAGATATCCATTCTTTCATAAGCACCGGCACTGGCTTTTAAAATCGTTTCTTCGCTGTTGGACCAATCTCTTGCAGGAAGCAACAACGCTTGACAACCGGATGCATACAAATTTCGGCAAACACTTCCAAGATTATACGGATCTTCTACTCCATCAATGTATGCATAGTATTTACCATCTAACAGAGGAAGCGATGGAATCTCTCTCAACCCGGCTTTTAACGCAATCCCGCCGTGCCTGGTGTGATGACATAATTCGTTGAGCTGTGTACGTTCGACAAAGAAAACGGGAATATCTTTGGATTTTGCCAAATGGATAATATAGGAAATATCTTTGGAACGCTTTTTAGGATCTACGTATAAGCCGAAAACTTGTCGTCGATCGGATTCTAAAACCGATTTACAGGAAATCGTACCATCAAATATTTTTTTCATAAAAATATTATAACCATTTTGATATTAAAGTCTCAAGTGTTAAAATACTTACGAAAAGGGGCGACGTTATGCATATAAAGTTTGATACTGAGATGATCAAAAAAATCACGGTGTACGCAACATCGTTGATATTGGCTATCTTAGTCGGATTGTTCTTATATCATTTTGGATCGTTTCGGGAGTATTTCCGAAGGTTTGCGGAAATCTGTGTTCCGTTTGTGGTTGGTTTCGGTATTGCGTTTATATTACGTAAACCGGTGGAATTTTTCGAAACAAATCTTTTTAAATCATTTAAGCGTAAGAGATTATTTGCGACTTTGTTAGCCTTTGTAATCTTTATTCTTTGTATTGTTTTCATGTTTTTGATGATCGTACCGCAGATTCTTGATTCCATAGGCCAGTTTATGAAAAACTACTCTGCCTATGTTACTAACCTGGGTGTATATTTTGACCGTATTGAGCATATGTTCAATCTTTCCATTCCTTCTATCCGTAATGCTTTTTCGGATGAGAGGTTGTCACAGTTCATTTCCAAACAAGCTATGGTGATTGCCAATTACTCACTGGCAGCTGTTCGCTTTGTGTTTAATTTTATTTTAACGACGATTTCAGCTTTCTATATGATGCTGGATAAAGAGAATCTGACGCGTATTTGTAAAAAGCTCGTGTATTCGTTCTTTTCCATCTCCGTTGCAAGACATTGTACGATACTGGTACACAATGCGAAAGATATTTTTGACCGCTTTATACTGGGAAGTCTGATTGATTCGGGAATTATAGGTTTTGTGACTTTTATCGGTGTATCGCTTTTGGATATTCCTTATGCGCCGGCTATCGCCTTTGTGATTGGTGTCACCAATCTCATTCCTGTGTTTGGACCTTTTTTAGGGGGCATTCCTGTTATTTTGCTGCTTTTGCTGGTTCGGCCTTTATATGCTTTGGAATTCTTGATTTTTATTGTTATTCTGCAGCAGGTCGATGGGAATATTCTAAAACCGATCGTTTTGGGAGATCAACTGGGCTTATCCGGCTTCTGGATCTTATTTTCCGTTACGCTCGGTGGCGGGATCGCTGGGGTTGCCGGTATGTTTTTAGGTGTTCCTATTTTTGCGTTGATTTATCATACAGTACGCGATATAGCGAATATGCGTTTAAAAGAAAAGAAAATCGACTTGGATGAAGAGATAATTGAGCAGATCGAATGATCTGCTTTTTTATACAAAAAAAACCCTTTTCAGGGTTATTTTCAGATGGTGGGGACGGTGGGACTTGAACCCACACGGGATTATCTCCCAACGGATTTTAAGTCCGTTGCGTCTGCCTATTTCGCCACGACCCCATTGTGATGGAGGTTCCGATCGGATTCGAACCGATGATCACAGAGTTGCAGTCTATTGCCTTAGCCACTTGGCTACGGAACCAATTGCTTATTCATTATACATAAAAAGTATTTCATTTGCAAATTTTTTTTATATACAGCAATACATAAGAGAAGTGGATAGTGTGGTATACTTATTTATAATAAAAGCGAGGTTACAATGAATATACATGAATATGGTACAGGCAATGAAAATACAATCGTATTGCTTCATCCTTCTTTGGTAAAATGGGATTATTTTGAATATGTGATTCCCTTACTGGAAACAAAATATCATCTGGTAATTCCGGCTTTGCCGGGATATGATCCGGAATCAAGGGAAGATTTCAGCTGCATCGAAGTCATTGCGAAAGAGCTATCCCAATGGCTTTTGAAGCATAACTGTAAGAATGTTCATGCTGTTTATGGCTGTTCTATGGGTGGTTCTATTGCTTTACGTATGGTGATTGACCACGATGTATCGATCGGACATTGTATTCTTGATGGTGGGATTACCCCTTATGCATATCCATGGATCATCACCCGATGTATTGCGATAAAAGATTTTTTATTAATGGTTATCGGAAAGAAAGGCGGGCTTCAGCTTCTGCAGAAAGTATTTTCCATGGATGAATACAGTGAAGAAGATTTGCAGTATATGGCGGATGTGTTCGCGCATACGACATATAGAACAATGTGGCGCACCTTTGATTCCAGTAATAATTATTTTGTACCTGGTAAGATGAAAAACCCCGGTGCCAAGATCCATTACTGGTATGGACAAAAAGAAAAGAAAGAACGAAGGCGTGATCTTCGTTATATAGAAGCCTTTTTTCCAAATACAGAATTTGTTGAGATAGAAGAGCTGGGACATGGAGGACTTGTATTAAAAAGACCGGCATTGTTTGCTCAAATGATAGAATCATTATAATTCAGGCAGCGGATCCTGTTGCGGACAGAATAATGGATGTGTTGATCATTCGATAAGAAATATGGATATACGGAATGGGTATGAGTGCGTTAAAAAAATATGGAATATTGACTTCGGTTCTGCATTTTTGTTTCACAGTGGCAGGTATCTGTTTATTATCTGACCATGTAAGATCGGATATTGATTATTTGACTTTTGCGTTGATGATCATATTAGGGAATCTTGTCATTGAATGGATCCTGCGAAGCGTTTTTCTGAAGGATTATTATGGAAAAAGAAGCAGGAATGCTTTAAGAAAGTATAACAGAAAGAAGTGGGATGATGAATCACATTAAAAAGATGGTAGCGCCCGTTTTGATTGCCTTCTTTTTTATCTTGTATTGCGTGGGTCTTGCCTTTTTGGCTATATGGCTTCCACAGGAACTGTTAGTCATTCGGGTGATATATGGTATCATTGGAATAGGACTGGTAATCGGAATGCTGGTTACGCTGTCTCAGCGGATCAAGGAGATCCTAGAAGGAGAAGAAGATGATCTTAGTAACTACTGAAACAATTAACGGAAAAGAACTGGAAATGTTAGGAATGGTAAAGGGAAGTACGATCCAGACGGTTAACGCAGTGAAGGATATTGGAGCAGGCTTAAAGACATTGGTCGGTGGCGAACTGACAAAATATAATGAAATGATGAATAACGCAAGAGCTCTGGCAACCAAACGAATGGTTGAAGAAGCTTCACAGATGGGAGCGGATGCGATTGTCTGCATTCGTTATGCTTCGGCTTCCGTAATGCAAAGTGCAGCGGAAGTTATGGTTTACGGGACAGCTGTCAAGTTCAAATAACGGGAAGGAAACATTATGATTCGAATGGTCATAATGTTTTTTTATTCATCATGGAAAACGTGCATATATGATATAATGACAACATGATTTATGTGGAAGTGTATATAGAGCACAATGCTATGCGACTGAACCAGACCTTTACATATGTATGCCCTTTTCCGGTTGAAATCGGCTGCCGTGTCAAGGTTCCTTTTGGGAAACAGGTCTTGATCGGTTATGTGGAGAATATAACAAGTACATGTGATATAGAGAATGTACGCGAGGTTCTGAAGGTGTTGGATACTGAACCCTTGCTGAATGCAGAGCTGATGGCTTTAGCTGATTGGATGTCAAAGACATATGTCTGTTCCAAGATCAGCTGTTTAAAAACCATGCTGCCGCCGGCTTTGAAGCCTTCAAGTTCGCAAAAACCGGTTGTCTATGAGCAATGGGCTTATCGGAAGGAAAGCGATGCCCCGTTAACGGCGCATCAAGAACAAGTTCTTTCTTCCTTATCTTTTCCTTTGAAAGCTTGCATGTTTCGCAAAGAAGCAAAATCAGTGGCAAAAAAGCTGATTGAAAAAGGATATGTGGAGATAGTTCAACGAGAAAAAACGGATTCTGTACAATTGGAAGCTTATGCGGATGAATCGGTCTCTTTGACAAAGGAACAGGAGCAGGCCATTCAGACGGTTCTGCATGGCTCGCAACAGATTTTTTTACTGCATGGGGTAACCGGTTCCGGAAAAACCGAAGTGTTTTTACAGCTTGCTCAAAATGTTTTAGAAAAGGGCAAACAAGTACTGTTTCTTGTGCCGGAAATCGGATTGACTCCCCAGATGATCAAACGAGTGACTGCTCGTTTCGGACGTTCGATTGCTATTTACCATTCCCAGCTGAATCAACAGGAAAAATACGAACAGTATCAGCTGGTAAAAGAGCGAAAGGTGAATATTGTGGTGGGAACGCGTTCCGCAGTTTTTATGCCATTTCACGATCTTGGGATCATATTGATGGACGAGGAACATGATAACAGCTATAAGCAGGACAATACGCCCAAATATCATACACGTGATATCGTTGCGTTCCGGGCTCGCCACCATCAGTGTAAAGTGGTCCTGGCTTCGGCGACACCATCTTTGTATTCGTATAGCCGGGCATACAAAAATCGCTATCAACTTGTTAATTTAACGCAGAGGGTCCATGCAAATTTACCACAGATCCATCTGGTGGATATGAAAAAAGAGGCCAGTGTTTACGGCTTCAGCAAAACATTGATGAACGCTGTAAATCATGCGCTGGAACAGAAACAGCAGGTTATCTTTTTATTGAATCGCCGTGGCTTTCTGCCGGTCATGCGATGCATGGACTGTAATACGGTCATGACATGTCCGGATTGTGGCACAAGCCTGGCCTATCATAAAAAAGAGAATCATTTGGAATGTCATTGTTGCGGCAGGATCTTTCTTCATACCAATACTTGTCCAACGTGTCACTCTCATCGTTTTTATCAGACGAGCATGGGAACGGAAAAACTGGAAGAGCAGTTGACTGAATTATTTCCGCTTGCGCGTATTATACGAATGGATGCTGATACAACGCGAAAAAAAAGAGCGCACCAAAAACTATTGGAAACCTTTGAAAGAGAAGGGGATATTCTGGTAGGTACACAAATGGTAGCTAAGGGACTAGATTTTCCTCGTGTTTCCGTTGTAGGGATCATTAACGCAGATGCATCCTTATCGCATCTGGATTACTGTTCAAATGAAATTGCATATCAGCTGCTGGAACAAGCCTCGGGGCGCAGTGGCCGGGCAGATATAAAAGGAGATGTGTATATACAGACATTTGATCCGGAGCAATTTGTCCTTCAATGTGTTAAAAACCATAATTATCTGGGATTTTTTACACAGGAAATGAAATATCGATATATGGGAAATTATCCGCCGTATTGTTTTTTATGCACCATTATTTATTCACATAAGGATATAAATAAGGCAAAGGGGGCGGCTTTGGAGGCGAAAGACTTCTTAAAGGAACTGATCGTTTTAGGTCCGGTTTCCATTTCCATGCGTCAGAAAAGACAAAGAGTACGACTTGTAGTAAAGTCTAAATCTACGGAAATGCTGACGAAAAAAGTCTGGGAATTGGCAATGTATCAGCGGGGCAAGCACCCGGGTGTGACACAGGATATCAATATGTATCCGATTGTTTTGGAGGATTAATATGAGAAAGTGGATCTATGAAGCTTTATATGAAATCAAATGGAATAAGACCTATTCCAATCTGTATTTAAAAAATAATCTGAAAAAATGTCCGGAAAAAGATAGAAATCTTGCGACCAAGATCGTTTACGGAACCATTCAAAACTATATGTTCTGTGAATATGTATGGTCGCAATACATCCACCGGAAGATACCGAAAACGGTTCAGATTATTTTGACAATGAGCGTTTATCAGCTTTTGTTTCTGGATAAGGTACCTGCTTATGCGATCGTCAATGAAGCAGTGGATCTGACGGGCTCATTACAACCTTCGATGAAAGGGTTGGTCAATGCCGTTCTTCACAAGATAAAAAGAGAGAATATTCAATGGCCTGCAGAGGAAATGGATCGGTTATCGATTACATATTCTTGTCCGAAATGGCTGTTGATGATGTGGAAGTCGCAATATGGATATGACGCCATGATACTGATGGCTAAAGCATCATTGGAGATCCTGCCGGTGACGGTTCGAAGAAATCCCATGAGGATATCTACCGAAGAATTGATCGCTTCGACACAATTTGAGCCTCTGGGCCCGTTTTTGTTTATATACAAAGGGCAGGACATTGCAGCAAGCCGGTTTTATCAAAACGGACAGATCAGTGTGCAGGACAAGGGGTCTTATGAAATCAGTCGCTGGATGGATGCAAAACCTAACGAAAACATCCTGGATTGTTGTGGGGCACCAGGTACTAAATCCATGGCTATGGCCGAACAGATGGAAGATCAGGGAAATATCACATGTCTGGATATGTATCCACATCGTGTAAAACTGATTCAATCGGATCAGAAGAGGCTGCATCTTAGCTGTATTACGGCCAAGGTACAAGATGCAACAGACCTTTCAGGCTATGGGGTTTATGATAAAGTGTTATGCGATGTCCCATGCAGCGGATATGGCGTGATGGCAAGAAAACCGGATATTAAACTGCATATGCAGTCAACGGACATGGATTCACTGATTCCCGTACAATATCAAATACTGCAGGAAGCTTCCAAGCATGTCAAAGATGATGGGATTTTGATATATTCCACATGTACTCTCAACAAGAAAGAAAACGAAAAACAGATCGAACGGTTTTTAAAGGAAAACAAAGCTTTTACATGCATAGAACAACGTACATTGATTCCGAATGAATTCATGGATGGTTTTTTTATCGCAAAGATGCAATATAAAAAAAGTTTGATATAATTATAAAATGAGATTAGGGGGATAGTATGCAAAGCTTGTATGATTTTACTTACGATCAGATGAAAGAACTGGCAGAAGATTATGGTTGGAAGGGGTTTCGAGGCCATCAGATTTTTCAATGGTTATATCGTGAACATGTTTTTGACATCGATGCGATGACAAATCTAAGCAAGGATACCCGTTCTTTGTTAAAAAGCCAGTACATCATTAATCCTTTACGTCTGGTTCGTAAACAAGTCTCCCATGATGGCACCACGAAGTATTTGTTTGCCACAGAAGACGGAAATTTACTGGAGTCGGTTCTTATGTTGTTTGATTATGGCAAAAGTGTCTGTGTTTCTTCCCAGGTTGGCTGTAATATGGGTTGTGCATTTTGTGCCAGTGGTCTGACGAAGAAAAAGCGTAATTTAACAAGTGGTGAAATGGTTGCCCAGGTGATGAATATCCAGAAGGATCTGGATGAAAAACAGGAGCGTATTAGTCACATCGTTGTCATGGGCACCGGGGAACCGTTTGATAATTATGATCATGTAATGAATTTTTTACAAGCGGTGAATCATGATCGGGGATTGGGTATAGGAAGTCGTCACATTACTATATCTACATGCGGGATCGTTCCAAAAATCTATGAGTTTGCGGATGCACATACGCAATACAATCTGGCAATCAGCCTTCATGCACCCAATGATACGCTAAGAAGTGAACTGATGCCGGTGAATAAGGCATACCCGCTAAAGGAATTGATGAAAGCTATCGCATATTATGGAAAAGAGAACAATCGTCGTTTGACGTTTGAATATATACTATTAAAAGGTGTAAATGACAAACCTGTACATGCGCGTCAACTGGCTTCTTTATTAAAGGGATTCAATGCTTATGTGAATTTGATTCCATACAATTCTGTTGACGAGAAGCGCTTTAAAAGTGTAAACCATGAACAGGCGATGGTATTTTATGATTTATTGATGAAGCAGAATGTTCGCTGTACGATCCGAAAAGAACACGGACAGGACATTGATGCTGCCTGCGGCCAGCTGCGTATTAAAGAAATGAGAAAGGAATCGACATTATGAAGGCGTTTGGAAATACAGATATCGGAATGATTCGAAATGAAAACGAAGACGATTTTTGCGTATTTCAGAACTCGAACGGTGATTGGATTGCGGTTGTTTGCGACGGAATCGGTGGCAGCGCAGCTGGTGAGGTGGCCAGTCATATCGCAACGCGGACCATTCGCGACGCATTTGTGAAAGCACCGGTTTTTGAAAAAGATTATCAAGTGAATGACTGGGTTACTACGGTTCTCAATAAAGCCAATGATGCGATTTACTATAAAAGCCAGCATAATAAAAAGGAAAGAGGTATGGGGACGACTTGTGTAGGGATTCTGATCAGCGGTGATAATTCCTATATCTTTAATGTCGGGGATTCTCGCATCTATGCCTATTATCAAGAAGGCCTGATCCAGATGAGCGAGGATCATAATGTAGTGGCTCGTTTACTTCGTAAGGGAGAAATAACGCCAGCACAGGCCAAAACCCATAAACAAAAAAATACGTTAACCAATGCTCTGGGCGTTTGGCATGTATTTCAAATTGATTTTCATAAAATTGAATCGACATTCTCATATGTGATGTTGTCCAGCGATGGCTTGCATGGATATGTATCACATGATGATATACAATCGATCGTAGGTGATCGTTCATTAAGCTTAAAAGACAAGGTAAATGTTTTGATCAGCCGGGCAAACCAGGCCGGCGGTTTTGATAATTGTACGGTGATCCTCATGGAAAACGATGGTGAATGACATGGAAACAGCAATTAAGAATGTAGCCAATCGTTATGAAGTGATTTCTTTGATAGGCCAAGGAGGCATGGCGGACGTTTATCAGGCCAAGGATACGATTTTGAATCGTATCGTTGCGGTAAAGGTTCTCCGGGAGAAACTAAGCGAGGATGCGATGACATTGGTACGTTTCCAAAGAGAAGCCAGTGCAGCCAGTCGTCTTTCCCATCCGAATGTAGTGGATATTTATGATGTTGGTGAGTATGAAGGAATGCACTACATAGTTATGGAATATGTACGCGGGCGTACCTTGAAACAGCTGATCAGTTCAAGAGGGGCGTTGAGTGTTACGGAGTCGATCCATATTATGACGCAGCTGACCAGTGCGGTACAACATGCGCATCTGCATAAGATCATCCACCGAGATATTAAGCCGCAAAATGTACTTGTTAAAGACGATGGATCTGTTAAGATTACAGATTTCGGGATCGCGATTGCCAACGATGCCGTCCAGCTTACCTTAAATAATGCCGTCATGGGTTCAGCCCATTATCTTGCGCCGGAAACGGCCAAAGGCGAAGATGCGACGGAGCAGGTGGATATTTATTCTCTGGGTATCGTTTTTTATGAATTGTTAACAGGCGATGTGCCTTTTCATGGAAAAACACCTACCGAGATTGCCGTAAAGCACTTGCGACAACCCATCGATTATGTCCGCGACTATAACCCGGCTATTCCGCAATCCGTGGAGAATATCATATTAAAAGCGACTGCCAAAAATCCGAAAGATCGCTATGAGAATGCCGGATTGATGTTATATGATCTGGAACATTGTATGGATTGGGAATATCGCAACATGGAGCGAATTAAGGTGGATGTTCCGACGATTTCAAAAGTCGATGTCAACAATGGTCATGTGAAAGTTGAATATGTAACCGAGAGTGAACCGGTTAAGGAAAAGAAGAAGTATACAGGGTATTTGTCACCCATCTCCATTGGCATTATTTCCGTCATTGTGATTCTTCTTTCATTTCTGATTACTTTGGTGACCGGTGTGGTCCGTATAGATGGTGTGATGGGCTATGAAAAAATGCCGAACATTGTTGAATTATCGCAGCAGGAAGCCGAGGAAATACTTCAGGATAATAATTTCAACAATTTTGTTTTCAAAGAAGTGATCAGCGATTCTGTCGATGCAGGATATGTAATTTCCGCAAACTATGAGAGCGGAAGTCTGATAAAGAGCAATGCCAGAGTCGTTGTTGAAATATCCAAGGGGCCTAGTTACTTGATCAAGGATTATACAGGACAATATTTGGAAGACGTAGAGCAAGAGTTTCTAAATGAAGGCGTACATATTGAAATAGAATATGAATATTCCAATGCCGCGGATACCAATCCGGGAATTATTTTAGAACAAAGACATCTGAAACCCGGAGATCGGATCGATCCGGATTCGGAAGAATCTATTTACTTTATCGTTAGCCAGTATCCTACGATTGTCATCCCGGAAGATATAGTCGGTATGAATGTAGATGATGCCAAGGATCAGTTAAATGAACTGGGTATTGCTGTGGTTACAAGAAAGATGGATAGTGGCATGGGTAGCGGCGTAGTCGTCATGACCGATCCGGCCGCGGGTACGACATATACACAGGAAGGATCTGACAGTGTGGTAACACTGTACTATGATTAACATGAAAACAGGAAGAATCATAAAGAATGTATCAAACCAATATACGATCGATACAGGTGCGGAAACGATTGTCGCATTACCACGAGGGAATATGCGTAAGGGGCATATTCCGGTTGTAGGGGATCTTGTTGAGTTTGAAAGTTTTGGAAAAACCAATCGGATCCACCGCATCCTGCCTAGGAAAAACCGGTTGTTGCGACCGGCTGTGGCCAATGTGGATCAGGCTTTGATCGTTACTAGTTTATATGATCCCGACTTTTCGGATCATTTGTTGAACCGCTTGATCTTTCTGGTCTGCCTTGAAGATGTGGAACCGGTTCTATGTATCACGAAGTGTGATTTAAGCAAGGATAAGGAGTATGAAGAAAAGCTGGCACCTTACGAAAAAGCTGGCTATACCATCGTCTATTCCTATCCGGGCAGCAATGATGACGCATTAAAGGAATTGCTGGCAGGGAAGATCAGTGTGTTATGTGGTCAATCCGGTGCCGGTAAAAGCTCTTTGCTAAATCGGCTCGATCCCCATTTTCAATTACAGACACAGGCCATTTCTAAAGCGCTTGGTCGTGGTAAGCATACGACGAGGCATTGTGCATTATATCCGATTGCACATGGATGGGTTGTGGATACACCGGGATTTTCCAGTTTGAATTTACAATTGATCAATACAGATGATCTGGATAAAAAAATTAAGGATTTTGTTCCATATATCGGACATTGTCGCTTTAATGACTGTAAACATTTAAAAGAACCGGATTGTGCTGTAAAGCAGGCTGTGGAAGCAGGAGAAATCAATCCGACGATCTACGAAGATTATAGACAAATCAAGGAGGAATTATGGAAAATAAGATAATCGTATCTCCATCGGTATTATCAATGGATTATTCGAAAATGCAGGTACAAATGGAGGAATTGAACCGTTCCAATGCGGAATGGATCCATTTTGATGTGATGGATGGACATTTTGTACCTAACTTGTCTTTTGGACCTGATTTGTTAAAAGGCTTTCGCAAGATGACAAACAAGGTGCTGGATGTACATTTAATGGTTTCCGATCCGGAAAAGTATGTACCGATTTTTATTGAAGCCGGCGCCGATGTGGTCACATTCCATGTAGAAGCTTTGGATAATGATTTAGAGCGTATCTCTGCTTTAATGGATCTGATCCATGAGCAGGGCGTGCAAGGCGGTGTTGTTATTAAGCCTAAGACAGATGTTACTTTTATTGAACATCTTCTGCCTAAAATGGACATCGTTCTGATTATGACGGTGGAACCGGGCTTTGGCGGACAATCCTTTATGGAGAATATGATGGATAAGGTCGACTGGCTGCATCAAACAAGAATGGAAAAGGAACTGTCTTATCGGATCGAGGTAGACGGTGGGATCAATGAACAGACGGCTCAAATCAGCGTTTCGCATGGAGCGGATACTTTAGTTGCCGGCAGCTACGTTTTCAATCAGGATATCATTCAGGGTGTGGATTCATTATTGTGAAAAAGGCATTGTTGATTACACCTAAATCAAAAAGCGTTCCGTATTTAGAAGGCTATGATTATATTGGCGTGGATTCGGGAAGCCTGCTTATCTTAGAGCATGGCTATCCATTGTCATTCTCTGTGGGTGACTTTGACTCCATGGAATCCGATTGTATGGATCAGATCCGGGAAGCCGGACCTGTCTATCAGCATCCGGTCATGAAGAATGAAACCGATAGTGAGCTGGCATGCCGGCTTTGTATAGAAAAGGGGTATGGAGAAATCATACTTTGGGGTGCGATTTCTGGTCGACTGGATCATACATTGTCCAATATCCAGTTATTGTTAGTCCGCAGCTCTAAGATAAGGCTTATGGATGAATTTCAAAGTGTAATGATTCTCGATCCGGGGCAGTATGTATTTGATCCGGACTATCATCATGTTTCTTTTTTTGCGATTAAACCTTCGTGCATTTCGCTGGATGGATTCTTATATCCACTATGTCATCAAGATGTCCAACCTACGGATATGTATTTAGTATCGAATACGATCGTTGGGTCCCGCGCTTCTGTTAATATACACAGGGGAAGGTTTCTTTGTGTACAATCAAATTACAAATAAAAAACAGATGGAAAATATCCATCTGATTTTTTATGTCCTCATTATATTGCGTTTTGTTTTTTCAATGTTCTGAGCGCACGAGCACTAACGCGTACTGTTTGTGGTTTGCCGTTCACATTGATTCTTACTTTTTGAAGGTTTACATTCCATTTACGACGAGTTGCACGCATGGAGTGTGAACGTCTATTTCCAGATAAAGGACCTCTACCAGATACTGCACATTTCTTTGACATCTTGCCTGTCCTCCTTTACTTTATTCTAAAGTTCTACGCAATCGCTCTAAAATAATATCATTTGTATACAACGATTTCAAGCATAAATTTTAGTTTGTTTACAACTAGTCTTAATGATATAATAAATCCATTGATTGGAGAGATTAAAATGGATAGTAAAATCTGGTTATGGATGATTCTTGGCTTTGTTGCCAGTTATTTATGCATGGTCATTATCATGCCACCATTAATCGATTATTTACATAAGATAAAATTTGGGCAGACAGAAAGAGCAGAGGGACTGCAAAGTCATCAGATGAAGACAGGAACCCCGACAATGGGAGGTATTGCGTTTATTGTAGTACCTGTTGTTCTGTTCCTGCTGATGTCTTTATTGCATATGACAACATTGGATATGAAAAGCGGTATCATTCTAATGGCTTATATGGGTTATGGAATGATCGGTTTTATCGATGATTACATCATTGTCGTTAAAAAAGATAACGAGGGTTTAAAACCAGCCGTTAAATTTGCGTTGCAATCGATCCTGGCTGTTTTGTTTTTTATCATGTATACGAAAGGAAATGCTTCGACGGATATAACGGTTCCGTTGCTGCATGTATCCTTGGACCTAAAGTATCTCTACTTTGTTTTAGTCTTTATCATGTTTACCGCGGAGACCAATGCCGTGAATCTGACGGATGGGGTCGATGGATTATGTGCAGGACAAATGATCATCGCATTGATTCCTTTTATCGTTTTTGCGCTCATGCAAAGATTCAGCCAAATTGCTTTATTGATCGTATTGCTGGAAGGTGCTTTGTTCGGTTATCTTAGATTTAATAAACATCCGGCCCAAATATTTATGGGGGATACCGGCTCTCTGGCGCTCGGTGGTTTTATTGCGGCGGTTGCGATGGTTCTGAAACAGGAAATCCTCCTGATCATCATCGGGGGCGTCTTCGTCGCAGAGGTATTAAGTGTGATCATTCAGGTTTCCTATTATAAAAAAACGAAAAAACGTATTTTCCGGATGGCTCCTTTGCATCATCATTTTGAAAAGGGCGGTTTATCGGAAGTACAGGTCGTTCATCGTTTTCGTATTGCCGGGATCATCCTGGCATCCATCGGTTTGATATTAGGAGTGTTATAACATGAAAGAAAAAGTATTAGTGATCGGTGCCGCTCGCAGTGGAATTGCGGTGAGTCGTCTTTTAAATCATCGTGGCTATGAAGTGATTTTAACAGACGCTAGAGAAATCAAAGAAAAGACTGAGCTTAGCAGTGCCGGTATTCAGGTTGTAGATAACGGACATCCGGAATGGTTGAAGAATACGGATTATGCTTTTGTGGTTAAGAATCCTGGTATTCCATATCATGTAGAGATTGTTAAATTCTTTATCGATCACAAGGTGCCGGTGTATACAGAAATTGAAATTGGATATAAAATGGCGCCTGAATATACTTTTGCGGCTGTGACCGGTACGGACGGGAAAACAACGGTGACTACACTTTTATATGAAATGTTGAATAAAAAAAGTGAGGCGCTGGTGGCCGGGAACATCGGTATTCCTTTGTGTGAACAAGTGATGAAAAGTGATGGAACTCCAAAGGATGTAGCCATTGAATTAAGTAATTTTCAACTGTTAGGTACAGAAACATTCCGTCCTCATGTATCAACGGTGACAAATCTGGCACCGGATCATATGGATTATATGGATTCTTTAGAGTCTTATTATGTATCCAAGATGAAGATCTATGCCAATGAAACGGAATCGGATTATTTTATCCGAAATGTGGATGATGAAAACATTGTAAAATATGCACAGAATATTCCGTGCCAGGTGATTGATTTTTCATTGAAACGCAAGGATGTTGATTTATATAAAAAAGATGGGTATGCTTATTACAAGGATATACCTTTGTTTCGTATTGCCGATTTAAAGATTGTCGGTGATTTTAACTGTGGAAATGCCATGATGTCCGCCTGTATGGCTTATTTAATGGGTGTGGACTGTAAAGATATACAAACTGTTATCTCTTCGTTCACCGGTGTAGAGCATCGTATTGAATACGTTGCTACCATTGATGGTGTACGATATTACAATGATACAAAAGCAACCAATACGCACAGCGCGTGCGCGGCTTTAAGTGCTTTTGATCGCAATGTTATATTGTTGTGTGGAGGAAAGGATAAACATATTTCCTTTGATGATTTAAAACAATATGACAATAAAGTGAAACACTGTTATTCATTTGGTCAGACAAAGGATCATTTTAAGGATATTTTTACCCATCAGACATCTTGTGAAACGATGGAAGAAGCTCTGAAGGAAGCTGTTAAAATCGCCGAAGAAGGGGATGTTGTTTTACTGAGCCCTGCATGTTCCAGTTTTGACCAATTTAAGAATTATGAGTCAAGAGGACATATTTTTAAAGATCTTGTCAGATCTTTAGAATGTGCAGAGGGAGACAGTGAAACATGTCATTTATAATAGACTTGATCAAAACTTTCTTTTTAGCAATTATTCAGGGAATTACGGAATGGCTGCCAATCAGCAACACCGGACATATGTCGATATTCAACAGTATCTGGCCGGTATTGCCGGCTGAATATTTTAGTGTATTGAGAGATATGCTTCAATTGGGTAGCATTTTGGCGGTCGTATTGATATATTATCAACGTTTAAACCCGTGGGCGACCAAAAACAAAAAGAAAAGAGAAAAGACTTTTGAACTCTGGATAAAGATCCTATTTGGGATTCTGCCTTTTATCCTAGTACATTTCTTATTAAAGAATGTCGTAGAAACCTATTTGATGCGCAACTTTGTGATTGCGGTATCCTTAATTGCTTATGGCATTATTTTGATTGTCTACGAACGTTTTAAAAAACCGGCAACCATTAAAAAAACGGATTCTATTTCTGTTTTTGATGCATTTAAGATCGGACTGTTTCAGGCCTTATCGATCATTCCGGGAACCGGACGCAGTCTGGTTGCTATCCTGGGAAGCATGTCCTGTGGATGCAGTCGAATTATATCTTGTGAATTCAGTTTTTTATTGGCGGTTCCTACTGTTTTGATTACATCGATCAGTGGATTGGTCGGATATATCGGAAAGAATGGTTTTTTCAGTTTTGGTCAGTTATTTGTGATACTTATTGGCATGTTTGTCAGTTTTGTTGTCAGTGTGATTATCATTCAATCGTTATTACGTTACGTAAAACGGAACGGATTCGCGATTTTTGGGTGGTATCGGATTCTATTAGGTATTTTTATTATATTTTTCTTTTACGTACTATAACACCTTGAAAGAGGTGTTTTTTGAATCACAGGAGTACTTATGCAAGATTTGAATACACATATAAAGAAACGAAATGCGATTGTAGTTCGTACGAGCCTTATCGGCATCTTAGCCAATGTGCTGTTAGCTGTATTTAAGGCCATTGTCGGCATTATGTCTCACTCAATTGCGATTATTCTCGATGCGGTGAATAACTTCAGCGATGCTTTGTCGAGCATCATCACAATTATTGGAACCAAGCTGGCTTCGAAAGCACCGGACAAAGATCATCCGTTAGGGCATGGAAGAATTGAATTCATTGCTGCTTCTATCATTTCTGTTATCGTTCTGTATGCCGGTATATCGGCTTTAACAGAATCCATCCGCAATCTGATCGATCATGTGGAGGCTGATTACAGCTGGCGGTCATTATTAGTGATTACGGTTGCTGTATTCGTTAAGGTCATTTTGGGGAACTATGTCAAAACCACCGGAGAACGAGTGAATTCGAAAAGCCTGGTTGCCAGTGGGGCGGATGCATTATTCGATGCAGTGTTATCAACATCTGTTTTGGTCACTGCCTTATTATATAAGTTATTTGGCATCTCTTTGGAAGCATATATCGGAATCTTGATTTCATTTGTGATTATTAAATCCGGCTATGATTTATTGACGGAAACCATTAATGATCTATTAGGAAAGCGTGTGGATGATGATCTTGCGATCGGGATCAAACAACTCGTTTCCTCCATGGAAGGTGTGTATGGAGCATATGATCTGATCGTGCATAACTATGGTCCGAATGATCTGTTGGGCTCTGTACATATTGAGGTGGATGATTCCATGACGGCCTGGGAGATCGATCGTCTGACGCGTTTGATCCAAAAAGAGGTATATGATCAATATGGAGTAGTTATTTCTGCAGTGGGTGTTTATGCACGTAATACCAGTGATTCTCAAGCTTTGGAAATTCGTAAAAAGCTAAGTGCAATACTGTCTGAATATCCGTATATTAAGCAGTTTCATGGCATCCATATCAACACGTTAACACATTTGATCGCGTTTGATATTATCATTGAATTCGAACAGGAAAATCGCAATAAGCTCTATGATGAAATTGTGGAAAGAGTTAAAAATGAGTTTAAAGGATTTGATGTATCTATCACATTGGATGGCGATTTCAGTGAGTGATGAAATATTCTATTGTCTTAACGATACTCTAGGTGCATAGTTACATAAACTATGCATTTGTTATTGATAGCGCCCATTGCTCTTTGTGAAGAATAGATCAACATCATAAAAAAGCATCGGTGAAAACCGACGCTTATTTTGTTGCGTTGAAACCAACTTTTCTATATACTTTCTGAACCTTTTTATTTGCGACATAAGATGCTTTTTGTGCACCTTCTTTTAATACCTGATCCAGCATACCGCTTTCAATGACATCTTTGTATTTTGCCTGAAGATCGCTCAGGAAATCAAAAACGGTCTGGCCGATCTCCTTTTTCAGTTCTCCATAGCCTTTGCCTTGATAACGATCGACAATACTATCGATGGATTGTCCGGAAAGTACGGATTGGATCGTCAAAAGATTTGCGAGCCCCGGTTGGTTTTCCGGATCGTACTGAACGATGCCGATCGAGTCCGTAACGGCGCTCATGATCTTCTTACGCGCCACCTTTGGATCATCAAGCAGGTCGATGGTGCCTTTCGGATTGTCTTCGGATTTTGACATCTTTTTTGTCGGGTCTTGTAAAGAAAAAATCTTTTGTCCGACCTCGGTCACCAATGGCTCGGGAACGACGAATGTATCGCTATATCGATGGTTAAAGCGTTCAGCCAGATTCCGGGTCAGTTCGACATGCTGCTTTTGGTCAATACCGACAGGGACATATTTCGGATCGTACAATAAAATGTCTGCTGCCATCAAGCAAGGGTAGGTAAACAATCCGGCTGTTACTCCGGATTCTCCTTTAGCCGTTTTATCTTTATATTGCGTCATCCGCTGCATTTCACCCATATAAGACATACAGGTCATGACCCATCCCAGCTTGGCATGTGCTTCGACATCGCTCTGTAAAAAGATCGTGCATTTTTTCGGATCCAGTCCGCTGGCCAGATACAAAGCAACCAGATCTCTGGTATTTTTACGTAATTCCTTTGCGTCGATCGGTACTGTGATTGCGTGTTGGTTTGCGATGAAAATATATAATTCATATTGTTCCTGGTATTTAACAAACTGGCTGATTGCACCGATATAATTCCCCAGATGCAGTCGACCGGTCGGCTTGATACCACTAAGCATTCTATCCATATTTATCCCTCCATTATTTTTATTTTACTTGTTCTCTCTTTTTTTACAAGTTATATATTTTTTTCTTGACAAGTTTGATATAATACTATGAAAAAGGAGGATGACTATGGTAATTCTTTATACTTCTCCTGGCTGTGCCAGCTGCCGTAAGGCGAAACAATGGTTAAAAGACAATCACATAGAATTTGTTGAAAAGAATATATTTACCAGTATTTTGAACAAAGAGGAAATCAAATATATGTTATCAAGAAGTGAGAACGGAACGGAAGATATCATTTCTGTTCGCTCAAAAGTCTATCAGACACTGAATCGCGATATTGATGATTTCTCGCTGAATGAACTGGTGGATCTGATTCAAAATAATCCCTCTATTCTACGTCGCCCGATCATGATCAGTGAACAGAATTTTGTGGTCGGATATGATGTGGATGAGATTACGATGATGCTTTCACCATCTATGAGACAGTCATTAAACACAGTATGTGAAAAAGCTTGTAATGATCAATGTCCAAACTACGAGGTCTGCGGATCCTTACAGGAAGAACCGAATATTCATATCAATTTATCACTGGAAGAGACACAAGCATCTGCTTGATGTCTCTTTTTTACATCGTATATTTCTTCTATTTTTTTGAAGGGGGTTGTGATACAATATTTTTAATGAAAACGTTCTAAAAGGAGGAAATAAAACATGGGAAAAAAGTATGTGTATCTTTTTAACGAAGGCGACGCCAATATGCGCGAACTCCTTGGTGGAAAAGGTGCGAACCTTGCTGAAATGAGTAAACTGGGCATGCCTGTTCCTAACGGTTTTACTATCACTACTGAAGCTTGTAATAAGTATTATGAAGATGGCGAAACAATCAGTGATGATATCAAGGCTGAAATCATGGTTTACTTAGCAAAGCTGGAGGAAGAAACAGGAAAGAAATTCGGAGACAGTGAAAATCCGTTATTGGTTTCTGTTCGATCCGGAGCTAGAGCTAGTATGCCAGGAATGATGGACACTATCTTGAACCTGGGTATCAATGATGTAGTTGCTGAAACAGTTGCTGAAAAGTCTGGAAATGCTCGTTTCGCATACGACTCTTATCGTCGTTTTATTCAGATGTTTGCCGATGTTGTTAAGGGATTATCTAAAAAACGTTTCGAAGAAATCATCGATGAAGTTAAGGCGAAAAAGGGAATTAAGGATGATTTGGATCTGACTGCTGAAGATATGAAGGAATTAGTTGCCAGATTTAAAGAATTCTATCAGGAAGAATTGGGTGAATCATTCCCTACAGATCCAAAAGATCAGATGATGGAAGCTATCGAAGCTGTATTTAAATCTTGGAATAACGAACGTGCTATCTACTATCGTCGTATGAATGATATTCCTGGTGACTGGGGAACGGCTGTCAATGTGCAGATGATGGTATTTGGTAACATGGGTGAAGATTGTGGTACTGGTGTTGCGTTTACTCGTAACCCGGCAACTGGTGAAAATGCTCTTTATGGTGAATTCTTGATGAATGCACAAGGTGAAGACGTTGTAGCTGGTGTTCGTACCCCTAAGAAGATCGATCAGTTAAAAGAAGTATCTCCAACAGCTTATGAACAGTTTGTTGATATTTGTGATAAATTAGAGCATCATTACAAGAATATGCAGGATATGGAATTCACGATCGAAGGTGGAAAATTGTTCATGCTGCAGACTCGTAATGGTAAACGTACAGCACAGGCTGCATTGAAAGTTGCTTGTGATATGGTTGATGAAGGCCTGATCAATACAGATGAAGCATTGATGATGGTTGAACCGCAGCAGCTGGATACATTATTACACCCGATGTTTGATCCGGAAGCTTTGGCTGCCGCAACACCTGTAACTTCCGCATTGCCTGCATCTCCGGGAGCTGGTAGTGGACAGGTTGTATTCTCGGCTGAAGAAGCAAAAGAAGAAGTAGCTAAAGGTAAGAAAGTTATCTTAGTTCGTTTGGAAACTTCTCCGGAAGACATCGAAGGTATGGCTGTTTCTGAAGGTATCCTGACAGTTCGTGGTGGTATGACTTCCCATGCAGCTGTAGTTGCTCGTGGTATGGGTGCTTGCTGTGTATCCGGTGCTGGCGATATCGAAATGCATGCAGAAGAAGGATACTTCACAATTGGAGACCGCAAATTCACACGTGAAGATTGGATTTCAGTTGATGGATCAACAGGAAATGTTTACGGTGAAAAGATCAAGACAGTTCCGGCTGAAATTTCAGGAAACTTCGAGCGTTTCATGAAATGGGCGGATGAACGTCGTAAATTGAAGATCCGTACAAACGCAGATACGCCAAGAGATGCTGCACAGGCTGTTAAATTCGGCGCTGAAGGTATCGGATTGGTACGTACAGAACATATGTTCTTCGAAGGCGATAAGATCAAAGCCATCCGTGAAATGATCGTTGCTAAAACAGACGAACAGATGGAAGCTGCTTTAAATAAGATCGAACCGTTACAGCAGAAAGACTTCGAAGGTATTTACGAAGCCATGGAAGGCCGTCCGGTTACAATCCGTTACTTGGACCCACCTCTTCATGAATTCGTTCCAAATGACCCGGAAGACATTGCTGAATTAGCGAAAGAAATGGGTATGCCGGTTGAAGAATTAGAACAGGTATGCTCTAACTTGCACGAAGTAAACCCTATGATGGGACATCGTGGTTCTCGTCTGGATATTTCAAATCCTGGTATCGGACGTATGCAGACAGCAGCTGTTATCAAAGCGGCATTGAATGTAAATGCAAAACATCCGGATTGGAATATTGAACCAGAAATCATGTTGCCGTTGATCGGCGATGTAAAGGAACTTCAATATGTTAAGAACATCGTAACAACAGAAGCCGATCGTATCCTGGCTGAAGCCGGATCCGATATGAAGTATCATGTTGGTACGATGATCGAAATTCCTCGTGCTGCATTATTAGCCGATGAAATTGCACAGGAAGCTGAATTCTTCTCCTTCGGTACAAATGACTTAACGCAGATGACTTTTGGATTCTCTCGTGATGATGCAGGTAAATTCTTACCTGAATACTACAATGCGAAGATTTACGAAGTCGATCCATTTGCTTCTTTAGACCAGAAGGGTGTTGGAAAACTGGTTAAGATGGCTGCTGAATTAGGTCGTAAAACACGTCCGGATATTAAGTTAGGTATCTGTGGAGAACATGGTGGTCATCCGGCTTCTATCGAATTCTGTCATAAAGTTGGATTGAACTATGTATCTTGTTCACCATTCCGTGTACCGATTGCTCGTTTAGCTGCTGCTCAAGCTGCAATTCAGAACGACTAATTGTATAGACTATAGAGGTTAAACAATTGTTTAACCTCTCTTTTTATTATGAGGTGAAACAAATGACAATTATGCAATTATTGAAAACGCGCCGTACATATCGAATCTTCGACTCTTCAAAAAAAGTGGATGAAAATACGATCCTGTGTATGAAACAAGCTTTACGGTATTCATCCTGCTCAGGCAATTTGCAGAATATTCGTTATATCTTCGTTGAAAACCATGAAATAGTCTCCAAGATCTTTCCGTATACCTTCTGGGCGGCTTATTTAGATAAAGAAGTCGGTACGCCAAAGCCGCATCAACAACCGGTTATGTTCGTGGTTGTGTTGAAAGAAAAGGGAAAAACAACAAGATGGTCAGATGTAGATGCTGGTATTGCCATCAGTAATATGACTTTGGCAGCATGGGAAAGAGGATTCGGCAGCTGTATTATGGGAAACTTTGATGCCGAAAAGATCAGTCGGATTTTAGATATTAAGGAGCCATATTGCATCCACTGTATCGTTGCGTTTGGTGTGCCGGCTCACACATCTACCATTGTAGATATGAAAGATGGTGTAAAATACTATATTGATGATGACTTCAATTACTATGTACCCAAAAGAAAAATAGAAGACTTTATTAAAGAAATCAAAGAGTAATATTTTCATTCCTATTTTGTATATTCATGTTAAAATAGTCAGTAGGTGATAAATATGAAATATGATTTTGATAAAGTAATAGATCGTACCCATACAGATTCATTGAAATGGGATATTGTAGATACAAAATATCCAATGTGGGTGGCCGATATGGATTTTGAAACACCTCCGTTCATTCAGGAAGCCATTGAGAAAAGAGTGGAGCAGGGAGTCTATGGGTATAGTTTGATTCCGAATGACTTCTATAAAAGTATCCAAACATGGTGGCTTGAACGACATGGCATCGGGTTCGACAAGAAAATGATGACGTATGTTACCGGTGTTATTCCGGCGTTAAGTACGTTGATCCAGCGTTTTACTGCGCCTGGGGATCATGTGGTAATTCAGGCACCTGTATATCATATGTTCTACAGCTTGATTGAACAAAATGGTCGCATTGCATCTGTAAATGAATTAAAGTATGAACAGAACAGTTATTTTGTGGATTTTGAAGATCTGGAAATGCGCTTGGCCGATCCACGAACAACTTTATTCTTGCTGTGTAATCCGCATAATCCGACCGGAAATATATGGGATCGCAATACATTGGAAAAAATAGGACGGTTATGTGAAAAGTATCATGTTCTCGTTATTTCTGATGAAATCCATGGCGATATTGTACAGCCTGGGTTTACTTATATTCCATATACAAAGATCAATGAGACATGTTATTTCAACAGTATTACATTGGTATCTGCATCGAAAGCTTTTAATATAGCTGGTTTGCAGTCAGCCTGTGTCATTATACCGAATGAAGAAATCTGTCAGAGAGCCAGGACTGCATTACAGGTCAATCATTTGACTTCACCGAATGCGTTCGCATGCAGAGCCTCTATTGCTGCTTTTACTGAAGGGGAAGACTGGCTGGATCAGATGAATGCCTATATTGCCGAGAACAAAAAAATAACGGAACAGTTTTTTATAGAATCGATTCCGTCACTGAAAGTGGTTCCGGGACTGGCTACCTATCTGGTATGGGTCGATTGCAGCGAGATGACACCAGATACTGAAAAGCTTTGTCAGATACTTTTAAAGAAAGAAGGTATTTATCTGGAAAAGGGAAAAGAATTCGGAGAAAACAGCCGGGCTTTCTTACGTATGAATGTCGCGATGCCTAGAACAAAGCTGCTGGAGGCATTGATTGCCTTACGATCCGGTCTACATACACGATCGATGCGAAAGTATCTAAAAAGCGACATGGAATAAGAATCAAAAGAGTTTCTGATCAGGAACTCTTTTTTATCATTAAGATTATTTAATAAATCTTTAAAAATCTGCTATAATACATATTAAGAAAGTAGGGATAGTTTGGAAAAATATGTAGAACTTGTTTATGATGACCGCATCCTTCGCGGCATGATGCACATTCCGGATACTGACAAGGAAAAAATACCATTTGTGGTATTATTTCACGGCTTTCAAGATGACCGTAATGAAATTAACTTCGTTCATACTGAATTGAGCCGAAAGCTTTGTGACCGGGGAATAGGAAGTGTGCGATTTGATTTTTATGGCAGTGGGGAAAGCGATGGAACCTTTGATGAGATTACTGTATCTTCGGAGGTCCAGGATGGTATTGAAATTTTAAAGTATGTGCGATCCTTACCTTTTGTAGATACAGAGCGTGTTGCGATTCACGGGCTAAGTCTGGGTGGTTGTGTAGCCAGCATGGTGGCAGGTCTATGTAATGAGGATGTCAGCGCTTTGAGCTTATGCTGCCCGGCTCCGGATCTGGTGTACAATTTACGAAATGGTTTATTGTGTGGAGAAGATGTTTCCAGTATCCTGGAGGATTGTGCCGATGTGGAAGGTCTTAAACTCAGTCACGCTTTTTACGAGGACTGTTTGAAGATCGATCCATATAAAACGGCTGCTGGGTATAAGGGACCTGTGCTCTTGGTTCATGGCGATCAGGACATCACGGCTTCTATAGATTGTTCTTATCGGTATAAAGAAATCTATGGAGATAAAGCCAGTATGTTGGTGGTTGAAGGAGCCGAACATCGGTTTAAATCGTTTGCCTGGCGTGCAGCCCGTATTGATGCGGCTTTGGAATTTTTGACAAATCATTTAGTTGAAGAATAGGGAGAAGTATGAAAAGAGAAAGAAAAGAATTGAGTACCGGTTTGGCTTTGTTGAGTTTTCTGGCTATTATCGGTGTTGTCGTATTGTTAATTAACTTGAACGTAAATACAACTGTTTCCATTTTCTGTGGAACCGTTGTAGCTGTTATTGTCGCATTATTATCGGGTATTTCATGGGATGAAATCGAAACGGAGATCAAGAAAGTTATTTCCGATGCCACGCCGACATTCTTAATTGTTATTATGGTTGGTATGCTGGTTGGTATTTGGATGGCCGGGGGTACAGTGCCTGCATTGATGTATTATGGAATGAAGCTGATTTCTCCGGCGATTCTGGTTCCTTTGACTTTTATTCTTTGTTCCATCACATCTATTTTTACGGGAACAAGCTTTGGAAGTATTGCTACTATGGGTCTTGCGATGGTCGGTGTTGCCATGACAACGGAAATTCCGATTCCTTTGGTTGCAGCCGCTGCAGTATGTGGGGCTTGGCTGGGTGATAAAATGTCTCCTATGTCTGATACAACGAACATGGCTAGTGGTGTATCCAAAGTTCCTTTGTATGAGCATATCGGTTCTATGATGTATACGACAATTCCGGCTGCCATTGTAGCGATTATTCTTTTTACCATTGTTGGACTCCATTATGGCGGTGGCGGTATGGATGCAGAAAGAGCAAATCTGATCATTAAAACACTAGATGCGAACTTTAATATCAATGTATTTTTGATTCTGCCCGCAATACTGGTGCTGTTGGTTTCTGTATTCAAGCTTCCGGCTATTCCTGGCATGGGCATTACGGTATTGGTAAGTATTCTTTTTGCTCTTGTATTCCAAAATGTGTCTTTCCCGGATCTGATGAACTATGCTTTTAATGGTTTCAGTATTGAAACAGGGGTTTCCATCGTTGACCCGATGTTAAATCGTGGTGGTGTTACTTCCATGACAGAGCTGCTGGTTATCTTTATGGTAGCTAGTGTCATGGGCGGTGTGGTTACCTCAACTGGTATCTTGGATACCATTGCTCAAAAAGTGTTATTGAAGTTTATAAAAAATCGTGTTGTTCTAACAATTGTCACTTTGTTATATTGCTACATCGTTAACTTTATTACAGCCGGTGGACAGATTGTTGCGATTATCGTTACCGAGCAGACATTTGAAGAAACTTACGAAAAAATGAATATAAGCCGTAAGGTTTTATCCCGTACATTAGAAGATGCCGGAACGCTGAGTGCTCCAATCGTTCCTTGGGGTGTTGCTACTGTCTATGTAATGAGTGTATTAGGCGTTGGAACGGAATATATTAAGTATTGTTGGTTTATTTTCCTTGTTCCTGTTTTTGCTATCCTGTGCTCTATTACAGGAATCGGCATGTGGGATGCTGAAGGAAACAAATTACGTAAATAAGAATGGTTATAGAACCATTCTTATTTTTACCGTTTCTTTTATTTGAATGGATCGAGCAAGAAAACAGTACCGGTCAAGGGGATGTAAGACGTAGGCTTCCTTTGTATTACCAGTTAATAGGAAGAGTAGCCAACACTTTGGATGTTTATAAAGAACATCCTATTTTTTTGAAAGTATGTTATACTATTCAAAGTTTATTGGAGGGAATTCCTATGAAAGTATCAAAAACAAACGCAATGCGATACCTCGATGTGCACCGTGTTTCTTATAAAGTACATACATATGAGCACCATGCTAAAGATCCAGTGGACGGGATCCATGTAGCGCAAATGTTGCAGGAAGATGTTAAGAAGATTTTTAAAACGCTTGTTACGCAGGCCAACACAAAAGAATATCTGGTGTACATGGTCCCGGTTGATGAAGAGCTGGATTTGAAAAAATGTGCGAAAGCCGCCGGTGTCAAACATACTGAAATGATTCATGTTAAAGATATTAATAAAGTCACTGGCTATATACGGGGAGGTTGTTCTCCACTTGGTATGAAGAAGCAATACAGAACTTTTATCGATGAACAAGCTATATTATACGATTCAATTTATTTCAGCGGTGGGAAAATCGGGGTACAAATTGAAATGAACCCGGAGGATTTGATTTCCTTACTGGATATTCAGCCGGTTTCCATCATAAAGGAGTGATAGTATGTGGATAAAGAACAGTGTATTTTATCAAATATATCCCTTAGGTGCATTCGGAGCGCCTTTTCATAACGACGGGGTATTGGAACATCGGATCTTTAAGGCAAAAGCTTATATTGAACCGTTGAAAAAATTAGGGATTGACTGTGTTTTGTTTAATCCATTGTTTCAGAGCCAAACGCATGGATACGATACAACGGATTATTATACGGTTGACTGTCGTTTGGGTACAAACCAAGATTTAGCAGATGTTCTGAACCTTTATTATGAGCAGGGGATCCGGGTACTGTTTGACGGTGTATTTAATCATGTAGGAAGAGATTTCTTTGCGTTTCAAGATGTATTGACAAATAGGGAATCCAGTGAATACAGAGATTGGTTTTATATTGATTTTAATGGCAATAATGAATACGACGATCATTTTTCTTATCAAAACTGGGAAGGCTATAACGCATTGGTTAAACTGAATCTGCGTTGTGAATCATTGGTGACGTACCTTCTGGATGTAATAGATTTCTGGATGGATACATTTCATATCGATGGAATTCGATTTGATGTTGCATATTGTCTGGATCATGACTTTGTTAAGAGGGTCCGTTCTCATTGTAAACATAAAAACCCTGACTTTTTCCTTTTGGGGGAGACTCTTCATGGAGACTATAATCAATGGGTAAATGAGGAAATGTTTGACAGTTGTACAAACTATGAGTGTTACAAAGGATTATATTCCAGTTTTAATTCAAAGAATTTCTTTGAAATCTTATATTCATATAATCGCCAATTTGGAAAAGATCCGTGGTGCCTTTATACAAATAAGTATCTATTGAATTTTGTAGATAATCACGATGTACCACGTATTGCTTCTCAATTGGAGAATGTGAATCATCTTCCGTTAATTTATACCATGCTGATTACAATGCCGGGGATCCCTTGTTTATATTATGGCAGCGAATGGGGTATACAAGGAATAAAGAATCACGATGATACACAACTGCGTCCACAGATTGAATCGTTGAAGTATAATGAACTAACCAGCCATATTGAACGGTTGATACATATTAAACATGAATATCAGGACCTCTGGTATGGAGATTATCAACAGATAGCGATAACGAATACGGCTTGTGTTTATCAACGAGGTCAATTATGGATATGCATAAATATGGAAGCAGATCCATGTCGGCTGTCTCTTCCTTGGAGCGGAACCTTAAAAGATCTATTAAGTGGCAATGAAATTGACATACAACAATCAATTACAATGGATGGATATCATTCCTATATATTGAAAAAGGACTGATTTATTAAAAATCAGTCCTTTAATCTGCATATTTGAACAGAATATCATTATAATCGGGCATCGGCCAATCTTTTTTTGGAATCATGGTTTCCAGAATATCTGTCGATTTACGAATTTCCTCCATCAATGGAAGAATCCGATCTGCCGCGTGACGCGCTGCTTTTCGTGGATCTGAAATATTTTCCAGAATCAACGCATCCAGATCATCGATCTGATGTCGTATTGTGTTATACAGCGTATCAATCGTTTGCAGATCTCTTGTTTCAAATGTACAATCTAAACCGGCATTTTCTTTTATTGATTTTGCAGAAATCAAACGAAATTCATGATCCATGACAGCCGGTAGAATTTGTTTGCGAAGCATATAAATCATTGTATTGGCTTCAATATGGACGATTTTATAATAATGCTGCAACAAGATCGTTTCCCGGGCATGTAATTCATTAACAGTATATACATTGTGACGAAGGAACAGCTCCAGATTTTTTGGATCAGTGTAATGTGGAAGGGCATCTGCAGTTGTTTTGAAATTGGATAATCCTCTCTTCTTCGATTCTTCTTCCCATTCTTGAGAATAACCATTTCCGGAATATAGAATGCGCTTATGCTCTCTGATCGTTTTGCGGATCAGACGGAAGATATCCTTTGTCATATTCTCTTGAGATGAACACTCCAATATATCTGCGAACTGTGTTAATTCTTCTGCTACAATCGTATTCAAAATGGTATTCGGGCAGGAAATGTTCAATTCAGAGCCCAACATTCGGAATTCAAATTTATTACCGGTAAAAGCAAATGGACTTGTACGGTTCCTATCCGTTGTATCACGCGAAAGCGATGGCATGGAAGAAACACCAAGTTCCAGGGTAGTATCTGTATGGTCCGTGTATTCTTCTTTCGCTTCGATAGATTGAAGAATTTCTGTCAGCTGATCACCGAGGTACATGGATATGATTGCTGGAGGGGCCTCATCAGCTCCTAATCGGTGGTCGTTACCTGCTGTGGCAACAGAAACACGTAACAGGTCCTGGTATTCATCAACTGCTTTAATGATGGCAGATAATACGATCAGAAAGCGCAGATTGTCTTTTGGGTTTTTCCCAGGTTCCAAAATGTTATTTCCTTTATCATCACTGAAGCTCCAGTTATTATGTTTGCCGGATCCATTGACTGACGCAAATGGCTTCTCATGCAATAGACAAACTAATCCATGGTGATTGGCAACTTTTTTCAAAACCTCCATTGTCAACTGGTTTTGGTCACTAGCTATATTTCCGGCAGAATATACCGGTGCCAGTTCAAATTGGCAAGGAGCTACTTCTTTGTGTTCTGTCTTTGCGAATACGCCCAATCTCCAAAGTTCCTCATCGACTTCTTCCATAAAGGCTTTTGCTCGTTCTCCGATGTTTCCGAAATAGTGGTCATCGAGTTCCTGGCCTTTTACTGGAGGGGCCCCGAATAAGGTTCTGCCTGTGACCATTAAATCGGTTCTTTGAGAATACATTTTTTTGTCAATTAAAAAGTATTCCTGCTCTGGTCCGACACTGACGTTTATTTTCTTCGTATCATAGCCGATAATATTCAATAAACGTACTGCTGCTTTGTTCAAAGCATCGGTGCTTCGAATCAACGGGGTCTTTTTATCTAGAGAAGAGCCGTCATATGAGCAGAATAGAGTAGGTATATATAAGGTGCGATCTTTTACAAATGCAAAGCTTGTTGGATCCCATGCGGTATAGCCTCTGGCTTCAAACGTAGAACGAAGCCCGCCGCTTGGGAAGCTGGAAGCGTCCGGTTCCCCTTTGATCAGTTCTTTTCCTTTAAATTCACTGATGACAGAGTTCGGACCTAACGGATTGATAAAGGCATCGTGTTTTTCAGCGGTGATCCCGGACATTGGTTGAAACCAGTGTGTGTAGTGGGTAGCCCCTTTTTCCACGGCCCAGTCTTTCATGGCATTTGCGACTGTATCAGCAATTTCCGGGGGAAGTTCTTTTCCGTTTTCCATAACGTCAACCATGATTTTATAAATAGAATGGGGTAAATACTTCTGCATGGCATCTAGGCTGAAGACATCACATCCAAAAAAATCATCAACTATTGTCATATTTGATCCTCCATATGAAATTATTTTAGCACAACTAGCTTAAATATAAAATGTGAAATCCTATCGTATGATTTGATGTTAAAACATGCATTGGGTATAATACATTAAGAGGTCATTTATGATTCATATCCCAAAAGAGTATAAGAAAAAAGCAGATTTTTATAAAGCGATGATCGTGTTTTCCACTATCATTTTATTAATTGTTCTGTATCTGGAAAAAATCGGTCATTTTTTAGCATGGATCGTATCTATCCTGTTTCCATTTATTTTAGGGATCGGATTTGCGTTTATTTTGAATATTTTAGCGAACGCTATCCTTCGGTTGATGAAAACGGTATTTAAAGTCAAGGAAACAAAGAAGAAAAGAATTTTAGCAAATTTGCTTTCTATTTTTCTTGTCGTGGGCTTTTTACAGACCTTCTTAGTCATGATCATTCCTAGGGCTTTTGTGTCCATTCAAATATTGCTGGAAAACCTGCCCAAAACGGTTCTTCAGATACGGACAATCCTGATCGAAATGACTCGTCATTTTCCATCCTTACAAAGTATAATCATAGACTATGATTTTTCGAATTTTTCGGACAGCGAGTGGCTGCAGACGATCGGTTCGTCATCAAACATAATTCTTGGAAATAACGGATTTATCGAACAAGTCAATTCGATTATTACAACGACTGTTTCCTGGCTGACAACGCTGTTGATCGCTTTTGTTTTTTCCATCTTCGTATTATTCAACAAAACTCATTTTATAAAGGATATACGAAATTTTTTCTATGCTTTTTTACCGGATAACGCATATCGAAAAGGAGCTCATATTTATCATATTTTTAAGAAAACCTTTAGTCGATATATTGCCGGTTCTCTGCTTGAATGCATTATTCTGGGAACATTGGTCATTGCAGGAGCCTCTATTTTGAAAATCCCTTATTCGATCTTATGTGGTTGTATAGTGGCCATAGGGGCATTGATTCCTATGTTTGGTGCTCTTTTGGCTGCAATAGTGACGGCCTTATTCTTAAGTATTGAAAGTCCGGTAAACGGTGTTACATTTATTATTATGTTTATTCTGATCCAACAGATCGAAGGGAACTTTATTTATCCGAATGTGGTTGGAAAGTCGACGGGATTACCACCGATGTACGTATTGGTGGCTATAACGCTTGGAGCTAGTTTGGGTGGTGTTCTCGGCATTGTGATTTTTATTCCTTTATGTTCTTCAATCTATCAATTATTACAAGAATATGAAGAATTACGAATCCGAAAAAAGGATTTATATTGACATTATAACTGTCAAATTGAGCTGTATTCTATCTTTAGAAAGAAGGAATTAAAGATGAATGCAGAAAGAAGAATAGCGATGACTTTGTTAAATGCAGTATGGAATGAAGATGTACAGAGAGTCAAGGATGCGTTGGACATGGGAGCGGATCCGAGCTGGTGTTTTAACGGATATCCGATTCTGATCCATGCATTATACACAGAGAATGTACAAATTATGGAGTTGTTGATCGATGCAGGGGCCACCCAGACACAAGAAGCCTTCGGATATGCTTTGGAAAAAGGAATTGGGAAAGTGGTTCGTCCTCTTTTGTTTCGAGGAATCATTCCCAAGCATTACGAGCCAAAAGCCGGTACGGGTGATTTCCCGCAAAGATTTGCTTATTAGATAAAGGAGCGGAACATGAATCGAACGAGTTTATGTTTACAAATGTTGATGTTATTAAAAGCACGCGGAAAAATGAATACGAAGGAATTGGCTTCGGCATTGGAAACCAATCCGAGAAATATTCGTGAGTTTAAAAAAGATCTGATTACGGCGGGCTATAATATCCAGGAACAAAAAGGACGCTATGGCGGTTATTATTTGGACGAGAACTGTCTGTTTCCGTCATTGCGTCTCTCCGAAGCTGAAATCAGCGCCTTGAACGAATCATCCCAGATCGTTATTGAGCAGCGTTTTGATCATACCAATGACTATTTACGGGCCATTGACAAGGTGCTGAGCTCAACAAGAAACAATGAGGTAGCCAAAAGAATCTATATTAATTCTAACAGCTCTTCTTTGTCTTCCAAGGAAAAGGCGATCCTGGAAAAGGTGCAGCAGGCTATCAATGAAAATCATTGTTTGAAGATTGAATACAGGACACGTGATAATTCGCGTGCAGAGAGCTATTTGATCGATCCATATGAGATCATGCATTATCAGGGAGCTTATTATATACTGGCATTCAGTCATAAAAGAAATGATTACCGTACGTATCGTGTCAGTCCGTATCGAATGCTGCAATGTGAAATTGATACACGTTCTTTCTTGAGGGACAATACATTCCATGTTGAACAACATATTGGTAAAAATTCTATTTTCAAAGGATCTTTTACCCGAGTGAGAGTAAAAGTAGATATCGAAATAGAGAATATTTTTTTAGAAGAGTTCTGGGGCAATGATTTCAAAAAAGAGGATCCTCTGGAGTATTCTTTTCTTGTAGAAGACCGGTATCTGTTTTTTAAGCAACTGTTTTCCTACCAGGAACGGGTAAAGATCCTGGAACCGGAATCGTTAAAACAAGATTATATTCAGCAGATTCAAACAATTTTGCGAAACTATCAATAATGCAGTATTATAGGATAGGTGGTGTGAATGATACATGTTAGTGATCTGATCAATTATTCTAAATGTCAAAGACTTAGCTGGAACCGGACTCATAAAAAGATTCCGTTCCGCAGCTTTTATCATATGAATATTCCATATTCCCAGATTTGGAAAGATTATCTTCATTTCCAAAATGTTGGTAACGGACAAGTGGGGGATACCAATGAACGGTCTCTGTGTCTTTTAAAAGAACACGATTATGTATATAATGCAAGGTTTGAGTATCGGGGCTGCAGGGTACGCATCCCTGTTCTTGTCAAGCTGGACAATGGATTTAAAGCCATCTATCCATATTTGAGTGCGTTTCCGAAAGAATCGGAAGCGATGATCATGAAAATCAACCGTGATATTGCCGGTAAATGCGGCGTTTCTATTGTTGAACATGAAATTATATATTTAAATAAGGACTATGTACGACAGGATGTATTTGATGGGAATCAATGTCTGCTCCAGTCTCAGTGTCTTTTCAACCGAAAAAACAAGCTTGCCCATTCGATTGAAGATTATATGGAAAAAATATCGTACGATCTGGATCAGTGGATCGATGAGACAACCGCAATCGTAGAGATGGAAAAAGAACCGGAAACAAGGCGGTCGAAGACTTGTACTGCCGGTCGCCGGTGTATCTACTATGATACGTGTTTTGACGAGTCGGATCAGCCGGATGATTCCATTTTATTCTTGACGACCTCAAGAAATAAAATGGATGCTTATCATCAAGGCATCCAGCATATTTATGAGCTGCCGGAAGATCAGCTGGATGGGTTTCGTTTACAGTATTCACAGATGATGGCCAGTCGTAAACAGGCTCCTTTTATAGATAAAGCAGCAATCCAGGTTTGGCTGCGAAAAATCACATACCCTGTTTCTTATCTGGATTTTGAATGGGATATATTCGCAATCCCACCATACAAAGGGATGAAACCCTTTGATGTGTTGTGTTTTCAATACAGTTTACATATCGAAGAGTCGAACGGATCGTTACGCCAGGTAAGTTTTTTTGATACAAAGGACTGTCGGGAAGCATTTATTCAATCCTTATTAAAAGAAATTCCAAAATCAGGAAGCATTCTTGTTTATAACATGGCTGGTGCCGAGCAACTGCGCCTGATGCAATTGAGCGAACAATTTCCAAAGTATAAGGAAGAGCTGGAACAGGTTTGGACACGGATGGTGGATTTGTCTAAACCATTTGAAGCCGGGTTGTTTTACGACAATAAAATGCGTGGACATTATTCATTGAAGAACGTATTACCGGCATTTTCGGATACTTATTCATATACAGAGCTGGATATAAAAAATGGCTTAAATGCGGTGGATGCGTATCGTTTGTTTGACAAATCGGATATAAAGAAACAGGAAGAAATCAGAAAGAGTATTGAGCAATATTGTCAGATGGATACATTTGCGGAATATATTGTATATCATGGATTAAAAAATCTGACGGAGGATGATGGGATATGCCAAATATAATTACGCACGTTTTATTTGCGCAGGAAGTACAGAATACATGTTTATCGGAAGAAACGAAAGAAAGAATCCATAAACATCAGCAGCTTTATGAAATTGGGTCCAATGGGCCTGACTATTTATTCTTTCATGGATTTAATATTCGGCATTTTGAAAGAAAAAGTCATATGCGCCGTTTAGGGACGGTAGCCCATAATAAAGGTGTGAATGATTTTTATCATTCTGCTTTTCAGTCCATTTTGCAGGAGAAAGATGAGGATATCAAAGAAAGAGAAATTGTCTATTTATGCGGCCATTTAGCACACTGGGCTTTAGATTCTGTTGCACATCCATATATCTATTACCGAACAGGAACAAAATCAAAAACAGCTACGTTTTGTCATCATAAGATCGAGTCTCTCATCGATGCGATCATGTTAAAGGATAAGAAAGGGCTGACAATCAAGGATTACAAAGTATTTGAGATATGTGATTCGGATATTTTGCAGGCACAGGCAATTGCCAGGATATATGTTCCGATTGCCCGGAGTGTATATCAAATAGAGGCCCAGCCATATGAAATTGTTGAAGCATTGAATGACTGGCATTTTATGCAGAAAGTGTTTTATGATGGCGGTGGGAAAAAGATCCGTACATTGGACAAGATGGAATCATTGACAGGGATGCATGGAGCCGCAACCGGCCTGATCGTTCCAAACGAACCGCATGATCCGTGTGATGTATGTAATTTATTACACAAACAATGGGTCCATCCTTGTGATGAGACGATTACGAGCACAGACAGTTTCTTTGATCTATACGATAAAGCTACAGTCCGTTGCCAACAGGCAATCACATTGTTTTTGGGCGCATTGGATACAAAAGACGATCGTGACTGGTTAGCCTATTTGGCAAATCGCAATTATACGGAAGGCTTGGATGTTAGAGAACCAATGGTCTATTTTGATCCGGATTTAGAAACAAATTGTCAACTATTATTACAGGAAAAGTAACTCCGTAGTTACTTTTTTTTGATTTGTTTAATAAAACTATAAGATTTTAAATGGTTTATGATACAATGGAACGGGTGATGAAAATGTATAAAATTATTGAAAAGGAAAGTTTAAATCCCACTGTCACCAAGATGGTAATTGAAGCACCGTTTGTAGCCAAACGTGCGAAAGCAGGACAGTTTATCATCTTCCGTGTCAGCGAGGATGGCGAAAGAGTTCCGTTGACCATTGCCGACAGCGATCGGGAAAAAGGAACGGTAACGATTATATTCCAGATTGTAGGCGGAAGTACGGAAGTACTGAATTCTTTGAATGAGGGAGACAGCCTGCATGATTTTGTAGGGCCGCTAGGAAGGCCGAGCGAAATCGATGGAAACAAGAAGGTGTGCATTATCGGTGGCGGCGTAGGGTGTGCGATCGCTTATCCGACCGCAAAAGCGTTCAGTGAAGCTGGTGCGGATGTCACAACAATCGTTGGTTTCCGTAATAAAGATCTGGTGATCCTGGAAGATGAATTCCGGGAAGTATCAGGATCCTATCATCTGATGAGCGATGATGGCTCGGTCGGTGAAAAGGGACTGGTAACCAATAAATTGGAAGAACTGATTGAAAAGGGAGAAAAATTCGATGAGGTTGTTGCGATCGGGCCGATCATCATGATGAAGTTTGTCAGCCTGACCACAAAGAAATACGATATCCCTACGGTCGTTTCTATGAATCCGATCATGATCGACGGCACCGGTATGTGTGGATGCTGCCGTTTAATGGTAGGAGGAAAGATGAAGTTTGCCTGTGTGGATGGACCGGATTTTGACGGACATCAGGTAGATTTTGATGAGGCGATGTCAAGAAACCGTGCATACATGGATTTCGAGAAACGTGCCAGAGAAGAGAAATGTAATCTTCTGGCCAAGGAGGTGGCATAATGGCAAAACCGAATATGACACTGACAAAGATGCCGATGCCGACACAGGATGCGGCTGTACGAATTACAAATTTTGAAGAAGTAGCCCAGGGCTATACGAAAGAGATGGCACTGGAAGAATCAACGCGTTGTCTGCATTGTAAGCATCAGCCATGCGTGCAGGGTTGTCCGGTTAATATCCATATACCGGATTTTATCGAAGAGGTTAAAAAAGGTGATTTTGAAGAAGCTTATAGAATTATTTCTTTGACGTCTTCACTGCCGGCTGTCTGCGGACGAGTATGTCCACAGGAAAGCCAGTGCGAAAAATACTGTGTACGCGGCATTAAAGGAGAGCCGGTTGCCATTGGAAGACTGGAGCGTTTTGTTGCGGATTATCACCGAGAGCACAGTGACGGCAAAGTGGAAAAACCTCAATCCAACGGTCATAAAGTAGCCATTGTAGGAGCCGGGCCTGCCGGATTGACATGTGCTGGCGATCTGGCTAAAAAAGGATATGAAGTAACGATCTTTGAAGCTCTGCATGTAGCCGGCGGGGTACTGATGTATGGTATTCCGCAGTTCCGTCTGCCAAAAGAGATCGTGACCAATGAAATCGAGCAGCTAAAGAAGCTGGGTGTCAATATCATCACAAACTTTGTTGTGGGACGTAGTGATTCCATTGATGCGCTGATGGAGGAAGAAGGCTTTGAAGCTGTCTTTATCGGATCTGGTGCCGGTCTGCCAAGATTTATGAATATGCCGGGAGAAAACCTGAAAGGTGTATACAGCGCCAATGAGTTCCTGACGCGGATCAACCTGATGAAAGCGTATCGTTCCGGTTCGGATACACCGATCCAGCATCCGAAGAAATGCGTTGTTGTCGGTGGCGGTAACGTTGCGATGGATGCGGCAAGATGTGCGCGCAGACTGGGAGCGGAAGTCCATATCGTTTATCGTCGAAGCATGGAAGAGCTGCCTGCTCGAAAAGAGGAAGTGGAACATGCCCAGGAAGAAGGAATCATCTTTGATCTGTTGAATAATCCGGTACAGGTAATCGGGGATGAGAACGGATGGGTCAGCCAGGTAGAGTGCATTCGTATGGAACTTGGAGAACCAGATGAGTCCGGACGAAGAAGACCGGTGGAAGTTCCTGGATCTGAGTTCAAGATCGATGCAGACTGCATGATCATGGCCATCGGAACCAGCCCGAACCCATTGATCCATTCAACCACAGAGGGATTAGAAACCAATCGACGTGGATGTATCGTCATCGATGATAATGCCATGACTTCCAGAGAAGGAATTTATGCCGGCGGTGATGCGGTAACAGGGGCTGCTACAGTCATCAGTGCTATGGGAGCCGGCAAGAAGGCTGCAGAATCAATTGATAAACAGTTAAGTAATAAATAACTTATGCACAGATTGTTTACAATTCATTAAAAAAGCTGTAAAATATGAGTGAATAAAATTGAGATAAGGCTCAATCTCAAGTCAACTCGCATACATACATCCTTCCTTAAGTATGTGAGCATATTTATTCATATCGATTCCTTTCGATAAAGTAGAAGGCGTTATAATACGCCTTTTACTTTGCTTTCTTGACAAAAGAATTGTTTTTTTTAAAATATTATATGGAGACATGAAAAGGAGAATGAATAATGATTAACTCAGGCGATTTGAAACCAGGACAAACGATTAATGTGAACGGCGATATCTTCGTGGTTCTCGATATTTCAAAAAACAAAACAGCTAGAAGTGCCATGGTTGTTAAGACAAAAGTACGTAATTTACGTACCGGTACGAATTTGGAACTGCGTTTTAATGACTCGGATAAGGTTGAACCTGCCATGATAGAAAAACGCGAAATGCAGTATTTATACGATGACGGTTCTTCTTTGGTATTTATGGATAATGAAACATATGAGCAGGTTGAGATTCCGGAAGAGCGTTTGGAATGGGAAAAGAAATTTATCAAAGAAAATGATAATGTAAATATTTCTTCCTATGAAGGGGAAATCTTAGGTGTTATCTTACCGGATAAAGCTACACTGCGTGTTGTTGAATGTGAACCGGCTGTCAAAGGGGATACCGCAACAAGTGCACAGAAAAATGCAATTCTGGAGACAGGTTTACAGGTAAAAGTACCTTTGTTCATTAACCAGGATGAAATGATCCTTGTTAACACAAATGATGGTAAATATTCTGGACGAGCTAAATAATTGAAATCATCTAACAAGACAGGAATGCTGATTCCTGTCTTTTATATATTCAATTTTCCTTTATTTATAGACTTTTTTGGAATTATTATATATAATGGATAACGTGTAAATAGGAGGTCTATCGAATGGCTAAATACTCAAGAATGCAAAAATATCAAGAATTGAGAGATCAAATAGAAGAAGAAACAACCGTAACCGAGAAACCAGTCGGTCACCAGAATTTAAGTCGATTATCAAGAATGGATAATCAGTCTCGTTTAAATCATGCGAATCAGCCTACTCGTCCGTATACTGATAGAACAGCGACTTCCCGACAATCAAAAATTGCCAAAAGTCCGGTAATGGATAACCTGATCGATGAGGTGAAACAATACAATATAGATAATGGAAATCTGGTATCGGATGATACCCAGATCAACATTTTGAAACAGTTGGACGGAACACAGGTAAAACACAGAAATCGTCATTTTATCCCATTGGAAGAAGAGGACGAAGAATTAGGCTCTACTATGAAACTGCCTGTATCCGAGATTGGCAAAACGGCTTCAATGAATGCAGCTGCGTCTGCACCGGTTGAACCGGAAGATCCAACACCTTCGATTCTGCCGGTCCATGCGCCGGAACCGAAACCAGTGGTACAGCCAGAACCGGAACCGGAAGAGATCAAAGAAGAAAAACCGATCAAAACAGAGCCTGTAAAAAAAGAAGAATCCTCGACCAAAGATAAAATTATCTTAACCAGTGATGACATTGAAGACGACAATATGGTCCTTGATTCAACGGAAGAACAAGAATACTCTCGTCCAAAGGCGAAAGAGACAAGAAAACAGAAAAAAGCAAAGAAAAAGAAAGTGAAAGCAAAGAAGGCACACAAGACGGAGATGCCTTCAGAAAAGATTCAGGAAGTGGAAGTTTCCACCCAAAAGAAAAAGGGAAATACTGCCGGTACGATCCTGAATGTTATTCTGATTATCTTGATTATCCTTTTGTTTATTGCCATCGGAGCTACGATTTACTTCATCCGTACGATAGGTGCATAATGAACCGTTCAATCAATATCGCAATTGATGGCCCGAGCGGTGTCGGAAAAAGCACCGTTGCGGACGCGGTGGCTCAACAAATGGATATGATCCATTTGGATACAGGTGCAATGTATCGATGTGTGGCTTATTATATCTGGAAAAATGATATCGATACTTCGGATGAATATGGATTAAGGAATGCTTTACTTGCACTGCGTATTCGTTTTGAGAATGATCGTGTATTTTTAAATGATGAAGATGTCAGTGAGGTTATCCGCACAAATGATATTTCGATGATGACATCGAAAATTTCCGCTTTACCAGTTGTACGTGAAGTGCTTGTAAAGCTTCAACAAGAGATTGCCCGCAAAAAAGGGTATATTTTAGACGGAAGAGATATCTGCAGCGTTGTTTTACCGGATGCGGAAATCAAGATCTATATGGACGCTTCTGCCAAGGCCAGAGCGGATCGTCGCTATTTACAATATATAAATAAAGGCGTAGAAGCGGATTATGATACAATCTATCAGGATATCGTGACACGCGATTTCCAGGATATGAACCGTGAGTATTCTCCTTTGAAGAAAGCAGAGGATGCAGTACTGATCGATACATCGGATCTTACAAAGGAACAAGTGATAGAAGAAGTGATGAAACTGGTAAAGTCCATCTAAGCAATCAGAAAGGAGCCTGAGAATGATACGAGGAACAGTCGCAATTGTTGGACGGCCCAACGTAGGAAAATCAACATTGTTTAATCGGTTGATAGGACATAGAAAAAGTATTGTAGACGATACCCCCGGTGTGACGCGAGACCGCATTTATGGTGAAGTGGAGTGGCTGACCCAGACATTTCGTCTGATAGATACAGGTGGTATACAGATCGAAAACCAACCCTTTGCCGCGGAAATTAATATGCAGGTCGATATAGCTATCGAGGAAGCGGATGTCATCCTTTTTATCACCTCCGCAAAAGAAGGTGTGACAACGGATGATATGGCTATTGCCAGAAAGCTGCAAAAGTCAAAAAAACCGGTTGTTTTGGCAGTCAATAAGTCGGATAATGAACAGCTGCAGTTTATGCAGTATGAGTTCTACCAGCTGTCATTAGGGGATCCAGTTGTTTTATCTGCTTCTCATGGTATCGGGATCGGTGACATTTTGGATCTGATTATTGAAAAGCTTCCTGAGAAAAAAATGAAAAGCTATGACGGTTTAACTTCATTTTGTTGTATTGGCCGACCGAATGTCGGTAAGAGTTCTTTGGTCAATGCAATTTTAAATGAAGATCGCGTGATTGTATCCGATATTGAAGGAACTACCCGAGATGCCATCGACACGCCTTTTAAATATCATGATGAGGATTATATCATTATTGATACGGCAGGGATACGCAAACGGGGAAAAATATATGAAGATATCGAAAAGTATTCAATTTTAAGAGCATTGAGCGCGATTGACCGAAGCCATGTGGTTCTCTTTCTAATCGATGGAGAGCGAGGTATTGTTGAACAGGACAAACACGTTGCGGGTTTGGCTCATGAAGCCGGCAAGGGCGTTATCATTGTCTATAATAAATGGGATACCGTTGAAAAAGACCAGTCTACCATGAACCAGATCGAGAAAAAGATCCGCAATGAATTCTTATATTTAAGCTATGCGCCAATTGCATTTGTATCCGCTAAAACGCATAGCAAGATCAATCAGTTGATTCCATTGATCAATAAGGTGCATGATGCATGTTGTTTACGTGTACCTACCAATGTATTAAATGATGTCATTCTTGATGCGCAAATGATCAATCCGCCAAAACCACACAATGGCCAGCAGCTGCATATTTATTATGCTAGCCAGGTTTCGGTCGAACCACCAACGATTGTATTATTTGTTAATAATCCGGAATTGCTACATTTTAGTTATCAGCGATATATTGAAAACAAGTGCAGGGAAGCCTTTGATTTTGAAGGAACACCAATTCGTATTATTGCCAGAAAACGTACATAAGAAAAGGAGCTAGCATGGGAAAATATGTCAATAAAGAATCCTTGGCGATTCTGTTAGCATCAAACTTTAATCTTTCCAAAACCGAATCTTTAAAAGCGGTTAGTTTAATATTTGACGAAATGAGTGATGCTTTAGTTAATGAAGGGAAGGTAGATATTACTTCATTCGGCAAATTTGAAATATTTAACCGAAAAGAAAGAATGGGGATCAATCCTGTGACGAAGGAACGCATGATGATCCATTCATCAAAACTACCGAAGTTTAGACCAAGTCAGACATTAAAAAATAAATGCAACAAAGATTAAACGATATGGAATCATATCGTTTCTTTTAAAAAGATGTATAATAAGTGTAATAGAAGGAGTCGATCAACATGAAAAAGATTTTATTGCCATTGGATGGAACGGAAAGAAGTAAAAAGACAATTACTTGGATTATAGATAATTATGACCCAAAAGAAGTAGAGTTAACATTAATGATGTGTACAGACATGCTTAAACAAATGGAAATTAAAGAGGAGTACAGTGTGGCGCATTATATGAATACCACATTGAACCGTATGAATGATCCATTGGAAAAGGAAGGCTTCACATTCGAACACTATACGACCTATGGAAAGCCAGGCGAAGAAATAGTAAAATACGCAAAAGAAAATAAGTTTGATTTGATCGTGATGACTAAATCAACCAAGAAGGGTTGGCTTGACACGATAGGTTCGGTTACTGCGTATACAGTAAAATATGCACCATGTGCTGTTTTGATTATTCCTGAATATTAATAGTTGATGTTTTCAACAAAGAATCAGTTATTTTATCTGCGATTCATTGATTGAAAAGTTCGGTTACTTAGCATATAATAATTGTATTCTTTTAGATAAGATGAGTATAAGTATAGATTATCTATACTTTACAGGAGGAAAAAATGTTTAATAGATCAATTATTTGGAAAACAGCTGTCATTTCTAGTATGTTAATTATGTCTTACGGTTGTTCAAAGGGAGAAGAAGCAGATTTTGAACTGGCTAAAAAAACGTATACTTATGAATTAGGTGATAAAGTTGTACTTGACGTATCTAAATTTTTAAAAGAAGGCACGGATCAGGATATTATTGATGATACCACTATGACCTCCTCTTTATTAACAGATACAAGCAGTTACGAATATGATGAGGATACGAAAGAAGTCATTTCAAAGAATCGTAACTTTCTAAAAGTGGGATCTTATGAGGTTGAATTATCCCATGAAGATGAAGCTCTAACTGTCTCGATTGAAGTTGAAGATACTACAGCTCCAAAGTTCGTGAATTTTAAAGATGAAATCAAGATTCGTCAGAATGCGGAAAAAGTAAAACTGGAAGATTATTTTAAAGTAGAAGATCTTTCGGAGGTCTCAATTGAAGTCGATGTACCTGATTTTGATGTTGCAGAACCAGGTGAATATGAAGGTACCGTTACAGCGAAAGATGAATACGATAATGAAACAGAGAAAGATATAACGTTTATCGTATTATCCGATGAAGAAGCCGATAAGAATGGAACAACGGAATCCGCTTCGCAGGAACAGGTTCAGGACTATTCCACTAGTTTGGACAATGGACAAACCGGATACTATGATCCGTATGCAGGATATACTGATCAAACACAGACTACAGTTGATCAGGCGACAACCGGTACAACTACACCACAGCAGAACGCAAACAATGGTTTAGATCCATCCACTGCCGGCTTATTCTCCGATATGGAGAGCGCCCATGCTTATGGATCAAGCACAATTGGCTATGAAGTAAACAATAACCCGAATCCAGCTTATAACAGCTATCAGATCAACACTGTATTTATTGATGGTGTTCCTTATTACAGTGTAGATTTTGGATTGTATTAATCGTATAAAAGCCCTTAAGGGCTTTTTTATTGTTTTGTGAAAGAAAATATGAGGCTGAGAAGTTGATACCGGCATTATTAAATCATATTCTTAAAACTCATAATAAATGAAAGAGTTTACCTTTTGGAGATTTATATTTTCATTATGCTTTTTCATAGAAAGTAATTCTACTGTGATTTTTGTTTGAAGGGTTGTATTTCTTGAGGAATAGAATCAACATTATATACAAGGGATATCATTTCAAATAGAGAAGGGGGATTCGGTTTATGTATGCGTTAAACCTTGGCTTTTCATTATTATTAGAGAATCGTTTATTGGAAGCCCGGATTCTGTTGAAATATAAAGGTGTCTTCTTTATTTATTAATGGATAGAATGATCATGTAAGGTCTGTAAATTGACAAGAAACATCCTTTGTAAAGAAATAAAAAGTTACATTTTTATACATGATAGAGGATATGTTTTTAAGAAATTTTCGAAAGATTTTGAAAAATAAATAGTGGTTTATATTATTTTTAAATAACTAAATAATTCTTTGTTTTTTTGTATTCCATTCTATTTTTATGGTGTTAAAATACTCATTATGAAAGAAGTAATGAATATGTTCCGATCATTATTGAAGAATAAAAAAGTCAACTTTTTGTTTAGTACATTTATGATGATCCTCAGTGCTTTTTTAACTGTATATGTCGTACAGGTTTTTATGGATCCTTGTAATCTTATTTCCGGTGGTTTTATGGGAATGTCTTTACTGTTTAATAAAGTGCTGGCTCTGTACGGGATTGATTTTCCGGTATGGTTTGGCATTCTTTTGTTTAACACCCCGGCTGCCATCCTTTGTGGAAAATACATTTCCAAACGCTTTGTATTTTTATCAGTACTACAATATTTACTTGTGTCTTTGTTTATGATCGTTTTTCATTTTCAACCGATCTTTACGGATCAAATATTAAATATATTATTTGGAGGCTTTATGTTCGGTGTGTCTGCTGCCATTGCTCTTCGGGCAGGTGGGTCTACAGGGGGAACCGATTTTATAGCTCAATACGTAGCTTTAAAAATTCATCGAGGAATCTGGGATTATGTCTTCTTTTTTAACTGTATTATGTACATGATCTTCGGATTAAGGGTTGGATGGATCTATGCTGGCTATTCCATCATATTTCATTTTATAGCCACCAAAACCATTTCAAGCCTGTATCAGCGTTATTCACAGATTACCTTGGAAATATATACAGATGACCCGGATGCTGTTGTAGAGGCTTTTATGAATCGAATACAGCATGGTATGACTGTCTTTAAAGGGACAGGGGCTTATTCTCATAAACAGATGTATTTATGTAAATCGGTAGTGAGTGTATACGAAGCAAAAGATGCGATTGACGCTGTGAAAACGGCAGACGAGAATGTAATTGTAAATACATATAAAACTGCAGCTTTTTATGGCAGCTTCCATGAGCAGCCTTTATAATAATCCTTTTTCCATCTGTGCTTTCACTTCAAAGAAGTCTTTGCATACGGTATCATGAATGCTTTTTAGTTCTGGTGTATCCACAAAACAATCCGGGATCATAACGGTAAAGCATCCGGCATCTCTGCCGGCTTGTAATCCTTTTGGGCTGTCTTCAAATACATAGCAGTCCTTCGGTTCAAGATTTAGTTTTCTTGCTGCAAGAATAAATATATCCGGTTCCGGTTTAGCTTTTTCCACATCGGTTCCGGCAACGATCGCATCAAAATAAGAATCGATTTTGCCTTGTTTGAGATTTTGGGCAATCATATCGGATGTTCCGCCGCTAGCCAAGGCTATCGGAATCTTGCGTTCCTGCAAGTAATTCAATATTTCTAAAACCCCGGGTTTCAAGGTTAAAAAGTGCTGTTGCTGGTATGTTACATAATTCATCATGATTTCTCTCATCTTCCAAGGATCGACATCCGGATAATACGTTTCGATGATTTTGGCAGCCTGCCATTTATTGCTTCCTGCCATTTCTTCCAAAAAGCTTTGATCCACTGCTTTTCCAAAATGAAGGCCAGCCAGCTTCCAGCCTTCACAGAAATCTTTTTGTGTATCGAACAAAATTCCGTTTTTATCAAAAATGGCTCCTTTTTTTAACATATAAATCTCCTTTTTTAATCTATTATATATCATCTTAAAAACAATTGAGAATGCTGCGTTTTAGACAAGTACTAAGGTTCGTATGTGTATTAATAGCCGGGAAGGTGGTATAATATTAAAGGGGTTTAAAAAGAGAGGAGTTTTATTATGCAAGAAAAAGATCAAAGATCTTCATTTAAACCATTTGTACCAGCAGATAAAGTATTACCTGAGATTACACCGATTTCGGTTATATTAGGTTTAATTTTGTCTGTCGTCTTTGGCGCTGCCAATGCTTATCTAGGCTTACGTGTAGGTATGACAGTGTCTGCCTCTATACCGGCAGCTGTGTTATCGATGGGTATTATCCGTCTTATTTTGAAACGCGATTCCATTTTGGAGAACAATATGGTTCAGACGATTGGTTCTGCAGGTGAATCTTTAGCCGCTGGCGCTATATTCACATTACCGGCTTTGTTTATGTGGGCGCAGGAAAGTGAATCAATTGCCGAACCGACATTTATAACCATTGCCTTGATTGCCCTTTGTGGCGGAATTCTCGGCGTATTTTTTATGATTCCTTTGCGGACTGCATTGATTGTAGAAGAACATGGTGTATTACCTTTCCCGGAAGGACAGGCTTGTGCAGAAGTATTATTGGCTGGAGAAGAAGGCGGGGAAAAATCAAAAATTGTATTCTCCGGACTTGGTTTTTCAGCTATTTATAAGTTTATAGCCGATGGACTATGTTTATTTCCTTCTGAAATTCACTGGGAGCTTCCGGCATTGCGAACCGGTTTCGGAGCGGATGTATTACCAGCATTAGCCGGTGTCGGATACATATGCGGCCTGGATATTTCCAGTTATATGTTTGCCGGTGGTATACTTGGATGGTTCGTTATGATTCCATTGATTTCCTTATTTGGACTGGACAGCGTCGTAGCTCCTAATGTAGATCCGATCAGTACACTGGATTCTTTTGGGATCTGGAGCAGTTACATCCGATACATTGGCGCAGGGGCTGTGGCCGCCGGCGGTATTATCAGTTTATTGAAATCCTTACCGATCATTGTTAAAACTTTCCGTAAAGCAATCGGTGGCTTTGGTCATAAAGAAGCTGTCACTGTACGGACAAATCATGATCTGCCTATGTCGTTTGCCTTAGCTGGTGTACTGGTTGTTACGTTAGTGATATGGATCATGCCGCAAATACCGGTATCTTTGATTGGTGCATTATTGATTGTTGTATTTGGATTCTTTTTTGCAACGGTTTCCGGACGTATGGTCGGTCTGGTCGGATCCTCTAATAATCCGGTTTCCGGAATGGCCATAGCTACATTGTTATTGGCGACAGCGATCCTGAAAGTAACCGGAAATACTGGTTATGCCGGTATGACATCGGCTATTTGTATCGGTACAGTCATCTGTATTGTTGCTGCTATGGCTGGGGATATGTCACAAGATTTAAAAACCGGTTATATCGTAGGTGCCACACCTAGAAACCAGCAGATTGGTGAAATCATCGGTAGTGTTGCAGCAGCAATTGCTATCGGCGGTATTATGTATCTTTTGAACAAGGCCTGGGGTTATGGTTCTGCACAGCTTCCTGCACCGCAAGCAACTTTAATGAAACTGGTTGTTGAAGGTGTTATGGGTGGAACGTTGCCATGGGGATTGGTATTAGCCGGGGTAGGAATTGCCGTTATGGTTGAAGTTCTTCATCTTCCGATCCTTCCGGTCGCCATCGGTCTGTATCTTCCGATTCATCTGTCTGCACCGATTTTCGCCGGTGGTCTGGTACGCTGGGCTATTGAACGCAAGAAAGATTCAAAAGATGCAGTAGAGAACGGTGTCTTGTATTCATCCGGATTAATTGCCGGTGAGGGATTAGTAGGTATTCTGTTAGCTGTGTTTGCCATTATTCCGGTTCATGATGGTTCTTTAGGCGATGCGATTAATATGGGTGGTGTTTTAGGCAATATAGGCGGCGTTGTTTTCTTTGCCTTTATATTGTTAACGTTGGTTCGTTTTTCCATCCGGAAAAAAAAGAAACAATAACCCATGAGAAATAAAAAAACATCCAATCTTAAAAAGCTGCCGAAAAACTATATGGACATCGTTTACATACGTTCTAAAAAATGGAATATGAATAAAAAGGGATTCGTAGAAGTGGAAATGGAAAATAGAGGTTTCACCAATCGTATTGCCCAAAAGTTTTTTCATAAACCAAAAATCAGTTATATTGAACTGGATACGTATGGAACCGTATTATGGAAAGCAATGGATGGCAATAAAACAGTATATGATCTTATTCAACTCATGGAAAAAGAATTTCCGAATGAAAAGGATCGGATGCTGGATCGTGTTGTTAGCTTTTTATCTACTTTGAAAACAAATCGCTTTATTAACGAAAAAGAGGAACAATAAGAATGAGAGTGTTAGAAAATCTTGAACCTAAGAGAGTCTTCCATTATTTTGAAGATATATGTCAGATTCCTCATGGTTCTACAAATACGAAAGAAATCAGTGACTATCTGGTACAATTTGCGATCGATCATCAATTGAAATATGTACAGGATGCATCCAACAATGTAATTATCTGGAAGCCGGGAACGGCCGGATATGAGAACAGTGCACCAGTTATGTTACAGGGGCATATTGATATGGTCTGTGAAAAAGAGCCGGATTGTCCGATCGACATGGAAAAAGAAGGACTCAAACTACTTGTAAATGATGGTATTATCTCAGCCGATGGAACTACATTAGGAGGAGATGACGGGATTGCGGTCGCATATAACTTAGCGCTTCTTGACTCAAAAGATATTCCGCATCCGCCATTGGAAGCTGTATTTACAGTAGATGAAGAAATCGGCATGCTGGGAGCAGCAGCGATGGATATGTCTGTTTTAAAATCCCGGATCATGTTAAATATCGATTCAGAGGATGAAGGATATTTACTGGTAAGTTGTGCTGGTGGGACAACGGCGACTTGTCATCTGCCGATCCATCGAACAACGGTCTATGGACAGATTGTAACAATAAAAGTTTCAGACGGTCGAGGCGGTCATTCCGGTGTTGAAATTGATAAAGGACGTGCCAATGCCAATATGGTTTTAAGCAGAATACTGTGGAAACTATCAAGACAACTGAACTATTGTTTGATTCACATAGAAGGCGGTAAGAAAGATAATGCGATTCCAAATGCTTCGACTGCTGAAATCGTACTGAAAGATACCGTAAAGGAAGAAGTTTTACAGAAATTCGTTGATGATTACAATGCAATTCTACATAATGAATTGGCAACGACAGATCCTGATTTAAAGGTTTCCTTTGCATTCGATACAAATCCGCAGAATGTACAAGCCATGGATCCGGAAAGTACAAAACGTATTCTTTGTGCATTACGTAATGTACCGAATGGTATCCAAAAAATGAGCTTTGACATTGAAGGACTTGTACAAACCTCTTTAAACTTAGGTATTCTGGTTACGAAAGAACAAGAAGTGACGGCCTCTTTTGCTGTACGTAGCTCCGTGACCAGTGAAAAAGAAGAATTGGTTGAACGTCTTGTTTCTCTTGTTGAAACGTTAGGTGGTACCGTCACATGCGCAGGAGATTATCCGGCCTGGGAGTATCAGCAGGAATCTCCATTACGCGATCTGATGATTGATGTGTTTGAGCAACAGTATGGAAGAAAACCTGTTGTTCAGGCTTTACATGCCGGCGTTGAATGTGGCTTGTTTGCAGGTAAATTACCAGGTCTTGATTGTGTATCTTTTGGTCCTGATATGACCAATATACATACGTTTAATGAGAGTTTAGATGTAGCTAGTGCGGCTCGTACATGGGAATACCTGGTGGAAATTCTAAAACGGTTAAAGTAAGCGAAATTGAACTTGTTTTTATAAAACAAGTTCTTTTTTATTAAACATTAGAAGAACAGTTAATGTATAATAAACAGGATGGAAGAATATAACGAATACATGGTTAAAAAGAATTATTATTTATTTCTGGATATCGATAACACACTGTTTAGTGGGAAAAGGGGAATTGTGCCAGCCTCCGCTTTAAAAGCCATACAGCTAGCAAGACAAAATGGATCGAAAGTGTTTTTGTGCTCTGGCCGCAGTAAAGCTGAAGCAGCCAAGTATATTAATTATCCGGTTGATGGGTTTGTCCTAGGATCAGGTGCCTGGTGCATGGCGGAAGGGAATCTCGTCTTTAACCATCCAATATGCAATAAAGATGTAAACGCAATTTCTTCGTTAATCAATCAATGTGAGATGGGATTGTTGATTGCTGGTCAAAAACATGCTTACCTGGATCGTAAATGTTACCAAGACATTAAATATTATGTATCCGGTGGAAAGACAGATCCTCGGCAGCAGGAGGAAGCAATGAAAGCCAACCATATGATTTCTATGAAGGATCGTGATTATAATGATCCAATATATAAAATGGGAGCTAGTATTTCTCATAACGAAAGCGCGGAAGTATTGCGTTCTTTATTGTTTGAACCATATATGATGCATATGACTTTATCTTCTCAAGAATGTGATTTTTATGAAATTACCAATGGAACTATATTAAAATCCGTGGGAATTAAAAAAATCATGGATTATTATAATGCGGATATAAATTTGTCGGTTGGTATCGGGGACAGCAGTAATGATATTGACATGATAAAAACTTGTGGGTTTGGAATCGCAATGGGGAATGCGTTTAAAGAAGTAAAACAGATTGCAGACTGGATAACCACAGATATCGATGAAGATGGCATATGGAATGCATTTAAGTATCTGGGTGTTATATAATACGAAAGAAAAGGAAGGGGAGATGTTTTATGAACAATTCCATACTTATCGGAATTCTTATTCCATTTATCGGGACCAGTCTTGGAGCCGCAATGGTTTTTATACTCCATGGACAAATATCGCGTCATGTGCAAAAGTCTTTAACCGGATTTGCAGCCGGGGTCATGGTAGCTGCTTCTTTTTGGAGCTTATTACAGCCAGCCATAGAGAGCAGTGAATCTTTAGGCAGATTATCCTTTATGCCCGCAGCAATTGGATTTTTGATTGGAATCGGCTTTCTTTTGTTTCTGGATATCATTACTCCACACATGCACATGGATCAACAGGTGGAGGGTCCTGAAAGTCAGTTAAAAAGGACAACAAAACTGATCTTGGCAGTTACTCTACACAATATTCCGGAAGGAATGGCCGTTGGTGTCGTTTATGCAGGCTGGATATCCGGAAATGTAGGAGTCAGCCAGTCTGCAGCGCTAGCTTTAGCTTTAGGTATAGCGATACAGAACTTTCCGGAAGGAGCTATAGTATCTATGCCATTATTGGCTGAAGGAATGCAAAAAGGGAAAACTTTTATCTACGGGGTCTTATCCGGTGCAGTAGAACCAGTAGCGGCACTTATTACAATTCTGGCAGCCAGAACAGTGATTCCTATATTACCATATTTTTTAGCTTTTGCAGCTGGAGCTATGATGTATGTTGTGGTTGAAGAGCTGATACCCGAAATGTCAGAAGGAAAACATACAAACATTGGTACAATTGCTTTTTCTTTAGGATTTGTACTAATGATGGTCTTGGATGTAGCCTTAGGTTAGGATTTAGAATAACTATGCCTGTCTCAAAAGAAACAGGTTTTTTAATTTAGAAGGGAGAGGTTCCTACATTTTATTATTGTTTCAGAGCAGACATGACCGCCCTTACAAATAGCATCTATTATAACAACTTCGCACTACTATGTTTTAGATGTTTGTAGAAAATATGTTGATATTCCTCCTACTGGGATATCCATATTACTTACACAATCCTTTACTACTACACTCATCCAAACACGTTCTCTTTAGTTGTTCTTTGGGTCCTTATTGAATCTCTTCAACTCTATATTTCATATCTAGATGTAAGTTTACGGCATGCGTCTTGCATAAAATGAAATAATTGGCATTTTATTGATGAATATTGGCCAAAATTGGACAATATTAGCCTGAT
>JAWRHV010000020.1:0-42386 GCA_040266995.1 Erysipelotrichaceae bacterium | reverse complement strand
CTTACGGGGAACGTGAAATATTCCATTCTTTTTCCTATACATTATTGAAACACGACCGTGTGGGTCTCATTGGGACCAACGGATGCGGCAAGTCTACTTTGTTGAATCTGATTGCGGGGGTATGCAAACCGACATCCGGCTCGATTGAATACGGGCAGACGGTTTCCATCGGTTATTTTCAACAAGGAGATGACCGGATCGATGTCTCGATGCGCATGATCGATTACATCAAGGAAGCCGCGCATGTCATCCGTATTGGCAAACAGGAGATCACAGCCGGTCAGATGCTGGAACGTTTCCTGTTTGATAAATCGATGCATTATACGCCGATCGATCGGTTATCCGGCGGGGAACGAAGACGTTTGTACCTTTGCCGGGTGCTGATGCAGATGCCGAATGTGCTGCTTTTGGATGAGCCGACCAATGATCTGGACTTGTTGACGCTGGAAGTGCTGGAAGACTATCTGGATGAGTTTGGAGGCATTGTGATTACCGCCAGTCATGATCGTTATTTTCTCGATCGTATCTGTGACAAGGTTTTCGTATTTCAGGAGGATCACACATGGAAAGAGTATCCAGGTGGCTACAGTGATTACCGAAGCAAAGACAGCCAAACGAAAAAAGCGCCTGTGCAGAAAAAGGATACACGGGCCAAACGGATCCAAAGGCTTTCTTATTATGAAAAGAAGGAACTGGAACAGCTCCCGGAAAAAATGGAGCAGCTGGAAACGCAATTGGAACAGATCAATGAACAGATCGGCCAAACCGCAGCGTATGAACAAATGATCGAACTTTCCAAACGGCGTGATGCCCTGGATACGCAGCTTGAAGAAGCGACCTTACGCTGGATGGAGCTGGAGGAAAAGAAGGAAGGGCAGCAAAATGTTTCGTAAACCGTGGATGGTCTTTTGTATGGGGATGATCTGTTGTATTTTGTGGGGCAGTGCCGGACCGTTTATTAAAATCGGTTATGAGCAGCTGCACATACAAGATACCGCTTCCATCCTTCTTTTTGCCGGTCTACGGTTTACTTTAGCCGGACTGCTGGTGTGGCTTGCGCTGGGGCGACACAGACCGAAAGTACGTGGATATTCCATCGGAATTTTGGCCCTGTGCCAGACATTTGGGCAATATTTCTTCTATTATATGGGACTGTCCATGACAAGTGGGGTCGAAGCTTCTGTTTTATTGGGACTGAGTGCTTTCTTCTCTTTACTGATGGCGTGCTACCTGTTTCGCCTGGAAACAATGACACCGGAAAAACTGACAGGATGTCTGCTTGGATTTGTTGCGGTGTGTATCATGTATGGTCTGCATTTTTCCTCAGCCACCTTTACCGGCAACATCATGGTCGTCCTTTCGCAGCTGTTTGGGGCTGCTTCCACGGTTTTGATCCGAAAGTTTTCCCAAACGCAGGATCCGGTCCGGCTGAGCGCTTTACAATTTATTGTCGGCGGACTGGCATTGGTTGTGACCGGCTGTCTGATGCATCCATCCATCGTCTTTTCCTGGAAAGGGGCAGCCATCATTTTTTACTTGTCTTGTGTATCTGGCGGTGCTTATACGATCTGGTCGCTGCTGCTGGCCAATCATCCGGTATCCAAAATCAGTATTTACAACTGTCTGATTCCGGTCATGGGGGTATTATGGTCTGCCTTTCTTTTACAGGAAACAAAACAGGCGTTTTCATTGCGGACTTGTCTGGCCCTGGTGCTGGTATGCCTTGGGATCCGGATTGTTTCCAACGGACAACCGACAAAAGAATAGAAAAAAGCTGTTGCGAATCTTATCGCAGCAGCTTTTGCCTTTTTTATAACGTATAAACCTGGACACGAAGAACGCCGGGGATTTCCTTTAATCGTGCAATGGCTTCTTCGTTTGGCTGTTCGGCCAGATCCAGCATAGTATATGCGATGCCTTTTTTGGACTTGTTGATCATGTTTTCGATATTGTTGTCATCATGGAAACAGTCGGTGATCCGGGCAATCATCTTTGGCTTGTTGTCATGGAAGATGCCGACACGGGCCTTGCCGGTCCACTCCATACGGACTTCCGGCATATTCACCGAGTTGTGTATGTTTCCACGTTCCAGGTAGTCGCGGATCTCCAAAGCCGCCTGTACAGCGCAGTTTTCTTCACTTTCCGCTGTGGAAGCACCTAAATGCGGGGTCGGAATGACATTTGGATGAGCTACCAGTTTCGGAGAAGGGAAATCGGTTACGTATTTTGCTACTTTTCCGGAATTCAGTGCTTCCAGCATATCGTCTTCCACAACTAGACCGCCTCTGGCCATGTTCAGAACGACAACACCGTCTTTCATCATGTCCAGCGCTTTCTTATTGATGGTTCCCTTGGTGGCATCATTCATTGGAATATGGATGGTAATAAAATCACATTTACGGAAAATATCTTCAATGGTCTCTTCGCGGTGTACCCAGCGGGATAAGCTCCAGGCTGCGTCTACGGATAAGTATGGATCGTAGCCATGTACGTCCATACCGACACGTAAGGCCAGGTTAGCAACCTTGACACCAATAGCACCCAGACCGATGATGCCCAGGCTTTGTCCTTTTAATTCGTGACCGCCGTATTTTTTCTTCTGTACTTCGACATCCTTGGACAGATTGTCGTTTTCTGTCTGTGTACGGCACCATTCGATTCCGTGGTAAATATCACGGCTGGCCAGCAGCATCCCGGCAAACACCAGTTCGTTGACGGCATTGGCATTGGCGCCCGGTGTATTGAAGACAACGATGGTCTTTTCTGTACAAGTATCGATATCGATATTGTTGACGCCGGCACCGGCACGGGCAATCACCTTCAGTTCCGGATTGTACGCAATGTCATGCAGATTGGCGGAACGCACCAGGATGGCATCCGGATTTTCAATATCTGCGGATGTATTGTATTGATCATCAAACTGATCCAGGCCTTTTTGGGCAATATTGTTATAGAGCTTAACGTTATACATTATTTTTCACCATTTTCCTTCTCAAATTTTTTCATAAAATCAATCAAGGCTTCTACCCCTTCGATCGGCATTGCGTTGTAAATGCTGGCACGCATGCCGCCAACGGAACGATGGCCTTTGATGTTGACGATACCGGCTTCTTTGGCTTCGGCAACGAACTTTTTATCCAGTTCCGGATCACCGGTCACAAACGGAACGTTCATATACGAACGGTCTTCTTTGGCTACGTTGTTGGCAAAGAGCTTGGAGCTGTCGATATAGTCATACAACATCTTGGCTTTTTGCAGATTGATCTTCTGCATTTCTTCCACACCGCCAATGACTTCTTCTAACCACTGGAAGGTCAGACCGACCATATAGATGGCATATGTCGGCGGTGTATTGAACATGGAACCGTTTTTGGCATGTACTTTATAGCTTAACATGCTTGGCAGCTTGTCCTGATCGGCGATATCCAGCAGTTCGTTTTTCAAGATAACGATGGTCACACCGGCAGGCCCCAGGTTTTTCTGAGCACCGGCGAAAATCAGATCATATTTTGTGACATCGATCGGTTCACTCAGGATGCAGCTTGATAAGTCGGCTACGAGCATTTTTCCTTCATGTGGCGGCAGTTCCTTGTACTTTGTACCATAGATCGTATTGTTTTCACAAATATAAACATAATCGCTGTCTTCACTCAGATCCTCTTGTTCGATCTTAGGAATATATGAGAAAGTATCTTCGGCACTGGAAGCGACGACATTGACTTCTCCTAGTTTTTTGTGTTCGGCAATGGCTTTCTTTGTCCACTGTCCGGTATTGATCACATCGGCTTTTTTGGTCATCAGATTTAAAGGAACCATCGTAAACTGTAAGGATCCTCCACCCTGCAGGAATAAAACCGTATAATCATCCGGAATATTCATCAGACGACGTAAGCGGGCTTCCGCTGTATCGATAATTGCTTGATAATCGGCGGAACGATGTGACATCTCCATGACGCTCATTCCTGTGTTATTGTAATTTAACATTTCACCGGCTGCTTTTTCCAATACCCATTCAGGCATGCAGGCAGGACCGGCACTAAAGTTGTATACTCGTTTCATAATGTACTACCATCCTTTCCTAATACACAAAAACTATTATAACTTTTTTTTGCCCAGATGCAAGAGAAATGTTCATAAAATATAATCAAGTGTATATCAATCGAATACAATTACTCTAATTTGTTTACATGGACTGTTCTGATTGTTTTGTGAATTCCATGGATGAAGAAGAGGGGTTTATGATAGAATAGATGCATGAAACGATTTATGTTAATTTGGACTGTTGTCTTTCTGACCGTTTGTCTGGTCGGCCGTGCTTGTTACGGCATCAATGAAAGCGACAAAACAACAGTAAAAGAAATAGAAAAAGAAAAGAAAGAGAAAGCTTCCTTTCGTTTTATGGGGGTTGGCGATAACTTGCTGCATGATGTCATTTATGCGTACGATGTAGATGATAACTACGATGACATCTATGAGCCAATCAAAGAATATACAAAGAAAAGCGATTTAAACTATATCAATTATGAAACCATTTGCGCCGGAGAAGAATTTGAACTGACCGGGTATCCAACCTTTAACGGCCCAGTGGGATTTAATGATGCGATTACCCATGCCGGATTCAACTGGTTGTCATTGTGCTCCAATCATACCTTTGACAGGGGTGTGGAAGGTGTCCAGGCGAATCTGGAATATATTAAGAAACATGATCCGGGCCTGACAGTGACCGGGGCGTATTTAAGCGAAAAGGCTGCCAATACACCGACGGTTGTTGAAATCAACGGTATCAAGGTGGGTTTGGCCAGCTATACCTACGGATTGAATGGATTTACTTTACCGGAAGGCTATGAATGGCTGATCAATCTGATCGATGAAGACAAGATCCGGGCCGATATGGAAAAGCTCAGCAAAGTCAGTGATGTGCAGATCGTGACCATGCATTGGGGCATAGAATATCAGACAGAACCAAATGAAGAACAGAAGAAATACGCTAAGTTGTTAAATGAACTGGGTGTGGAGGTCATCATCGGTGGCCATCCGCATGTGATCCAACCGGCGGAGATTATCCACGGAAAAAAGCAGGATACATTATGTTATTATTCCGTGGGCAATTTCTTAAGTTCCCAGGATCATAACGAGAACATGGTTGGAGGTATGCCTACCTTTACATTGAATTATGATTTTGATACAAAGAAAACGACATTCTCGCATGTAAAATTTATACCGACGATTACATGGTATAACGGGAACTACCAGAATTACAGAGTCTATACGATCGAGCAATGGACCGATGATCTGGCTGCGTCGCATTATTGTACGGTGACCGACGGGGAAGATATGACGAAAGAATGGATCGATGACTATGTGAAATCCATTATGGGCGATCCGGATGGAATCGAGGTGGTCTACTGATGGCAGAACAGAAAACAATTGTAGAGAACCGCAAGGCTCGTCATGATTATGAGCTGATGGATCGCTATGAAGCCGGTCTGGAATTAAAAGGAACGGAAATCAAGAGCATCCGCGCCGGCAAGGTGCAGCTCAAGGACAGCTATATCAGTATTCGTGATAACCAGGCTTATATCAAGGGGATGCATATTTCTCCTTATGAATTCGGCAATCGCTTTAATCATGATGAAACCAGGGACCGTCGATTGCTTCTGCATAAAAAAGAGATTCGTAAACTGGATCAAGCATCACGTCTAAAAGGATTTACGATCGTTCCGGTCCGCCTGTATATATCCAAAGGACTGGCCAAACTGGAAATTGCTGAAGCACGAGGTAAGAATCTGCACGATAAAAGAGAAGCGTCCAAAGAAAGAGATGCGAAAAGAGAAATACAAAAGGCCTTGAAAAATCAGTATTAGAATGATATATTCTAATATCCTGGGGGTGTATTTGGTATTCGATGAGTAAATGTTTGGACATGACCACAGCCGCGAAGGACACGCGTTATAACCAAAACAAAATTAACTGCTAAAAACAGATTCGCTAATGTTTTTGGTGCAAACCAAAGCATGGCTTTTGCTGCCTAATAGAGTCTAATAACTGACCTGCAGCCCCGGCGGTTCACCTGGACTTCTTAGTGACCGCTGCGTGTCAAATAGAGGAAGATAAGGAAGCATAAAGGTTCGGTATGCTTCTCGAAAATTTCAGAACCAGACGGATCAACCTCTGTTTCCATCTACGTTGCTCCGTTCATTGATGGAAAAAGCTGTAAACGTCTAGTCGTGGGACTTTGCTTAGACAGGAGTTCGACCCTCCTCACCTCCACCAGAAGTATATCCAGAGCCTGTATTGTAACTATCTTTTTTGGAGATGGTTCAATTTAAGGGCTCTTTTTTATAAAGAAGTTTATTCATACAAATATTATGACGAAAAAGAAACAAGGAAATTATGGAGATTATATATTTACGGTAGAAAAAGATATAGGCAAAGAAATAAAATAATAGGATAATTATTCTGAATCAATAATTATTGAAATTGGTGTAAGGGGGACATCCGAAATCTGGAACTGGCATGAAACCGGCGAGTCCAATAATTTGTTCAAATCCGTTTTTATCTAGCTTAAGGCCAATTATTGTAATATTAATCCTTCAATTTTTTATAATCCTGTTTTCTTTGCTTAGAATTATTAATGTTTTGAATTTTTCGATATTTTGATATTGTACGCCTTGCAACAAAGATTTCAAGAGATTCCAGCTCCTTCACTAATTGTTCATCGGTCAATGGATTTTCGTGGTCTTCGTTCCCAATTAAGTAAACGATCCCTTTCAATACGGAATCTTTACTTGTTCCAGACATTGTCTTACTGACAAGAAGGTTTTTCAAAGAGTGTATTTGACCATTAAAAGTATAGTATTTAGTTGAAATAGTGCGAGAAACAGTAGATTTCGAAAATCCTGTAAGATTTGCGAGTTCTTGCAATGTACAGGGATTTAATTCATCGTTATAAAGAAAATAACCCTTTTGAATTTTTACTAATTCATTGCTTATAAGGAGTAAAGTTTGATTTCGTTTGTTTATACTGTCTAAATAGAATTTCGCTTCGTTAAAATACTTTTTTACTTCTTCATTTGCTTCCTTACCAATAGAGTCATGTGATAAACAAATCTCTCCTATTTCTTTTGGCTCGATTTTAATATCGTTGTATTCAACTAGTATTTCAAAATCCGGAATGATTGTTGAAATGGATTCTGTACTATATTCAGAGCACGGAAAAGGAGAGCAACTTCGTATTTTTTCTAAACAAGAAAGTATATCGTTGTATGAAATATTTAATTTCTTTTCGATAGAGGAAAAATCGGAACGTATTATTTCATCCGAGTATTTTTCTAATAGAGAAGCAGAAAGTGTCTCATTTTTCAGCTTCAATTGAATGATAATGCTATCTGTACTATTTTTCGCCGCAACACCAAATGGTTCAAAGCTTTGAATTACATGCAAATTCTTTAGAAATGTTTTCTGATCACATTTACAATCTTTAGTAGCTACTTCGATTTCAACATCAAAAAAACCGTGGTCATTCAAAGATTCAATAATATAGGTGCAAATTTTTTTACTATAATTTTTTTCGCAAACATGTAATTGAAAATATAATTCTTCTTTTAAATTTCTTTTTGTTCCAATACCATTGTTTATGAATGTTCCAAGATCTTTTGAGGGTGTATATTCTAAAAAAGGATTTCTTTGAGTGATTTCATAAAGAAAATTAGAAAGCTCGTTTCGATTCATATTGAGAATAGATAGATGGGTTGACATTGATTTATTTAATAAAAATGTCTGTTTTAAAGTTTGTTTTAAATGAATACTTGTTTTCATACTACTAGTATATTCAAATTATTCACTCAAAACAAAAGTTTGAATATTATTCATTTAATGAGGTTTTACCATGAAAGATAATTTATTAAATTATATTAAAAGTAATGATTATAAAAAAGCATATAAAGATAATACTGTTGTTAATATTAGTTCTTATTTACAAATTCCAAAAAGTAGGTGCTCTATATTATTAAATCAATTATTGAAAGAAGAAAAGATTGTTAGGGTGGAGGAAAAACCATACTTTTACATAACCGCAGAGTATATTAAACAGATATTGGGGATTTCAATAAATAAATATGTTTTTAGTCATTTGCAAGAATTATTGGAAAAAAATAAACCAAGAGATTTTATGAAACTAATTGGATATAACTATTCATTGAAAGACATGGTAAATAAATGTAAAGCAACTGTTTCATATCCGCCTAAAGGATTGCCCATGCTTTTGTATGGACCAACAGGAACCGGTAAAAGTTTAGTTGCAAAATTAACATATGAATGGGCAATAAATCAAGGAATACTTCCTCCAAAATCTCGATTTGTTACTGTGAATTGTAGTGAATATGCAAATAATCCAGAACTATTAACTGCAAATTTATTTGGATATGTAAAAGGTGCTTTTACTGGAGCTGAAAAAGATAGTGAAGGTTTGTTGTCGTTAGCGGCTGAAGGAATATTGTTTTTAGATGAAGTTCATGAATTAAAAGCAGAATGTCAAGAAAAGTTATTTACTTACATGGATCAGGGGATCTATCACAGAGTGGGAGATAACGAAAAATGGTATTCTTCGAATGCACGTATTATTTGCGCAACCACAGAAGAACCTTCTGAGGTTTTATTAAAAACGCTGCTAAGAAGAATACCGATGATAATTACGATTCCAGCTTTGAGCGAACGAAGTACACAAGAAAGAATTGAATTCATTTATGAAATTTTTTCAAAAGAGGAAAAAAGAATTGGTGTAAAAATTCGTCTAAGTATGCAAGTGTATTCAATATTATTAAAAGAAAAATTTTCCGGAAATATAGGGGAATTACAAAGTGTGATTCAATCAAGTTGTATTAATTCATTGTTCGAAAGAGAAGGTGACATAGTCACAATTAGATTAAAGTCATTACCAAAATCGTTATTAAATGATAATGATTTAAGATTGAATGTTTTTGAAGACAAAGAGTACATCTTTATTAAAGACTTAAAACAACAATATGATCAGAAAAAAGAAATTATTGGACTTAATAATTCAATTCTGCATTGTTATAAGGATTATTTAATTCATAAAGATACTTCAAAGTTAATGGTAAAAGGAAAAGAAATTGTTCAAGATTTTTTTGACTCCATTATATTAAAAGAAAACGATGGGAAAGAAAACAGATATTATCTTACCGGAATTGATTCCATTTTAAATATTATGGATAATCGCTATGGGTTTAAAGTAACTAATAACGAAAGAGTAGCTATGGCTCATTATTTAAAAGAGGTAGTTAGTGAAAATAGTGATTTCTATAATTGGTATCTTCAGAATGAGGAAGCCTGTGAAGATTTAAATGCTCTTTTACAAAATGAATACTATAGAACCACAAATATCGCACTTGAGTTATGTACATATTTAAAATCTTATTTAGATATTGATATGTTACCAATCATTGTTGATACTTTTATTTTCTATTTATATAACCCATTGAGGATGAAAAAAATAGAACAAAAAGCATGCGTTATTGTTGCACATGGATACTCGACAGCAAGCTCGATGGCTGAGGCATGTAATCAGTTGTTAGGAGAATACATATTTGATTCTTTAGATATGCCAATTCATGTTGATACACAGATGATTGTAGATCGTCTAAATAGTTATCTAAAGCATATTGGCAATATTAAAGAAATGTATTTGCTAGTGGACATGGGGAGTTTAACCGAAATATATAATGGAATTAATCTGAACAATGTAAATATAGGTATTATGGATAATACTTCAACACCAATTGCTCTAGAGATAGGAAATGGTATCATACAAAATATAGATATGAGTGAACTTTTAAAAAAAGTATCTCAAGAAACAAAGTGTTCTTACCGTATCGAAAAACGACAAACTAAAAAGAATATCATTTTGTGCTCTTGTGCTAGTGGTATTGAAACTTCTCACAAAATAAAAGCTATACTTGAAGAATCAATTCCTAAAGATGTGAATTTAGAAATACGAATTCAAGATTATTCCTTTTTAATATCACAGAAAGAAAATAATCCGATGTTTGACGAACACAATGTGCTATTCATGATCGGTACGTTAAATCCGTATATTAAAGACCTAGCCTACGTAGGAATTGAAGATTTAATAATGCAAGGAAATTATGATGGAATGAAATTATATTTTAAAGGAATTATGAATGACGATGAAATAGACTTATTTAATAAGAATATATTAAAAAAATTCTCTTTGTCTAATTTAATGAATGTATTAACTATTCTTAATCCAACCAAGTTGCTAGAACAAGTGGCCAATGCTATTGATGCTTTACAGACATATTTAAGAGTTCAGCTTTCGAGTCGAACTTGTTTTGGATTATATATCCATGTTTGTACTATGATTGAAAGATTAATTATTTCGAAAGAACATAATGGATATGAAGAATGTTCTGAGTTTGAAATTAACAATTCGTCGTTTGTTGAGTTTACAAGAAGAGCATTAAAACCTGTCGAGAATTTTTATCATGTTGAAATACCCTTAGAGGAAATAAAATATATTTATTTGTATGTCGAAAACGATGATTATTTAATAGATTATTAAGAAAAAAAGATACTTTTAATGTTAAAGTATCTTTTTTTTATCTGTGGCACGATTGTTGCTTGTATATAAGTGAAAGCTGAAAAAGAAGGAGGTGTTAAGATGAGTCGATTGATATTTGCCTCACATGGAAGTTTATCTGAAGGAATGCTTGATTCAGTAAAAATGATTGTTGGCAATTTAGCTGATGGTGTCGAAACTATTAGCTTACACCCGGGAGAAAGTTCAAACGATCTATACCAAAAGTTAAAAGAACAAGTATCAGAATCAAAAGAACAGACTATTATTCTATGTGACGTTTTGGGTGGAAGCGTACATACCGCCTTGTCACAATTAAGACAATTTGAGAACGTTAAAATCTTGTCTGGAATGAATATGGGATTGGCTCTAGCTTTAGTATTAAATTACAAAAAGGAACTTACAGATGTTGAAATTCTAAAATTGATTGAAAATTCAAAAGTTGGAATTACTTTGATTCATGGCAATTATGTAGAAGACAGTGATGAAGATTTTTAAAAAGGAGAAAAAATGATTAAGTTATTAAGAGTTGATCATCGTTTGTTACATGGACAAGTAGCTTTTACATGGACAAGCGCGATGAATGCAGATTGTATTTTAATTGCAAATGATGCAGTTCCAAAAGACGATCTAAGAAAAACATCTTTGAAACTAGCAAAACCAGCTGGAATAAAATTGGTCATCAAAACTATCGGAGATTCTATTGCAGCAATCAATAGCGGAGTGACTGATAAGTACAAAATGATGATTATTACAGAATCTATTAAAGATGCAAAAGAACTAGTGGATAATTGTCCAGCTATCAAAAGTTTAAATTTGGGTGGTACAAAAGCAACATCTCAAACAAAAAATATTTCAAAAGCTATGAATGTCACTGAGGAAGAAGTGAGAATGATCAAGGAGTTGTTAGATCGGAACATTGAAGTAGAAATTCGAATGACTCCAACAGAAAAGAAAATTAATGCTGAATCAGTTATTTAAGAAAGGAGAAGAGATAAATGCTACAAGCTTTATTATTAGGCTGTATCGCGTTCATTGGAAAATGTGATCTTGCAACAGGAACAAATATGATACAAAGACCAATAGTGTTAGGACCATTGGTTGGATTGGTTTTGGGAGATTTAAAACTTGGAGTTCAAATTGGTGTAATTCTTGAGTTAGCATTCTTAGGACAAGTTTCGGTTGGAGCATACATTCCACCTAACGTAATTGTAGGTGGGGTATTAGGAACTGCATTTGCGATAACGACAGGTGGTGGTGCAGAAATTGCATTCACAATGGCATTTCCAATTGCGTTATTAGCGCAAGCGATTGATAATGTTATGTTCTCCGTTGTTCGTCCAATGCTAGGAAGATTAGCTGATAAATATGCTGATCAAGGAAATGTTAAAGCTATTACAGCAGTACATATGGGAACAGGATTCTTAACATGTACAGTGTTGTTCTTGATTACCTTCTTTGGATTTTGGCTTGGTGGAGCTCAAATTCAAGCGATTGTTGATTCAATTCCTCCAGGAATCACAAAAGGATTATCTATCGCATCTGGAATGCTACCGGCATTAGGGTTTGCGATGTTAGCTAGAATGGTGATGAATAAACAGGTTGTACCATTCTTCTTCTTAGGATTCTTATTATCAGCATATTTTTCAATACCGGTTGTTGGAATTGCTTGTCTAGGAATCATTGCAGTGTTCTTAAAAATCGATTTTACAACAAATAATAATACAAGCATAGAAGCTGAAGGAGGAGTGGACGATGACGACTTCTAATCAACCAATTAAAGAAAATGGAGTCATTACAAAAAAGGACTTAAAAAGAATGTTTTGGAGATCTCTTCCGATGGAATTCTCTTGGCACTATGAGAGACAAATGCATATGGGATTTTGCTCGATGATTTCTAAAGGTTTAGAGAAAATTTATAAAAATGATAAGGAAAAGCTAAAGGAAGCTTTAAAGCGAAATTTAGAATTCTTTAACATCACGCCTCATATATCCACATTCGTTGGTGGGATTACACTAGCAATGGAAGAAATGAACGTAAACAATGAAGATTTTGATACTAATTCTATCAACTCAGTAAAAGCTGCATTGATGGGCCCGTTAAGCGGGATCGGAGATTCAATTCTTCTTGGAACACTAAGGATTCTGGCTGTAGGAATCGGAGCCTCATTGGCAGCACAAGGTAATGTCTTAGGACCAATCTTATTCTTGCTAATCTTTAACGTGCCAGCTTTTATTTTACGATATGTATGTGCGATGAAAGGCTATGAATTAGGTGCAACATATCTTCATAAAATCCAATCTTCTGGATTAATGCAAAAGTTCATGTATGCAGCAGGAATTTTAGGGACTATGGTAATTGGGGGAATGACTAATGAATTAGTATCTGTAAATATGGCACTTCAAATAGGATCAGGAGATTCAGCAACGTTAATTCAAGACGTTTTAGATGGAATTCTACCAGGAATGTTAGCTTTGGTTGTAATGGGAGTTTACTATAAGCTATTAGATAAAAAAGTGAATGTAATGTGGTTATTAATTGGTACAGCATTACTAGGTATTGTATGCGCACAATTCGGGATTTTAGGATAAGAAAGAAAGGAAGGTAATGAATAATGTTAAATTTTGATGAAAATAGGGTTATGAAAGAACACACAAATGGAGTGAATTTAATTCCAGAAGTTGAAAAAATTGTTGATAAAATCTGTGAAGAAGGGTATTCAAATATCTTCTTGTTTGGGATTGGAGGTACACTATTGTATGCAGGGCAAATTATGCATACTGCAAAGCAATTAGGATGCACATTACCGATTTATCTGGAAAATGCACAAGATTTCATGTATGAAGGAAACGCAAATTTCTCAAAAGATTCAGTTGTTGTGATTGCTTCATTATCAGGACACACAATTGAGGTTGAAGCGGCTGTAGATAAAGCACATGAAGTCGGAGCACGAGTTATTGGGTATGTTGAAAAATTAAACACTCCATTGGCAGAAAAAGTTGATTATTTAGTAAACACTTTTGGTGGAGAATATTATTGGTGGTACTCAGTTGTATTAAGATTTATGAAAAATGCAGGTCAATTCAATAAATATGATCAATTAATGACAGAGATCAAAAATATGCCTGAAAATGTTGTAAATGTGTATAAGAAAGCTGATGTTGAAATGAAAGAATATGCAGAGAAGTATTGTGATGAACCGATTACTTATTTAATTGGATCAGGAAACTTAGAAGATTGGGCAGTTTGTTATGGAATGTGTATTATGGAAGAAATGCTATGGATGCGTACTCGACCTATTTCTGCTGCAAATTTCTTTCATGGAGCATTAGAAGTAATCGAAAGAGATATTCCGGTCATTTTAATTAAAGGAGAAGATAAAACACGCCCTGAAATGGAACGTGCTGAAAAATTTGTGAATCGAGTAAGTAGAAAAGTAACAGTGTTTGATACAGCCGATTTTGAATTAAAAGGTATTAGTGATGAATTTCGCGGAATTTTATCTCCAATTGTAATGAGGTCTGCGTTCATGCGTCTAAATGTACACTTAGAAGAAAGTAGAAAGCATCCATTAGATATTCGTCGTTACTACAAAGCATTAGTTTACTAAAAGAGGATAAAGTGAGGTCAATAAAAGCTATTATCTTTGACATGGATGGGGTTCTGGTTGATACAGAACCCTTATTCATGAATAAAGTATTTGAATTTTATCAAAAACATAAAAAGAATATTTCATATAATGAAATTACCAAATTGGCGGGATCTCCATCCACAATTTCGTCAAAACTAATGACAAATTGGTTTGTTGAAAATATGACAGAAAGTGAGTTTTTAAAGTTTTATGAAAGTAACACAGAAAAATTGCGTTTTAATTATGATGATATAGTTAATCCATATATTAAAATAGTTTTACCAAGATTAAAGAATGAAGGGTACAAATTGGCTATCGCATCTTCTTCTCCAATGGATATATTGAACGTTTTATTAAAGACTGCAATTTAAACGGAATATTTGATTTGTTAGTGACTGGACAAGAGTTTACCGAAAGCAAGCCAAATCCAGATATTTATTGTTTTACAGCAAAAGAACTTGGAGTAAATGTACAACAATGTATAGTTGTTGAAGATTCTACTTATGGTATTGAAGCCGGAAAACGAGCAGGCATGTATGTTATGGCTCATCATGATGTTCGATTTGGATTTAATCAAAGTCGGGCTGACGAAATATTCTATGACTTTTTAGAATTTTTTAGAAAAATAAAGGAAAGAGCATAGTATGAAAGTTGCATCAATGAATTGTCATTTTCGATTCTTCACATTAGAAGAATTCTTCCATAGTGCACAAAAAAACGGATTTGAAGCCGTAGAATTATGGACAGGACCAATGCATTATTATATTGATTATTGTTCTTATGAACCTATTGATAAATTATTACGTCTAGAAAACAAATATAAAGTGAAAATAATTGGGTTATGCCCAGAACAGACTAATCCAAAAGCAAATAACATTGCAACTTCTGATGATGATCAAAAAAAGAGGACAAAACGATATTTTAAGAATGTTATAGATGTTGCTAGTAGTATAAAGGCTAATCAAGTTGTTGTGACGAGTGGATGGGCATTTTTAAATGAAGATTTAGAACAAGCTAGGTTGCGAAGTGCAATAATGTTAAGAGATTTGGCAGAATACGCTTTTACTAAAGGTATTCCTTTATCGATTGAGGCCCTACAACCAAGAGAATCTTTAATTGCTACAACTGCAAAGGAACTCAAAGAATTTATAGAAATGGTAAATCATCCAAATTTAAAAGTATGTTTAGATTTTGGTGCAATGGCAATGGCTGAAGATTCAATTCAAACATATTTTGATTACTTTGGTAATGATGTAATACATATTCATTTTGTAGATGGTGATCCAGTGGGCCATTTGGCTTGGCCAGACGGGCAACGTAATATGACAGCAGATATTAAAACATTATTGAAAAACAATTATAAGGGTTATTTATCTTTTGAAATAGTACATTCAAAATATTATTCAAACCCTTTCGAAGCTGACTCTAAATCAAAAAAATGCTTTGATGATTGTTATTCTAATATAAACTGCTAGTTAGCAACAATCTTTATCTTCAATTATAACTCAATTAATAGTCTAACTTTTTGGGTTCACTACATAACTGCAGGTGGGAAAATGAAAAAAGCTAACTAAACTAGGAATAATATTGATTGTATTAGCGGGTGTGATAGGCAAATTCGTAATCAAGCCAAATCCTCAGAAATTAGCAAAGGAAATAGTTGATAATTTGAAAACCATGGAATCATACAATGTGGAGCGTCGATTTTGTATTCGCATTTTGGTTGATTGTGAGTTAAATGACATAAAATATACAAAAGTTGAAGGTGCAGAATCACACATTACAATCTGGTCAAGAATGAAAGTGACAAACGATCCATATCACCTTGACACGGAGGGATCAGTAACACAAAGAGTGACACTTTATTATGGTGGTGAAATTGCGGACGAAAATGAAATAGAGTATCAATTGACGTCCGATGAGAAAGATTGAATGAGTCATTTGAGCGTGGACAATGAAACAAAGGATTTTGAAGATACCTATTGCCCAACATTGAATTTGGAGCTGTTTGAAGGGATTGAGGATGGTACGATTTTAAGTAACAAGAGACGGAGAAATAGTTATTCTTTCAAATCGGTGCCTATCTATGAACACAAAGGGGGAGGCGAGGGATTGTACGAAGAAAAGCTCTTTGCTGATCTCCCATTACATATTTAAGCGTTTAGTGATTTCTAAATGCTTTTTTTGTCAGAAGTTTAATAATTCGTTATATATTATAAGTAGAAAGAAAGAGGCAATACGATGAAAAACTTAGGATTTGGAATGATGCGGCTGCCGGTTACCAGTGGACCAGAAGATTTTGATTATCCACAGATTGAGCAGATGGTTGATTTATTCCTGGAACAAGGATTTACGTATTTTGATACAAGCTATGTCTATCATAACGGTCAAAGTGAAACAGCGGTCCGTAAAGCACTGGTTGAAAGGCATCCAAGAGATGCCTATACAATTGCGACAAAATTTCCGACCTTTTTGATGATCCCGGAAGAACAGATTGAAGAGTTGTTTCAAAGCCAGTTAGATCGTCTGGGTGTTACTTATGTCGATTATTATCTGCTCCATAATATTCAGAATGTGTATTATGAAGGATACGATGGGCAGGGAGGTATTGTCCAGAAGACGCATTTATTTGAGCATGCAAAAAAATGGAAGGAAGAAGGCAGGATCCGTCATTTGGGAATTTCCTTTCATTCTTCCGCTAAACTGTTGGACCGGGTATTAAGCGAGCATCCGGAAATTGAGTTTGTACAGATTGCTTTGAATCCGATTGACTGGGACAGTGAACTGGTTCAAGCCGGCCTATGTTATGAGGTCATCCGAAAGCACGGAAGAAAGGTTGTCGTTATGGAGGCTGTAAAGGGCGGCGGTCTGGCTAAATTGCCTGCTGAGGCAGAATCTATGTTAAAGGCGGCGCATCCAGATTGGAGCATCGCTTCCTGGGCTGTTCGTTTCAGCCTGGATCTAGAGGATGTCATTGCGGTGTTGTCTGGCATGAGCTCTGTTGAACAAGTTCGGGATAATACAAGGACAGCGAATACGGCGCTCCCTTTAACGAAAGAAGATCGAGAAACATTATCCAAGGCGATGGCTCTTTACCGGGAAAGCGCACCGATTCCGCAAAGTCAGATTGATGCATACAAGGGACTGATGTATCATGGTGTGCCGGTTACAGCCATACTTCAGGCATATAGTATTTGCCAGATCCAGCCGGATCCCGGCTTCTCGGATGACAATAACTATTTGAAGAATGCAATCATCGAAGCAGAGCGTATAGATTTTACCAAGGGGCTCAGCAAACAATATGTCATCACCAAGGATGGTAAAGACATTACGGAAATGATCGAGACAGCTGTAACCTGGCTGACGGAACATACGTTCTGATCAAAAAAACCAACGTCACAAGGTTAGGAACCAACGTTGGTTTTTTGTTTGGATGCTTTATATCAGAACCGGGTTGTGTTGATAATCTGTCGGATCGATTTCATGTATTCATGGTCATGATCGACTTTAATAGAATATAAGGTAAACAAAGTATCGATCAGAAGCATCTGTGAAATGGTACTTGTGACGGCTTCCGGTCTGAACTTGGTTTCCTCGGAGATGGAAACCAGAACAATATCCGCTTTTTTAGCAATGGGGGATAATGCGTTTGATGTGATACAGATAATAGGAACATGCCGTTCTTGCAGAATTTCAACGGCACGCATAATATCTTTGTTCCGTCCGGTGTGGGAAATGATAAAAGCACAGTCTTCGCTGGTCAATTTTCCGCAATTCATCAGCTGCATATGGAAGTCTTCTACATATTCACAGCATAATGATGTACGAATAAAGCGATGATACATGTTCCATGCGAGGATCGAGGAACCTCCCATCGCAAATAGAAAGCATTTTTTGGACTTGGTGAGCAGTTGAATAGTGCGGTTCAGCGTTTCTTCATCTAAAAAAGATATTGTCGATGTTAATGATACGGTACCTTCATAGAATGTCTTCCTGGCGATATTCATCATCGAATCGTTTTCATCCAGGCTCATAAAGAAAGGATTATCGAGAGTGGCTTCGGCAAGATCCACGATCATTTCACGATAATTCTTGAATCCGATCTTTTTGGCAAACCTTGAAATGGCGGAAGTGGATACTTTGGTTTCCGCAGATAATTGCTGAATGGATAAATTGCGGATCTTTGACTGGTTGTCCAACAGATAATCCGCAATTATTTTTTCTGACTTACTTAAATCGTTATAATGTCCTTTTATTTTACTGTTAAATTCTAAGCTCATATTAATGATCACCAAGTACATTATATCAAAATTTGTATTAAAAAATATATGGTTCATTATAAATGGTAAATATTTCCAATAAAAATAGATAAAAATGAAAAAAACTTTATTTTCTTATTGAAATTTACGAAAAACACTTTTACAATGATAGCGTATACAAAGCATGCATGCTCCGCGGAAGTTATATTTTAATTGTTTGCAATTGAATTTTCAAGGAAAAGGGAGGTAAATAAATTGCACGTAACTATTACACAGGCTATTGTGATCGCAATCTGGATCGCATTAGTTATGTCTCGATCGTTTTTAGGTGGAGCAACAACGACATTAAGATTTACTCCAATGATGACTGGACTGGTTGTTGGAATCGTATTTGGACAAGTTGAAAAAGCTATGATGATTACAGCTGCGATCCAGCTGATTTACATGGGTGTCTTCTCTCCGGGTGGACAAATGCCAAGTGAACCGGCTATTGCGGCAGGTATTGCTGTTCCCGTTGCTTTATTGAGCAATCTGGAAGCGGAAGCCGCTATTGCGGTAGCTGTTCCGGTTGGTTTGCTGGGTTCTTATCTGTATCAGTTCCGTTTCTTCTTGAACACGTTTGTTATGCAGAAATTTGCCGATAAATATGCGAAAGAAGCAAACAGTAAAATGTTGTCTTTCTCTATTATCGGAATGCCTATTATTATTGCCTTTATTATTTTTGTGCCTTTCATGTTTATCGCACTATATTATGGAGCACCGGTGATTGCCAATGTCGTTGAATCACAATCCGGAAGTATTTTATTCCATATTCTGACTGTTGTCGGTGGTGGACTGGCTTCGATCGGTATTGCGGTAACAGTTTATGTAATTGGAAAGAAAAACTATATCGTTTTCTTCCTGCTGGCTTATTTTATGGCGATGGTATTAAAGGATATGAATATTACGATGATTACTTATGCGATTATCGGTTCGATCATTTCCTTCATTTATGTACTGGGAAAACAAGAAGCAGTTGGTAATCTGGCCGTTGCAGCCCCTTCTGACGGAGTTGCTGAAGACGAAGATGACTATTAAGAAGGAGGAAGGAAAAATGAGTGAATTCGAAAAGACAGATGTGAATTTAGCACCGGAAACCATCACTAAAAAAGATGTGCGTAATGCATGGTTCCGTTTCTATTTTGCGGATGAAATCCCACATTCATTTGATAAATATATTGCGCCGGCTTTGATGTGGTCATTGATGCCAATTTTAAAAAAGCTGTATAAAAACAAGGAAGATCTGGCGGAAGCCTATCAAAGACATCTTTTGTTCTTCAATACACAGATTTCCTGGGGTGGAGGTATTCTGACAGGAATCATGGCTTCATTGGAAGCAACCAGAGCAAAAGAAGTGTATGAAAAAACACCGATTACCATTGATGATGATCTGATTTACAATACGAAAGCCGGTTTGATGGGAGCTTTGGCCGGTATTGGTGATTCCATTGACTCCGGAACGATTCAGTATATCTTTATTGCGATTGCATTGCCTTGGGCACAGAAGGGAAGCCCGCTGGGTGCTTTATTCCCGTTTATTTGTTTCTCTGTTTATCAGTTATTGATTGGTTGGTATTTTGCGAATTTAGGATTCAAACTGGGAAGAACGGCAGCTACAGAGATCGTTGGTTCCAGAATGCAGGGAATTATTGAAGGATTATCCATTCTTGGATTGTTCATGATGGGAATCCTTGCAGCAAGTTATGTAAAAGTTTCAACTGGTTTAGAGTTTACTTTGTCAGGAAAGCCATTTGTGATCCAGGAAATTCTGGATGGCATTATGCCGGGTATCTTACCATTGATAACAGTCAGTGGCGTTTACCTGTACTTTACAAAGAAGGGATTGAATGTTACCAAAGCATTAATTGGTTTGACCGTGATCCTTGCCGTGTTGGCAGGTATCGGAATTCTATAGGAGGCTATTATGGGACAAGTTGTATTAGCTAGAGTGGATACACGACTGATTCATGGACAGGTGATGACCAGCTTATCGAAATCAGCCGGTGCTACCGCAATTTTTGTAGCAGATAATCCTTCTGCACATGATGAATTTACAAAGAATATTCTGTTAGGTGCCGGTTCCAGAACCGGATTAAAAGTACGTGTCCTGAAGGAAGACGGGGCTGTTCGTTACTGGAACGATCGTCAATATGATAATTATAATGTCATCTTGTTAACTAAGACGATTGAAGTAATGGCGGAAATTATTCGTAGTGGTGTTCCTGTTAAAAACCTGAATCTGGGAGGCATTCCTCAACGACCAGGATTGACACCTGTCATTAAGGAAGTTTCCATCACAAAGGAACAGCTGGAAATTTTAAAGGATCTAAGAGACAACTACGGTGTGAATGTATATTTCCAGGCCATTCCTTCCAGCAAGAAGGTGAGCTTGGCTGAAGCAGAGAAGTTATTTTAGCAGGTGATGGGATGATTGGAATTTTATTGGTCAGCCATGGAGGATTCGCTGCAGGCTTAAAGGACAGCCTGCAGCTGATCGTAGGCGATTTTGAAAAGGTAGATACAGCCAGTCTTGTGGCTGGCGAAGACTTTGAAGTCTTCAGAAAAGAGGTTTATCAGAAAATTGAGGCTTTGGATGACGGAGACGGCGTCCTTGTATTTGTGGACTTGTTCGGAGCTTCTCCATACAATGCGGCACAATATGCGGCAATGGAAAGGGGAAAAGAAAAGGTAGGGGTCATCAGCGGAATGAACCTGCCGATGGTACTGGATGGTGTACTGTCCAGAGACCAGTATGTATTAAACGATCTGGTCGACTCTTTGATTGAAACAGGAAAAGACGGGATTGCCAAACCAACTGTCATCATTGCCGATGATGAGGATGGGGATTACTAAATGAAGAAGGTTTTGATCACACCCCGCTCTTTTGGAAAATACAATCGAGAGGAATTGGTGGAAATACTGAAAAAAAATGACATTGAACCTGTCTTTAACCCGTATGGTACGATTCTGACCGAACAGCAGATGACAGAGCTGATGGCCGATATGGATGGATTGATCGTCGGGGTGGATCCCGTCACAAAGAATGTCATCCAGGCCGCTCCCAATCTAAAGGTGATCTCTAAATATGGGGTTGGTGTTGATAACATTGATATCCCCTATACAAAACAGCAGGAAATACCTGTATATCGCACAGTAGGGGCTAATTCCAATGCGGTTGCTGATTATGCATTTGGTCTTTTGATGGCAGTCAGTCGACGAATTGTGGAAATTGATCATGGGTGTCATCATAATGATTGGAGCAAAAAAGAAGCGCTGGATATCTATGGTAAGAAAATCGGTATTTTAGGATTGGGTGCTATAGGTAAAGGCATGGTCAAAAGAGCACGCGGATTTGACATGGAGGTGTATGGCTATGATGTATTCAAAGATGAAGAATTCATCAAAGAATACGATGTTCATTTCACCGATGTGGATACGATTATAAAAGAATGTGATTTTATCTCGCTGCATCTTCCTTTACTGGATAGCACAAAACATATTCTTAATGAGAAGAATCTTGCGAATGCGAAACCGAATTTGATCATCATCAATACAGCCCGAGGTGGCCTGCTTGATGAAACAACGGCTTATAAGCTGTTAAAGGAACAAAAGATCTACGGACTGGGTGTTGATGTATTTGAACATGAACCGGCAGAAACTTCTCCTTTACTGGAATGCCCGAATGTGGTTGTTGGATCGCATACGGCAGCATCCACGAAAAACGCGATTGAGCAAATGAGCTTGATGGCAGTAGAAAATGTTTTAAAAGAATTGAAAGAAGGTCGGAAATAAGCATATGGACGGTATATCATTACTAAATCAATTAAAAAAAGAAAAGCTGGTCGCTGTCATCCGGGGAGATGATGAAGAACAGGTTGAAAAGATTGTCGAAGCTGTTTATGCCGGAGGCATTCATTTTATGGAAATCACTTATACGATTCCCGGTGCACAGCAGATCATCAGCCGTTTAAGTGAAAAATACAAAAATCAACCAGATATTGTAATTGGAGCTGGAACGTGCCTGGATATGGTGACCGCCAGAAGTGCTATTTTATCCGGGGCTCAGTTTGTCGTGTCTCCTCATTTTGATAAAGAAATCATGAAACTGTGTAATACATATCGGATCCCGTGTTTTCCGGGGGCAGCTACTGTAGAGGATATGGTGGAATGTCTGAAATACGGAGCTCAGGTCATCAAACTGTTTCCAGGGGATCTATATGGACCGAAAGCGATTAAATCCTTTAAAGGACCTTTACCTCAGGCAGACTTTATGCCGACAGGAGGAGTCAGTGCCGGAAATATCAAAGAATGGTTAAGCAACGGAGCCGTTGCGGTCGGTACTGGTGGTTCGCTTACAAAAGGAGCGAAAACTGGGGACTATAACGCAGTCAAAGAAGAAGCCGAAAAACTTGTATCTTTAGTGAAAGAATATGAAAACAAATCTTAATCTGAATCAGATTCAGCTTATTATTTTTGATTTAGATGGCTTGCTGGTAGACACCGAAAAAACATATTCGGAAGGTTGGCGATATGCGCTGGATAAGAACGATATCGTGGTACCGGATGATGTCATCAACAGCTGGGCCGGAATGAGCTTTCAACAAACGGGTGCTTATCTGCTGAAACGATGTGGTTCGGAAACGATATATAAGCAGATCCGTAAAGATCGGGAAGAATATATCTATCAATCGCTTTACAATGATCGGATCATGGTGAAACCTTATGCAAAAGAATTGTTGGTGTATGCCAAAAAGAACGGATATACCATCGGATTAGCAAGCAGTACAAAAGCTAAGCGGGCCAAGGCGATTCTGGAATATCATCATATCATCGAATATTTTGATTTTATGGTATTCGGTGATGACACCAAGCGGTTAAAACCGCATCCGGATCCTTATCTGAAAGTATTGGAGACCGCCAATGCACAACCTTGGCAAGCCGTGGCGCTCGAGGATAGTATGACGGGCATCCGTTCAGCCGATGCAGCCGGGATTGCTGTTGTCTGGGTTCCGGATCAGTCAATGCCGACCGATATCAGATATACTCCTGATAATGTTTTCTTGGTTTCGCATGATCTTTTGGCTGTGAAGCATATTCTTCAGGCAGTGAGGGAATAAAGATGTTGACAATGAAAGATCTTCTGTTTTCCTTTGGGATTCTTCATGATAAAAGATATCGGGAAAAGGAAAAAAGGCAGTATCGTCATTTGCTGAAAGTACAAATGGCGTCAGTAGGATATACTTTGAAAGAAAAACGAAAAGATTCCTCTTTTTTAGGGACGAAGAACGCCTGTACGAATCTTTTTACGGACAATATAGAAGATGCCCGTGTAGTGGTCATCGCTAATTATGATACGCCGATGAAACAATGGCTGCATACAGACAGATATGCTTTTTATCCACCACAACAAAAAGGAAATGTGATACTGAATCTGCTGGTACCCTGTATCTTGTTTTTATTAACGATGACAGTACTGATGTTTTATACAATTCCTGCCTACCAGGCCGGACGGTCTATGATGCTGGTTGGTTCTATACTAATCGGGATCGTTGGCTTTTCCTTGGTCAGATATACACGTTCCGGTTTGGCGCAAAAGGGAAACAAGATTTATAATACTTCAGGTGTTTTGACAAGCTTGATGATTGCACAACAGCTGTCTGAAAAAGACAAGGATAAAGTGGCATTTGCGTTTGTAGATGATGGTTGTCAGACACAGCTTGGTGCCAGGCTGCTTAAAGAAAGCCTCAATGGAAGCTCTTGTATACGAGTTTACCTGGATTCAATAGGAAATAAAGGCGACATGGTCTGCATGGGACACGTGCGTCCGGACTTGTTGCCGGAGGTCCATGAACGTCCTTCGGATCTGGAACACCTGGGGGATCTTCTTGTTACATGCGGGCAACTGGAGAATGATAAGGTAAGAGTGTATAAAGATGACGTATTTCAGATGGAGAATATCGAAATATGCTCAAAGACAATACTATCGTGGTTAGAAAAAATAAAGGAGTAGACGTGAAAAACTATATTGGATTATACGGACTTGGAGTGATGGGAAAAAGCTTATGTTTGAATATTGCCAAACATGGCTATTCGATCAGTGCTTTTAACAAATATAATTATGAAGATGTAACAAAATCCTTTGTAAGCCAGCACGCGGACAGCTTACCGATTCATGGATATGAAACGCTGGAAGCTTTTATGGATTCCCTGGAAAGCCCGAAAAAAGTTCTTTTGATGATCACAGCCGGTAAAACAGTCGATGATGTCATTGAAGAACTGTGCCCTTATTTACAAGAGGGAGATATTATTATGGATTGTGGTAATTCCTATTTCAAGGACACGATCCGCAGGGAAAAGGAATTAAAAGAAAAGGGCATTCATTATTTTGGAATTGGTGTATCCGGTGGTGAAAAGGGTGCATTGGAAGGTCCAAGCATTATGCCCGGAGGCAATCACGAAGATTACGAGAACTATCTAGGAGAGCTTCTGGAGACCATTGCGGCCCATACAGAGGATGGAACACCTTGTTGCAGCTATGTGGGAGCCGATGGAGCAGGTCACTATGTCAAGATGGTGCATAATGGAATTGAATACAGTGATATGCAGATCATCAGTGAAGCTTATTTTATATTGAAAAATGTATTGGGATTAACCAATGAAGAGATGGCTTCTGTATTCAAAACCTGGAATGAAGGCCGGTTACATTCTTATCTGATTGAAATCACTTCGAAAATTCTATTAAAGAAGGATGATAAAACGAATCAGGATATGATCGATGTAATCCTGGATCAGGCCGGTCAAAAAGGAACAGGAAAATGGACAAGTATGGAAGCACTGGATATCGGAAGTTGTGTCCCGACCATCACGGAATCCGTTTTTGCCCGCTGTCTTTCCGCTTTGAAGAAAGAAAGAGTCGCTGCGTCCCAATTTTTTGAACCGGCCGGCTGGGATCTGGATGTGGACAAGAACCAGATGATCGATGATCTGGAAAAGGCAGTGTATGCCAGTAAAATACTGTGTTATGCACAAGGCTTTCGTCAATTGAAGGATGCATCCAAGGTATATGGATGGCATCTGAATTATGGACAAATTGCCTTATTGTGGCGCGAAGGATGTATTATTCGTGCCCAGTTCCTAGACAAGATCAACCAGGCTTACAAAGAAAATCCGGATCTGGATCATTTGATGCTGGACAGCGGATTCTCCGAAGAAATAAAAGACGCATTACCGGCATGGAGAAAAATTGTAGCTACGTGTATGCAGAGTGGCATTTATATTCCGGCGATTGCGAATTCGTTGATGTATTTTGACGGCTACACAAGCCGACAGCTGCCTGCTAATCTGATCCAGGCTCAAAGAGACTGGTTTGGTGCTCATACATATCAGCGGATCGATCATGATGAAAAAGAGTTCTTCCATACGCAATGGGAGAAAGAATAAAGGCAGCATGTCCTGTTTTCATAAAACTGTGGATTGAAATTCCACAGTTTTTGTTTTTTTCAGAAAGGAATTGGATGTGTTAAGGCAGATGGCTTGATAGTATAATTTAGAAACGCTAAAATAACTGTATAGAAGAGACGGGAGGAAGAATATGCCACCGAAACTGCCTGAAATGCCGGAAATTCCAAAGACATCGGAAGTGTCGAACATTCCGGATCATCCACAGCCAAAGAAGACACCAAAATGGATAATCGCGATACCGATTATCGCTGCGATTCTGATTCAATTAGGAATGATTGGAATATGGGCCTATCGCCAAATTACAAAAACCGAGCAGATAGAGATGGATGTGCCGGATCTGGTCCTGGAAGAATCGGAAGATGATTTCTTTAAAATAGAAGAGGATATCGATGATGCAAACCAGGGAAATATGACAGCGAATGAGATGCTCGATATTCTCAATGAGAATTTTGAAGGACAGGGGACATGGGAGATTTACAGCCAGGACGCTGATCAAATCGTTTATTCGTTTAAGCTGGAAGGGGATCTGGAAGAAGCGTTTATCGGATTGATGTCTGAAATAATTGAGGAAGGATATTTGAATTCGTACGATCAGGCTGCCTATGATGATTTAAAGGAAGAGATGTGTGACTTATCTGAAATCATGTCGGAGAGTTCCGGCAAAACGGTCGGATTGGTGATTCTGAATCCGAAAAATACGGAGAATTCTCTGGTTTCCTTTATGGATGGGGAAGTTATTAACGATTTTACAGAAGATGAATAAGGATGGTCGATTCGACCATCCTTTTATAGTACTTCCAGCAGTTCAATTTCAAAGTTTAGTTCTTTACCTGCCATTTCATGATTCATATCAAAGGTAATTGTATCTTCAGATTTATCTTTCACAGTGACACGGAATGATTGTCCGTACATATCCTGCAGCATAACCGGCTGTCCGATTTCCAGTTTTTCCGATCCCGGGAGCTGGGCAAACGGAATCGAAATTACTTTTTTCGGGTCCGCTGGTCCATAGGCTTCTTCCGGCATCAAATGGACATTGACGGTTTCTCCCGGTTCCATATCGACAACCGCTGCATCAAAGCCCTTAATCATCATCCCTGTAGCACATACAAATTCCAGGGGTTCATTCCGGTCATAGGAAGAATCGAACTGGGTACCGTCATTGAGTGTTCCCCGGTAGTGAACACGAACTTTCTTTCCGGCATTTTTTCCTTCCATGGTCAGCTGCGGACCACCACAGTGTCCTCCACATTCATGATCTTCTCCACAGTCGTGATCATGGTGATCACAGGTGGAACCCTGAGATACAAGATCTCCATGGATATAGTCAGCGACAGCTTGATCCACATCGCCGGAAGCACCGGAACAAACTTCGATTCCCTGTGCGTTTAATGCGTTCAAGGCTCCGTTTCCTAATCCCCCGCAGATCAATACATTCACTTTATAATCCGATAATACACCGGCTAAGGCACCATGGCCGGCTCCATTGGAAGATATTACCTGACTGGAAAGAATCTTTCCGTCTTCTACTTCGAATAGTTTAAATGCCTCGGTTTTCCCGAAATGTTGGAATACGTTTCCATTATCATAAGTTACTGCAATAATCATGTATAACCCTCCTAATAATAACTAACCTATACTATATCATGATTTTATATAACAGAAAACACATAATAATAACCTCTTCATATAGTAATAAAAACTAGATGATGTTATAATTTTAGCAGGAGGTGAGTAAATGCAGGCAACAATGCGTAATCCTTATCGGTTAAGTTTTGGAGAAGAACTGGCAAATTCTGTATCGCACGGTGTTATGGGAATCATAATTCTGCTGGCTCTTCCTTATTATACTGTTCGTTCTTATCAGATCAGTGGTTGGAATTATACCATCGGGGTATCTGTTTTTCTGATTGGCATGTTCTTTATGTTTATGACATCTTGTTTGTATCATACATCACAGTATGGGACTACCTACAAATACGTAATGAGAAAACTGGATCATATTATGATTGTGGTGGCTATTGCCGGAACATATACACCGGTATGTCTGAATTTTTTAAACAATAAATGGGGTCTGGTTTTACTGGCCATAGAATGGAGCATGGCTCTGGCAGCAATTCTTTTAAAAGCGATCGCGAAAAAAAGTTATCCAAAAATATCCATGGGCATCTATATGCTTATGGGCTGGCTGGCTATCTTCTTTGTTCCTCAATTATTACAGAAGGAGGCCTTGCCTTTTATGGGTCTTATCTTACTAGGAGGCATTTTTTATTCCATCGGTGCTGTGTTCTATACCCAGCCCAAGAAACGGTATTTTCATTTTATATGGCACTTGTTCATTATTTTAGCATCGGTTTCACATATGATCGCGATCCTATACTTCATGTATTAGCGTTATTTAAACTGGCCTTAAAAAATAAAACTGTTCTGGGACTATATACAATGCCAGATTTTATCTATAATTCTTTCTGAGAAAGAAGGGAATGTGTATGCCGATTGAATTAATGTGGTTATTGTTTGTGTTGGTCGTTGGAACGGTTATGATTTTTGTGGTTTTATCGCATACGAAATTTACTGTCCGTAAAATCTCTATGATCGGGCTTATGGCAGCTTTAAGCTTTGTAGCCTATGAATTCTTTCGGATTCCCTATGGATCCAGCGGGGCATCCTTTCATTTAGGAAATACATTTACGGTATTGACTGCCTTGTTGATGGACGGCGTATCAGGCGGCCTGGCTGGTGCGATCGGACTGGCTTTAGCCGATATCATGGCTGGCTATCCAGGTTATGCGATCACAACGTTCATTCTGAAGTTTATTATCGGTATCACCAGCGGATTTTTTGCGCACAAAGTGTTCAAGGTCGATGAGAACTCCAGGATCCTTCCTATCGGGATCAGTGCAGCCAGCGGGCTTATTCTAAATGTGTTTACCGATCCGTTCCTGGGGTATTTCCGGGACCGGTACATCTTTGGACAACCTGCAAAAATTGTAAATATTCTGGTAAAGATGTCAGCTACTGCTACACTGGTCAACACCATTCTATCAACGATCTTTGCGATACTGTTATATATGGCTTTACGCAAAGTGATAAAAAAAGAAGAATAAACGGATTATTTAAAAATCCGTTTATTTTTTTGTTGACATGAACTAATTATAGGTGTACTATAAGCATGTAAAAAGATTGTATAAAATTAAATTTAACAAAACATAAAAGGAGGTACAATCAAATGAAAAACGAAAAATTATTAAAAGATATGCAGGCTATTGTAACAGGATTATCGGGAAACTCTATAGCACATGCGTTCCAGGCAAAGATCTTTAACGCACAGGGATTTACAAAATTAGCTGAAAAATATGAAGAACATGCAACGGAAGAAAGAGATTTCGTAGAAAAGTATGTTGATCGGATCATGGACCTCGGTGGTAAAGTTGTATTGGAAGATATCAAAGGACAGCCGTTGTATACAGATATCATTGATTATCTGAAATCGGAAGAAAAGATTTCAGTGGATGGAATCGCCTTAGTAGAGAAGATGATGAAAGACAACGAGATGGATGTTGTTACTTATGATCTTTTCAAGGAATACGTGGCGGATGAATACGAAGATCTTTACTGGACACAGCAGCAGCTGGATCTGATTGATATGATTGGCAAAGAAAACTACCTGACAAAACAGTTATAAGGAGATTTATGAAAGCAGCCGTACGTTTTTATTCACGCGCAGGCAATACCATGGGGATTGCCCAAGCGTTAGCCGATGGTGCTGGTGTGGAAGCGGTGTCTGTTGATCAGCCGGAAGCAGTTCTGACAGAGAAAGTGGACGTTTTATTTATTGGGGGAGCCTTATATGCCTATGGTCTAGATAAACACCTGAAAGCATATCTGGATTCATTATCAGCAGAACAGGTAGGAAAAGCTGTTGTATTCTCAACTTCATGGGTTTCTAAACACGCTTTGGATCTGATTCGGAAGAGCCTGGAAGAAAAACAGATAGAAGTAGATAAGAGAACTTTCTATTGTAAAAGCAAAGAAGTCAATGCGCAAAAGGAATCTGCTCGGGTGTTTGCCAAAAGCTTCCTTTAACGAGGCGTACTAAGGTACGCCTTTTTTTGTAGTGTTAAAAAGGATAGACGTTATAAAACAACACTTCATTTAAATATCTGCGGAGATACCCGGTGATAGGATGGGTAGAAGTGATGCCAGAAAGCATCATAATCTTCATAGGTAAAGGCATCACCAAGGACAAGTACATCATAGGTGACATGATTAAATATATAGCGGACTTCACTGACCTTGAAACCGTTGTGCAGATAGAACTGCAGTCTTTGTTGACGTTGGCTCGTATTTTCTGAAGGGACCAGAGGGGACTCGATATCGACGGTGATGCGATGATGTGGAAAATGGTTATGGATGATTTGTAGGATACGGGATCCATAACCTTGATGACGTCTGGTTCCTGCTACCGCAAAGAATGTAATGTTCAACAGATCCTCATACCGAATGAAGCTGGCAAATCCACAGAACCCATGGTCATAAAAGCCGTACAGGGAAGATTCGTTTTGATACAGGAATTCGTAGGGAAGAAGCTCTTCTTCGGGAAATGAGTGCATATAGAGCATTTTTATGGTATGAAAATCCTTATGTTCCGGTGTGATTTTTTCAGCGTGCATACCTGCATTATAAGGAACGGATTCTTATTTGACAAGCGATACCGGATTAAGTATCATACAGACATTGGAGGTTTCTTTATGGAAACAATTGTCAGTTGGTTTGCAGCCACACTTGGAAAATATATATCCGCAAAGGCTTTGATTTTTATTGTATCGATGATACCGATTTTGGAATGTCGGGGAGGTCTGGTTATGGCCAGCTTGTTACAGGTGGACATTCGACAGGCAATTCCCATCTGTATAATCGGTAATATTATTCCGATTCCGTTTATTCTTCTTTTTATTCAAAAGATCTTTCATTGGCTGAAGCGATTTTCCTGGTCTCGGAAAATAGTGGAAAACCTGGAACAAAGAGCCATGAATAAAAGTGATAAAGTGCAGGAAAAGGAATTTCTCGGTCTTTTGTTGTTTGTGGGAATTCCTTTGCCGGGTACAGGCGCATGGACAGGTTCCTTGATTGCTTCATTATTGGAAATGGATTTGAAGAAAGCGTCTTTGGCGATTCTGATTGGAATCTTTTTAGCTACTTTTATCGTTTCTTCGTTATCCTATGGATTATTGAGTATGATTTAAGCGGGTGGACCGCTTTTTTTAGTTAGTATTGTTAAACTTGTATTCAATAACAGAAAATGGTTAAATGAACTTGTTAGTAGGTTTATATGATGAAAAAGATGCCTGTTGAGAAAAAATCATCCGTAAAGAACAGTGCCCTTCGGGTGTTTCTGACCGGTATTGCGATCCTGGTGCAACTCTTTTGGATCATGAACTTTTTGGGTGCTTTTCGAATTTTATCGCAGGATGTCAGCCGCATTGTCAGTGTGCTGGCCGTTTTTGTTGCGTTGTGGATCTATGGCCGGGATAAAAATATGTCTATCAATGTCCCTTGGATGGTCCTGATCCTGATTTTTCCGATTGTTGGTCTGATTCTGTATTTTATGATGGGACGGACCAGTTTGACCAATCCGATCCGAAAGGTTTACCAGAAGATCGACAGTATGCTGGACATGTATTTCCGGCAGGATCCATTGGTGTTGCAGGATCTGAAATATGAGGATCTGGCAATCTATAACCAGGCGCACCTGATCCGCCATTCGGGAAACTATCCTATCTATGAACAGACGGACATCACATATTACAGTACAGCCTATGAGGGCTTTCTGGCTCAGCTGGAAGCTTTGAAGAAGGCCAAACAGTTTATCTTCATGGAATATCATGCGATTGAAGATGGCGGCAGTTTTCAGCAGATGAAGGACATCCTGGTGCAGAAAGCTAAAGAAGGGGTGGAAGTGCGTATTGCCTATGATGATATTGGCAGTGCCTTCTTTTTAAATAAACAGTTTAAAAAACAGATGGAGGCAAACGGAATCCAATGCCGTATCTTTAATCCCATCCGTCCTTGGATCCGGATGTTTATGAACAACCGCGATCATCGCAAGATCATGGTCATCGACGGAGAAATTGCGTTTACCGGCGGATACAACCTGGCAGATGAATACTTTAATATGACCCATCCGTACGGTTATTGGAAGGATACGGGGATCCAGATGCACGGGCTTGCGGTCAACAGTATGACATTGATCTTTTTGGAAATGTGGAATGTACTGGAATATTCCGATCACGATATCACAAAGTACTTACAGGCCAAACCGGTCGCTGCCCGCGGCTATGTGCAGCCGTATGCAGATTCCCCTCTGGATGAAGAATATCTGGGGGAAAATGTATATATGAATATTTTGAACAATGCCAAAAAGTATGTTTATTTTGTCACACCGTATCTCATTATCACCGACGAAATGATCCGGGCCATGACCCTGGCATGCAAACGTGGCGTGGATGTTCGCATCATTACGCCCGGCATACCGGATAAAAAGATGACCTATCGTATTACTCGTTCCAATTACCGCGTTTTGGTCAATCGCGGTGTGCGGATCTTTGAATATACGCCGGGATTCAGTCATGCGAAAATGTGTATATCGGATGGAGAAACAGCCGTAATCGGAACAATCAATCTGGATTACCGTTCGTTGTATCTGAACTTTGAAAACGGGGTCTTCCTCTATGATGTCAAAGCAATCCATGACATCCATGAGGATTTTATGAAGATGTTCGATCAATCGCAGGAGGTCACCAAACAGTACGAAGGCGATGTGCCGATGCTTCTGCGTACATGGAATGCGCTTCTCCGTTTGATGGCGCCTTTATTCTGATACTTGTCAAATTTATCAATGAACCTATATAATAGAAGAGCTGGTGTCATAAAGGAGGGTTATTTACGCCAACAAGAACTGTTTTTTTAGTGGATACGGAAAATGTGGGGACCCACTGGAAAGAGCTATTGGAAAAAAGCACAAAGTATGATCGCATACTTTTATTCTATACAGATAATTCCCCTTATGTATCTTATCCGGATCTGGAATACATATGCAGATATACCGGATCCTTTGAGATGATCGCTTGTCATACCGGTCGGAATGCGTTGGATTTCCAACTCGTCAGTTATCTGGGATTTCTTTTGAAATCAGCGCCGAAAACACGATATGTCATTTTCTCAAACGATAACGGATATGATGCTGTAATCCGATTCTGGTCTGCGCGTGAGATACATGTATCTCGAGTATCTGTGGATCAGCTTCTCAGTCAGAAGACAAAAGCAGAAGAAAAACCGGTGGAAACCAAAGCACCATCGGTATCTAAACAAAGAAATGTAAAACATCCGCCTGCTGTGCAGGCAGAACCTAAATCCAAGAAACCATCGGTCCGGCAGGGCATGGTAGAATCTATCGTCAATCATCATGTTGAATCCAAAGAGGATGCTAATAAGGTGACTAAAATTCTCTTGACAGAAAATTTGAATGATTTACGAGAGATCCATAATGATTTAGTCAAAAGCTTCGGTATGGAAGCCGGCTCTGATCTTTATAAAAAGATCAAACCGGACATACACAAATTGAAAAAGTAAGAAAAAAAGACACCAGAAAAAAACGGATCGCAGGATCCGTTTTTACTTTATTTCTTATATGTTTTATGTAGAATGAATACCACCAAGAACATCAGGATAACACCGAAGGCCAAGGAGATAAACGCATTCTTGACAATACCGGCAAATACGTAGGTGATGCAGGATACGATCGCACAGGTCAACGCATATGGCAGCTGTGTCGATACATGGGCAATGTGATTACATTGGGCCCCGGCACTGGACATGATGGTCGTATCGGAAATCGGTGAGCAATGGTCACCGCATACGGCACCAGCCATACATGCGGAGACACAGATGATAGCTAATGGATTTCCACCCGTCAGCGGGAATGCCTTTAGTGTGATCGGAATCAGAATACCGAAAGTACCCCAGCTTGTTCCGGTTGCGAAGGACAAGCCAACCGCAATCAGGAAGATGATAGCCGGCAGGAAGTTCAGGAAAGATCCCTGTGAGCTTTCTACGATGCCTGCTACATATTCAGCAGCGCCTAAGGAATCGGTCATTCCTTTTAATGTCCATGCCAAAGCCAGAATGGTTATGGCCGGAACCATGGCTTTAAATCCTTCGGTAATGCAGTCCATACAGTCCTTGAAAGGAAGGATCCGACGTACCAGATAGAAAATCAATGTGATTACCAGAGCCATAAAAGAACCTAACACCAAACCAACGGATGCATCGCTGTTGGCAAAGGAGTTTACGAAAGATTCACCGTCAAAGAAGCCACCGGTATAGATCATACCAAGGACACACGCGATGACCAGAGCCAGGATCGGAAGAACCAGGTCGATGACCTTTCCTTTTCCTTTGACTTGTGTATCATCGGCATCGGTCATACGTTCTACGGTAAAGATATCTCCATTCAGAGCGTTTTCTTCATGTTTGGCCATCGGACCATAATCGATTTTCAGAATGACGATGCTGACCATCATGACGATCGTCAATAGCGCGTAGTAGTTATATGGAATGGCCCGGATGAATAACATCAGACCGTTGGTTCCTTCCGGAGCAAATCCGCTGACGGCTGCTGCCCAGGATGAAATCGGGGCAATGATGCAGACAGGTGCTGCCGTCGCGTCGATCAGATAGGCCAGCTTCGCGCGGGAAATGTTCTGGCGGTCCGTGACCGGTCGCATAACGGAACCTACTGTCAGGCAGTTGAAATAGTCATCGATGAAGATCAGGCATCCCAGCAAGATAGTAGCCAGCTGTGCGGCGACACGGCTTTTTACGTGTTCGCTGGCCCAGCGTCCGAAGGCGGCCGAACCACCGGCTTTATTCATCAGAGCCACAATGATACCTAAGAAGACCAGGAAGATCAGGATCCCCACATTATAGGCATCGGATAACTGTGCAATCAGACCATCATTGAAAATGTGTGTCAATGTTCCGACAAAGCTAAAGTTTGAATAAAACAAACCACCGACTATAATCCCTATAAACAAGGAACTATACACTTCTTTGGTGATCAGGGCTAACACAATCGCAACGATTGGTGGAATCAATGCCCAAAAAGTAGCATACATAAAAAAACCTCTCTCTCTTTACAAATAATTTAAAATCATTATAGCAGATAATCAGGCTTTTTGAAAATTTTATCAAAGATTCTTGAAACTTTCATTGTGGTGGGGATGAAACCCTTTTCGGTTGACAATTTTATGGGAAATCGCTATATTAAATGTACAAACATTGAAGGGAAATAGTACCTTGGATCATTGTTATCAGAGACTTTCTGGCCGGTGAAAAGAAAGAGCAGTCCCATGGGAACACATCCCGGAGTTATATATGCGAAAAACAGTAGTGTATATCGGCAGTCCCCGTTACCGGACCCGAGTGTGTCAGCACTTGATGAGGTCATTGTCGTGAGGCAATGGTGAAATAAGGTGGAACCACGTGTATAACGTCCTTATATAGGGCGTTTTTTTGTATAATAAGGAGAAAAAATATGAAACAAATTCAGATCCCGTTAGGAATGAAGGACACGATTCTAGAGGAGTGTCGGACCAAGCGCATGCTTCAGGCAAAGATTGAAAAGGTATTTGCTTCGTATGGGTATTCGGAAATCATAACGCCTTCGATTGAATTCTTTTCAACCTATCAGAATGCGTTTAATGAGATCAATGAGCAGGATATGTATCAGTTCTTTGATCAGGACGGACAGATCCTGGCTTTGCGTATGGATATGACCGTACCGATTGCCAGGGTATGTGCCTCCAAGTTTTCCAACAGCGAACCACCCTTCCGTTTCCGGTATTGTTCCAATGTATATAAGGTAAGGCAGATGTTTGCCGGCAAACGCGGGGAAGTCACAGACTGCGGTGTGGAACTGATCGGGCTGGATGATTCCAGCGATCTGGAAGTATTGAGCCTGGCTTTGGATACCATGGAAACCTTCGGTATACAGGATTATCAGCTGGAGATCGGAAACAGCGATTTCTTTAAGAAGGCTTGCCAGCATGTTTGTTTGGATGCTTCCCAACAACTGGTTTTGGCCGACTTGATCGACCGAAAAAGCATGGTGGAGCTGCGGGAATACCTGGAACCATTGGCGTTGGAACCATCCCAGCGCGCCTTCTTTCAGGCACTGCCGTTACTGGGCGGCGATGCCTCCTGTTTGCAGAAGGCCAAGGAGCTGAGCTTTACCGAACCGTTAAAAAAAGTTGTGGAAAAACTGCAGCAGCTGTACAACCAGCTTTGCCGGTTAGGGTATGAAAAACATATCACATTTGATCTGGGAAAGGTTCCTCACCTGAACTATTATACCGGCATCATCTTTGAGGGCTTTGTGACCGGCTGTGGACACAGTGTTCTCAGCGGCGGCCGTTATGACCATCTGCTGGAAACCTTTGGACGGGATCTACCAGCTTGTGGCTTCAGTGTCAAGGTGGATTATTTGATGGATGTGATCCATGCGCCGGCTGAAAAGAAGATCCGGATCTGTTATCCGGCTGGCAAAGAAGTAGAGGCTTTACAGAAAGCCAAAGAGCTTCGGAAACAAGGAAACGTCATTTTGCAGCCATGGGAAAAACCGGAAGTGGAGGTGTTTCTATGAGTTTATCTGTTGCGTTGACCAAAGGTCGTCTGGAAAAAAGTACCGTCAATATGTTGGAAACATGTGGTTACGGCATTGAAAAATTGAGAAATAAAGGAAGAGCCCTGGTCTTTCCGGATACAAAGAAGGAGATAGAATATTTTCTGGTAAAGGCCAATGACTGTATTACCTATGTGGAGCATGGTGTGGCCGATATTGGTGTAGTCGGCAAGGATACATTATTGGAAGGTGGCAAGGATTATTACGAGATGCTCGATCTGAAGATCGGTGTCTGTAAGTTTATCGTTGCCAGTCTGCCGGAAATCGACCTGATGAACAAGGTTGGTCATATTACCATTGGGACGAAGTATCCGAATGTGGCTCGTCGTTATTTCAATGACAAGGGCATGGACGTGGAAATAATAAAAATAGATGGCTCGGTGGAATTATCGCCGATCCTGGGCTTGTGTGATGGCATTGTCGACATTATGGAAACAGGAACCACTTTAAAGGAAAATGGATTGGTTGTTCTGGATGATGTCTGTCCGATCAGTGCTCGTGTCATTGTCAATAAAGCGAGCTTTAAATTAAAAAGAAAAGAAGTCATGCAGTTTATCGATGACCTGGAAGGAGTCGTGAATCATGCTCAGTGAGATCCAAAAGAACAATTCAAAACAGCTTTATGAATACTTGATGAGCCGTACACAGGAAATATCCAATGAGATCCTGCAGACGGCGAATACAATCTTAATGGATGTGCGGGCCCATGGGGACGCGGCCTGCCGGAAATATACGAAACAGTTTGACGGCATCGATATGGAAACATGGAAGGTATCGCAGCAGGAGCTCGATGAAGCCATTGCGCAATGCGATCCGGCATTCTGTGAGGCGATGGAAAAGGCGAAAGCCAATCTTGTTTATTTCCATAAAGCCCAGCGGCAGCAGTCCTATATCCTGCAAAAGGAGATGGGCGTTTACCTTGGACAGCGCGTACTGCCTTTGGAAAGCGTGGGCATCTATGTGCCGGGCGGCCGTGCCCAATATCCAAGCAGTGTATTGATGAATGCCATTCCGGCCCATGTAGCCGGGGTCAAACGGATCGTGATGGTCACTCCGCCGGATAAGCAGGGCAAGATCCATCCCAATATCGCCTTTGCGGCCCGTCTGGCCAATGTAACGGACATATATAAGATCGGAGGCGCCCAGGCAATCGGTGCTCTGGCGTATGGAACCGAAACCATCCCGGCGGTGGATAAAATCGTCGGTCCCGGCAATATCTTTGTGGCCGCTGCCAAAAAGCTGGTGTTCGGCAAAGTGGATATTGATATGATCGCCGGCCCAAGTGAAATTCTGGTGGTTGCCGATCCGCAAGCCGATCCAACCTATCTGGCCGCGGACTTATTATCCCAGGCTGAGCATGACCCGATGGCCAGTGCCATTCTTTTGACGACCAGTCGTCAGGTGCTTGAAAAAACCAATCAAGAGCTGGCCAGACAATCTGCCGTTCTTCCCAAGCGGGCCATCGTGGAGGAAAGCTTGAAAAATTACGGAAAGTCCATTGTCTGTGACAGTATCGAAGAGTGCATCGAAATTGCGAATGCGATCGCACCGGAGCATCTGGAGCTGATGGTGGCCGACCCGATGAAATATTTAGGCCAGGTTGTCAACGCCGGCAGTGTATTTATGGGCTACTATACGTGCGAGAGCATCGGGGACTACTTCGGGGGTACCAATCACGTGCTTCCGACCAGTGGAACCGCCCGCTTCTCCAGTGCTTTGGGCGTGGACAGTTTTATTAAAAAATCATGTTTCCTGCACTATACCAAGGAAGCATTGGATGCCTATGGACATCATATAATGAGCATGGCCGAGCAAGAGCAGCTGCGTGCCCATGCCAATGCCGTGAAAGTGAGGATGGATCATGACCAAAGAGATTGAAACGTATGCGCAGCATACGCATGAGGGGATCCTTTTAAATGCTAATGAGCTTTCTTCGAATCTTCCGTATTCGCTTCTTACGGAGATCCAGAAAGAAATCCTGAAGATTGATTTTAACCGGTATCCGGATGATGATTACGCGCCTTTGTTCGAGGCGTATGCCAAATGGATGCACGTCAAGCCGGCACAGTTGATTGCCGGCAACGGTTCGGATCAAATGCTGGGGCTGGTGATCGGAGCCACCTTATCCAAGGGAAAGACCTTGTATACCTTAAGTCCGGATTTCTCCATGTATGATTATTATGCTTCCAGTTATGAGGCAAAGGTGGAAAAATACCCGACCCGTGTCGATGGAAGCTTTGATATCCAAGATTTTATCGAAAAGGGAAAAGAAAAGAAGGCGGATCTGATCATTTTCAGCAATCCGAACAATCCGACCGGTCATTGTCTGAATGAGAAGGAAGTATCCCAAATTGTAGAGGCTTTCGATGTACCGGTGGTTATTGATGAAGCTTATATGGAATTCAGTACGCATACGATGATCCCGTATGTTGAAAAGTATCCGAATCTGTTTGTGACCCGGACGCTGTCCAAGGCGTACGGTTTAGCCGGGCTGCGGGTCGGCTTCTTGATCGGAAACGAAAAGGCGATGGCTGAATATCGGAAGATCCGGGTGCCTTATCTGTTAAGTACGGTCAGCCAGCGCATTGCGACCATTGTCATTGAACATGCGGAGGATTTCCAGATGGAGATCCAGTCCATTATTCAATATCGTGAGGAGATGTTTGATAAGCTGTGCATGTTACGATACATGACATTCTATCCGAGCGAGGCGAACTTTCTGTATGGACAATGCGAAGATAAGCCGCTGTTGATGGAATGTTTTAAAAAAGCGAATATTGTGATCCGCGATTATGCCGGCAGTGATTTTTTCCGTATCACCATCGGAAACCGCGAGGAGAATGAAAAGGTTCTGCAGGTATTACAGATGTATGCCCGGGAAAGGATGAAACATGCGTAAGGTAACAAAAGAGAGAAACACGAAAGAAACAAAAATAAAAATGAGCATCAACCTGGATGGAAACGGCACATCAACGATTGATACAGGGATCGGCTTTTTTGATCATATGCTGACATTGTTCGCTTTTCATTCCAAATTTGATCTGGATGTCAAAGCGGACGGAGATCTGTACGTTTGCGATCATCACACGATAGAGGATATCGGGATCCTGCTGGGGAAGGCCATCAAGGAAGCTTTGGGGGATAAAAAAGGAATTAACCGTTACGGAAGCTTTACGATTCCGATGGATGAGACCTTATGCAATGTCACATTGGATATCAGCGGCCGGCCGTATCTGGTCTATCACTGTGAGCTGAAACGGGAAAGCATCGGTACGTATTCTACGGAGATGACCGAGGAATTTCTGCGGGCTTTAGCGGTGCAGGCAGGGATCACCCTGCATGTCAATGTCTATTATGGCACCAATGATCACCATAAAGTGGAAGCCATCTTTAAGGCATTAGGCCGTGCTTTGAAGCAGGCAGTGGAAATTACCGGTACGGAGATTCCGAGCTCCAAGGGAGTTTTGGAGGGATGATCGGCATCATTGACTATGGGATGGGCAATCTGCATAGTGTCAAAAATGCGTTGGATCATCTGGGCTTTGCCAATGAATTTGTCCGTGATCCGGCCCAGCTTGAAAAATATGATAAACTGGTTCTTCCCGGGGTCGGCGCTTTTGGCGACTGCATGGAAAACCTGCACCGTTCCGGCTTGTATGAAGCCGTTGTAAAGGAAGTCCGTCAGAATAAAAAGCCCTTATTAGGAATTTGTCTGGGTATGCAGGCGTTGTTTGAAACCAGTGAAGAAAAAGGCTTCCATCAAGGATTCGGATTTTTACAAGGAGATATTCGTAAAATGGAGGCTGAAGGCTACCGGATCCCGCATATCGGCTGGAATGAACTGGAAAAGAACGGCAACCATCCGCTGTTAGACCAGCTGCCCGATCATGCCTATATGTATTATGTACATTCCTATTATGCACAGAACTATCGGGAAGAAGATCTTCTAGGTTATTCCATGTACGGTCCATTGAAAATTCCCGGTATCGTCTGTCATGACAACGTTTTGGGATGCCAGTTTCATCCGGAAAAATGCGGCGAAGACGGATTGAAGATCCTTCGTTATTTTGGAAAGGAGTTTGTATGATCATTTTACCAGCCATAGATATTATCGATCAGGCACCCGTACGCTTGTACCAGGGGGATTATAACCAGAAGGAAGTGGTAGGTTCTTCGGTTCTGGAGATTGCCCGGATGTTTGAAGCGTGCCAGGCCTCTTATATCCATATGGTGGACCTGGACGGCGCCAAAGCCGGCCATAAGAAAAACGCCGAGCTGATCTGCCAGGTGGCACAAAGCGTGCAAGTACCGGTGGAAGTCGGCGGGGGGATCCGGACCATGGAGGATATTGAATACTATCTGTCCCGTGGCGTCCAGCGTGTCATTTTGGGAACGGCTGCGATGCATGACAGAAACCTTCTGAAAGAAGCCATCGAACGATACAAAGAAAAGATCGCGGTCGGTCTGGATTGTAAAGATGGCTATGTGTGTGGATCCGGCTGGCTGGAAACGAGCGAACTTTATTATGTGGATTTTGCCAGAGAGCTGGAGAAAATGGGCATACAGACGATCATTTTTACCGATATCAGTAAAGATGGAACCCTGCAGGGCCCCAATCTTTCCATGTTGAAAACGTTGAAAGAGGCTGTATCGATGCAGATTACAGCCAGTGGGGGCATCCGTGATCTGGACCATATCCGGGCTTTAAAGCAGCTGGACTTGTACGGAGCTATCACGGGAAAAGCCATTTATGCCGATACATTGGATCTCAAGGAAGCCATCGCGCTTTGTAAAGAGGAGTAGACTATGTTGACCAAACGTATTATTCCATGCCTGGATGTCCGGGATGGAAAAGTGGTGAAGGGCATCAACTTTGTCGGCATCAAAGAGGTCGGCGACCCGGTGACCTTGGCCCGACAATATTATGAACAAGGCGCGGATGAACTGGTGTTTCTTGACATCACGGCTACGCATGAACATCGGGATACCATGGTGCATGTGGTAGAGCAGGTCGCCAAGGAGATCTATATTCCATTTACCGTTGGTGGTGGTATCCGGACGATCGACGACATTCGCCGAATCTTAAGAGCCGGTGCCGATAAGATCAGTTTAAACAGTGCGGCTGTGCGCGATCCACAGCTGATTGCCCAGGGAGCCAAACAGTTTGGCAACCAATGCATGGTCTTGGCCGTTGACGGTCGCATGCGGCCGGATGGATCGGGCTGGAATGTCGTCATCAACGGCGGTCGGATCGATACAGGGCTGGATGCGCTGGAATGGATCGAAAAAGGCGTTGGTCTTGGTGCCGGGGAGATCCTGTTGACCAGTATGGATACCGACGGCTGTAAACAAGGGTACGATCTTGCCTTCTGTAAAGCGGTACGCGATCGCGTCAATGTGCCGGTCATCGCTTCCGGTGGATGTGGCGCTCTCGAGCATTTTTATGATGTCTTTGCCCAGGAAGCAGCCGATGCGGCTTTAGCGGCCAGTTTATTTCACTATGGCGAACTGACCGTTGGACAAGTCAAAGAATATTTGAAGAAGAAAGGAATTCCGGTGCGATTATGATCAAGGTTGATTTTGAAAAAGGGAACGGATTGATCCCCTGTATTGTGCAGGATGTACATACACTCCAAGTT
>JAWRHV010000019.1:0-60665 GCA_040266995.1 Erysipelotrichaceae bacterium | reverse complement strand
TACACCTGTTTACATCCCGAACACAGAAGTTAAGCACTCCTGCGGCGAAAATAGTTGGGCCTGCCCCTGCGAACATAGCACGCTGCCGGGTTTTTTTATGCCCTTTTGGCTTCCTCATTTCTGAGAAAGTTCTTTTTTTTTTGACCTATGTCAAGTAGAATAGGTTTATGGAAAAATATGAATTAGAAAATCTCATCGTTGATACCCTTGACCACAATCTAGTGGATGAGGCATTTGAACATCTTGAAACCTATGAGAATACGTATGGTCCGGATTATTTCTTTTATATGGCTTTATCGGATGCGTTAATGCAAAGTGGGCTTTATGAGGATGTATTGGATGTCATGGATGATGCGATCGAAAGTGGTTTTCAGGATACATTTGTGACGGAGAGAAAAGCGGATGCTTATTTCGCTTTAGAAGATTTCAAGGCTGCTCTCAATTATTACAACCAATGTGATATTCAATCGGATAACGATGACATGTTACATGTTCGTATGATGATTGGTCTTTGTTATAAAAACTTGATGGAATACAGTGAAGCTGTCAATTATTTCGAGGATGTTCTTCTTGAAGTCCAGGAAGATACTTCCTCTTTATATCAAGCTGGTGTCTGTTACTTTTATTTGGGACAAACAGAAAGAGGCTATGAATATCTGGATAAATACTGTATGTATGAACCGGCCGGCCCGCAGGCGCTCTGTGAATTGCTGATGGATGAAGATCTGGAGCCTGTGCTTTTATATTACGCTTCCCAGATCGATTTGCCGCTTTTACAAAATGAAATACTTTTTTCCTATTATCAATTGCGGGAAGACTATGAACATGCGTTACCATATATTTTTACACTTGCCCAACTGGATCCGGATATCGAAAACAAGCTGGATCTCGCTTTGACGTATGAAGAACTAGATCAGCATGAGCAAGCTGTACCTATCTTTAAGGAAATTGCGGCTATGCCGGATGATCCGGAGGACATATTTGCCTCCACGATGAACCATTTGCTGGCCTTTAAAGCACTGGGGGTCGACGCCGATCAGTATAATACGTATATTTCGGAGCATATGGATGTCATCCGGGAAAACATCTTTTTATATGTGACCGTATTACGGTTTTTATTGGAGATCGATAATTTTCAAATGGCTGCCAAGCTCCACGAATTGGAGCTGGATCCTTCCGTGATCGAAGAAGACGATGCTTTATATCAGTATTATCAAATCCTGTATTATCTGAAGGCCCGGAAGTTTGAAGAAGGGATTGCTTATATTCAAAGCCTGGATTACCGGGATTATGATTTTCTGGATCAGCTTCTTGTCACGTTATATTTCTATGCAGAGAATTATGAAAAGGTATTGGAAATCTACCCGGATGCCATGCCGGACGGCATTATTGCTCACATGGCCTTTGCCAGTTACATTTCAGTAGGAAAAGAGAAAGAGGCCTTTGATTTTATGGTGGAGTTTGCGGAATACCTTAAGGAGTATCCGGATATACCGAATGCCGAATTGTTTATTCATATTATGGAGGATTATATCTCTAAGATAGATATCCACGAAAAATAAACTTGCACTTATTTCAAAAATAGTGTATTTTCCATTCGTGAGTGTTTTATTTTCACAAGGAGGAACATGTGCCGTTAGTTAGTATTTTAGTACCGGTATACAATGTGGAAAACTATATCCGGCAATGTCTGGATTCGTTAATACACCAAACTTATAAAAATTTTGAAATCGTGATCATCAATGATGGCAGCCAGGACGGTTCGATGAAGATTGTCCATGAATTTGCCGAAATCGATGAACGTATTCATATTTATAACTATGAGAATGCAGGGATTTCGAAAACGAGAAATCGCGCTCTGGCCAAAGCGAACGGTGAATACATCATGTATGTTGACAGCGACGACATTCTTGATCACCGCGCGATAGAAGCGATGATGTCTTATATGGAGGAAAACGATTGTGATCTGGTAACCTGCGGGTATGTCATCGAGTATCCGTATTACTCGATTTACCGCCGGGGTTGCCGTCGGGGCACCATGTCCACCTTTGAGGCACTGCATTCGTTAAGTGAAGGAACCGGGATCACAAATTATCCGTGGGCAAAGCTTTTCAAGAAAAGCTGTTTTAACAATGTGAATTTCCCGATCCGGATCCATACATTTGAAGATGCGTATACGATCATTCGGGCAATTGCCAATGCCAAAAAGATAGGCAATCTGCCGAATCGTTACTACCACTATATTCAGCATCAGGGTTCGTTAACGCATCATATGAATCTGGAAAGGGTATATCAGATGCGGGAATCGGTGGAATTCCAGGATGAGTATTTGAAAAAAGTGTTCCCACAGGAGCGTTTTGCGTTCGATATTCAATACTTTAATGCAGATGTAATGATCCTGTACACACTGTTCAGGTATTATAACCGCAAAGACAGGGTCCGTTTTATCCCTTCGGAGATAAACTGGGATAACATCCCATTGATATATCGGATCGGATACAGTATAGGGTGTGCCTTGACAGCGATGAAAGTGGGTTCCAACTTTCAGCAGGAAAGGCAGATTAGATAGGAGTAAATTATGGCGTTTGAATCATTAAGCGATCGTCTGTCCAAAGCGATACGGACGATATCCGGGCAGGGCAAACTGACCGAAAAGAATATGAATGACATGCTCAAAGAAGTGCGTATGAGCCTTCTGGAAGCCGATGTCAACTATACAGTAGTCAAGAATTTTGTTGCGAACATCAAAGAAAAAGCCATGGGACAGGAGGTAATGGAAGCATTAAATCCGAGCCAGATGGTTGTGAAGATCGTTCACGACGAGATCCAGGAACTGCTGGGTCGGGATGATGCCCGCATTCATTACAAAAAACAAGGAATGACCACTTTGATGATGGTAGGTCTGCAGGGTACCGGCAAGACAACGGCCGCTGCCAAGATTGCCAAATATACGAAGGATATTGATAAACGACGTGTTTTGTTGGTCGCCTGTGACGTTGTTCGTCCGGCAGCCATTGAACAGCTGCAGACATTGGGAAAAGAAATCGATGTGGATGTGTTTACCATGGGAGCGCAGGTGGATGCTATTTCCACCGCGATTGAAGCTCTGGATTACGCAAAAGACCGTCAGAAAGATTTGATCATCTTTGATACCGCCGGTCGTCTGCATATCGATCAACAGCTGATGTTGGAACTGGAGGACATGAAGCGCATCGTCCAGCCGGATGAGATCCTGCTGACTGTGGATGCCATGACCGGACAGGATATTATTACGGTCGCCCGTGATTTCAACGAACAGCTGGATATCACCGGTCTGGTTGTTACCAAACTGGATGGCGATGCACGTGGCGGTGGTTTATTGTCGGTACGAAGCGTAACCAATGTACCGGTATACTTTGTATCCAACGGCGAAAAGGTTGATGATCTGGAGATGTTCCATCCGGATCGTATGGCCGATCGTATCCTGGGAATGGGCGATATCATGACGTTAGTAGAGCAGGCCCAAAACCGTATGGATATGGAAGTGCAGCAAAAGACGGCGGAACGTATGATGGCCGGCCAGTTTACTTTTACCGATATGCTGGAACAATATAAGCAGGTTAAGCGTATGGGATCCATGCAAAATATGATGAAGATGGTTCCCGGCTTAAACAAGCTGGTCAAGAATATTGACGATGATCGCATGAACAGCGAAATGAAAAAAGGGGAAGCTATCATCCAGTCAATGACGCCGTATGAAAGAGAACATCCGAACTGTTTAAAAGCCAGTCGGAAAAACCGTATTGCCAAAGGATCCGGTGTCAAGGTTATGGATGTCAATAAGCTGATCAAACAGCTGGAGCAGATGCAGATGATGTCCAAGATGATGTCCGGTGGCGGCATGCCTTCGATGGCTGCTTTACAAAATATGCAAAGAGGAGCCGGAGCACCTGGAACCAGTAAGCATTCCGGCAGCAAGAAACAGAAGAAAAAGAGAAAGAAAAAGAAAAAATAGAAGTGTCAAGTAAAAATCCTTGACACTCCTTTTTTGTTTTGGTATAGTAGGCGTGCAACCTAAAAAGGAGGAACTGATTATGGTTAAATTACGTTTAAAGAGAATGGGTAAAAAGCATCGGCCTTTCTACCGTATCGTAGCAGCTGATTCTCGTAGTCCTCGTGATGGACGTATCATCGAAGAAATCGGAACATATAACCCAATCGCTAAGGAAGATACTGTTGTATTAAACAAAGAAAAAGCATTGGAATGGCTGCAGAAAGGTGCAAAACCGACAGATACAGTACGTTCCATTTTATCAAAAGAAGGCGTCATGAAAACATATCATGAGTCGAAAGCGGCTAAGTAAACAGAATGGTTGATTTAGAAAAAACATTGTACGACTTGTGTTCTGCCATCGTGGATAATGAACAGGCTTTATCCGTTAAGACAATGGCCAGCAGCAGCGATAATGAAATCCTGTTGTATGTCTATGCGGACGGTGAAGATGTAGCTCGTCTGATCGGAAGAAAAGGCTCTATGGCCAGCTCTCTTCGTCAGATGATGTCCATTGCGGCAAGAAATGAACATAAGCGCGTATCTGTAAAATTCGAAGCCTATTAGGATGTGGAACACATCCTATTTTTTAAGAGGAAAAGTATGGTAAAAGTAGCACAGATCATCAATACACATGGATTAAAAGGTGAATGCAAATGTCGGATATTTACCGATGATTTGGAAACGTGCTTTAAAAAAGGACAGACTCTCTACTGTAAGGATACATCGTTAACGGTCAAGAGCTTTCGTATGCAGAAAGGATTCGGTTACGTGACCTTTGAACAGATCACGTCCATCGAACAGGCAGAGACCTATAAGACCTGTGAACTGATGATTGATGAAGAAGCGCTTCCGACACCGGAAGAAGGACATTTTTACTATTTTGAACTGATGGACTGCAAGGTTTATAACACCGAAGAGGAATATCTTGGAAAGGTAATCGACATTCTGGAAACCGGTGCCCAGGTGATCCTGCGGATCGAAAAGGATCATTCGAATTTTCTTTGTCCTTTTGTACCGGCATTCATCGATCTGGTTGACGTGGAAAATAAAGAAATTGTCATTCGGGAAATGGTGGGGTTACGATGAAGATCACCGTTTTGACTTTGTTTCCGGAATACTTTACACCCCTGATCCAAACGTCCATTTTAGCCCGGGCCCATCAAGCCGGCCGCTTCACCTTTGAAACGGTGGATTTCCGTAATTTCACACAGGATAAACATGGGCATGTGGATGATACGCCATATGGCGGCGGGGCCGGTATGGTACTGAAATGCCAGCCGATCCTGGATGCTTTGAAAACAGTTCGTACAAAAGACAGTACGGTTATTCTGTTAACCCCGCAAGGACAGCCCTTTCAACAGAAAATGGCCAGAGAGCTTTCGTTAAAAAGCCATTTGATCTTTATCTGCGGCCATTATGAAGGCTTTGATGAAAGGATCCGTGATTATGTGGATCTGCAGGTTTCATTGGGCGACTATGTGTTGACGGGAGGAGAACCGGCTTGTGCCGTTATATGTGATGCGGTTTTAAGACTGGTGGATGGTGTGATCAAAAAAGATTCCAGTGATGAGGATTCCTTTTCTCATGGTTTGTTGGAATATCCACAGTATACGCGACCGGAGATCTATGATGGAAAAAGAGTTCCGGAGGTCCTGCTGAGCGGGCACCATGCCAATATTGAAAAATGGCGGCATCAGATGTCCATAAAGAAGACAATCGAACATCGTCCGGACCTGCTGAAAGAATTGGAACTCAACGAAGAAGATCAAAATTATGTGAATTCTTTATTGAAAAAAGACGAAATATAGTGTATGATACTTAAGCATTTATGCCGATGTGTTCCGCTGGCCTGTGGGTGAATGAACAGAATCATCGTAGTAATTGATATAGGAGGAAATGAAATGAATTTAGGATTAGTGAATGAAATCACAAAAACGCAGTTAAAAAAAGACATTCCTTACTTCCGCAGTGGTAGTACGGTTCGTGTCCATGTACGTATCAAAGAAGGCGACAAAAGCCGTATTCAGGTTTTTGAAGGTGTTGTCATCTCTCGTAGTGGTGGCGGTGTAGCAGAAACATTTACAGTACGTAAGCTTTCCAGTGGTATCGGCGTAGAACGTAAGTTCCCACTTCATTCTCCAATTATTGAGAAAATTGAAGTCGTTCGTCACGGTAAAGTTCGTAGAAACAAATTATACTATTTGAGAGGACGTTCTGGAAAATCCGCTCGTATTAAAGAAATTCGCTAACAAAAAGCCGTTATACGGCTTTTTTTAATAATGGAAAGGACGGTCTTATGAAGAAAAGATATAGAAAAAAGGATGCTTTGAGTTATAACGAAGAAGACGAGCAGACCTTGAGTGAAGACATTCTTGACTTTATTAAGGTATTTGTGATCAGTGCAGTTGTTGTGTTGTTGTTTTCACATTTTATTGCGTATCCGGTCAATGTGAAGGGGAGAAGTATGCATCCAACCTTGAAGGATGGAGAATATGGCTTTACCAATGTGATCGGAATGGCCTTCCATGAACCTCAGCGATACGATGTCGTTGTGGTGGAAATGGAAGATGAAGACACCGGGAATCCGGAACGATGGGTAAAGCGGATCATCGGAATGCCGGGAGATACGATCGAATGCAGTGATGAGGTTGTCTATGTGAACGGACAGGCTCTGGATGAATCCGCGTATATCGATGCGCAGTATAAGCAGGAAACGATCGATTCGCTGGGTTATTTCAATATGGATTTTGATGAAGTGAAGCTGGGGGAGGATGAGTATTTCCTGATGGGAGATAACCGTCCGTATTCGAAGGATTCACGATATAAAGATGTCGGTGCATTTACAAAGGATCAAATCTTTGGAGATGGTGTATTGATCCTGTTTCCGCCCACACATATAGGAGTGCATTAATATGGCTACTATCCAATGGTTTCCGGGCCATATGACCAAAGCCAAGCGGCAGATGGAACAAAATCTGAAGCTGGTGGATTTTGTCATCGAGCTGCGCGATGCCCGTATTCCATATTCTAGCCGGAACCCAATGCTGGAACAGATGATGCAGAATAAACCACGTCTGATTATTTTGTCCAAGAAGGATAAGGCAGATCCGATACAGACGGAACGTTGGATCGAAAAGCTGGCCTCCGATCAAGAGAAGGTGCTGGCACTGGACTTGATCCATGATGCCTTTAAAAAACAAGTCAGTGACTGCGCCCGGGAACTGTGCCGTCCATTTCTTGAGAGGCAGAAGCGCAGAGGCATGAAACCAAGACCCTTACGGGCCATGGTCTGCGGGATCCCCAACGTAGGGAAAAGTACGTTTATCAACTCCATCGCCAAAAGAAAAGCAGCGCAGACCGCCAATCGTCCGGGCGTGACCAAAAGTTTGCAGTGGATCCGATTTGGATCGGATATTGAACTACTGGATACACCAGGGGTCTTATGGCCAAAGTTTGATGACCAGCAGGTCGGTATGAAGCTGGCTTTGTTAGGAAGCATCCGGGATGAAACGATTCCCATGGAGGAGATTGCCTATTTTGCATGTTCTTATCTGATGGAACACCATCGCCAGGCCTTATTGGATACATATAAGGTAGAATGGGTGGATGACCCGTATGACATGTTGCTGTCCATTGGACGGAAACGAGGGTATCTTCAAGGTGGTCAGGTGGATGAAGATCGTCTGATGAAAGCTTTTGTGAAGGATATGCGTCAGGAGAAATGCGGACGCATCACCTGGGAGAAAGCCGATGATTGAACATCCGCTTGAATTGGATTACGCATGTTCCCCGGTGGGTATCGATGAAGCCGGCCGCGGCCCCATGGCAGGGCCTCTGGTCGTCGCCGGTGTTATCTTTCCGTACGGATATGAAAATGAGCAGCTGGACGATTCAAAGCGATTAACAGAGAAAAAAAGGGAAAGCCTGTTTTCTGTGATCCAGCAGGATGCTCTGTGGTACAGCATTGTCTATGTGGATGAAGCGACGATCGACCGAAAGAATATCTATGCCGCGACCCAGGACGCAATGTTTGAAATTGCTCAGAATGCGCCTACCGATCTGGTATTGACCGATGCGATGAAACTGCCGGGATGTATCAAGGAAGTGCATCCGATCATCAAGGGTGACCATAAATCGATATCCATTGCGGCAGCCAGCATATTAGCGAAGGTATCCAGAGATCATACCATGATGGAATTGGATCGGAAATATCCACAATATGGTTTTGCCAAACACAAAGGCTATCCGACAAAAGCCCATAAAGAAGCCTTGAAACAATACGGACCTTGTCCGTGCCATCGTCATAGCTACCGGCCGGTGCGCGAGCTGGAGGAAATAAAATTATTCTGACAGGGGAGAAAAGCTCTCCCTTTTTTGTATGCGTGCGACCCGGGTCGTAGTTATTAATATGAACCCACTTCACCAAGCTATCGCCTGGTACAGCGCTTGTTATAGAGGAGACTGGTCTAAAATTGCCAGAGCGATCCAAAATCATGAAGATTACCAGACTCTTTCCATGGCTTCTTCTTATATAACGATTGTTGACGATGCTTATCCTGCTTGTTTTCGGCGATTGCGTTATCCACCCTGGATCCTGTATTATCGTGGCAACCTGGATTTGCTGAATTCCAAAGCCGTCGGTATTGTCGGAGCCAGAAACTGCTCGCAGCAGGCTCTTATGAATACGCTGAACGTGGTACAGACAGTCAAAGATCATCATGTGATCGTATCCGGCCTGGCCAAGGGCATCGATGCGATGGCGCATCGCGGTGCTCTGGACAAAAAGACCATCGGCATCATAGGATGTGGTATCGACCGTATCTATCCGAAAGTCAATGCGGATCTTTATCACTGTATGGCAAATGAGCATTTGATCCTCAGTGAATACCCCGGATCCACGGCCCCGCTGCGTCATCACTTTCCCTGGCGCAATCGATTGATTGCCGGTTGTATCGATGCTTTGATCGTTATCGAAGCTACTTGTCGCAGCGGAACGATGCTGACTGTCAATGCGTGCAATGAATTGGGCGTTCCTGTGTATTGTCTGCCGACCGCATTTGGAAACGATGCATATCCGGGTTGTAACCATCTGATCGAGCAGGGTGCCAATATTGTGAGCAATCGGGAAGAATTAAAAAAATTATTTCCTTGAGTTGACAAATCGGAACTTTTCATGTTTGATAGAATCCGAATGGGGGAAAAAGATGAAAAAGCATTTAGTGATCGTTGAGTCACCTTCCAAATCAAAAACGATCGAAAAATATTTAGGTAAAGATTACAAAGTTGTTTCCAGCAAAGGCCATGTCTGTGACCTGGCCACAAGAGGAAAAGAAGGGCTGGGAATTGATATAGATCATAATTTTGAACCAACCTACACAATCAGTAAAGATAAAAAAGATGTTGTGAAATCGCTTAAGACCGATGTGTCCAAGGCCCAGGATGTGTATCTGGCCAGCGACCCGGACCGCGAAGGCGAGGCCATTGCGTGGCATTTAGCACGGGTTCTGGATCTGGATATAGATACCACAAACCGCATTGTTTTTCATGAAGTTACAAAACAGGCGGTGACAGAGGCATTGGAGCATCCGACGCATATCGATATGGATCTGGTTCGTTCCCAGGAAACGCGTCGTATGCTGGATCGGATCATCGGTTTTAAATTATCCAAGCTTCTGCAAAAAAAGATTCATTCAAAATCGGCAGGCCGTGTACAATCTGTTGCCTTGCGTCTGATTGTTGAAAGAGAAAATGAGATCAAGAAGTTTAAAGCGGAAGAGTATTGGAGCATTCATGCACACATTACAAAGGGAAGAAAGAGCTTTGATGCCCAGCTGGTGAAAGTCGACGGCAAAAAACCGAAGATCAAGAACAAAGAAGAATCGGATGCGATCATTGGCCGCTGCACGCAGCCCTTTGTTGTATCGTCATTGACAAAAAAGGCGCGTAAAAAGCAGCCGCGGATGCCGTTTACCACATCTACACTGCAGCAGGAAGCCAGTACCAAATTGTCAATGGGGGCACGTCGGACCATGTCAGTGGCACAGAAATTGTATGAAGGTATCAATTTAGGCGGACAGATGGAAGGTCTGATCTCTTATATGCGTACCGATTCTACTCGTCTGTCACCGGTCTTTATCAAGGATGCGCAGGACTACATTGAGAAAACATATTCAAAGGAATATGTCGGCCGTGTACGTCAGAAGAACAATGAAAACGCACAGGATGCCCATGAGGCCATTCGCCCGACAAATATCACAAGAACACCTGAATCAGTAAAGGAATACCTGACAAGGGAAGAGTATCGTTTGTATGAGATGATCTACGCAAGAACACTGGCCAGCCTGATGAAGGACGCTGTCTTTGATGTAACCACGGTGGAAATCACCAATGATGGCTGTCTGTTCCGTGCCAGTGGACAGATCATGACCTTTGACGGTTATACCAAAGTGTATTCAAAATATGAGAAAAACAACGATGAGCTTTTGCCGGCTTTAGAGGAAAATGAAGTACTGGAAGGGGTACAGGTTGAAGGCAAGCAGCATTTTACCGAACCACCGGCCCGTTATACAGAAGCCAGGTTGATCAAGGAACTGGAAGAAAAATCGATCGGCCGTCCAAGTACATACGCCAGCATCATCGATACATTGCAGAAACGCGGGTATGCCAAACTGGAAAAAGCCGGGGAGAATACCAAAACCAAAGTCTTCTTTCCGACGGAACAAGGTATTTTGACCGATGAAAAACTGCAGCAGTATTTTTCCGGTGTCATCAATGTAGAATATACGGCAGGGATGGAAAAAACGCTGGATGAGATTGCGGAAGGGCAGATCAACAACATCGAATATCTGCATACCTTCTATGACCAGTTTGCACCGCTGGTGGAAGATGCCTATGATAAAATGCCTAAGCAGGAATTTGAAAAGGTGGGGAAAGCCTGTCCGAACTGTGGAGGCGAACTGGTTTATCGAAATGGCAAGTACGGAAAGTTTATTTCGTGTATCAATTTTCCGGAGTGTAAGTATACAGAAAACATGGAACAGCCGCAGCAAGAAGGATCGGAAGAGAAGATCTGTCCGAACTGCGGAAGTAAGATGGTGATCAAGAAAGGTCGTTTTGGACAGTTCTGGGCCTGCAGCAACTATCCGAAGTGTAAGACGATTGAATCATTGAAACCGAAAGCCAAACCGGAACCGACCGGAGAGATCTGTCCGGAATGCGGCCATGAGCTGGTTCGTCGAAAGAGCCGTTACGGCACGACCTTTGTAGGATGTTCGAACTATCCGAAATGCAGATACATTAAAAAAGAACCGAAAAAAAAGGATAAGTAATATGAAAGAAGTAACTGTTATTGGGGCTGGTCTTGCCGGAAGCGAGGCAGCCTACCAGTTAGCAAAACGAAATATACGAGTTCATCTGATTGAAATGCGGCCGACGAAATATCCGGCTGCTTTTCATACGGATCAATTTGCGGAACTGGTATGTTCCAATTCCCTGCGATCCAATTCGATGAATAATGCGGTGGGAATCCTGAAAGAAGAGCTGCGCCATTTGGACTCTCTGATCATGAAAGCAGCAGACCGCAATGCCGTACCGGCTGGCAGTGCACTGGCTGTCGACCGGCATGCTTTTTCTAAAATGATTACCGATACCTTGTCGGAGCACCCTTTGATCCGTATCAGCCATCGGGAAATCACAGAGATTCCCCAGGGCCCTTGTATCATAGCGGCAGGGCCTTTGGTCAGTGATGCGTTGGCCGAAGAGATTCGTTCTTTCTTGGAAAGCGAAGCGCTGCATTTTTATGATGCCGCCGCACCGATCATAGAAAAGGATTCCATCGATTTTACGAAAGCGTATTTTAAATCCAGATATGATAAAGGGGAGGCCAGCTATATCAATTGTGCGATGGATCAAGAGCAGTTTGATCAATTCTATGAAGCGTTGGTTTCCGCTGAATGCGCGAAGATGCATGATTTTGAACAGACGTATTTTGAAGGCTGCATGCCGATTGAAGAAATGGCCCGCCGCGGAAAGAAGACTTTGTTGTTTGGGCCTTTAAAGCCGGTAGGACTGGCCAAAGATGAGACACATCATCCGGTAGCGGTGGTACAGCTGCGTCAGGACAATGTGGCTGCCTCTCTTTACAATATCGTCGGTTTCCAGACCCATCTGACATGGCCTGAACAAAGAAGGGTCTTTCGCATGATTCCCGGACTGGAACAAGCCAATATCACTCGTTATGGGGTCATGCATCGAAATTCCTTTATTTGCAGTCCTATGGCTTTGCGGGAAACCTACCAGACCAAAAAACGGGAGGACTTGTTCTTCGCCGGACAGATTACCGGCGTGGAAGGCTACGTGGAATCGTGTGCCAGCGGCATGATTGCCGGAATCAATATGGCATTGTATATGCAGGGAAAAGAGCCAATCTGCTTTGGAAATACATGTATTATGGGAAGCCAGGCTTACTATATAACGCATTGTGATCCAAAACACTTTCAGCCGATGAATGCCAATTTCGGCATTGTGCATCTGAAAGAAAAATGCAAGAAGTATCAGCGGAAAGAAAAAATCGCACAGCAGGCATTGGCCCGCATCGATGAAATTGAGGCACAGCTATGAATGAACTGATTGAACGGTTTTTAAAGTATGTATATCGTCAGCATTCCCAGTCAGAGCAGACGGTGGATTCATACCGGAGGGATCTTTATCAGCTTCGGGATTTCCTGCAGTCGCAGGGAGTGGAAAGCTTCGAAGAGGTGGACCGGTTGATGATCCTGAACTTTCTGACCGAATATCGGATGGAATCCGGAGTAAAGGATGCCACCATTGCTCGTAAACTGAGTACCTATCGTTCGTTCTATCGGTATCTGAATGAATACATCGGTATTGGTATCAATCCGATGGAATCCATCCGTTCCCCTAAAAACCGCCGTAAGATTCCGGATTTTCTCTTTGTGGATGAAGTGAAGTATTTTCTTAATTCCTTCGACACAACCAAGGATACAGGCATCCGGGATAAAACGATGTTTACCATGATGTATGCCTGCGGACTGCGTGTCAGCGAAGTGACCCATCTGACATGGTCCCAGATTTCATTGGAACAGCGGATCGTTCGCATTGTCGGTAAAGGGGACAAAGAACGCCTGGTACCCTTCTTTAAAGGCTTTGAAAAACAACTGATGGTGTACAAACGAACATATTGGGCAAAATACGCCACCGATGATCATGTCTTTGTCAATTTAAGAGGAAAAGGCTTGACCAGCCGGGGCATCCAGTATGTGATGGAAAAGCAGGGAATGCAGATCGATATGCCAATGAAACTGCATCCGCATATGCTGCGGCACAGCTTTGCGACCCATCTTCTGGACAATGGAGCGGATATCCGCATTGTACAGGAGCTGCTGGGGCACTCTTCTTTGTCTACCACACAGATCTATACGCATGTATCCAGTAAAAAACTACAGGAAGCGTATCAAAGTGCGCATCCGTTTGCGAAGAAAAATACAGTCGGCTAGTACTGTATTTTTATTTAATATGATGTAAAATATCATTGTAGATACGAAGGAGCATCTTATGTTGGAGTTTTTCGGAGATAGAGAGAATATTCTGCAGATTTGTCACCATCCTTTAACCATTGATATTGAAGTGAAAGATCCAACAAAAATCGATTTGGAATATTTCCGGCGTGAAGGGTATCAGATCGCCGTCGACCAACATTGGATCCAGGTGATAGCCGAAGATAATAAAGCGTTGTACCAAAAGCTGGATGCAGCCTATCATCAAAGGAGAAAATGGACACCAAAATCCATCGGACAGGCGATACTGGATACTTTTTCCAGCGTTCTGATGCCGTTGATCCCGATGTTGATGGCCGCTGCTATGTTTAAAACGGTTTTATCGGTTCTTGGTCCGCAAATGTTGCATATTCTTTCACAGAAGGATCCGCTGTATACGTTGTTTACCTTTGTCGGGGATGCGGGCTTTTATTTCTTTCCGGTCGTGGTCGGATATACGGCGGCAAAGAAATTTCATGCCACCCCTGTTCTGGGAATGTTCATGGGGGCTGTATTGATCCATCCGACCTTGATCGACATTGTGGAGAAGGGTTCTTCGATGACCGTGTATGGTATTCCTATGATCCTGCAAAACTATTCCGGTACCATTTTGCCGGCCCTGTTGTCTGTGTGGATCTTATCCTATGTGGAACACTTTTTCCAAAAGATCCTGCCATCCTCCGTTGAAATGGTATTTGCACCCTTTCTGACGATGGTCGTCATGTTGCCAATTGCCTTATGTCTTTTAGGACCGTTAGGGCAGATCCTTGGAAATGGTCTTTGTACTATCATGCTGCGGTTGGGCAATGCCGGGGGACTGACTGCGTTTTTGAGCATTATTGCCCTGGGCGCCTTGTGGCAGTTTATTGTCATCGGGGGACTGCATTGGCTGTTTATTTCATCTATATATATGATCTTAGCCGGTCCCGGGCACGAAAACATCATTACCTGTGCTATAGGCGCCAGTTCCTTTGCGGTCGGCGGGATGTGTCTGGGGGCCTTGCTGCGATTAAAAAATGCCGAAGAGAAATCCCTATGTGTCGGCTATATCATCGCGCAGCTGATCGGAGCTGTGACCGAACCGGGTGTCTACGGCATCGGCTTCCGGTACAAAAAGCCTTTGATCGGCTTGATGGCCGGTGGAGCTGTGGGGGCCGGTTATGGAGCAGTTGTGCATTTGACGGCTTATAACTTTTTACCCGTTGCCAGCTTTCTGACATTTCTTAACTATATGGGTGGAAGCACATTTAATTTCATCAACGGGATCGCTGCCTGTTTGATTGGCTTTGTGGCTGCGGCTGTGGTGACGTATATCGTTGGTGTTGAATAAGAACATCAAGCTCTTTTCAGAGCTTTTTTTATTGCATTCAGTACCTTGACTTGTTATAATATATCGGCGTGGGTACGCGCAAATACACACATCATGGATTCGGATGCCCGTGCACGGTATTCGTGTTGCGTTCGTTTGAAATGATGGAGGAGTAACGGAAAGGTAGGACAAATATGTCAGAAAAAATTGTATCAATGAAAAAATTATTGGAGAATGGTGTCCACTTTGGTCATCAGACTCGCCGCTGGAACCCTAAGATGAAACCATACATCTATACCAGCCGTAACGGAGTTTACATTGTAGACTTGAACAAAACATTGGAAGAGATCGATGAAGCATACCAGGAATTACGTGCTATCTCTGAACGTGGTGGAAAAGTATTGTTTGTCGGAACAAAGAAACAAGCTGCTGATATTATTGAAGAACAAGCTTTGCGTTCAGGATCTTTCTATGTTAACAAGCGTTGGTTAGGTGGATTGTTAACAAACTTCCGTACCATCCAGAAACGTGTAAAACGTCTGGTTGAGATCGAAGAAATGGAAGCCAGCGGAAAACTGGAAGTATATACAAAGAAAGAACAAGCCGGTTTATTAAAGGAAAAAGCAAAACTGGAAAGTTCATTAGGTGGAATCAAGGAAATGAAGAAACTGCCGGATGCGGTATTTGTAATCGATCCAAAGGAAGAACACAATGCCGTAGCTGAAGCGAAAAAATTAGGAATTCCTGTATTTGCGATGCTGGATACAAACTGTGATCCGGATGATGCCGATTATCCAATCGCTTCCAACGATGATGCAGCTCGTTCCATTCGTTTAGTAACTACTTTGTGTGCGGATGCCATCGTGGATGCCAAGGGTGGTTTACTGGAACTGGCTTTCCTGGATGAAACAGAAGAAGACGTTACAATGGAAGATGTAATCCGTAACGTTGAACAGCAGATTGCAGAAAACGAAAGACGTCGTCGTCAGAGAAATGAAGAAAGAAGACGTCGTAACATGGAACGTCGTAACCGTCGTTTCAATCGTCCAGCTCGTAATGAAGAAGCGGCTGCGCCAAAAGAAGAAAAACCAGCTGAAAAAGCTGCTTAACAGAAAATCAGGAGGATATGAGTATGATCAAAGCATCTCAAGTAAAAGAATTGCGTGAAAAAACCGGTGCCGGAATGATGGATTGCAAAAAAGCATTATCCGCTACGGACGGAGATATTGAAAAAGCCATTGACTGGTTAAGAGAAAAGGGAATTGCCAAATCCGCTAAGAAAGCCGGACGTATCGCAGCCGAAGGTTTGAGCCGTGTTGCGGTGGATGGCAATACAGCTGTATTGTTCGAAGTTAATTCAGAAACAGACTTTGTTGCGAAAAACGATAAGTTCCTGCACCTGCTGGATCTTGTTCAGGCAGCTCTGTTAAGTGGAAAACCAGCGGATGTAGAAGCTGCTTTGGCTTTGGATACACCAGAAGGAACGATCAATGACCTGATCATCAACGCTACGGCAACGATCGGAGAAAAGATTTCTTTCCGTCGTTTCCAGGTCGTTGAAAAAGCAGAGGATGAAATCTTTGGCGCTTATATGCACAAAGGTGGAACGATTTCCGCATTGGTTGTATTAAAAGGTGGCGATGATGCGATTGCGAAAAATATCGCTATGCAGGTAGCCAGCATGTCACCGGTATATGCTACGGAAAAAGATATCCCGGCTGCTGAATTGGATCACGAGCGTGAATTACAGAAACAGATGATGGATGCCGATCCGAAGATGGCCGGTAAACCGGAAAAAGTACTGGCTGGTATCTTAAACGGAAAAGTAAAGAAACATTTCAAGGAATTGTGCCTGGCTGACCAGGAATTCTTCCTGGAAAACAAGAAGAGCGTTTCTCAGTATCTGAAGGAGCAGGGAGCTTCTGTTGTATCTTTCGTTCGTTACCAGGTTGGTGAAGGAATCGAAAAGAAAGAAGAAGATTTCGCTGCAGAAGTTGCTGCACAGATCAAAGGATAAGACCAGAGAAGGCAAGACGTATGTCTTGTCTTTTTTTTAAATGGGAAGTGTTGTATAATGAATTCGATAAAATTGTAAAGGAGTTATGCTATGTATAAACGAGTTCTTTTAAAACTGAGCGGAGAAGCTTTAGCCGGAAACGGACAGCCGTTTGATCAATCGGTATTGAAGAGCCTGGCCCAGGAATTAAAACAGATTCAAGAGCTGGGTGTAGAACTGGCTGTTGTTGTCGGCGGAGGTAATTTCATCCGTGGAAAAATGCTGGCTGAGATGGGAATGAATCGTGCCCAGGGGGACTATATGGGAATGCTGGGAACGGTCATCAATGCATTGGCTGTTCAAAATGCCCTGGAAATGGAAGGGGTGCAGACACGTGTGCAGACAGCTGTGCATATGCAGCAGGTTGCGGAACCATTTATTTTACGTCGTGCCATCCGCCATTTGGAAAAAGGACGTGTCGTTATCTTTGGAGCGGGAACAGGGTCTCCTTACTTCAGTACGGATACAACAGCCGCATTAAGAGCTTCGGAAATCGGTGCCGATGTGATCCTGATGGCTAAAAATGGTGTAGATGGTGTTTATGACAGTGATCCGAAGAAGAATCCGAATGCGAAAAAGTTCGACCATCTGTACTATCTAGATGTTTTGAACAAGGGACTGCAGGTTATGGATTCCACTGCAATCAGTATGTGTATGGATAACGATATTGATCTTGTCGTATTCAATATGAATGAACCGGGAATGATTTTAAAAGCTGTAAAACAAGAAGTTGATGGTACTGTCATAACTCGAAAAAAAGACTAAGGAGATATAATAATGAGTGATATTTTAGACAATGCAGAAATGCGCATGATGTCTGCGGTTGAAAAACTTGAAAGCAATTTACATGTATTACGTACAGGACGTGCCAGCGCGCAGATCCTGGATGGCATCGAAGTGGACTATTACGGAGCACCGACACCCATCAAACAGATGGCGCGTATTACCGTTGTAGAAGGTACGCAGCTGGTGGTAAAACCATATGATCGTTCGATCGTGAAGAGCGTGAATAAAGCAATCCAGGCGGCCAATCTTGGCTTGAATCCACAGGCAGAAGCCGATCAGATCCGTATCCTGGTACCACAATTGACCGAAGACCGTCGTAAGGAACTGGCAAAGCAGGCACAGAAATACGGAGAGGACGCAAAAGTGGCGATTCGAAACATCCGTCGTGATGCCAATAACGATATTAAAAAGGACAAAGAACTTCGAGAAGACGAGGAAAAGATGGAATTGGAAAACTGCCAGAAGCTGACAGACAAATACATTAAGGATATTGATTCCATCGTTGATGCTAAGAAGAAAGACATTTTAACTGTATAAAAACCAACAGGCAAGCGTTCCGCTTGTCTGTTTCTGAAAAGGAGCGACTATGATAAGAAAGATATCTCTTATTCTTCTGCTTGGGTGTTTGTGCTTTTCACCGGTCTATGCCCGACCTGTCCGCTATCCGGAAAAAGAAGCCATTGTGACGATGAGCCAGCAGGAACAATATGAGGCGAACCTCTTTCTGAGTAATTTTTCCGAACAGGGATTTACAGATTACGATCCGGCTGAAATGGATATCAATCAGATTGTTTCCTATGCACATCTGTACGATAAGATCAATTATCATGAAGGCATCGGGCACCAGTCCGGTTATGAAACGATGAGCTATGAACATATTAATGAGATCTTAGATCGTTTTTTGGATCTGACAATAACGGAAAAGCAGGCTTCTACATTTAAAACGGAGCATGCGTATTATAATAACGGAACTTTTTATTTTGAAGCAGCGGATGGACAGGCACACAATGTGCTGACCATCGTCGATACATTGAAAAAGGATAAAAACGGAATCTATCACTTTGATTTTTATATCTATGAACTGGATATCAATACCTATTGGGACAATAATGGATGGATCGATGACCACTATTATTATCTCACCAATAAAGAGGCACGGAAGACAAAGGAATTGAAAAAGATCGGAAGTGGGAGAGCTTCGGGTATTCCTTCGGAATATTATGGGCATCATACGTACAAACTGATCATGTACAAGTTGGACAAGTCAAAAGGATGAGGCCGACATACAGACTGGCTCGCATAGAGGATCTGCAGGAAATCTGGGATCTTCTACAGGGCGCGCGGAAAAAGATGGAAACGGAAGGAATCTTTCAGTGGGACGATACCTATCCGGATATAGGAGAGATCCGACAATCAATCCAGCAACAAACGATGACAGTTGGATGCTTAGACGGGAAGATCGTCGTCTGTTATGTATTGGATCATCGTATGGAACCGGAATATGTCAAGGGACGATGGACCGATGTAGGGGATGCCTACTATGTCCTGCATCGCTTTTGTGTCCATGCGGAATATCAAGGTAAAGGGTTAGCCAAACAGACCCTGGTCCATATGGAACAACAATGCCGTAAAGAAGGGATCCATGCGATCCGGCTGGACGTGTTTCGTGCCAATGCAGCCGCTGTGACGATGTATCAGCAGGCAGCGTATGTACAAACCGGCTGGTCGGAATGGATCAAGGGCCCCTGTGATTTCTATGAAAAAGTCATTTAGAATCTTTCCGAAATCGAAAGATTCTTTTTTTACTGTTTGTTGGCTTCCGTTTGACATTTCGATACAAATGAATCAGAATGTGATAAACTGAGATTATTGAATGTTGAGGAAAGATTATGGATATGAGTACGATACCCCAGACCATTGCGATCATTATGGATGGCAATGGTCGCTGGGCTAAAAAACAGGGCCTGCCAAGAACCGCAGGCCATAAACAAGGAGCGGAGCAGATCCGTATCATTGCCTTGTACGCCAATCGGATCGGCATTAAGAAGCTGATCCTGTATGCATTTTCAACGGAGAACTGGAAACGTCCGGAGGATGAGGTCGGCTATCTGTGTAAACTGCCGGAATTCTTTTTTAATCGCTATATCAAAGAGCTGATGGAGAATAATATCCGGGTTACCTTTGCCGGGGAACTGGAACGCTTTCCGGATTATACCCAGCGTGTGATCAACAAGGCGGTCGCTCAAACCGCCGGAAATACGGGACTGAATCTGTGTATTGCGATCAATTACGGATCCCGCAGAGAATTAACGCTGGCTATGCGCCGTTATGCACAAGATGTAAAAGACGGAAAATGTGACAATGATATAACAGAACAGGAAGTGGCCGGTTATCTGATGGTACCGGAGAATGTGGATTTGATGATCCGTACCAGTGGGGAATGCAGAATTTCCAATTATCTGTTATGGCAGATTGCGTATGCGGAGCTGATTTTCACGCCGGTAGCCTGGCCGGATTTCGATGAACAGGCATTGAAAGGATGTATTGAAGAATATCAATCGCGTGATCGGCGGTTCGGAGGCTTATCAAAATGAAGAATCGAGTCTTAACAGCGATCGGGATTATCTGTGTTGTCGCTATTCCTTTGATCTTCGGAGGGATTCCTCTGGAGCTGCTGGCCTTGTTTATCGTCGGCTATGGCGGGTATGAATGGGCCCATGCACACAATCGGTTTAAAAAATGGCCGGTTTATATCGTTCCGGTCATGGTTTTATTTGCGTTGGGATTGCGCTTTGTTCCGGAGGGCTATCGACAGGCAGCACTGATCGTGCCGGTCATCTTTTTCTGGACGTTGACGATCTTTGATGAGAGAATCCGTGTCATGGATGGATTTTACTGTCTGATCTTTGTGGTCATCTTCTCCATCATCTATCAGATCATCGGATGGTTAAGTGCCGGTCGTCATTTTTATCTTTTGACGATTGTACTGGCCACCTATGGTTCGGATACCGGTGCCTGGTTTGTCGGCCGCAAGATCGGTCGTCATAAAATGAATCCACGCTTGTCGCCGAAAAAGAGCTGGGAAGGCTTTGCCGGGGGTGTGATCTTTGGCTTTGTTCTGGCTTTTGCGGTCAGTTTCTTGTACCTTGGGCATGTGCAGATGATGTGGAATACCTTATTATGTCTGTTATGTCCGATCGTAGCAGAAATCGGAGATTTGTCTTTTTCTTCCATCAAGCGGCATTTTCGCATCAAGGATTTTTCGAATTTGCTTCCGGGGCACGGTGGTGTACTGGACCGTGTGGACTCCCTGCTGATGAATATTCTGGTACTTGGTATTTTTATTCCGTTTATTAGTTAGGAGGAATTCTATGTATTATTTGTTGGGTATTATCGCTTTTGTGGTTATGCTCAGTTTGATCGTGATCGTTCATGAAGGAGGCCATTTTCTGGTGGCCCGTCATTTTGGTGTATATTGTCATGAATTTTCCATCGGCATGGGACCGGTGATCTATCAAAAACCGGGGAAGGAAACAAAGTTCTCTATCCGGGCAATCCCGTTTGGCGGCTATGTGATGATGGCCGGGGAAGAAGATGGATCACAGGATGAAGAAACCGAATGGTTGAAAGACGTTCCGGATGAGCGTCGTCTGAATCATAAGCCTTGGTGGCAGCAGGTATTGATCATGTTGGCAGGTATATTTATGAATATGCTGCTGGCCTGGATCTTGTTTGTGGGATTGGCTATGGCACGTGGGTATGTTGTAGAGGATGCGATTCCCCAGATATATGAGTTTACGGAAAACTCCGCTGTGCAGCAGGCCGGGCTGGAAAAAGGGGATATCATCATTCAAGCGGAAAGCGATGGAGATGTCATTCAGCCAAAGACCCAATATGATCTATTGGAATACGTCCAATATCATCACGATACGATTACATTAACAGTACAGCGGGATGATGAGACGTTGACCGTCGATGTGTCTCCCACGTATGATGAAGAATCACAAGTCTATTATTTAGGCTTTCGCGCAATGGCGCAGGCGAAGGAAATCAAATGGTATCAGGGCTTCGGCGTTGGGACAAAGGACTGGCTGGATTCGGGATCTGTGATCTTCCGATCGTTATCGATGTTGTTAAAAGGGAAAGGATACGAGAATTTATCGGGACCGGTAGGCATACTCAATGTCACCAGCCAGACAGCGCAGCTTGGACTGGCTTCGTATTTGAGCTTATGTGCCCTGATTTCCATGAATATCGGTATCTTTAATGCGTTACCGATTCCGGCTTTGGACGGAGGGCGTGTTCTGATCGTGATGATAGAGACGATCACGCGACATAAATTCAAACAAAAGATCATTGAAACATGTATTACTGCCAGCTTTGTATTGTTGATGGCATTGTTCGTGTTTGCGACATATAACGATATATTGCGCTTCTTTTAACAGGCTTTTGCAGCCTGTTTTTTCATGCGCCCTTGTATGGTAAAATGAGGCCATGAAACGAATCTATGTCATTATCGGTCCGAGCGGCAGTGGGAAGAACAGTCTGGGTTTCTATATGGAGACATTGGGGATCATCAAGCTTGTCACATGTACCAACCGCCCACGGCGCCCCGGTGAAAGGGAAGGAAAGGATTACTATTTTGTCAACGACGCTTTCTTTGCGTCGGAAGACTTTCTTGAAAAAACCGATTATGCCGGCACCAAACGAGGCCTTTTGAAAAGTGAGATTGATTGCAAGCTGGCGATGGCGGATGAAGTATACGTCTTGATGGATCGAAATGGTCTGCAGGCTATGAATAAAGCGTATGGACCCATAGTGCTTTCCATTGGACTGAAAACGGACTGGGCTACTTGTTATCGACATATGAGGGAACGAGGAGATCGTCCTCAGGACATCGAGAGACGAAAAATCTGGTTTGAGAAGAATCAAGAAGCGGATTTATGGAAGCATACGGACGTGTGGATCGATGCAACAGGGACAAAAGAAGAAATGTTCCGTACCTTTGATTCGATTCGTATGAAAAATGGTGTATAATATCATAGTTACGTTTGGAGTGATGAAATGTTTTTAAAACAGATTGAGCTACAAGGTTTTAAAAGCTTCGCGGATAAAACGATCCTGCGTTTTGATCATGATATCACCGGTATTGTCGGACCGAACGGCTGTGGCAAAAGCAATATCAACGATGCCATACGCTGGGTCCTCGGGGAACAGAGCGTCAAATCATTACGATCAGGAACAGCGATGTCGGATATAATTTTTTCAGGCAGCGAATATCGTAAGCCGGTCAATATCGCAAAGGTGACCCTTGTCTTTGACAACACCGCGCGTATTTTTGATTCGGATTACGCGGAGATTGAAATTACCCGTCAGCTGCAGAGATCCACGAATGAAGCCAGTTATTTTATCAACAAAACACCTTGCCGCCTGAAGGATATCCAGGAACTGATCATGGATACCGGACTGGGACGAGGTTCTTTAAGCATCATTACGCAGGGCAATATTTCAGCCTTTGCGGATGCTAAGCCGGAGGAACGTAGGGCTTTGTTCGAAGAAGCGGCTGGTGTTGCCAAATATAAGAAAAGAAAAATGGTTTCTTTGGGCAAGCTGGAAAAAACACAAACAAATCTCGATCGGGTACAGGATCTGATCGATGAGATCGAAAGACAGCTTGTTCCATTGGAAAAGCAGGCTGCCAAAGCCAATGAATATATTCAATACCGAAATGAACTGTCAACGATCGAGGTGAATGTATTAGTTGAAGAGATTACCGCTTTTAATGAACAGATAAAGGACATCCAAAACAATCTGTTGGATAAAAATACACAGCAGGTGGCCAATGATGCTCAAATAGAGCTGCTGGATCAGCAAATCGATGATCTTCGGATCCGCTGCCGTCGTCTGGATCATACGATCCACGGCTTGCAGGGGGATTATACAAAGGCGATGGAAGAGAGCGTCCAGCTGGAAAAGCGTAAGATCGAGATGGATGAAAAGCGCAAATATACGCTATCGACTGCCGATCGCGAACAACGGATCGTGGAAGTGGGCCGCATTTTAAAAGAAGCGGAATATGAATACGAAGATCGTAAGGAACGATTGGAAAGCTTACAGACACAATGGAAAGACCATCAGCAGAAAACATCGGACTGTTATCAGCAGAAACAGGCATTGGAGCAGGACCTGCGGCGCATTCAGATGCGTCATCAAAGTCTGGTCAACCGGCAGCAGATCCTCGATAATATGCTGAAACAACCTTACCAGAATCAAGGAGCTGTCCGGGCTATTCTGCAAGCCAGAGCTTCTTTGCGAGGCATTGAAGGGGTTATGTCTGAATTGTTGCAGGCTAAGCCGAATCTCGAACAGGCTGTGCAGGCGGCTCTGGGTGGCAGCATGTATCATATTGTCACAAAGGATGAGGCCAGTGCGCGTTATGCGATCGGATTTTTAAAGAAAAACCGTTCCGGACGGGCGACCTTTTTACCGATGACAGTCTGCCGGCCGCGTACGATCGGGAACCAGCAGCTGTTTATTGCGCAGCAATCGGAGGGATTTATCGCGATTGCCAGTGATTGTGTACAATGTGATCCGAAATACGATGATGTCTGTGGACGGCTGTTGGGCAATGTGCTGGTCATCGATACGCTGGAGCATGCCAATGAATGTGCCAAGCGGTTAAATTATCGGTTGAAAATTGTGACCCTGGACGGCGATATTGTGCATGCCGGAGGAAGCATGACCGGTGGACGAGGCAAGAACCAGAATTCACCGATGACCGTAAAAGCGGATAAGCAGCAAATAGACAAGGACGAACAGGAAGCCAGAGAAAAGATGGAAAAGATCCAGGATGACCTGCAAAAGAAAGAAAATGAATACCAGCGTCTTACGGATACCGGTGTTCACTTGCAGATCGATCTGGCGAAACTGGAAAATATCTACGAAGTCAAGAAACAGAAATATCTGGAAGCGAAAGATGATTATGAACAGATAGCGGATGAAGATCCTCAGGATCTGCAAACGGATCAGCTGGTTATCGATATCAGCACCATGCATGCCCGCATTGATGCGATTACCAGCGATATCCAAAGCCAAAGACAGAAGCGCTATTCGATGGGACAGCAGCTGGAGGAAAAGGAAGATCAGCTGCGAAAGCTTCGTCGGTCTATGAACGCATTGCGAACAGACATCCACCAGCTGGAGCTGGAGCAGACCAAGATCAAAGCGGAGCTGGATCATCGTCTGATGCGGTTAAATACCGAATACCAGATGACCTTCGAATACGCATTGACCAAAAAGACCGATATGGATCTGGAAGCAGCCAAAGACCGCGTTGGCGTATTGCGTCAGAATATAAACCGTCTGGGAAATGTCAATCTGGATGCCCCGCAGGATTATGAAACGATGAACGAGCGGTACACATTTATGAAATCGCAGAAGGAAGACCTGGAAGCGGCAGCGAAACAGATCCTGCAGGCGATCGATGAGATGGACGCAACCATGATCACCCAGTTTACGGACATGTTTGATAAGATCAATCATGAGCTGGACGGCGTATTCCGATCCATGTTTGGGGGTGGACGAGCGCGTTTATCCATGGTCGATCCGCAGGACGTTCTGCATACGGGGATCGACATTGATGTCCAGCCTCCCGGAAAGCTGATCAAGAATATCCAGACTTTCTCCGGTGGGGAGAAGGCATTGATTGCGATCAGTGTATTGTTTTCCATCCTGCGGGCAAGAACCATGCCTCTGTGCATCTTTGATGAGGTAGAAGCGGCACTGGATCAGGCAAACGTAGAGCGATTTGCCCGCTATCTGGGAAAATTCAGGGGCCAGTCCCAGTTTATTGTGGTGACCCATCGTCCGGGTACCATGGAACAATGCGACACATTGTACGGTGTCACCATGCTCAAGGATGGTGTGTCGCAGTTATTGCGTGTGGAATTGAAAGACGCACAGGAATTTGTAGAAGGAAAGGAGATCGACCATGGCAATGTTTGACAAGTTTAAAAACAACTTCGGAAAAAAGGATGATGCCGATAAGTATTTATCCGGTTTGAACAAGAGCCGGAAAACCTTCGGCGATCGCATTCGTTCTTTATCCAATAATTTTCATGGCATTGATGATGAACTGCTGGAAGAGCTGATGATCATCCTGCTGGAAAGCGATGTGGGGATCCACACAGCACAAAAAATCGTTGATATGTTTGAATCCAACGGAAATATGCTGAAAGATTTCGAGTCGATGGAGGATTATTTTATCTACATCCTGTATGAATTCTATGAAAATATAGAAGAAGAATATATTCATTACAACGAAAGTGGACCTACCGTTATTTTGATGGTCGGTGTCAACGGCAGCGGAAAAACAACGACCAGTGCCAAGTTGATCCAATACTATCAAAGACAAGGAAAAAAGGTGGCTGTTGCGGCAGCCGACACGTTCCGGGCCGGTGCCATCGATCAGATTGATACGTGGGCCAGCCGTTTGCAGGTACCTTGCATCAAAGGAAAACCGGAACAGGATCCAAGCAGTGTTCTGGTGGATGCCTGCCGCTATGCCAAAGAAAACAACATCGATATATTGATCGGGGATACGGCCGGGCGTTTACAAAACAAGAAAAACCTGATGCGGGAACTGAATAAGATGACCCGTGTCGTCGGCCGTGAAATTGAAGGAGCTCCACATGAAGTCTGGCTGGTTCTGGATGCGACGACCGGTCAAAACGGCATTACCCAGGCAGAGGTCTTCCTGGAGGCAACCAATGTGACAGGCATCATTTTGACGAAGATGGACGGTACGGCCCGTGGTGGTGTGGTATTGTCTATCCGTGATCTGCTCCATTTACCGATCCGTTTTATGGGACTGGGTGAAAAACCGGAAGATCTGCGTCCGTTTGATATTGTTTCCTATATCATGGGAATCACAAAGGGAATGGATGATGGATCGGATTGAAATCAATGAATGCATGGATATCTATGGACCTTTGTTGACAAAGAGGCAGCAGGAAATTATGACTCTTTATTACGCAGAGGACCTGTCCTATGCAGAGATCAGCGAAGAGCTCTCGATCAGCCGGTCGGCGGTTATGGATACCATTCATCGGGCAATTTCCTTATTGGAAAAGTATGAATCTGTTGTACAATATAATCAGAAAAAACACGAAATCCAGGATTGCTGCCAAAAGCAGGATTGGGAAAGACTAAAAGAAATCATGTAGGAGGAAAAGAAATGTCAAGTATCGTTATGAGTGTTAATGCAGGAAGTTCATCGTTGAAATTCCAGGTATTCCGTATGCCGGAAGAAGAAGTTCTGGCACAGGGGAATATCGAACGGATCGGTATGAATGATTCCATTTTCAACATTAAGACAAAGGAAGACAAAATCAAGGAAATCATGGATATTGCCGATCATGCCAAGGCTGTTGAAGTGTTGATGGAAGCTTTGATCAAATATAACGTTGTTGAAAAATTGGAAGACATCAAAGCGATGGGCCATCGTGTTGTTCATGGTGGTGAATACTTCTCTGAGTCTTATCCGGTCACAGAATGGAGCGAAAGCAAGGTGGAAGAACTGTGTGAACTGGCTCCTTTGCACAACCCGGGTGCTCTGGTGGGTCTGCGCTCTTTCCGTAAAGCATTGCCGAACTGTAAACACTCGTTTGTTTTTGATACAGCGTTCTTCCAGTCTATGCCGGAAGAAAACTATATTTACCCATTACCATATGAGTTGTATAAAAGGGATAAGGTACGCCGTTATGGAGCTCACGGAACCAGCCATGATTATCTGACACACAGACTGGCGGAAATCCAAAACCGTCCGCTGGAAGAGATGAATATCATCACCTGTCATTTAGGTAACGGTGCCAGTATCGTAGCGGTTCGGGGCGGAAAAGCTTTTAAGGTTTCAATGGGATTTACCCCGTTGGGCGGAATCATGATGGGAACCCGTTGTGGTGATATTGACCCGGCGATTGTTGTCTATCTGATGCGTAAATACAACTATTCAGCCGATGAAATGGATGATCTGCTGAATAAGAAATCCGGTATGTTAGGTGTATCCGGCGTTTCCAGTGATACCCGTGATGTGGAGCAGGCGGCTGCCGAAGGCAACGAACGCGCTATTCTGACATATCAGATCTATGTATCCCGCGTTGTTGAAATGATTTCCGGTTACTACGGATTGATGGGTGGTGCCGATGCGATCGTATTCAGTGCCGGTATCGGTGAAAACAGTGATGTTCTGCGCCAGGAGGTATGTGATCGTTTGAAATGTCTGGGTGTTGATGTGCCAGCTGAAAATAACTTCTATGTTCGTGGAAAAGAATCGTTATTGAGCTCACCGGATTCCAAGATCCAGGTATGGATGATCCCAACTAACGAAGAACTGATGATTGCCAGAGATGCGTATCGCATCATGATGAGCAATGCTGAATAGAATTATTGAGACGATTGAACAATACGATTCAATCGTCTTGTTTCGTCATGAATATCCGGATATGGATGCCGTTGGTTCCCAGCTTGGATTAAAGGAAATCATTCAGGATGCCTATCCGGACAAAACTGTTTATGCAGTAGGAGGGATGTCGGATGCAGCGCGCCATTTCACAGACAAAATGGATGAAGTCACCGATGCGCAAATGGCTGCATCGCTTGCGATCATTACCGACACATCCAATGCGGCCAGAGTGGATGACCAGCGTTATAAGCTGGCCAAAGCTTCGATCCGGATCGATCATCATATCAAAACAGAAACCTTTTGTGATATTGAAGTGGTAAATGAAAAAGCCACGGCTGCCTGCGAAATCATTGCGTTAGCGCTGAGAAAGGCAAACATCCGAATTTCCAAAAAAGCAGCCCAGCTTTTGTATTCCGGCCTGGTTGCGGACAATATCCGTTTTACAATTACCACCGTCCGTCCTCAGACGTTTTTGGCAGCTTCCTATTTAATGGAGATGGGTGTGGATGTATTGCAGTGTGAGCAGGACAACTTTGCCAGTACATATGCGGATTATCAATATGAAACCAAGGTTCGTAATAAAGTCAGAAAGGTAGGGAACTGCCTGTACGCAATCATGGAACCGGAAGACTATGATCCATTGACGTTTTCTCAGGCCAAAGAGAAGGTCTATGTGTTGTCCGGTGTGCAGGATATTCAGGTCTGGGCTTTGTTTACCCGGATGGAAGATGGCATCCATTACAGTGCTTCTCTGCGTTCGAAAACATATATGGTCCGGGATATTGCCGCACAATTTGGAGGCGGGGGACATGTCTGTGCCTCCGGTATCAAGAATCTGACCAAAGAACAAGTGCTGGAAATCATTCAGTTACTGGAAAAACGAAGTATGCAAAAATCATAGGTTTTTGATCCTATGAAAATTCTAAGAATGATTCAATCTGGATTTTTGTATGAAGAGATTTTATATAGGCGTCTGAGATACAAAGAACCTAATTTAATGTGTTGGAAATCAAAGAAAGACCGGAGATGAAAGTTCTCCGGTTTTGTGTTTTCCAAAGAGAATAACAGACATAAATCATTTATTATACTGCCTGCGGTTTTTAAAGATTTGAGAAAATAGATCAATGAATGAAAACATTTGTCATTCAAGGCACAAATACATCTTTTTCTGTATTGAAAAGAACAATACTCATTTTTTCGTTAGGAACGTTCCTGTTTTGTATACTATTTGATGTGTGAAGAAACAAGCGAAAGAGAAATGTGAATAAGTCTACTTATTAAACTGGTTTTATTGACTGTAGATAAGATTTAGATATAATACTTATAGATTAGGAAGTATGATCGATAGAGAAACCTAGATAGGTATTTGCGCCGGTTGATATCGTAGGTTTATGTTAATGAAAGTATTACGGGGTACAAGATATGGAACAAATAAGAAAACGAATTGATTGGCTGGATATCTGTAAAGGCCTTGCCATTATTCTAGTAATCATCGGGCATATCTATGCGATTCCTTCTGAATTACGTCAGTTTATTTTTTCTTTTCATATGCCGTTGTTTATGATGGTTAATGGATTTCTGATTCATAATTACAACATAAAGGACACCTTCATCAAGTCCTTGAGATCCCTTGTTAAACCTTATGTCATTGTATGTGTTCTGCAAGCAGTTTTGGCAGCTGCTTTTGTGCAAGGATGGGATGTTAAAGGAAGTGTACTGATTCATTGTTTGATGGATATGGTTGGAGGAATGTCTAAAATTTCCACCGTTTTTACACAGTTCCACTCGGTATGGTTGATTTGGTTTGTTGCTTGCCTGTTTGTGACAAGAAACTTGTATGTCCTTCTACGATCCCTCACCCAAAAACTACCTTCCATTTTTCAACTTCTGACTATGCTGGGTGTAGCGTATTTGGGATGGTATGTTGCGCAAACCATCGGCTTTTTACCATGGTCGATAGATGTGGCAATGGTTTCGATCCTATTTCTTGGTACAGGGGACTTTCTGCGGATTCATCCGTTAAATAGTAAACTGAAACTATTGACGATGCTTGTCAGTATCTTATTATGGATGGTTTGTCTCCATAATGGGATCCAAATTGAACTGGCAACGAGAAGTTATCCGTATGGGATCCTTAGTATAGTCTGCGCAATTGCAGGGAGTCTTGTGATGATGGGGGTTTCCCAGGGAATAGAACGAATCCCCGTACTGTCTGATTTTCTGATTTGGGCAGGGAAAAACAGTATTGTTATTCTGGCTGTGCATTGTCTTGAAATGCGTTTCTTTCAATGGCAGGAATGGGTATACGAACCTTTACACATTATTTCCAATTGGAAAATTGATTGTATAATTCATACTATAGCGATTCTTCTTATCACATGGATCTATACGGTTATACGAAATACAATAAAGCGAAGGAATTCTTTATAATTAGAATTCCTTTGTTTATTTATAAAAGTTCTGCGTAGGATGGATGATATCATTAGGCAACATGGAGATACTTCGATTTGTATCCTGATCCTTTTAACGTTCATATTCCTTCGGCAGCAATAGGAAGATGTTTCTCTTTGTACTTTTCTTGGGCTGTGGCTAGATCCGGATACAAAGGCAGAAAGCGTCTCTTCGTTGATAGAAGAGCATAGAAACAAAACATAAATTAACAAAAAGAATCGAACATTTTAGAACATCTATGATATAATGGCAACAAGGAGGATAAACGATACAATCGTTGATAAAAAGAATATGAAACCAACAAAAAAAGCAAGTGAAATGACAGTGAAGGAACTCGCTTCCTATATTGATTATTCGGTATTAAAACCGGAATTTACCGAGCAGGAAATTATTGATCTGACCAAAGATGGGGTACAATTAGGGTGTGCAACCATCTGTATCAATCCTGGATATATGGATCTATGTGAACCGTATGTAAAAGGAACCGATACGATGTTATGCCCGGTAACGGATTTCCCGTTTGGAGACAGCAGTACTGAAAGCCGTGTTCAGCAAATTGAACAGGTCGCAAAATACGATACCGTCAAGGAAGTGGATATTGTCGCTAATTTCGGAAAGATCCGTTCCGGAAAGATGGATGAGGTCGTCGAAGACTTAAAAGCTTGTGTACAGGCAGCTCATAAATATGGACGTGAATTAAAGGTCATTCTTGAAACGGATGCGTTAACGGATGAACAGATCAAAGCCGGCTGCGAAGCGGTTATTGCCGCAGGTGCCGATTTCATTAAAACGAGTACGGGATTTTTGACCGGCCATGAAGCCAAAGGTGCTGCTGTGGATGTCATCAAGATGATCATGGATGTCAACCAGGGTCGTGCCAAGATTAAAGGAAGTGGATGTATCCGCACCAGAGAACATTTCTTACAGCTGATCGATATGGGGATTGACCGTATGGGTGTCGGCTATCGAAGTGTGCCGGTTGTTTTGGATCTGAATAAATAATAAAGGAGGAATCCTATGCGTACACAACGTACTGAACGATTACGTCAGAAGATGGTACAAAGAAAAGCAACCATTTGTTCACAAAGGGCAAAATTGTATACGGAATCATTTCAACAGACAGAAGGACAGTCGTATATTCTTCGTAAAGCGAAAGCTTTTGCGTATACATTGGAAAATATGTCCATCTATCTGGAACCGGATTCATTGATCTTTGGAAACCAGGCTTCGCGCAATTTTGCGGCGCCGATCTTTCCGGAGTATTCGATCCAGTGGGTAGTGGACGAGCTGGATTCCTTTTCTTTGCGGGAAGGGGATGTTTTCTATGTGGATGAACAAACCAAAGAAGACATCCGTGAGATAGCCGGATACTGGAAGGGGAAAACCCATGAAGATCGAGTCAATGCTCACTTGACAGAGGCAATTCGTTTAGCCGAAAAGCAGGGTGTTCTACACCGGGGCGGCATATCGATGAGTGGAGATGGACACATTGTTCCGGATCATGAAACGGTATTGAAAACCGGCTTTCGGCCATTGATCGAACAAGCCGGGCAGAAGCTGGAACAAGCGGATCTGAGCCAGGAGAATATTGACTTTTATACGGCGGTGATCGTGTCTTTGGAAGGCGCTTTGGCTTTCTTTAAACGCTATGCGGTACTGGCCCGGCAAACCTATGAAACAAGCAGAGATCCGATGTTTTTGCAGATAGCGGATGTGGCGGAGCATTTGATGGAACGGCCGGCCCAAAGCTTTTACGAAGCGGTGGAGGCTTGTTATATGATCCATGTTCTGCAGATGATCGAAAGTAACGGACATTCCTTCTGTTATGGCCGGTTTGATCAGTACATCTATCCATATTATCAAAGGGATATTGATCAAGGGATCCTGACCAAGGACCAGGCTCTGGAAATCATAGCCCATATGTTTATTATGAATTCCTCTTGCAATAAAGTACGTCCATATGGACATACCAAATTTTCGCAGGGGTATCCTTTGTATTCCAACCTTGTGGTCGGTGGTCTGACACCGCAGATGGAGGATGGAACCAATGCGGTGACCTATTTGTGTATAGAAGCTATGCATCAATGCTCGCTGGCGGAACCGAATTTTTCAGCCCGTTATCACGAAAAGAGCCCGCGTTCTTATCTTCGTGCCTGTGCCCAACTGATCCGGACCGGCTGTGGCATGCCGAGTATGTTCAATGACCATATTGTGGCCAGAGGATTGATGGATCTGGGTATCCCGAAGGAGGATGCGTATGATTATTGTCCGATTGGTTGTGTAGAGACCGGTGTACAAGGGAAATATGGACACCGGGCGACCGGTATGACCTATGTGAACTGGGGCAAGGTATTTGAACTCATATTGTACGGGGGAACCGATCCGAATACGGGCATTCATATGCTGGATCTGACGCATTCTTTGGATTCCTATGATCATCTATGGAGCGAATGGAAGCGATTCTTAAAGTTTTACTCGGATATCAGTGTGGAATGCGATGCCATCTGTGATGAGTCTCTGGCCATCTATGATGCGGATCCATTTGCATCCTGTCTGATCCAGAACGCCATGGATCTGGGTAAAACATTAAAGAACGGCGGTTGTAAATATGACGTGGTATCCCAATCCAATATCGGACCGGTCATCGTCGGCAATTCCTTATATGTGATGAAGAAGCTGGTCTATGAGCAAAAAAAGATATCGTTGGATCAGATGATGAATGCCTTAAAGGATAACTGGCAGTCGGATACGTCCCGCTATATAAAGAAACAGATTGACCGGATCGATAAGTTTGGCAACGATGTGGATGAAGTGGACAGGATCGTAGCGGATGTATTCCACTCGTATCTGGATCTGCTGCCGGGCTATCAAACGCTTCGTAAGGATCAAGGGCCACAGGTCAGTGCCTATACGATGTCCACCAGCAATATCACCTCTTATGTCCCGAATGGATTTGTGGTGGGAGCGACACCGGATGGCCGCTATGCCGGCTCACCGTTAAACGAGGGATGTTCGCCAACACAGGGTACGGACCGACAAGGACCGACCAGTGTCATCAACAGTGTTGCAAAACTGCCGAATCACAAGGTGGCCGCCGGTCAGCTTCTGAACATGCGCTTTTCACCGGCAACTTTACAGGGAGAGGAAAACCTGGAACGCTTTGTGGATTTTCTGATCGTCAGCAACCGGAAAGGCATTTACCATAACCAGTTCAATGTGATCAGCAGCGACCAGCTGCTGCAGGCACAAAAAGCGCCGGAACAGTATGCGGATCTGATCGTCCGGGTCGCCGGCTATTGTGCCCAGTTCGTTTCGCTGATGCCGCAGACGCAGGATGCGATCATCGCTCGTACGGAGAATGTGTGGTAATATGCTGGCAACAGATAGAAAAGATTATATCTTAGCTTCTGTAAAGCGGGTCGGAACGGTCACGGTACGTCAGCTGGCGAAGCAGCTTCATGTTACCGAAGTGACCATTCGTCGAGATCTGGAGGAATTGGAAGCCCAGGGTCTACTGGAGCGTGTGCATGGAGGGGCCAGACGTTTGGAAAAGAAGGGCGTCTTGTCCTTTAGCAGCGAATACAAGATGATGGATCGCCTACAGATTCACTATGCGCAAAAGGATGCCATCTGTAAAAAGGCGGCATCGATGATCGAAGATGGCGATTGTGTATTTATTGACGGAGGGACATCGTTATTGCCTATCCTTCCATATATTGCCTCTAAAAGGATCAAGATCGTTACCCATAACATCCTGATCCAACAGGCTTTTGAAAGTACGGAAGCAGAATTGTTCTGTTTAGGCGGACGGATGGTACCGGATTATAAAATGACGGTAGGACCGATTACGATGCAGGCGCTGGATGCCTTCAATTTCGATTTGACCTTGATCGGGTGTGCCGGGATCGATTTGGATACAGAAACGGTATATACGGCGGAAATGGATACGATGATCATCAAACAGAAAGCGATGCAAAACAGTCAAAAGTCCTATTTACTGGTGGATTCATCCAAGACAAAGGTAAAGGGGTTTTGTAACTTTACATCCTTTTCCGCGTTTGATGGAATTTTGATCGATGAGAATCTGCCGACAAAGGAAACGCCTGCCAATTTCATCCTGGTTCCGGCAAAAGATACAATGTAAAGAAGAATTGTTTTTAAAGAAACAGTTCTTTTTTTTCAAAGAAAGAACTTGTCTGGTGTTTCTTTTTGATATCATAATACCAGGACAAAGCGAATAGAGAAGGAGCCTAGGCAAGGAATCAGTGAAAATGACGTATGTGTCAATCGGCTAGTGGATATGGAAAGCACGGATAACGATTTGGCAACCGATCACATAGTTCTGGTGTCTAGGAAGGAATACATAAAGGAGAGGATGAGAAGATGAAACAATATATCGTGGATGCATTTACAGATACCCCATTTACCGGCAATCCGGCCGCTGTCTGTGTGATGGATCATTGGCCACACCAGCAAGCAATGATGAAACTGGCCATGGAGAACAATCTATCGGAAACTGCCTTTCTGGTCAAAGAAGGAAACCGGTATCGTCTTCGCTGGTTTACGCCGGTGACAGAAGTTGAATTATGTGGCCATGCCACCCTGGCATCGGCGTATGTCATCCTTACGTATTATGAACCGGATTGGGACCAAGTGCCGTTTGAAACCGTGAGCGGGATCCTGACTGTAAAAAGGCAGAAGGATCTGTACGCGATGGATTTTCCGACAATGCCATTAAAGGATATACCGGTCACGGATGCCATGGAAGAAGCTTTTGGGATCCGCCCGATCCGGGCCGTCCTGGGAATGGATCTGATCTGTGTGTTTGAAAAGGAAGAGCAGGTAAAGCAGATGCAGCCGGATTTCGATAAGCTGACTATGATCGAAGGACGCATCCAGAATGCGACCGCACAAGGTTGTCATGTGGATTGTGTGTCCCGCAGCTTTGCACCGAAGCTGGGGATCCACGAGGATCCGGTCTGTGGGTCCGCTCATTGTCAGATTGCCTCGTATTGGGCGGAAAAGCTCAAAAAGAAACAGATCACGGCATTTCAAGCATCCACGCGAACAGGTACGTTGTACTGCCATATACGCGAGAAGGGCCGCATAACGATCTGCGGACAAGCGGTTCCGGTTTCCATCAATGAACTGCTCATCGATCTGGGATAGTGACGTTACTTTAGACAGACTTTCATAAAAATGATAGAATAGCTCATATGATGAAGAAAACGATCCAAAAGGCGTTTTTAACGTCTTTGCCTGTGATGGCAGGCTATATTGTATTGGGGATTGCGTTTGGGATCCTGTTGAAGGAAAAAGGATTTTCCATTGTATGGGCTTTTATGATGAGTTTAACCATTTATGCCGGATCGATGGAATTTGTGACCATTTCGCTGCTGGATGCCGGTGCTTCCCTTGTCTCGGCTGCGTTGATGACCTTATTGGTCAATGCCCGTCATTTGATCTATAGTCTATCCATGCTCGAACGATATCGGGATACCCACCCTTTTAAGCCGTATCTGATCTTTGGGTTGACCGATGAAACGTATGCGCTTGTATGTAACGGCGCACCAGAGGATGTAGACGAAAAACGCTATTATTTTTTTCTGACATTCTTTGATCAGTGTTACTGGCTGACAGGGAGTGTGTTAGGCGCCTTTTTGGGTGCTTTTATTCCGTTTGATACCACCGGTATCGATTTTTCCATGACGGCATTGTTTATTACGATCTTTGTTGATCAGATACTGAAAGCGGATTCTTGTCTACCTGGCGTGATCGGCATCGGTTGTTCCATCCTTTCCTTATGTCTCTTCGGGCCATCCCGTTTTTTGATCCCGGCGATGATCAGTATTGTAGGGCTGTTGATCCTGGTGGAACGGAAAGGAGACAACAGGCTATGAACCACTCTGTAAGTATCGTCCTTGTTGTGGCAGTCGTTACCGCCATGACTCGCTTCTTACCCTTTCTTCTTTTTCCGCCGGGGAAAAAGGTCCCTGTCTTTCTGCAACAGATCTCCGATCGATTACCGATGGCTGTCATGGGAATGCTGGTGGTCTATTGTTTAAAGGATGTGTCTCCATGGGCCCCGTCACATGGGATCCCGGAATTTATTGCGGTCGTCATCGTAGTGCTCTCTTATCTTTATAAAAGAAATGTTATCGCATCGATCGTATTGGGAACCCTAATGTATATGGTTTTGGTGCAGGGAGTATTTCTATGATCGTATGGAGCGTACAGCCTAAAAGTGTTTTGAAGGATCTGGAACAATATGGTACTGTGCGATGTGATCCATCCCGGTCCTTTAATCTGACAAAACCGGATTCCTTGAAACAGCCTTATCAATGGCTGATGAAAAAGATGGAAGATAAAATCGGAAAAAGACCAGAGGGGGTTATCTATCCAATCTGGGCCTGGCATAGGTGGGATTTTGAAAGAAAAGCTCCACCGCCGGACAGTGCCGCTTTCTTAGAACGAACCGAGGACAAGGTGGCATTTACATTGGACATCCCCGAAAAGGAATTGGTCTTGACGGATTTTGATGCTTGGCAGTACGTATTGAACGGTTGGTTTTTGACTCAACCTATGTCGGATCAGAAACAAAGGGGTTTGGAAAACTATTTAGATAGCCTGGATGAAAAGAAATGGACGGAAACGCTCGAAGCTTCCTGGGATCTGGTATTCGCAATTGACAAGGTCTGTACACCGGAATATCATCGTGGAAAATATGTACAGGCGACCTTTTGGGAATTGAAAAAAGAGTATATAATAGATAAGGTGATTTTAGAGAGGAAGGTTTCGGATGAACACGATTGAATATGATGTATTCTATAAGCAGTATGCCAATAAGAAAATCAAGGAAATGTCTTTTTATTTCACATTTGAAATCGTGGATGTGGAACACTATATTGGCTATAACAAACGAAAGGAAAAACCTTTTTGGGTCGGCTTCTGCGATTTCCCGGATGGCTGCGCCTTTGATACGCCGGATCAGCTGGTGGCAGCGGACATTTTCCGAGGCAAGTCATTAAAGGAATGGTGGCCGGAAATCCGCATTTACGATATTGACGGATTGTCCTGTCAGGACTGGCTGGCTTCTTTAGCCAAGTGATGGGTTTCCATCGCTTTTTTAATCGGAGAATAGCGGGATGAAAAAGAATGAACAATATACAGTGACATGTATAGACGATACCAATATGGGATATGGCATCGCCCGGATCGATTCGATGGTCGTCTTTGTTCCCAAAGCACTCAAAGGGGAAACGGTCCGGATTGCCATTACCAAAGTAAAGAAGACATATGCCTATTGCCGGGTGCTAAAGATCGTGACACCGGCTGCTGATCGATGCCATCCGGTCTGTGAAAAAGCGCGTTTGTGCGGAGGCTGCCAGCTGCAGCACCTGTCCTATCCGGCCCAGCTTTCATTTAAGCACCGGCATCTGTGCACATTGTTCAAGGATGTGCCGGTGTATCCGCCTTTAGGGATGGAACCGGGATTGTACTATCGTAATAAAGCGCAGTTTCCGGTACAGATCAAGGACAATACAGTCCGCATGGGATTTTATCGGACCCATTCCAATGACATGATCGATATCGATGCCTGTCCGATCCAGGATGAGGAGATCAACCGTCTTTTTCGTGCATTGAAAAAGCATTTGACGGTGGAGATGGCCTCCGGACTGCGTCATATATTGATCCGTCATTCCATTCATACCGGACAAAGCCAGGTGGTGCTGATCGGTTCCAAACGAAACCGCTGGGAGCCGCTTGTAGATACTTGTGTGCAGCAATTTCCATCGATCACAAGCTTTGTCTATAATCATAACGATCGAAAAGACAATGTAATCTTAGGCGATACATATGAAGTTCTGTATGGTCTTGATTCAATCACAGAAATGTGCATGGGGTATCGATTCCAGCTTCACTTTAAATCCTTCTTTCAAATCAATCCGATCCAGATGGAACGATTGTATCAGACGGCGTATCAGTTTGCCCGCCTGAGCAAGGAGATGACGATCGTTGATATGTATGCAGGAACCGGAACGATCGGAATCTGTGCCAGTGCCTATGTAAAAAAGGTCATCGGTGTGGAGATTGTTCAAGAAGCGGTTGATAACGCACGAAAAAACTGTGCGCTGAATCGTGTTACCAATTGTGATTATGCTTGTCGGGATGCGACGGAATTTGCCCGTCAAATGAAAGAGTCCGGACAAAAGGTAGATGTTGTTTTTGTCGATCCACCTCGAAAAGGGATGACAAAACAAGGGATCGAGGACATCTGTACCATGCAGCCGTCAAAAATAATCTACATCTCCTGCAATCCGCAGACGTTAGCCAGAGATCTGCAGATTTATCGAGCCAATGGTTATCTGTGTCAAAAGATTCAGCCTGTGGATATGTTCTGTCAGACGACAGGGATGGAGTGTGTCGGTCTGTTGATCCGGCAAAATGGATAATTGCGATTCTATAAAAGGGGGAAGGTGCTGACAGAATGTGTATTTGACAAAGGCACCACCTTCTATTAAAATAGTAAAGGATTCCGGGGCCGTGGTGGAATGGTAGACACGCAACTTTGAGGGGGTTGTGAGCGTATGCTCGTGTGCGTTCAAATCGCATCGGCCTCACCATTAAAACATAAGCTGTAAGGATGATAGTCTTTACAGTTTTTTAATGGGGGATATGACTGGAATAATGAACCAAATGCGAGTAAAGTTTAACTAGAGCCAGCGGAGGATTCACAATGGACGCAAAGATACGCCAATATCAACACAATTTAATCTATAGTGGGGCAGCGACCATATTGTTTGGTGTATGGGGAATCGTCAAAGCTTGTATGATTCTTTTTTTGAACGAAAGCTCTTATGACTTAGTCGAAAGTGTACAAGGGTTACCCATCGAGGTTATGTATATCATCTTTGGTATTGTTTTCTTTTTCCTGTTTGGTATTGCGATGTTATTCCGTTTATATATCGGGATCTCTGCCATACAGGAGGGGCGTGGCCGAAAAAAAAGAAGAATCTATGTGATCATCACGTTTCTCTATCTTCTTGTGATAGCGGTGATGAACGGGTATATGGTTTATCTGGATCGAACCTTGAATGATTGTATTACCATATTTCTGGATGTCACTTGCAACATTTGTATGGTTGTGATAGTATACTCCTCCTGGAGCTTGAGAAAACTGTTGAAGGAAAAAGAGGAGGTGTAAAGAATGCAGATGGATTTTCATTACTATGGGACGTATTGCGCTGCCTTTTTGGCGGGATACTCTCATCAGGAAAGCCAGAGCATTGCCTATGCCGCACAGTTTGTGGACTGTTGTTCCCGCACCTTTATAAAATCTGTAAAAGGACCATCCATGGCGGCAACGACACAGCTGAGCATGGAGATGGCCGATGCCCGTACGGATGTAACGGGTCTGCAGGATATTACCCGAATCTGGGCCAGTTTTCATTTTCTTCCTTTTGATCTGTATGCGCAGCTTCCTAAGCGCGGTCATCGCTATATGCAAAAGTACCGGATGATCTGCAATCCGAACGGAAAACTGGTGGCCGATACGGTTCAACTGGCAAAAAACCGTGGATTGGAAGCATGTGGCCTGGCTATGCATGTGCTTGCCGATACATGGGCACATCGATATTTTGCCGGTACCCCAAGCTTTGTGATCAATAATGCGACGCATTTTGTCGAACTGACAAACACAGAGGGAAAAGAGCAGGAACGACCGATCCAGTTCAGTCATAATCCTAGGACGGAAGACGATGTGGAAACGAATCATTTTTTGGCCAGTCTCTATCAGAACAACGAGAATTCCATGATGAACCTAGGGCATGGTCGGGCCGGTCATTTACCGGATTACAGCTTTATGCGTTATAAATTCCTTCCTGCCTGGGGCAATTATAAAGAAATCATCAAAGACAATCCCGATGATTATTATCACGCCTTCTGTCAGATGGTGTATGCCTTGAAGACATTAAGGGATGAACATCTGACTTTTGAAGTGGATACGTATGATTACCAGGCTGTGGAACCCTACAAAGAAGAAATCTTTGCGATCCTGAAAAAACGGCAGCTTCATGCATGTGAAGACTGGAAAGCGCTGGGACAAAGATTAAGCGGCTGTTTGATCGATGATTTTGATATTAACCGGTATGCACAAGAATATATGGAAGCTCCGGCGAGATATAAAACTGTCCTTGGTCGTTTCTTTTTAGCGGCCATGGAACAAAAGAGCATGGTGACCAGAAAGATCTTTGAATCCGGTAATCTTCTGGCCGGGATCTCTATCGATTATGAAGAGGTGGGCTTTAAAGGAATGAAGGAGTTCAAACGTCTGGTCAAAGCAAAGGAGAGTCGCGAAGTATGACACGAGTCAAACGTTGTATATATTTTATTTCCGGTCTTTTGTTACTGGGGGTATGTGTCATCATCGATGCATTCCCGGAAATCGGGTATGGGCTTATCCTGCTGCTGATGGTATCCTCCATGATGATACGCGGGATGCAGGATCTGTTTTATTATTTCACGATGGCCCGGTATACAGTTGGAGGAGTCGTGGTATTATATAAGGGGATCTTGTTTTTGGATGCCGCCTTGTTTGCGTTAAATTTAGATAGTCTGCCAAAAGAATATGTGATGTTGTATCTTTTGGCGGGAATGCTGGCCAATGGATTGATCGATCTGCTGCGGGTGCGGGAAGTGATCCAATCCGGATCCAAGCACTGGAAGTATCAGATGTTTACCGGGGCCTTCAAAATATGGATCACCATCCTTTGCGTGTTATTTTTTCATTCCGGAAAGATCCTTTCGATCGTCTATACCATCGGTCTGGCATATACAGCCATTTCAAGGATGGTAATAGCCGTGCGGGATACTTCCATTGTCTACATCAAACCTTAGGAGAATCTATGAAAAAAACAGAGAAGATCATCACCTTTACAGCGTTAGCGGCCGCTGCAGCGGTCACATTTACGGCTTGTCAGAACCAGCCGGTCGCTCTCTATGGACCGCCGGATGAGATGAATGCACAAAGTGTGGAGATAAAGGATCAGGAATAAAGAGGCACTGCCTCTTTTTTTGGTGCTCACTCTTCTTTGGCGTTTAAGCTAATAAGGCAGACACCAAGGAGGAAGGATGAAAAGAAAGTTTTTAGTATGGATACTGTGCATCCTCGTTTTGGCTGGCAGGATGACCGTTATCCAGGCAAAACAACCTGTCGATTATCTTCTGGAACGATCCAAACAGGAAGGGATGATCCCGGTATTTGAAGATATATATGAAGATACCAAAGGAACTATTTCGTATCGTTGTACCAAAAAGGGGATCATGATATATGAATCGAAAGGGTATGTGTATCGGGTAAAGGGATTAAAGATCCATCAGCTTGGGATGCAGGAACTGACCATTCAGCGCTTTGACAAAAAGGAAAAGGATATTGTCCTGGAAGATCATATCCTTGTAGATGTAAAGAAGAAGCTGCTTTCAATCTATGCCAAGCAGGATGTGATCCATATTACCGTAGGACAAAAGCCGGACTGGACACAATATGTGAGTGTAAACGATCCGCACGCAAAGATCGTTTGTAAAGGGCAGGTGGACCAGCAGCCGGGCATCTATTCCATCGTGGTGCAGGCAAGCAGCGAAGATGGTCAAAAAGTGCAGACAGAGCTGACCGTCTATGTGGAAGCGGATGATTTCTATAACCAGATTGCGTTGGCTGCGCTGGAACAACTGGGCATTAAGCAGGACTGTACGATGCTGGTAACCAACAGTTTGAAAGCTGTGGGCATTGATTTTCATGGAGCACCGCAGGATTATATGCAGCTGGGTGAGAAGACGGATACACCGGTTCCAGGCGATCTCATTATTTACGATGGACATGTTGCTGTCTACATTGGGGATCATATGGCGGTCCATGGAGGATGGAACCATGAGGATACCCAGGTACACGATGTCACGTGTTCGCAAAAGCTTCTTTGTTTCATTCATATTCGCAATAATCCATCTATGTAAGCATAATTCTTGTTGGCATTCGTCCATCAATTGGATATAATAACAAAGTATGAATAAATGTCAGGAGGAAGTTATGTTGGAATTTTGTCAATTGAGCCAGCAGGAATACGATGCATTTCAAAAGGTGCACCCGTATCGTAACTTTATGAATACAGTCAAAGCGATGGAGGTCAAGCTTCATAACGGGTGGGCTGTGGAATATGTCGGTGTAAAAAAAGACGGACAGCTTGTTTGTGCTACACCGCTGACTTCGATCCCGGTTATGAAGATCTATCGATATTTCTATGCCCAGAGAGGTTTTTTGATGGATTACGAAGACCAGCAGGTTCTGGATTTTTTTGCGGAGAACTTGAAGAAGCACTGTAAGAAACAAAAGGGCTTGTATCTTGTATGTGATCCGAATGTGATGTATAAGGAAAGAGATATTGACGGTAATCTTGTCGAAGGGGGCTTCGATCATTCCTATGTCGTGGATCATATGATCCAGGCCGGTTTTGAACACCAGGGCTTTACCATCGGCTATAACGATGTCAGCCAGGTCCGCTGGATGTTCTCTTTGTATCTGGATGGAAAAGATGAAAAGACGATATTGAAGCAATGTCATCAGCAGACGCGGTGGTCCATTAATAAGACATTGAAGCAGGGCATTGAAGTCCGGGAAATGTCTCTGGATGAGATGGACATCTTCTATCGTATGATGGATGAAACGGCCAAGCGACGTGGTTTTGCGGAAAGAGAACATGAATTCTATCGCTCGCAGATGGAAATCTACGGAGATATGGGAAAACTTCTGGTCGCTTATCTGGATGTCCATGATTTCCGTCAAAAGAACCAGTTGGAAAAAGAACAGCTGGATAAAGAAATGGCGGAAGTTGAGAAGAAGCTCGAAGAGGTAGCCAACAGCAAGAAGTTCCTTAAAAAGAAAAAGGTATTGATGGAGGCTTACCAGCTGAATGAAAAGAAACAAAAGGAAGCCGATGAACTGGAAGAAAAATATGGATCTGTTATCTATATGGCCAGTACCTATTTTGTGATCAATGACAACGAGATCACCTATCTGTACAGTGCGACGGATGATACGTTCCGTAAATACAATGCACCGTATGCGCTGCAATGGTATATGATCCGTTATGGGTTAGAACACCATATTCCAAAATATAACTTTTATGGAATCAGCGGTAACTTTGATAAGGAAGCCGTTGACTATGGAGTGTATGATTTCAAGCGTGGATTCAATGGGGTCGTAGAAGAGCTGGTCGGAGAATTTGTATTACCGATCAATCCACGAATGTATAATTTATATAAATCCATTAAGAAATAATCTTCAGGAAACTGAAGATTTTTTTATATAAGAGGAGTGGTTGGCTGCGATGAATAGAAAGCGCATAATAAAAAAAACTGGAAGCTTATGCTTCCAGCAGTTTTTGTAAGATTTGTACAGCGTTAGTGGCAGCCCCTTTGCGAATCTGGTCTCCACAGCAGAATAAAGATAAGCTGTGTCCGCTTGGATCGGAGATATCCTTACGAATACGTCCGACAAACACAAGATCCTGATCCGTCGTATCCAAAGGCATCGGATAGACTGCATTTTTCGGATCATCCTTTAATACGCATCCTTCGGCTTTTTCAATCAATGCCCGCGCCTGTGCCACATCGACTTCTTTCTCACATTCGATCAGAATGGATTCGGAATGGGAACGATAAATAGGAACACGTACACAAGTACAGCTGACAAGCAGATTGTCATGATGCCAGATCTTGCGTCCTTCGTTCTGCATCTTCCATTCTTCTTTGGAAATGCCCAGATCATCAAAGCCGCCAATCTGCGGGATCAGATTATAGGCAATCTGATAAGGGAAGGCCGTTGGTTTGCTGCTTGGATCCTTAGTCTGGTTATCCAGATCGGCAATTCCTTTCACACCGGCACCGGATACAGCCTGGTAAGTAGAGCAGATGATCTTCTTTACGTGATATTCTTTATGCAGCGCATTCAATGCCATTAAGGCAATGATCGTTGCACAGTTTGGATTGGCGATAATACCGTGATGGGTAAAGATATCCTCCGGATTGATTTCCGGAATGACCAACGGTACATCTTTGTCCAGGCGATAGGCGCTGGAATTGTCAACAACGACAACATTTTCTTTCTGTGCCCAAGGCATCCACATCTGCGTGATATCGTTTTCTGTGGCACCTAAAGCATAATCGACATCTTTAAAGCTGTCTTCACATAATTCTTCTACAACTAAATCTTGTCCTTTATAAGGGAATACTTTTCCTTTGGAACGGGCCGATGCCAGCAGCTTGATATCGCCCGGAACATTTCTTTCTTCCAGACATTTCAGCATTTGCTGACCAACAGCACCCGTAGCACCTACAATTGCGATTTTCATAGTTTTATTCTTCCTTTCCTACAAATGTGTTATATATCACACGAATGGTCTTTTTAAAATCTTCGGATCTGACACCGACGGTAATATTCATTTCATCACTGCCCTGGGCAATCATGACAATGTTGATCTTGTTTTGGCCTAAGGCACCAAACAGCTGTCCGCTGATTCCCGGTCGGCTGGACATGTTTCGTCCGACAGTGGAGATCAAGGCCAGATCCTGGGTTACTTTGACGCGGTCCGGTTTTACGCGTTTTTTGATTTCCGCTACCATCTCGTACAAAGTGTCTTCGATATCGCTGTCGGCTACTACCACACTGAAGGAGTCAATACTGCTTGGAATATGTTCGACGCTGACGTTGTATTCCTCCAGTACGGATAACACTTTTCGGATATAGCCGATTTCACTGGACATATGTTTTTTATAAATATAGATACTGGTAAATCCGGTCTTGCCGGCGATACCGGTAATCGGATACGGGGATTTATACTGCATATCCTCCTGAATGATCGTTCCTTTGTCCTGTGGACGATTTGTGTTCAGGATATGGATCGGAATGTTGGCTTCCTTGGCCGGGAAGATGGCTTCCTCATGCAGAACACTGGCTCCCATGTAAGATAATTCACGCAGCTCGGAATAGGTGATGCGTTCGATTTCCTTTGGATTCTTTACGATCCGTGGATCTGCCATCAGAAAGCCGGATACATCGGTCCAGTTTTCATAGATGTCGGCATGCATACAGCGAGCCAGAATGGCACCTGTGATGTCTCCACCGCCACGAGGCATGATCATAATACTGCCGTTAGAACTGCTTCCGTAGAAACCAGGGAAGACAAAGCGTTCATATTGCTGACACTTGGCATGGATCTTAGCCATGGTAGCATCCCAGTCAATGGATTTATCCAGACGGAAGCGAATCACATCTTTGGCATCCACAAAGGCATAACCGAGGTATTCAGCCATCAGCTTGGCGCAGAAGTATTCACCGCGGGAAACGATCTCAGCCTGTGTCATCTTATTAATATTGGCAAAAAAATCATCTAATTCTTTTTCAATCGGTTGTTTCAGTCCCAATTCCTGTTTGATCCCTAGAAAACGGGAACGAATCAGCTTTGTGACATTGGAGGCATCGACATGGTATTGCCGATGGGCATCGAGCAGAAACAAAAGATCGGTGATCTTGTTGTCGCTGGACTTTCGTTTGCCGGGTGCACTGACGACGACATACTGACGCGACTTGTCTGCCTCCACAATTGATTTAACTTTTTTAAACTGTTCGGCATTGGCAACACTGCTGCCACCGAATTTGGTGATTTTCAACATAATCCTTCTCCATTTTTTTAATAGTCATTATTATAGCGACTTTATTTATGAAATACTAGTCAAACTTTAATTACAAATGAAATGTACAAAGATATGTACAAAATGAAAACACTTGTGTTTAAAGCGTGAACATTGTATCATGAGATATATAGATTTTCAAGGAGGATCTGACATGCACGAAATATATGAATCAACACGTGATCATGCACGTAAAATCAGTGGAAAACAAGCAATTATTGAAGGCATTTCTCCGGACGGCGGATTGTATGTATGGCCGGGTTTAGCCGATGTTTCATTGGACCTTTCGGTCATCTGTAAACAAAGCTATCAAGAAAATGCGGTCTATATTTTGCGTCATCTGCTGCCCGATTATACAGAAGAGGAACTGAAGACCTGTGTCCGGAATGCCTATGGTCATTCCTTTGCCAGTCCGGATGTAACCCCGTTACGAAAAGTGGATGATGTCTATGTGCTGGAATTGTTCCATGGACCGACCAGCGCTTTTAAGGATGTGGCGCTGACTTTACTGCCATGGCTGATGTCTACAGCTTTGAAGCAGTATCATCAGAAAGCATTGATCTTGACAGCGACCAGCGGGGATACCGGGAAAGCGGCTCTGTCCGGCTTCCAGGACGTCGATGATACAGGCATCATCGTCTTTTATCCGGATGGAAAGGTTTCGCAGACACAATATCGCCAGATGGCAACGCAGCGTGGAAACAATGTCAAGGTATTCGGTGTGAAGGGAAACTTTGACGATGCCCAATCACAGGTGAAACGGCTGTTCCTGGATGAATCGCTTCGCCAGATTGCCGCGGATCATAAAGTATTGCTGTCCAGTGCCAACAGTATCAACATAGGAAGACTGGTTCCGCAGATCGTCTATTACTTTGAAAGCTATAAGCAGCTGGTCAATCAAGATGTTATTTCGATCGGAGATAAAATCAGCTTCAGTGTGCCGACCGGAAACTTCGGTGATGTACTGGCTGGCTATTACGGCTATTTAATGGGTCTGCCGGTAGAAAAATTCTATGTTGCCAGCAACGCCAACCATATCCTGACGGATTTCCTTACGACCGGTGTTTATGATAAGAACCGTGATTTTATCCAGACGATTTCTCCAAGCATGGATATTCTGATTTCCTCAAACCTGGAGCGGTTACTGTATTATGCTTCGGGCTGTGACACAGCATTTGTTTCCAAATGTATGCAGGATCTGCAGACGACCGGTCGTTATGAAGTGTCCGACGATGTGTTAAAGACCATCCAGTCCTTGTTTGCGTGCGGCTATGTGGACGATGCGCAAACCAAAGAGGTGATCGGAAAGACGTATGAGCAAACCGGCATAGTGTTAGATCCACATTCAGCCATTGGCTATGAAATCGGTAAGCAGGCTGGTGAGCGTCCTATGGTCACTCTGGCAACGGCCTCTCCATATAAGTTCAGCCGGGATGTATTATCATCGGTGGGGGTAGCGTGTGACGATGAATTTGAAGCGATGAAGAAACTGGCTGGTATCAACCAGGATCCGATGCCGTCCGGGCTGGCGGAACTGGAAAGTCTGCCTGTATTGCATGAGGATGTCATCGCCATCGAAGACATGAAAGAGAATGTAGCTGATTATATAAGGAAATGGTTCCATGATTAAGGTTAAAGTACCTGCCACGACAGCCAATCTGTGCATTGGTTATGATTGTTTAGGTATGGCATTGGACTGGTGGTCTGCTTTTACCTTTGAACAAAGTGCCCAGCTTCAGATTACGGGATGTGATCCTCGTTTTCAGACAGAAGATAATCTGGTGCTTCGTGCTTTCTATACGACATGCGACTATTTACAAAAAGAGAAACCGGTATTTCATCTGGATATACAAACAGATATACCGAATTCCCGGGGATTCGGATCGAGTGCCATGTGCATTGTTGCCGGTATCGTTGGCTGTGATGCCTGGTTCCATGCCGGTTTGAACCGGATTGAAATGCTGGAGATCGCCACCGGGATCGAAGGGCATCCGGATAATGTGGGACCGGCTATTTTCGGTCAGGCATTGACGGCTTTTATCGAGGACGAACAAACCAATGCCATGGTGATTCCTTGTGCTGACTGGTATATACTGGCCATGATCCCGGATTACGAGATTCCAACCAAACAAGCCCGAAAGGTGCTGCCGAAAAGCCTTCCTCATGGCCATGCGGTCAAACAAGTGGCGCATGCCCTGGGATTCGTACAGGCTTTACAGGTCGGCAACGAAAAAGTGTTGGTTGCTTCCTGTCAGGATTATTTACATGAACCGTACCGGCGAAAGCTTTTACCGGAATATGACAAGGTTCATCCATTCTGTCTAGAAAACCAGATTGCCCATTGGATTTCCGGCAGCGGCAGTGCCATGGTCTTTATGAGCATGGAACAAAAGAAGCTGGAACCATTGAAAGAATATATAGAAAAGGAACTGCATGTTTCGTGTCGAAGCATGCGAATTGCCCGGAAAGGAGCCTATGCGAAATATGAGTAAATTTTTTGTGGTCTCTTCAGACATATTGCCGGATGTACTGGAAAAGGTCATCGAAGCAAGATCTTTACTGCAGTCCGGGAAAGTAAAACGAATCAGTGAAGCGGTCAAAAGAGTAGGTGTATCCCGTGGTACCTATTATAAATACAAGGATACGGTCTTTGCCTTTGACCAGGAACAATCACGTCGTAAGGCCATCATTACCATGATCATCAGCAGTGAGAAGGGATCGTTGGTGCAGCTGTTAAATGTGGTGGCAGAAAACCAGGGAAATATTCTTGCGATCAATCAAACCATACCGATCAACGGTGTGCATACCTTGTCTTTGACATTAGACATCACGGATATGGAACAAAGTATTGAGGCTTTTTTGTCCCAGTTAAACGCTATGACCGTCATAGATAAAGTGAATCTGGTGGCAATCGAATAATGAAAACAAAATTGTCGTTTGTGTTCGGCCTCGCCTTTACTGTGATGTGTCTGCTGGGTTCTGTACGGCTATGGGCGCTGAATGAACATTTTTATATTCAAAAATACCAGCAGATGGATCTGGCTGCCTCCTTGCGTGTAGAATCCGGGGATCTGGAACACTGTATTACCGTTCTGATGGATTATCTTCACGATAACAGAGATGACATTCATGTAAAAATCACCCAGGATGGAACCGAAAGAGAAGCGTTTGATCAAAGGGAGACCATTCACATGGTGGATGTCAAAGCCCTGTATCAAAATGCCATGAAAGTCTGGATCGGCAGCATTGTGCTGACGGTCGGTCTGGGTATTTATCTGTTTCGGCAGACGGATGGTCAAGTCTATGTAGCCAGAGGTATCATAGCGGCCGGCATCTGTTTTCTGTTTTTTATCACATGGATCGGTATCTGGATCGCAACGGACTTTACGGATTTCTGGACCCGGTTCCATCTGTTGTTCTTTGATAACGATTACTGGCTGTTGCGACCGGGCGTGGATTTTATGATCGACATGCTGCCCGAGCAAGTCTTTGAAGCCCTTGTCATTCGGATCGTCGTTACTTTGACAGCTGTTCTGGGCACGGCGAACATATTGGCCTTATTCACTTTAAAAAGGAGGAAAGCTCTGTTATGAAGATCGTCTTAGCATCCCAGTCGCCAAGAAGAAAACAACTGTTGGAAGAAGAGGGCATTGAGTGTATCATTCATCCCAGCAAGAGCCGGGAAATCTTTGATTCTTCGGTTTCCATTGATGAAGCTCTAAAAAAAGTAGCCTATCAGAAGGCTAAGGATGTTGCGGATCTCTATCCGGAATATGTGACCCTGGCCGCTGATACCATCGTTCTTTTCAATGGGCAAAGGCTGGGTAAGCCAAAGGATGCCAAACAGGCTTACAGCTTTCTTCAGGCGCTATCCGGCACATCTCACGAAGTCAAAACAGGGGTATGTTTTATGAACGGGCAGAGGGTGCATACATTTGTAGATACAACGGAAGTGCACTTTCGTACATTGAGTTCGTTTGAAATAAAACAATATGTCAACAGTGGAAGATGTATGGACAAAGCCGGTGCTTATGGGATCCAGGAGTGTGATTTTGTCGAGTGGATCGATGGGTCATTGACAAATGTGATCGGACTGCCGATGGAAAGAGTTCGATTATTTATGAAAAAGTACGCTTAATTCTTTATTTTTCCAATCGACAGTGTTACAATCATTCATGCTAATAGGAGGAAAACAGAATGATTTTAAATAAAAAAGAATTATCAACAAAATTAGCCGAAGAATATGGCTTAACAGGAAAAGAAGCAACGGCTTATGTACAGTTTGTATTTGATACAGTAGCTGAAGCATTAAAAGACAGTGGAACCGTAGATATCTATGGCTTCGGTAAATTCTCTATCGCGGAAAGAGCCGCTCGTACAGGAATCAACCCGCAGACAAAAGAAAAGATCGAAATTGCGGCCAGCAAGAGCGTTAAGTTTAAAGCCAGCAAAGCTTTAAAAGATTCCATTCAGTAAGAAATTGATTCAATTTGCTCCCTTTGTGAAAAACAGTGCATAAGAAACACTGCAAATCATGAAGGGAGTTTTTATATACATCGAATAGAGAAGAAGCCTGTCGATCACGGCTTTTCCAAGGATGGCAGACCTTCTCTTTTTTAATAAAAAAGTTATAGAAATTTAAGAACTATATGGAGAAAAGCCTGGTATTTTTTGCTATAATATTTTTAATGAATACAAGTATGAAAGGGGTATAAAAATGAGTTTACCTATATACGTGGTTGGACACAAACATCCGGACACAGATGCAATCTGCTCAGCCTTATCGTTGGCTGCCCTGAAACAAAGACTGGGTCAGGATGTCGTAGCCGGACGAATTGGAAAGGTGAATCCGGAAACATCATTCATCCTGAACAAGGTGGGTGTGGAACCACCAGTATATCTTTCCAGTGCGAAATGTACGTTATCCGAGATCGATATTGACCCGGCCATTGTCGTCTATCATCAGGAAACGATCCGTGTCGCATGGGAGTTTTGTGTGGATCATCATGTGAAGACGCTTTATGTAGTCGATGATCTGGGAAACTACATCGGTGTAGTGACGATTGGAGAAATCTCCAGGGTTCAGATGCAGGATCTGAACATTACCAAAGATCTATTGAAGGAAACACCAGTGGACAACTTAATGGATGTTGTGCATGGTGAATTTATCCATAAGGGAACATTGCCAAGAAGCGGCTATGTTCGTATCTTTGATAAAAAAGCGATGGAAAGGGATCTGGAAGGTGTAATCATGGTTCTTCGTGATCATGAAGACGAAATGATCAAAAGTATGGGCCGTGGCTGTTCGGTCATCGTCATTGCCGAAAACTATACACCAAGCGACTATATTATCCAGATGGCCAAACAAATGGGTGTAACGATGATCCGTACACCATACAATACGATGAAGATCATTCAGATGATCTACCGTGCCATTCCGGTTGAACTGATCATGACGCCGAAAGACCAGGCTGTCTATTTCAACAGCACGGAGTATGTGGAAGACGTGGAAAAAGAAATGTTAAAAACACGGCACTCCAGTTATCCTGTTTTATCCTCCGGACGTTTAGTGGGTTCGGTTGCGCGATATAATTTATTGAAATCCGAAAAGAAACGTTTTATCCTGGTGGATCACAACGAGAAGAAGCAGACCATCGACGATATCGAAGAGGGCGAGGTTGTTGAAATCGTCGACCACCACCGCATTGGTGATATCGAAACCAGCAATCCGATCATGTTCAGAAATATGATCGTAGGAAGTACGTGTACGATCGTGGAAATGATGTATCGGGAACGAGGGCTGCGCATGTCGGATGAAGTGGCACAGCTGGTCGCTTATGGCGTAATCAGCGATACGATGAATTTCCATTCGCCGACGTGTACCCAGATCGATCTGGATATGCGGGATCGTCTGGAAAAAGAATACGGACTGGATCTGCAGGCGATGGCAACAGAGCTCTTTGAAAACACGGCGACCATCAAGGGAAAAGACTTTAAGAGCTTATTGTATAATGACACAAAAGAATATGCTCTCAACGGCAATCGTATCAATGTATCACAAGTGTTTACCTTCAATCTGAAGGATGTAGATGAGATCAAAGACGATTTCCTTGAATTCATGAAACAAGAAAACAAGAAATATAATTACGATCTGATGGTCATTGCGTTTACCAATATCGAAGGCAACGGCTCTAAGTTCCTGTACGTTGGTAAACTTGCCAAGGATGTAGATAAAGCGGTTGAAAACTTTGAAAAGAACCAGTTCGTATCCAGAAAGAAACAGATCGTTCCGGGACTGGCACAGGCATTATCCTGATGAGCGTTGTACAAAAACTGCTCCATTTTGTTTCCATCGATACACAGTCCGATGAAAGCTCACAGACGATACCGAGTACCATGAAACAGAAGGATCTGGCAAAGGTATTGGAGAAGATGTGTATCGAAATCGGTTTTGATGAGGTATATGTATCCCGAAGCGGGCTAGTCTATGCGACGCTGGATGGGCAAAATGACCGACCTTCCGTCGGGTTCTGCGCGCATATGGATACCGCCACGGAACTGACCGGCGCCAATGTCCGGCCCCGTCAGATCAAGGCATATGATGGCCGAACGATCCATTTAAATGATCAGTACAAAATGGCACCGGAAGATTTTCCGGTCCTGAAAACCGTCATCGGGCACGATTTGATCGTCACAGACGGTCAAACGTTATTAGGCGGTGACGATAAGGCAGGGATTGCGATTATTCTTCAGGCAGTGCAGGAGGTGATCCGTGAAGGACGTCCTCATGGAAAGGTCGTCGCGGTCTTTACTGTAGATGAAGAAATCGGCCGGGGCACAGATCATTTTGAGATGGATCGGTTTCAGGTGGATCATGCATATACAGTAGACGGAAGCCGGATCGATAATGTGGAATATGAAAATTTCAACGCTGCCAAAGCTGTCATCCGCTGTAAAGGAACCAGTATCCATCCGGGTGAAGGGAAAGGAAAGTTGATCAATGCGTCTTTAGCGGCGATGGACTATGCCAAAAGAGTGCCGAAGGAAACACCGTATAATACCGAAGGACGGCAAGGGTTCTATCATCTGGTAGAAATGAAAGGGTCTGTTGAATAGGCTACATTGGTATATTTGATTCGTGACCATAGCATGGATCGTTTTGAAAAACGAAAACAGGTATTGTCGGATATTATCGGACAGATGGATCCGATCTATCGAAATACCGTTTCCCTCCAAATACAGGATCAGTATTATAATATGGATCAGTTTTTAGAAGGGAATCAAGCCACGATCGAAAGAGCCAGGGAGGCCATCCGCGCTGTTGGATGCCAACCGGTTTCCATTCCGGTACGCGGAGGAACCGACGGAGCGATGCTCAGTGCCAAAGGCTGTTTTTGTCCGAATCTGGGGACCGGTACCTATCATCACCATGGGCGTTATGAATTTGCGTCGGTCCAGCAGATGGAACAAATGGTGCAGATCTTAAAACATATTATGACCATGTAGAGGAGGGAATATGAAAAGAATTTTTCAGGTTTTACTTAGCTTTGTGTTGACGTTGACAATGATGAGCCCGACCGTATCGGCCAAGGATAATGGTTTGAAGGTCCGGCAATACAAGCGGGAACAGGATGACTTGTATACGACGCTGACATTTCTGTATGTCGATGATACCATCTGGATGCAAATGGCAGAAAACATCATCTATTATGATGATCTGGATGTAGCATCAAAAGAGGAGGCACAGGAATTTTTGCAGGAAGCGCTGGGAGATACCATCGATGAATACAATGCCCAGGAAGGTGTATACTACTATCTGAACTATGAATCAGACTGTGTTGTGGAGAATATCTCCGTGGACTATACAAAGGCAGATCTAAAGAAACTGGAGCTTGTGGAGGGCTTTGAAGATACGACAGAGAAGATCTATGTCAGTATGACCAAAACCGGTAAATCCTTGGAAAAAGAGGATTATGAGCTGGATGGCGAATATGACGGAAGGATCTTCATCAACGATGGAAAAGATGTGGAATCCGTATTAGCGTTCTATTGTGACGGAGACCGCGTTACCGTGCAGACAGCAGAAAATACCATGTATTATGACGATTTAAATGTATCCGATGCCCAGCAGGCTCAGGATCAATTTGGACCAACCTTTGATGAATATGCTGCCCAATACGAAGGTGTCAAGGGGGTTCACTATACCATTGTTTACCAGGACGACAGTTTAGTCGAGGAAATCTCTGTCGATTACAACCAGGTGGACATGGATGATGTAAAGAATATTGAAGGATTTAATTTTAATGGTTCACAGGATGCCAGTTATATCAGTATGAAAAAGACATTAGAGACATTAGAATCCAGCGGCTACAGAGAGGTTTCGGATTTCTCTTTTGTACTAGAGTAAATAGGGAGTGCAAATGAAAAGAGTTTTAAAGACGATCATCAGCCTGTTCATGGCAGTCATGATGATCAACCCGGCAGTCTATGCCAAAGATGATGTAAAGATGCGTTCATATACCAAAGAAGCAGATAATGTGTATTCAACGTTGGTTTTTATCTATGTCGGCGATGAAGTATGGATGCAGACGGCTGAAAATGTATTATATTATGAGGACTTCGATCTTTCCGGACCGGAGGATGCCAAAGAGCAGATCGGCAGCCAGCTGGAAAGTACGCAGGCACAGTACGATGCGATCGACGGAACTACGTATGAATTGATTTATGAAGATGATTACATGATGGAGCGCATTGCGGTCTATTATGATGAAGTCGATCTGAAGGATATGCAGGGAGTCGATGGCTTTGATTCCGATGGGAATGTCGATGCGGATTATGTCAGCATGGAAAAAACCGATCAGATGTTAGTGGACGAAGACTATGAAAAAGGCAAAGAATACACGGTACGTATCTTTACCAGCAATGAAGATCATGTCGATTCTACATTGATGTTCTTCTGTGATGGAGACCGTGTGGCTATGCAGACAACGGAAAACGTGATCATGTATGACGATATCGATGGCGTCAGCAATGCGCAGGAAGCGGAAGAGGTCATTGGTCCGCAAATGGAAGAATATGCGGCACAATACGATGGTGTAGACGGGGTTGTCTATGCGCTGACCTACGAAGAAGACCGCGTTGTTGAAAGCATTGAAGTGGATTATGATGAAATCGATATGGAAGATGTACAAAATATCGAAGGATTCAATTTTGAAGGCAGCAAGGACGCTACTTACATCAGCATGAAAAAGACTTTGTCAACGTTGAAAAGCCAGGGATATAAAGAATTTACGGATTTCTAACCAACCTATGATATACTATAGATAATCATATAGGAGGTTTGAACGTATGAAAAGATTTATTCGCTTGCTGGCGGGATTATTTCTGGCATTGGCCATGGTAGCCTGTGGTGGAAAAGCGGAAACAACGACAAGAACTTTTACACAGACGAGCAATAATGTTGAATCGACATTGGTGTTCACATGTGATGGTGATAAAGTTGTTAAGCAGACTGCTAAAAATGTCATGAAATACGATGATTTTGGTCTAACAGATAAAGATCAGGCTAAGGAACTGATCGAACCACAGTTGGAAGATTATGCAAAACAATACGAAGGTATTGATGGTGTTACATATGAGCTGGATTTCCAGGATGACCGTGTGGTTGAAAACATTTCTGTAGACTATACCGTTGCCAGTCTGGATGACTTGAAAGACATTCAAGGCTTTACAATGGATGACAATGACGGCAAGGCGAACTTTGTGAGCATGGAGAAAACATTGGAAACTCTGGAAGCACAAGGTTATGAAGAAGTGAAATAAAGACAAATACAAAGAAGGATCGCGTGGATCCTTCTTTTTTATTGGAGATGAAGAACGGTGCGGGCATACGCAATGCTTTGCGCTACACAGTCTTGCTCGTATTGTATCGTTTGTTCGTGTGTTTCCTTATGGTCGATATAAAGTTCCAGGAAGGCATGACCGGTAAAACCAGCCTCGTCCAGGATCTCCTTGACTTTGTTGAAGTTGACCATTCCTTGGCCTAGCGGAACCCCATAGATGATATCACCTGAGGGATCCAGCTTGACGACATAATCCTTGATGTGTACTTGTTTGGCATAAGGAGCCAGGATAGAAACGACTTCTTCGGTCGGTGTGATGAAGCAGGTGGAATTGCACGTATCGATCACAGCCCCGAAATGCGGGTCGTTGACACCTTCAATGATCGCCTTGACCTCTTGAACGGTGATGACTTTGGTGTTTTCAATGCCGATTTCCACGCCATAACGATTGGCGGTGCGCATCAGCTTTTTCATCGTCTCTATGCCATTTTGTACTTGTTTGTCAAGATCCTTTGTCCGATCTATATCCCAGCCGACCCGTAATACTTTGGCACCAAGCAGATGACAGATATCCAGCATTCTTTTAAAATACTGTTGCTCCGCACCCCGGGCGCCAATTTCAACTTCTATTTTCTCTTTGTCCAGATGGTCTTTGATTCCCAATATCTGTGCATCGCTCATTGTATGGAGCTCGACATTGTTGCATAAAAGTACGGCATGCAGCTGAAATCGAACGCACTGATCGATCAGGGCATGCACATCCATCGGATCCTCGGGGCGATAATAAGGGCGTCCTATGGCCCATCGGTAAGCAAAGGACCCCATTCCCAGTTTCATATTGATCCCTCTTTTCTTTCTTTATTATATTAAAATGGATGGGCATTTGACATATAAAAAGGGATATTTTGTATATTCTATTTAATCCGATTCCACTATTTCTTTTTTTCATGGAATACTGTAAAATAACAAGTTGAAGTAGGTGAGAATATGGATTATATGAAAGAAGCAATCCGTTGTCATAAAGAATGGAACGGAAAACTGGAAACAGTTCCGAAGATGAAAATTGAAACAAAAGACGATTTGTCTGTAGCGTACACACCGGGTGTTGCGGCCCCTTGTTTGGAAATCGCCAAGGATCCCGCATTGAGCTACACATACACCGGAAGATCCAATACCGTAGCCGTCATCAGTGATGGGTCGGCTGTTCTTGGTCTGGGAAATATCGGCGGATTGGCCGGTATGCCGGTCATGGAAGGAAAGTGCGTATTGTTTAAAGCCTTATCCGGATTGAATGCCATTCCTTTGTGTCTGAATACGCAGGACACCGATGAAATCGTAAAAATTGTCCAGGCGCTCGAGCCAAGCTTTGGCGGTATCAATTTAGAGGATATCGCAGCACCCCGCTGCTTTGAGGTGGAAGCGCGGTTAAAAGAAACCATGCAGATTCCGGTATTTCACGATGATCAGCATGGAACGGCCATCGTCGTATGCGCTGCCTTGGTCAATGCGCTGAAGATCGTGAAAAAGGACGATCCGACCATTGTGATCAATGGGGCCGGTTCCGCCGGTTGTGCCATTGCCAAGCTGATCCTGGATATGGGATTGGGACAAGTGATCTTGTTAAACAGCAAGGGCATCCTGCATGAACAGATGCATTTATCCTCCATGCAGAAACAATTGATGCCACGCATCAATCCAAACCACATTCAAGGAGGCTTAAAAGAAGCCATTGCTGATGCGGATGTATTTATCGGCGTCAGCGTCGGACACATTCTGACAAAAGAAATGGTGCAGACGATGCATGACGATGCCATCGTACTGGCCATGGCCAACCCGATTCCGGAAATCGAACCGGAGCAGGCTTTGGAAGCCGGAGCACGGATCGTCGGCACCGGCCGCAGCGATCATCCGAACCAGATCAACAATCTTTTAGCGTTCCCCGGTATTTTTAAAGGAGCCATGGACGTCAGAGCCCGTTGTATCAACGAGCCGATGAAACAGGCGGCTGTCATGGCGATTGCGTCATTGGTCAAGGAAGATCAGCTTAATGAACAACATATCATTGCTTCAGCACTGGATGCTGGTGTGGCGGATGTTGTGGCAAAAGCGGTAGGAAAGGCCGCTATCGATTCAGGCGTCTGCGGTGAGTAACTATGGAAAAGGTAGGATTGGTCGTTGAAGGCGGAGGAACCAAAGCCGCCTATTCAGCCGGTGCATTGAAGTGTTTTCTGGAACATAAGATTTATACACCCTATGCCGTCGGTATATCCGCCGGCAGCGAATTGTTAACTTCTTATGTAGCCAGGCAGACACATCGTATGGAAGTGACCGGTATTGATGCGCCTTGTCAGAAAGGCGTTGTCGGATTACGGCCCTTGATCAAAGAGCGCAGTGCTTTTGGGATCGAGGCAACCTATCATTTTATTGAATCGCAGGCACCCTTGGATCTGGATGCTCTGCATAACAGTTCCACAAAAATGGAAATTGGTCTTTATGATGTGAAAACCCATGAGGTGCGTTACTATGACCAGTCCTATGTGGATGAGCAACAAATATTGGTTCGGGCAAGCTGTGCATTGTTGATCCTTTGCCCAACCTATCAGTTTTTAGGAAGAGAAGTGATGGATGCGGGCCTGGTCGATATGATCAGCATCTGCCAGAGTATCTATCATGGAAATGATAAGCACATCATCTTGTCAACCAAGGAAGAAGGCTATGTGCGTAAACCGGCTCCGAACTATCAACTGTGGATGGCTAAACGCATGTATCATGATGACCGGATCGTGGAAGATCTCAGAAAACGTCACGAACGGTATAATGAGCAATGGGCCGTCATCGAAGAGCTGAAACAAGAGGGCAAAGCGCTTGTTTTACGGCCGACTAAAGATCTTGGCGTAACCCGCTATACAACCGATCCGGCCAAATTACGACCATGGTTCCAGTTAGGTTATGATGAAACGGAAGCCCGTATTGACGAAATCAAAGCGTTTTGCGGGATAGAATAAAGAATCCTTTAGGAGAATATGGTACAATAATTCTATGAAAAAATTTTTATACAGATTACTATTGCTGATTTGTATTGGCATCTTTGGATTCAGCGCTTATCAGCTGTATACTATTTATGCCGAAAAACATCAGGTAGAAAAAGAAAATAACACATATACGGAAATGGCAACATCGAAGAGTGAGGACCATAAAGAACTGGATCCGGACTGGGATGCCTTACGTGCGGAAAACGGGGACATTATTGGCTGGATCTATGTACCGGACTGTGGTGATATTTCTTTTCCGGTCGTTCAGACGACCGATAACTCGTATTATCTGAATCATACGGTCAGTCGTGCCGATAATATCCGGGGTGCTATATTCCTGGATTATGCAGCCGATCCGTATTTCACCGATGATAATTCCATTATTTATGGGCATTCGGTCGATGAAGGTGGAATGTTCACCGATCTGAAAAAGTTTGCGGATGAATCGTATTTTGATTCCCATCCGGATTTCTATTTGTTGACACCGTCCGGTAACTATATCTGCCACGTATTTGTCTTTTCCAAGACGACGGATTCTTCCGTATACTATACAACCAATTTTGGGGATTATCCGGAAGAAGTCATCGAGAATATGCGTGCACAGGCGACGTACACCAATGACGTGGATACCAGTCTGCCAATGGTAACATTATCCACTTGTAATCTGGACTATGGTTTTAACAGCGATCAGCGTTATGTTCTGGTCGGCGTTTTAGAACCAACGGATGAACCGATTATGTTAGAAGACTAAATGGAGATAGTTTAATAAGGTTTTTACTATGAGAATATGTATTGTGACAGGCGGAACAGGGGGTCATATTTATCCGGCACTTGCGTTGGCGGATTCTTTTCGACGACTGTATCCGAAATGTAAAATATTGTTTATAGGAAATGATGACCGTATGGAGGCAAGCGTTGTACCGGCAGCCGGTTACGATTTTCGGTCTTTGCATACATCCGGTCTGGTAGGAAGTATCATCAATAAAGGCCGGGCTGTTGTACAGCTGGTCAAAGCACGGGGCATTGCCAAGGGATATCTGCGTGATTTTGCGCCGGATATCGTGATTGGTTTCGGCGGGTATGTCAGCGCACCGGTTATGATGGCAGCGGCCGCTTTAAAGATTCCGACGGTGATCCATGAACAGAATTCCATTGTCGGTAAATCCAATCAGCTGGTTATGAACAAAGTGGATGCCATCGTGACCTGCTATGAAAAATGCGATGAAGTGTTTCCAAAGGAGAAAGTACACCTGTTGGGAAATCCCCGGGCTACTACCGCAAAGGAATCGGTTTTCGACCCGGATTACTTTGCATCTTTAGGATTGGAACCGGACAAGAAAACGATTTTGATCATGATGGGCTCATTGGGCTCAAGCAGTGTTAATGAACTGATGACCAA
>JAWRHV010000018.1:0-27864 GCA_040266995.1 Erysipelotrichaceae bacterium | reverse complement strand
TTTTGAAAAGGGGGTAGAAGCGTTTGAAAAAGCGTGTCAACCGAACTTATTCCGAATTATTTTATCTTATTTACATGAATGCGAATTATGAAACATCACGAGGTAAATAAATTCATTAATAACAAGATGAATCGATATCGCATCATCTTTTTTGATTTAGATGGAACATTGCTGGATTCGAACAAGTCAATATCCAATGCGTGTGTAGATATATTAAAGATGATTAAGGTAACAAAAGGAGTTCATTTCGGTATTGCATCCGGAAGAGCGATTTCCTCAATCAATCCAATCATTCGAAATTATAAGATGGAAAACTTGTTTGATGTCGTTATCGCAAACAATGGTGCTGATATTGTTGATTTGCGTTCTTCAAAAATTGAATCACATGGATATTTAACTACATCACAAATTAGAACAATTTTAAATCATTATAAGGATAATAAAAAAATAAATGTGTATTTCCACAATGAAGGGATTGTATATGCGAAGAAGGTGAATCAGCGGATAGAAAATATCAGAAGAATGAATGAAGCAAAAGAAATACGGAATCCATACTTAGACATCATATATAAACCGTGTGCACGAGTTATGTGTCAGTTTGATGATCCAACCGTTATAAAAGACATCGATCCAAATGCGTTTGCTGATTTGAAAGCATATCATTCGGAAACCGATATTATTGAATATTTAAATGAATCTGTATCCAAGGCGGACAGTATTTTGAAATATCTGAAAAAAATGAATTCAAATTCTTGTGATGCCTTGGCTTTTGGAGATCAATCAAATGATATTCCTATGTTAAAAGCTTGTGGAATCTCTGTTGTGATGAAAAATGGTTCGGATCTTGCAAAAAGGAATGCAAACATTGTGACGGATTATACAAATGATGAAGATGGAATAATGAAGTTTTTTAAAGAATATATGTGATAGAAAGGAGATAAAAGTGGGACGTGCAGAGACCGTTATAAAAATGAAAAAGACAGGAATCATGGCTGTTGTACGAGTTGAAACAATTGAACGTGGGTTGGAAATAGCTGAAGGGTGCTTTGAAGGCGGTGTAAATGTTATGGAAATTAGCTATACAAATACAAATGCAGGAGATGTGATTCAAGCTATTAAAAATAAATATGGAGATAAAATGTGCGTTGGCGCAGGAACAATCCTTGATCCAACGACTGCTCGTTTGGCAATTATGAATGGAGCTGAATTCTTTGTTGCCCCAAATTTCGATACTGAAGTTCAAAGAATTGCAAATCTATATCAGGTACCTTATGGACCAGGGTGTACATCTTATTCGGAGATGATAGATGCACTGAAAGCAGGAGCTAGTTTTATTAAATGTTTTCCGATTTCCAATTATTATGGTCCTGATTTAGCTAAAGTATTCAAAGTACCTTGTCCACAGATTCCTATTTTAGCAAGTGGAGGTGTCACCGTTTCTAATGTTCGCGAGTGGATAAAGAATGGAGCCGAAGTTTTAGGAGTAGGAGGTCTGTTAACTAAGGGGGATGTTGCAACTATTTCCGCAAATGCGAAGCAGCTGTGTTATGAATTTAAACGAGCAAAAACGTATGAATAACAAAATATTAATTACACCACGGGGTTATGCAAAGTATGGGATTACATTCCGTAAAGAATTGGAAAACGCCGGCTTTGAAGTGGATTGGAATGATACTGAACAGCAGTTGCCGAAAAAAGTGTTTGAGGAAAAACTAAAAGAGGCTATTGGAGCTATTATAGGCGTGGAAGACTGTAATCGTGAATTATTACAACAGTGTAAACAATTAAAATCAATTGTAAAGTTTGGCATAGGAATTGATAACATTGACCAAGAAACATGTAAAGAACTCGGAATACAAATTGGCCGTTGTGTGGGCACAAATTCCAATGCGGTTGCTGAATTAACAATGGGATTAGTATTTGCATGCGCAAGATCTATAGTTTCTAATGCTATTTATGTAAAGAACGGTAATTGGAAAAAACAGACCGGAATTGAGCTTTATGGAAAAAAGATTGGAATTGTAGGATTTGGCAATGTTGGAAAAAATGTGGCACGGATAGCAAATGGCATTGGAATGAAGGTATATTGTTATGATGTTTTCGAAATTGATAAAGAAGAATTGAAAAAACATAACACAACGTATGCATCTTTCAATCAAATAATAAGAGACTGCGATGTAATAACTCTTCATGTTCCTTTAACAGAAGAAACGAGAAATATGATTGCTGGAGAAGAGTTTAAAAAAATGAAAAAGGATTCGATTTTGGTTAATGCAGCTCGGGGCGGTATTATTGATGAATTCTCTATTTATAATGCATTAAAAAATAATGAAATCGCTGCCGTCGCATCGGATGTTTGGACGACGGAACCACCAAAAGATGAAAAATGGGTTTTAGAATTATTATCGATGGATAATTTTATTTTAACAGCTCATATTGCATCAAGATCCAAAGAAGCTGAAATAAAAACAATTGAACGATCAACAAATATTATATTGGAACATCTTTTATAACTATATATAAGCAATATAAGCAGCACATGTCTAGGTGACTGTGCTGCATCCCATTTATGATAGAGAAACAATTAAGTTGGTTAGGAGGAAAAATGAAAGCTTGTATATTAGGGTCTGGCAGAATCGGAAGAGGATTTATTACTCAGATAATGAAATTAAACCATGTTGATTTAATCTTTTTTGATGTGAATGAAGAAATTGTATCGAAACTAAATAATAATTCAAAATACATCATTCATGTATTAGGTCATTCGGATCAAGATCTTGTTGTTGATAATATTATTTCTTATTCAATGAAGAATATAAACAAACTAGCGGAATGTTGGAGCCAGTCTGATTTTTTATTTACTGCATGTGGCGGAAAGAATATGGAGGACTTAGGAAAAACGCTTGCAGCGGCTTTTAAAAAGATGTATGCCGAAAAGAAAGTACATATTACTAACATTGTAACATGTGAAAACTGGATACATCCGGCGAAAGCATTAAGAGAATCAATTATTAATGAATTAACAGAAGAGGAGAAAAGTTCTTTTTTGGAACACACAGGCATCGGCGAAGCAGTTATTCTTTGTACAGGCACAGGGGCACCAGACCCAACAAAGCAAGTCTATGAAATGGATACCTGGATTCAAGATTTCAAGTATCTGCCGATGGACAAAAAGGTATTAAAAGGGACCATCCCAAAGTGGGATTATGTAGAATTTGTAGAAGATTTTGGAGATTTACTAACGCAAAAGCTTTATACAAACAACACAAGTTGTGCTTCAATTGCTTATTTAGGATCATTATTGGGTGAAACATATTTAGCAGAGGCTGCGAATAACTCTATCATTTTTCCACTATTAGATAATATTTATAATGAAATTAATCAGACTTTGATTTTAGGCATGGGTATTGATGCAGAAAATCAATATAAATTTTCTGCGCGAGCAAAAGCTAAATATACAGACGTGGATATTGTGGATCCAGTTACGAGAATTGCAAGAGATCCATTACGCAAACTAGCTCCAAATGACAGATTGATTGGTCCAGCACAAATGGCATTATCTGTAGGGGTAAAACCAAAAACAATTGCACTATGTACAGCTGCTGCCTTATTTTATTCGAATCCGAAAGATGAGTCTGCCTGTCAATTAGAAAGAATGCGCAAGGAAAAAGGAATAAGTTATGTCTTAAAGAATATTTGTAAACTAAAACCGAATGAAGAACTGTTTAAAATGATTATTAATGCAACGAAAGAGTTGAAAAAAAATGGGTGGCTAAAGGAGGAAATCAAATGGTGAGAAAAGCAGTTGTGATTGGTGCTGGACAAACAGGAAGAGGCTATATTGCACGTTTTTTAGAGGATAAAAAATACCAAATAACATTTATTGATAAAAAAAAAGAACTGGTGTCTCTTCTGAAAGAAGATGGAGCCTATTGTATTCACTTTTACTCAAAGGATCGCTCTCCAATTTATATTACGGGATTCCAAGTCTGTTTACCGTATTCGAATGAAGCAAAAAAATCTTTAATGGAGTCGGATATAATTATTACATCCGTTGGAGAACAGAATTTAAAGGATGTGGCCCAACAGTTAAAAGACGCAATTGATACATCCAAAAAAGAATATACCCTTCTTACAGCAGAAAATGGAACCAATCCTGGTAAAGTCTTGCGGAATCATTTGACCAATCTGAGTTTCCAAGCGAAATATAAAATATCAATGACAGCCGTTTTTTGTTCAACGGTTCAGCTGGCAAGTACACGATTGGATATACTGTCAATGAATGAGTGGTACTTTCCATATGATTGTGACGAGATTACAACCTTCGATTTCCGTGGAGCTGTACCCATTCACAATTTTGAAAAATTTCTTGAAAGAAAGATTTTTACCTATAATTGCTTAGCTGGTCTTATTTCATATTGCGGATATGTGAAGGGGTATGAGATTTTTGGGGATGCAGCTAATGATTTAGAGATTTCAGATATAATGGATAGACTGTTGATTGATTTGAATACTGTATTACAGGATTATTTTCATATCACAAAAGAGGATCAAGAGTCATTTGCACAAAGAGCATTGGATAAAATGAAAAATAAAGATATCCTAGATTTTACTGTGAAGAATGGTAGAGCTGTTCGAAGAAAATTAGGGAAAAATGAACGGATTATGGCGCCCTTGAGGATTTTAAAAGGACATCATAAGGATTATCGGATCATGGAATTTGTGGCCGCAGCTTCATTAGTATATTGGATGGAATTACAAGGAAAACATGGCGAGGAAATATTACAAATGCCACCAATAGAAACTTTTTGTAGTATTACTGATTTATCTTCTGATGATCCAATAACAAAAGATGTTCAACATTATTACACAGAAATAATCAATAATCGAAAAAATGTCAATATTATAAGAATCATTTATGATTCAAGAATATAGAAACAGGATGTATTCAATGCGTATAAATTTTTTTATCATAGTGGCAGGTGCATTGATTATAACTCATTTGCTCCTGCGATTATATGTTGATCATAAAATAGGAAGATTAGAACATAAGAAACTATATGAAGAATTAACGTCATTTTTAGACTCAATAATTTGTAAGTTTACTTACCCTGCAATACAACGTGAATTGAAAAAATTAGATATAATAATTATACAAGGGAACCCGCAATCAATAGGTGAACAATTTGATTTCATTTTTTATAAAATGAAAGTCCCTTCACAAGTGAAAACTGAATTGGCACAGAGGGCCTTTTTCTTCTATTTGGAACAGGGCAATTATCATAAATGCGAAGAAATGATAAAAATATGTCAAGAAGAATCGGAGAGTATCAATGCAACGCATACGATGGAAATAATTTATGGTGTTTTAGTAGAAAAGAAAAGTGAATATATAGATGAACTAACAAAACGATTGCAAAAATTAGAACAAAACGACACAAATAATGGTGAAGAGGATGCCGATACCGACAACAACACTTTAAATAAAGGTATTCTAGAATATTTGATAGGTTTACAGCATAAAAATGCCGGAAATTTAAAAGAATCAAAACAATACTTTAGAGATGCATCTATGCATTGTCGTGGAACTGTTTATGAAAAAATGATAGAAAAGGATTTAAATGGTGATAATGACACGGAATGAAACAAAATCGAGGCATTCAATGATTCTATGTCCCAGTACGATGTGTCTAGATTTCTCAACACTGAGCCAAGAAATACAAGAGTTAAATAAAACGTCGATAGATATCTATCACAATGACATAATGGATGGTTCTTTTGTTTCAAACATTGCTTTGGGGTTAAACGATATAAGGGCAATACGTAAATTAACCGACAAGACAATTGATGTACATTTAATGATTACTGATCCAAACGAAAAAGTGGAGTGGTTTATTGAAGCCGGAGCAGACTTGGTATACATCCATCCGGAATCGGGAAAATATAGTATGAAGACCCTTGAGTATATCAAAAGTAAAGGGAAACTAGCCGGTATTGCAATTAGTCCTGAAACTAGCATCGAAATGATATATGAATTTCTTCCATTATGTGATTATGTTTTAGTAATGACTGTTCACTTGGGTTTTGCTGGACAATCCTTTATAGAGACAATGACAGATAAAATAATTCGATTAATACAGTACCGTAATCGATATAATTTTAAAATTGTTGTAGATGGAAATTGTACGTTAAATAGAATTGAGGAATTATTCATAATAGGCGTTGATGGTTTTGTATTGGGGACGAGTTCACTGTTTGGTCATAACCAACCATATAAAACGATTATAAATAGATTGAGAGATATAGAATTATAAAGGCTTAGTTTATTGGCAAAGTAAGATAAATAACTCTACGATTGTATTGAATAATGAATTACGAGTTTGTGTTATTTGATGAGTGCATGGAATTATAAAATGTATTTTTGAATAGTGTATCTTGATGAATGAAGTGTTCATTGAACAGAAAGGAGAAAAATGAATAAATTATTCACTCCCATTCAAATTGGGAATATTACTTTAAAGAATCGGTTTATTATGGCTCCAATGGAAAATGGAATGGCTGCTCTTGGAACCGGAGACGTAACCGATCGTATTATTCATTTCTTTGCGATGCGTGCTGAAAACGGAGCTTCTATGATTATGCCTGGATCAATTGGTGTATCACCAGAAGGACGAGGTTTACCGACACAGTTATCTATGTGGGAAAATCGTCATATAAGCGAACATAAAAAACTGGTAGATGCCATACATGCGAAAGGGGCATTGATGGGTGCACAAATCTATCATGCGGGCAGACAAGCAAGTGAGGCAATTACTGGTTTGACACCATTGGCTCCATCAGCCATTCCTTGCGGTTTGCTTGGAAACCATCCAAAAGAAATCACTATAGAAGAAATGGAAGAAGTGAAACAAAAATTTGTAAGAGCAGCCCGTATTTCAATTGAAGCGGGATATGATTTGATAGAGGTTCATTTTGCTCATGGTTATTTACTTCATTCTTTTATGTCTACGCATACAAACAAAAGAATGGATAATTATGGCGGTTCTTTTGAAAATCGCATACGTTATCCTATGGATGTTTTACAAGCGGTATTAGATGAGGTAAATGATGCAGTACCAGTACAGATTCGTGTCAGTGTAGATGAATATGTTGAAGATGGAATGCATTTTGATGAAGTCAAAGAAGTATGTAAGCGGGCTGAGGCTATGGGTGTAGCTTCGATTTCGCTAAGTGCAGGCTGTTATGATGCTGTCGAATATGCTATTCAACCGATGTTTGTTCCACAGGGCTTCATAATTCCTTATGCTGAGGAAATTAAAAAAGAATTGAGTATTCCAATCATCGTTGCTGCCCGGTTGAACAACGCACAATTAATTGAGGATGTGATTTCTTCTGACAAAGCTGACATTGTTGCAATCGGACGAGGATTAATTGCTGATCCACTACTGATTCAAAAAATGAAAAAAAGGGATTATGACAGTATTCGTTATTGCATTGCTTGTAATCAAGGGTGCATTGACCGAGTATTAGAAGGCAAACCGGCACACTGCTTAGTAAATCCTGAAGCAGGGGAAGAGGCACAGCGATATTTAAAACCAAAAACAAGCGATAAAAAAGTAGCCGTTATTGGCGGAGGACCTGCAGGTATGCAGGCATCATTAACAGCCAGTCAAAGAGGATATAAAGTAAATCTGTATACAAAGGAAGGGCTTGGAGGAAAAATGACAATGGTGGCAACGCCACCAGAAAAAGAAACATTTAATATTTTCAAAGAGTATTTACAAAATCAGATAATGAAATCAGACGTTCATATAATAGAAAAAGAAATTAAGTCTTCAGATGATGTCGAAGGAGATATTGTAATTTTAGCGACAGGTTCTCAACAACTGACACCACCAATTCCTGGCATTGATAATAGCATAGTTTTATATGCAGAAGATGTATTGAAAGGAAAAAAGGTACAGGGAAATGCTGTGGTTATTGGTGGATGTCTGGTCGGAACAGAAACGTGCAAGTATTTAGCTGATAAAGGATTAGATGTGACATTAGTCGAAATGAAAGATACGATTGCTGAGGGAATTGGCGCTACCTTTGTAGGTCATTTATTCACAAAGTTATCTGATTACCATGTCAAAGTGATTACCAATGCTGTGGTAAAAGAGATAAGAGACGATATGGTAGTTTTAGAAGATTGTACCATCCCTTGTGATACAGTAGTTATTGCAGCCGGGTATCAATCAGAAAATGCTTTAGAAAAAGAATTAGCTAAACGTTTTGATGTCCGAGTCATAGGAGATGCAAGGCAACCTAGACGTATTCTTGATGCGACCGAAGAGGGTTACTTAGTTGCAAATAGTATTTAGGTTTTTATAAATTGAATAAAATGAAAACCTATTTACATTCGATAATCCGTGTTTAATTCATGACATATCATGAATGCTATACTGTAGAACTATAATTTCTTTATGAAGAAAAAAAGTAAGTAAATAAAGAATTTCAACTCACATAAACGTAGTCATATTATGACTACGTTTTTTTATAATGAATGAAGATTATGTATTTTCCACAATGGCCTAGCTTTCTTATTCTACAAAGTTTTCGTATAATATACCCTTTTCTCTTTGCACCCTTATAAGTCTTTCCAACATTTTTATTACATTTCTACTAATCTAAATTGGAAGTTCACGATTCAATCCATCTGTATTGATCGTGTCTTCGTAAAGATCAGGATTCCGCATGGTTAGAGTCTATATTCCTTCCCATCATATCCGATAATGCTTTTCAACTGTCAGTTTCTCTTCATACATATGATCTACTTAATAAACCACTTATGATTGTAATCTTTTCTGTCATATATTTCCCTTACAATTCATCAACAATATCTTGTTATATAGGTTATCCCCATTATACATAGGTTTTATTTATTGATAACGGATGATTATAATCATGGGAGTTTAAAATAATACATAAGAAGCATGGATATGTGTATAAGCTTTGTTTAGATCAGGGTGGACAGGTAAATAGCCTGTATTTAAGAAAATAGAAGATTATGTATGAAAAATTAAAGGAACCATTTATTCTTTAGATTTTTGTAGAGTATACTATATATAACAATATATATGAAAGGAGAGTCAGATCATGAAAGTGAAAAAATGGATGCGTTTGGTACTAGTAGGTAGTTTGTCCCTTGGTTTATTCGGGTGTGGTGCTTTACAGAGCACACCGGGAAAAACAGCGGCTGTCCAATTGAAGAAATCATCGTCTGAAGAAGAAAAGATGTATGTTACAGGTTGTAAAAAGAAATTGAAGGTGTATGAAAAAGCCGATAAGGACAGCGAGGTAGTTGGCAAGCTGGCTTTAAAGGATAAGGTTATTGTGATTGATGATGACGATGATGATTATTATGAGATCGAAGCGGTGGATCATGACATCAAAGGATATGTAGATGCACATTATTTGACGGATTCAAAGAAAGCCGTAACAAAACCGGTTATCCGATATGTCTCAAAGGATAAAGTGGATATGCTGGATGATTCAGAGGAAGACAGTGATCTGGTTGCGACGTTAAATAAAGGGACAGATGTTACTGTTATTGCCAAACCAGCCGGGGATTACTACTATGTTTACAGCAAAGATGCTGATGAATATGGGTATGTAGAAGTGGAAGTCTTGTCAAAAGAAAAACCGGTTGAAGAAAAAAAAGAGGAAAAGAAGGAAGAAGTCCCGAAACAAAAGGCACAACCTTCTAAGATTTTTGGGGCCGGTACGCCACCGACAAATTATTATGGACCGTATTACGTATATGTGGATTCCGGTTATCTGGCACTTCGCAATGCGATGGCCTTTGATGCCTCCAACGAATTAGGGGCAATGTATAACAATGAGCAAGTATATGTTTTGGAAACCGGTGGTCAATACTGGTATGTATACAGTCCGACTTTAGGCATGTACGGATATACCAATGCGAACTATCTGTATACTGCACCACAGAAAAAACAAACGTCGAATCCGACGTATTATGCCAGTGTAAAAACAGGATATCTGGCATTACGAAATGCGATGGCATATGATACCTCCAATGAAATTGCTCAACTTGCCAACGGAACGGCCGTTGAATTGGTTGATAAAGACACAGGTACGGAATACTGGTATGTGTATGTGCCTTCCCTTGACATGTACGGCTATGTTAACGGAAACTATTTGACAAAATAAAATGAAAAGATTATTTACTTACTTTCTTTGCTTTGGGCTTCTGTTGGGTGGATGTACACAGAAAACCGAAGGGGTCGAAAAGAAAACGGAGAGTGTACAACAAACGAAGGAAATCAAAGAAACAAAAGACGAATCTTTCCAGCTGAAAAAGGATGTGGAGGACTTTCTGATCGATAATTATGAAGATAGTGAAAATGTTGCTATCGGCATCCAGGTAGTTGATGAAAAGGCATTGACTGATATCAATAGTCATAAAATGCAGGCGGCTAGCCTGATCAAGCTGTATATTGCCGGCTGCATCTATGAAAATATGGAAACGATCGATGAACCGACACAACAGATGCTGGTACAGATGATTACCATCAGTGACAATACGGCCTGCAATAATCTGATCGATCTGCTAGGAAATGGGGATACGGAAGCTGGAAAAGCCCGTGTGAATCTGTATTGTGAAAACCATGGATTCGAAGATACGCATTTAGGAAGAAAGATGATGGAATCCAATGACGCGGATGACAACTATACATCGGTAAAGGATTGTACGACTTTCCTTTCCATGATTTACCACAAGAAGCTGCCGGGTTCAGAAGAGATCCTGGATCTGATGAAAAAACAGGAACGTAAAAATAAGATCCCGGCCGGGATCCCGGAAGGCATTGAAACAGGAAATAAAACCGGTGAACTTGCTGATGTGGAAAATGATGTGGCAATCATCTTTTCTGACAGACCATACATTCTCTGTGTCATGACAGAAAAGGCGGCCAATCCGGGTGCTGCCAGAGAGTTTATTATCCATCTTTCTACCTACGTCTATGAACAAGTGAACACTTAAAAAAGAAGCTGAGTTTCAGCTTCTTTATTCTTTTCCGTTCCAGCAATAGGTACAGAGATTTTCTTTATCGATCCCGACAGCGTCCAGCAGATCATCCAGGCGATTATACCCTAGCGAAGAAAATCCTTGCTGCTTGCGGATGCCTTCGATCATCGTATGATAGCGGTCGCTGTCCGGGTTGGCGTAGTCATAGAGAACATCTCTTTCTACATCCAGTCCTTCCTCCTGCGTAATGACTCTTCGCGCAATCAGTTCCATTTCACTGGTAGAGCGGGAGAAGTTGATATACTTACAACCGAACATGATCGGCGGGCAGGCGGCACGGACGTGTACGTCCTTAGCTCCGCTGCGATACAGGAACTGCGTAGTTTCCCGCAGCTGTGTTCCACGTACAATGGAATCATCGATCAATAAGATCTTCTGTCCGTCGATCAGGTCATGGACAGGAATGATCTTCATTTTGGCAATCAGATCCCGTGCAGACTGATAGGTTGGCATAAAAGATCGTGGCCAGGTTGGTGTATATTTAATAAACGGTCGTGAGAACGGGATACCGGATTCATTGGCATAGCCGATAGCATGGGCTGTTCCGGAATCCGGAACACCGGCTACCATATCAATTTCATTGGGATCCGGCTGATCTCTTTTTGCCATTAAATGGCCGCAGTTATAACGCATTTTTTCTACCGATACACCTTCATAACTGGTTGAAGGATATCCATAGTAGCACCAAAGGAAGGTACAGATGCGCATTTTCTTACCCGGTTTGGCTAATGTCTTGACGCCATTAGGTGTCATGATACAGATTTCTCCGGGACCTAATTCTTTATAGTCATGATAACCGAGATTTAAATAAGCAAAGGATTCAAAAGAAGCGCAATACCCATCCAGTTTTTCACCAACTACGATTGGTGTTCTGCCCAATTTGTCACGGGCTAAGAAAATTCCTTTTGGGGTTAAAAGCAGAATAGACATGGAACCATCGATGCGGCTTTGCGCATACTTGATTCCTTCGACGAGATTATCTTGTTGATTGATCAAAGCGGCGACCAGCTCGGTGGAATTAATGTTTTTACCACCGCTCATTTCCAGGAAATGCATGTTGTTGTTATGAATAATTTCTTCGGTAAGTTCGTACGTATTGTTGATGCGACCGACGGTTGTGATCGCATAGGTTCCATGATGCGAACGTACGATCAAAGGCTGTGGGTCATAGTCTGAGATACAACCAATACCGAGATAGCCCATCATGTCATGGATCTCATTTTCAAATTTCGTCCGAAATGGAGCACTTTCAATATTGTGGATCGAACGGTTAAATCCTTCATTACCGTACACCGCAATACCGGCTCTTCGTGTTCCTAGATGGGAATGGTAGTCGGTTCCAAAAAATAAATCGAAGACACAATCACGTTTAGAAGCTGCTGCAAAGTAACCACCCATAGATGTTCCTCCCTTTTTTTTCTTTAAGATTATAACAGATTCATAGACTGAATTGGACTTTTTCATAAAAAAATAATTATTTCGTTACATTTTAATCCATTCTTAACGGATTTATGATGATATTTAATAAAAATTACGCTATAATACAAAACATATTATGAAAAAAGTAAAGCGAATCAAGACATACCGGGAAACAAGGACAAATATTCGAAAGATCTTACTGAGTATTTTATTACTGTGTATTCTTTTTTCCGTTCTATGGATCGACTTGGAATTGTACAGACACATATATGAATCACAAAGTGCCAAGGATGTCAGTACACTTGTCGATGTCACCGTAGATGTTGTTGATGACCAACAGACTACTAACAAGTATTCTTCCGAGACCTTACAAGCACGTATTGAAGATTACTTGATATCCCACCAGATCAATACCGACCGTGTAGGAATCGCGGTCTATAACTTTGAGGAACAGACAGAGTATACGTGGCAGGATGATCTGGAATTTATTGCCGGCAGCACGTATAAACTGCCTTTGGCTATGTTGTATTATGACAAGATCGATTCCAAGGAACTGTCTTTGGATTCGATGATCCCTTATACAAGCTATATGGGGGATGAATCCTCCGGTATTATCTCCAGTCAATATCCAGTCGGGTCCGAGATCCCTCTCGATGAACTTCTTTATGAACTGATCGTTCATTCCGACAATTCCGCCGGATATATTCTGTATGAAGAGTTAGGGGGCTGGGAATCCTTTAAAGACCTGTGTCTCAAATACACCAATAAATCGATGGATGATGAATTCTCCGAAGAAAACGTCATGACACCGGGTTATTTGGAGGATGTGCTGCAGTATCTGTATGCACATAAGGATAAATACGCAGACTTGATCGATAACATGGCAGCCAGTCAGCCCGGACAGTATCTGGATTATGTAATCCAGGTGGGCATGCCTCAAAAGTATGGCAGCTATGATATTCATCTGTGTGCCGGCGGGTTTGTAGAAGAAGGTGTTTCCCCTTATTGCATCTGTATTTTTACCACCGGATTAGGTGGAGCCGAACAGATTATGGGGGATATTAATGAGATCTGTTATAACTATTTTAAAATATAGACAAATTCCATGAAAGTTGATTGATCAGCGCTTTCATGGTTTTTTTGATTTATAATATAAGAAATGCGAGGAGAATGCGGATGAAACTATTTCATATTTCTGATTTACATATAGGGAAACAATTAAAAACATATAATCTGATCGAACTTCAAAACGATATTTTTCACCAGATCATACAGAAAGCCAAAGAAGAGAAACCGGATGTTTTGCTCATTGCCGGGGACGTGTATGACAAAAGTGTTCCCAGTGCGCAGGCGATCGATTTGTTTGATACATTCTTAAAGGATTTCACGCAAACCAATCCGGAGATTCCGGTCTATATTATTGCCGGAAATCACGACGATGCTTCCCGTTTACAGTATGGAAGTACATTCTTTCAAGGGCACAATATTTATATATCCACTCTGCCTCCGCAGAGTGACTGCGAGTTTCTGCGAAAGGAAACGTTGACAGATGCCTATGGCGATGTAAATTTTTACTTTTTGCCGTTTACACGACCATCCATGGTGCGTGGATGGCTGGATGTGAAATCCTATCAGGATGCCATTGAAAAGCTGATCGCACGGGAAACGATCGATACGCATCAAAGAAACGTACTGATTTCTCATCAGTTTTACGTCCATGGACAATCGCGGCCGGAGCGCAGTGAATCGGAGTTGAATTATTTATCTGTCGGTGGATTGGATTGTATCGATATATCCGCCATCGATTGTTTTGATTATGTGGCCCTGGGGCATATACACAGAGCCCAGAAAGTCGGAAAAGAATCCATTCGGTATAGCGGGACACCGATCAAATACTCATTGAGCGAAGTGGATCATGTCAAAGGGATCCAGGTGGTGGAACTGGGAAAGAAAGGCCAGATATCCTATGACTTCATTCCTTTGGTTTCAACCCCGAACATACGAAAAGTGGAGGGAACGTTACCGGAAGTATTGGCCCAGGCTGACACAATCAATCCGGATGACTATGTCTATATAGTGCTCAAGGAGACTATCACCTTTAATCCGCTGGATCGACTGCGTGAACGTTACAATCATATAGTGGAAATACAAAATCCCTTCATGCAGGCTCAACTGCATCTGGAGGAATATGAACAAGATGGCAAAGAAATCGATCCGCTGGAGGCATTCCGTGAATTCTATGAGCAGATCCGGGATGAAAAGCTGGATGCAGCGAAGGAAAAACTGATGATGGATATCATTGATCAGGCACAGAAAGGAGACAAAGCATGAGACCAATCTATATTGATATGAAAGCTTTTGGATCCTATATTGATGAACGCATTGAATTTGACAAGGTCGACCATGGTTTGTTCTTGATCACGGGACCAACGGGTGCCGGAAAAACCACGATTTTTGATGCGATAACGTATGCGCTATACGGTAAGACCAGTGGAAGTATGCGCACCGAGAAGATGGTCCACAGTCAGTATGCCAAAAAGGAAATGCGTACAGAAGTAACGTATTGTTTTTCGTATGGCAGCGATGTATATACGATCGTACGAAAAGCAGGGCAGGAAAAGTATAAACGGAATAAAGATGGAAGCTATACAAAATACAAGACGGACTACCTGGAAGAGGTAGAGCTGACGATGCCGGACGGAAAACCTTTTGATGGCAAGAAAACGGATATCGACCGTAAGATCATAGATATTATCAAGTTGTCCCCGGCACAGTTTAAGCAGGTTGTCATGCTGGCACAAGGGGAGTTCACCGATCTGTTGAAAGCAAAATCCAATGACCGGCAGGAGATCTTTATGAAGATCTTTGACAACAGTATCTATACCGCCATTGAATCGGAAAGCAAGAACAGATATAACGAAGCGTATGGGGTATTGGAAGATACAAAAAATAAGATCCTGGATTCTTTACAAACGGTACAAATTCCATCGGACAGCGTGTATAAGGAACAATGGGCGCAGCTATCGGATGGTTTCAGGGTGTTGGATAAAGATCTCTTGTTAGAGACGTTGTTTCAGGTCAATCAGGAGATCGAAACGAAGAAAAAAGCGTTGGATGAAACCATATCCGAGCTGGAACGGAAAGAGACGGATCAGACGACATTGTTAAAAAACGCGCAGGATCTGAACCAAAATATCGACAATGCCGAAAAGAAGGAAAAAGAATTTCAATCCATTTTGGAAGCGGATGCCCGTTATGCAGCTTTGGAAAAACAGGTGGAGAAAGCCGGGCGTGCCAACGTGGTGCAAACGAGCTATCGGCTCTTTATCAATGGGCAATCTGCTCTGGAGAAAAAGAAAACGGATCGAACGAAGCTGGATGAAGATATTCAGCAGTCCCGACAAAAGGTTGCCGGATCCGAACAGAAAAAAGAGCATGCCCAGCGGATCTATGAAACCGAGGGGAACAAGCTGACAGGGCAGATCAGCACACTGGAAGCTGGATTTGAACAATATGAAAAGCTGGATGCACTTCTTGAACAAAGGGAAAAAATCGATCAACAAATCAAATCCGCCGAATCTGTGCATGAAGCTAATGAACAAGCTTTAAAGAATCAGAAGCAGGAAGCACAGGAAATAGAGGCTTGTCAGCAGGAATTATTAAAGAGGAAAAAGGAACCAGAGTACTTTGACATATTGATCCAAAGGAGCATGGAGAAGAAAGATAAACTGGAAGAATTGGAGAAAGACCTGGAAACCATCGCTACAAAAAAATCTCTTTTGAAAAAAACGGAGACAGAGCGAAACGAAAAGGAAGGGCAGATGCAAAAAGCTTTCCAAGAATATGACACGTATTATGCCTTGTTTCTGTCGGACCAGGCTGCCCTGGTGCGCAGTACCTTGGAAGAAGGAAAGCCTTGTCCTGTGTGTGGAAGCATCCATCGGACAACGGACTTACCGGATCTTCCGAACCACGCCACCAGCGCTGAAGTCCTCGATCAGAAAAAGAAGACCTATGATACATACCGGGAGCAATGGGAACAGCTGAAGACGGACTATATCAAGCTGCATCAGGAAATGGATCTTGTACAGCAGGCTATAGAAAGAAATCCATATCGTGCGTATGACCCGGAAAAAGAAATAACAGTCTGTGAGAAGGAAATAAAGAAGAATGGTGATCTCAAACAACAGACCATCAAGGATCAGCAGGCAATGGATGCGAATGAAAAGAAGCTGAACCGTCAAAAGGAAGAGATGGAACAGCTGGAAGAGACATTGCAGGAAAACAGGAAGAATATGCAGGATCTGCAAAACCGAAGAACCGCCCTTCTTTCGCAGATACAGACGATCAAGGAAACCCTTCCGTTTGGATCCTTGGCCCAGGCGAAACAACATACGGAAACATTAAAAAGCCAGCGGGAACAATTCCGAAACGATTATTTAACGGCGCAAAAAGTTTATGAAGAAGAATACAACCATCTCAATGCGCAGGTTGCATCCCGAAAAACGATGGATGCGGACATTCAAGCTTTGGAAAGCGAACAAGTCGTATTGAACGAAACGTTTATTAAAGAGCTGCATGCGCAGGGATTTCAATCGGAAAAGGATTTTACGGATGCGATCCTGGATATGGAAAGCATCCGCAAGTCTCGCCGGGCAATTGCCGATCACAAGGAAAGAAAGAACCTGGTACAAGGACAGTATCATACGTTGCGGGCGTTGATTGAAGGCAAAGAAAGAGTGGATACAACCGTCATAAAGGAAGCAATCGATCAAATACAGACCCAAAAACAGAACCTCAGGATTCAAAGAGATGAAGTCGTTGGGATGATGCAGGTGAACCGGCATGCATATACGCGTTGTCATACCTTGTATGAACAATATACGCATTGCCATCAGACATTCGAAGATATCCGCGATATCTATGTAGTGATCTGTGGCAAAACACGGAGCCAGCATCTGGATTTTAAGACCTTTATTCTGCGTAAATACTTTAAGCAGATGTTGGCGAAAGCCAATGAACGACTGATCCGTCTGTCCCACAACCAGTTTATTTTAAAGTGTGTGGATATTGAAGATCTTGGCAACAGGGGCAGCGTGGGGCTGGATCTGAATGTGGTCCACCTGGTTACCAATGAGGAACGGGATGCCAAGAGCCTATCCGGTGGAGAGTCCTTTATGGCCGCTTTATCCATGGCTTTGGGAATGGCTGACCTGATCCAGTTGAATAACGGAAATGTACGAATTGATACAATGTTTATCGATGAAGGCTTCGGCTCTTTAAGCGATGATGTACGCAATGAAGCTGTCTCCATCTTAAATGAATTGACGGATGAGAACCGATTGATCGGAATCATTTCCCATGTGAATGAATTGAAGGCACAGGTTGACACCAAGCTGGTCATTGAAAAAGATGAGCAGGGAAGTCATCATCATTGGGAATATTGAAGAAATAAAATATGATAGAATAAGCACATAGTTTTTTATGTACAGGAGAAGGAATGATGGACGAGAAGATATTGATGCAGAAGATCATAGATCAGTTAAAAGAAGCCTCGGATGCTTACTACAATGGCCAGGCCGAAAGAATGACCGATTATGAGTGGGATGCGTTATTTGATGAATTAAAAAGACTGGAAGAGCAAACCGGTGAAGTCTTGGAGGGCAGTCCGACCCACAGGGTATCGGCGGACAATATCCGCGGGCAGAAGGAGGAACATGAATTCCAGGCCTTGTCCCTGGCCAAGACGAAATTACCGGAAGATTTAGTGAAGTGGGCGGATGGAAAACCGATCTGGATCAGCTGGAAGCTGGATGGACTGACATTGGTTGTGACCTATGATAATGGGCAATTGACAAAAGTCGTAACCCGTGGAGATGGTCACCGGGGAACCAATATTACCCATTTGTCCACCGGTATCTATGGCATTCCTAAAAAGATTCCATGCCGGGAACATCTTGTCATTCGAGGAGAGGCTGTGATTTCCTATGAAGATTTTGAGACCTTTGTGATGGAATCCGGTGAGGATTATGCCAATCCGAGAAATCTGGCGTCCGGTTCTCTGGCTTTGAAGGATGTCCAGGAGCTAAAGAAACGAAAAATACACTGGATTCCTTTTACGCTGGTCCACAGAGATAATGAAATGGTGTCATGGGGCAAGCGCATGGCGTTTTTGGAACAGCAGGGATTCACGGTGGTGGAAAGAGAACAGCTGGAACATCCGGATCTGATCGAATGCAGGGCATCGATCGAACGGTGGACTAAAAAGGTAACAGATGGCGTGCAACCATATCCGGTGGATGGGTTGGTCATTACCTTCGATGATACGATTTATGCTTCTACAGGCAGTGTGACCGGACATCATGCCACCCGGGCCGGCTATGCGTTTAAATGGCAGGACGAGGCGACCGACTCCGTCTTAGACCATATCGAGTGGTCTTGTGCGGCTTCCACGATTACACCGGTCGCTGTTTTTGAACCGGTGGAACTGGAAGGAACCACGGTAAAAAGAGCTTCCTTGTGCAACATCAGTGAATGCGAACGCCTGGGCATCGGATCGAAGGGAACAGTTGTTTCTGTCATCAAGGCCAATAAAATTATCCCGAAGGTCATCAAAGTCAAAAAGACCGTAGGGATCCTGGAAATCCCGTCCGTTTGTCCGTTATGCAAACATCCAACCGAAATCCATGCTTCGGATATCTCGGGAACCAGGACATTGAAATGCACCAATCCGGATTGCAGTGCCAAGCAGTTGAAAAAATACGCGCGTTTTGTATCCAAAGCCGGTATGGATATCGACGGCATCTCGGAAAAGATCCTGTCTCGTTTTATCAATGAAGGATGGATCAAGGAGTTCGCCGATATTTATCGATTGGTGGATCACTTTGATGAAATCAAGGAACTGGATGGGTTTGGGGTGAAATCCGCGCAAAACATTGTCAATGCGATCACTAAAGCACGAACAGTAAAAGACCAGAAAGTGGTCTTTGCCCTGACAATTCCTCTGGTTGGACAGGATGTGGCCAAACGGCTCTTGACAGCTTATGATTTTGAAACATTGGTAGCGATGGCTGTACAGGCGGAATCCGAAGATATCTTTGCGACCATTGACGGGATCGGACCGGAGAAAAGTGCTGCCTTTGTCCGTTGGTGCAAGGATCCTAAAAATATTTCTATGTTGGAGGAAATAAAAAAGGAAGTGACCATTGAAAGAACACAACAAGTCGAAGCGGGCCATCAATGCCAAGGATTGACCTTTGTGGTTACCGGAGATGTCCATCATTATAAAAACCGCAAAGAGTTGAAAGCGTACATTGAATCCATGGGAGGCAAGGTGACCGGCTCGGTTTCCAAAGCAACCAGTTATTTGATCAATAATGATGCGCAGTCGACTTCATCCAAAAATAAAAAAGCCAAGCAGCTGGGTATTCCGATCCTTACCGAAGACGAGTTTATAGAAAGATTCGGAGAATAGGACAAATTTGAGGAATATTATTGACTTACTTTTCAGATGCTTTATAATTTTTCTTGGTTATATAAAGGAGGTCTCTCATGTCTAGCCAAGTAGTAGTGGGAACCCAATGGGGCGATGAGGGTAAAGGAAAAATCGTCGATGTATTAGCAGAAAAGGCGGATATGATCGTCCGTTTCCAAGGGGGAGACAATGCCGGTCATACTGTCATCGTAGATGGAAAGAAACATGTATTGCACCTGCTTCCGAGTGGTGTACTGCACGAAGATGCTACGTGTGTGATTGGACCAGGTGTGGTTTGTAATCCATTTGTTCTTCTCAAGGAAATGGAAACGTTACAAGCCGGCGGTTTATCGACCAAGCATATTATCATCAGTGATCGGGCACAAATGTTGATGCCATATCATTGTTATCAAGATGAACTGGAAGAAAAAGCCAAGGACAATAAGATCGGAACGACTAAACGAGGCATTGGTCCTTGTTATGCAGATAAATATGCACGAACCGGTATTCGTTATCATGAATTTATTGATTTTGAAAACTTTAAAAAGCGTTTAAAAGAATGTCTTACTTTTAAAAATAAACTGTTTACCGGCGTTTATGGAGCCCAACCGATGGACTATGATGAAATGGTTGATCAGTTTGCAGCTATTCATGAACAAATTGTACCAATGATCCAGGAAACGACCCATATCGTCAATAAAGCTATGGATGAAGATCAGACGGTATTGTTTGAAGGGGCACAGGCAGCTATGCTGGATATCAATTATGGTACGTATCCATATGTGACTTCTTCTTCACCGACCAGTGCCGGTGTGACTGTCGGAGCCGGGATTGCGCCAAGTCGATTAAAAACCATTGTCGGTGTCGTCAAAGCGTATTCAACCCGTGTGGGAGAAGGACCGTTTGTTACAGAGCTGCTTGACAGCCAGGGAGACTGGATTCGGGAACAAGGATTTGAATACGGTGCCACGACCGGACGACCTAGACGTTGCGGCTGGCTGGATCTGCTGGTTATTAAACATGCCAATATGATCAACGGTCTGACGGATATTGTCATTACCAAGATCGATGTTCTGACAGGCTTAGATAAGATCAAGGTCTGTGTGGGCTATGATATCAACGGAACCATTCTGGATTACATTCCTAGTGATCAGAATATGGTAGCGTTGGCTAAACCAGTATATAAAGAGTTTGACGGATGGACGGAAGATATTTCCAGGCTAAAGACGTACGATGAACTGCCGAAAGCCTGTAAAGAGTATTTACAGTTTATTGAAGAGTTTGTGGGTGTACGGATCTCCATGGTTTCTGTCGGACCGGATCGAGTGAATAATATCTATATCCATGACATTGTATAGCTGAAGGGAAAACCTTCGGCTTTTTTATTCTGTTGGACAAACACACAAAAAAGAATACAATGAAGATAACAAGTGTTATGTCATAAAAATGTAAGGATGGTTGAATCACATAAAAACCAATGCAAATTTAGACCATATTGAACTTTTTTATAAGAAAACGATTCTCTGCAAGATATAATCTAAGTAGGAATGATAATTATGAAACTAAAAAGAATAAGAGATTTGAGAGAAGATAATGATCTTACTCAAGCGGAAATTGCAAAAATTTTAAATGTAACGCAGCGAACGTATTCACGTTACGAAAACGATGATCGTGCGATTCCGATCGAACAACTTGTGAAACTCGCTGATTTTTATCATACAAGTGTAGATTATCTGCTGAATCGCACCGACAGAAAAGAACCGTATTAAAAAGAGAATCCTATTGGATTCTTTTTTTGTGCTTAATCGTATATAGAAGAATGGCTGCGGCAGCGGCTACATTGAGACTTTCAAAGCTGTCCATTTCTATCTCAACACATTGGTCTGCCAGAGCTGTGATTTCCGGATGGATCCCTTGGCCTTCGTTCCCCAGGATGATTCCATAATGATCAACTTTTTGTACATCCTGAAGGGCGATCGAATCTGTATGCAGCGTGGCTGCATAGATTTCCATCCCTTTTTTGTGTTCTTGTTCGATGGCTTGATACAAAGAACCATAGGAATAATGAATATGAAAGAATGCTCCCTTGGATGCTTGAATGGATTTGGAATTAAGGATATCGGCACAATGTTCGGATAAAAAGATGTGGTCGATCCCAAAGGCTAAGGCACAACGAAAGATGGTTCCGATATTTCCGGGGTCCTGGATATCATCCAGAAACAGAGCGGTATCGATCCTGCCCTCTGTCGTTTCAGGGCGCGTACAGATGCCGATCATCTTGGCATCGGATACTTGACTGGATAATTTATTGATGACCGGTTGTGTACACTGTATGCATTCAAAAGGAAACGGATTATCAACACCTTCCAGGATAAACAGCTGCTTCAGACATTGAGCCTGCAATGCTTCCTGGATGAGATGAAGCCCTTCTACAATAAACAGACCGGTCTTATCTCTTTCTTTCTTGGTATGCAGCTTAGCGAGCTCTTTAATCGTTTTATTTTGAGTAGATTCAATTCTTTTCATAAGAGTATTCTAACATGGTTGAATCCTTTTTTAAAATTATGTATAATTACAATCGTTAAAGCGTTGACAAGACATAGTAATTGTCTCCACCTTGGAAAAGAGAACAGATTTCACCGGCTGAAAGAATCTGACAAGAGCAGACAATGAATTCACCTTGGAGCAGGAGTTTAAACCTCCTCCGTATCAAACGGTTATCATGGGTAATTAAGTGCGTGAAAGACGAAGTAGGATGGTACCGCGAAGACATTCGTTCCTACAGCGTCTTTTTTATTTTTTATCAAAGGAGAAAAACATGGGAAAATTTGAAGAACTGCACAAGGAAGCCCTGGAAAAAATCGGCTGTGCTTCCAATTTATCCGATCTGAATGACCTGCGCGTATTCTACCTTGGAAAAAAGGGACCCGTACAGGCATTGATGAAGGATATGAAGAATCTGTCCAAAGAGGAAAAACCGGCTTTTGGTAAGAAGGTCAATGAGCTGAAACAGCAGGTTTCCGCATACATTGATGAGAGAAAAGAAGAGCTGGCTCAGCTGGAAATGCAGATGAAGATCGAGAAGGAAAAAATCGATATCACCTTACCGGGACGTCGTTTGGAGAGTGGTGCGATCCATCCGCTGAACTTGGTACAGCAGGAGCTGGAGGATCTGTTTATCGGTTTGGGTTATCAGGTGATCGAAGGAAAAGAAATCGTAACCGATGAATACTGCTTTGAAAGAGCGAATATTCCAAAGGATCATCCGGCCAGAGATATGCAGGATTCTTTGTATGTGAATGAAAATGAACTGTTACGTACCCATACAACAGCCATTCAAATGGAAGTGCTGGAACAGCAGGCACCAAATCTTCCAATCAAAGTGGTTTGCCCGGGGAAAGTATATCGTAGAGATGATGACGATGCGACACATTCCCATCAGTTTACCCAAATGGAAGGACTTGTGGTCGGAAAACGTGTTCCATTATCTGATTTAAAAGGAACGTTGGAGTTTTTAGCTCGTAAAATGTTTGGTCAGGATCGCCAGATCCGATTCCGTCCAAGCTATTTCCCTTTCACGGAACCAAGTGTGGAAGTGGATGTCAGCTGTCATATTTGTAACGGAAAGGGCTGTCCGACTTGTAAAGGTACCGGCTGGATCGAAATTCTGGGTGCCGGCGAAGTCCATCCGAACGTATTGCGCATGGCCGGATATGACCCGGATACATGCAGTGGATTTGCGTTTGGTGTAGGTATTGAACGGATTGCCATGTTGAAATATGGCATTGATGATATTCGTCATTTCTATACGAATGACAAACGTTTCAACAAAACGTTCAAGCGTTTCGAGTAGGAGGATCTCTATGTTAATATCTAGAAAATGGTTATCTCAATATATGGATGTATCGGATCTGTCCATTGAAGAAATGGCGGAGAAGATTACCGCTGCCGGCTTTGAAGTCGAAGGGGTGGAGCGTCTGGCCGAAGGAACCAATCTGGTCATCGGCGAAGTGTTGACGTGTGAAATGCATCCGGACAGTGATCATCTGCACTGTACGACGGTGAATGTAGGAAATGAAGTATTGAATATTGTATGTGGTGCGCCGAATGTGGCGGCCGGCCAAAAGGTCATTGTTGCCAAAGTCGGCGCGCAATTACCGGATGGTGAGATCAAGGCCGGTAGGATCCGTGGACAGGAAAGCAACGGAATGATCTGTTCTTTGTTGGAACTCGGTGTTGAAGCGCACACATTAACGGAAGAACAGAAAGCCGGTATTGAAATATTGCCGGCTGATGCTCCGGTTGGACATACAGATGTCTTAGAATATCTGGGCTATGACGATGAAGTGATGAATATCGGTCTGACCCCCAATCGGAATGATTGTCTGGCGGCTTTCAACATGGCGATGGAAGCCGGAGCTATCTTACAGAAAGATGTAAAATTACCGGATTACCAGGATGCAGCCAATGTGGGAGGACCAACCAAACTGCAGATCCATAGTGAGACCAAGGGCTGTCCTTCCTTTTTGGGAAAGGTAGTGGGCCACATTACGATCAAGGAAAGTCCGAAATGGATGAAAGAATTATTACGGGCATCCGGTATGAATTCCATTAATAACGTCGTAGACATTTCCAATATTGTCATGTTGGAAACAGGCCAACCGATGCATTTCTACGACAAGGATGCGATCGTCAATCAGGAAATTACGGTCAAAGATGGTTTTGAAGAAGAATATACCGCTTTGGATGGCATCACATATGCGCTGCAGCCATCGGATCTGGTCATTACCAACCAGGGCAAACCAATTGGTATTGCCGGTATCATGGGCGGGGATGATTCCAAGATCCTGGATACGACCAAAGGTCTGATCATTGAATGTGCTATGTTTGACCACGTGTCCATTCGTAATACAGCGCGTCGTCTGAATCTGGCAACGGAATCCAGCATTCGCTACCAGAAGGGGATTGAACCACTGGCTTCTCAAAAAGCGTTGGATCGCGCCGTCCAGCTGTTGATTGAATATGCGGATGCCCGGGATCTGGAAGAAACGGTTGTTTATGGTTCAGCCAATTATCATCCACATGAGATTGTTTGTACACGGGCTGATATTAACAATCGTTTAGGCACCAGTTTCACACATGAGCAGGTTATGGATGTGTTTGAACGTCTGCAGTTTGAACCGACTTATGAAAAGGATATGTATACATGTCATATCCCAAGCCATCGTGTCGATATGGAAGGGGTGGCTGACCTAAGTGAAGAGGTCATTCGTCTGTTAGGTTTTGATTCACTCCCAAGTACATTGCCATTGATGGAAATGACGGAAGGGAAGCTGGATGCCCGTCAGCAGATGGTGCGTTATATCCGTACACTGATGACACAAAGAGGTCTGCAGGATTGCATCACGTATACCCTTGTCAGCACGTATAAAAAAGACAACGCGATTTTATCCATCGGGGATGCTGTCGAACTGGCTATTCCGATGAGTGAGGAAAGACGCTATATCCGTACAAGCATTTTACCGAGCTTGTTGGATGTGGTTGCATACAATAAAGCGCATTCCCAGAAAGATGTAAATGTATTTGAAATCAGCGATGTTTCTACAAAGGATGCGACCCGCAGCCATCTGGCATTCGCCTTGTATGGCCAACTGCAGACAACACGATGGAATGCCTTTGAAGTGGCTTCTGATTTCTATACGGCCAAGGGTCTGGTAGAAGAATTGTTGGATCATATTGGCATTGCCACACAACGTATCACCTATAAAGACAATACGGTGGATACAGAACATTTCCATCCATATCGAAGTGCCGTGGTTTATATCGGAAAGGATCCGGTTGCTATTTTCGGACAGATCCATCCAAAATATGGAAAGGATAACGATGTAGAAGGAACCATACTCTGTGAAATGGATCTGACAAAACTGCTGGAAATCAAAAAATCCAAGATCAAATACACAAAGATCTCCAAATATCAGTCTGTGACAAGAGACATTGCTCTGGTTGTCAACCGTAATATACAGGCAGCCCAGATTGTCAATGTGATCCGAAAGCAGGGAAAATTGGGAAAAGAAATGATCATACGCGATATCGAAGTGACCGATGTATACCAGAAAGCGCCATTACCGCCGACGGTAAAATCAATCACCGTTTCCATTTTGTTCCAATCGGATGTGCAGACATTGAAAGATCAGCAGATCAACGAAGTGATGGATCAGATCATGAAAGCACTTGAAAAACAAGTGGGAGCCGAACTAAGAAGATAGGAGAATAAGAAGATGCATGTTGAAGAACATCATCTTCTTTTTTTGTGATAGAATACAACTATGGATCATTGGACAACAAAACAAGACTGGATAGATATATTTGAAAATATGGGGATCGATCAAGGGATGAGTGTATGTTTGCAGGTCAATCCGGCTGTTACAACCACAGTATTGGGTGGCGGACAGGCGATTATTGAAGCTTTGATGGAAACCGTAACCTTAAAGGGAAGCATAGTCGTTCCTACCTTTGATGTATCGACACTGGATCCGTCATGCACCCGTGTGGATTATGAGAAATGGAATGAGATGCGGGAGAACATGCTGGGCTTCAAAGATGGCCTGACCAGCTGTGACCCGTTTGGACTGCAGTTTTTACGAAATGAAGATGTCGTTCGCAGCAAACACCCGGTCTACAGCTTTGCGTACTGGGGATCTTATCGAAGTGCCTGGTTGGAGAACAACGCCGACTATCCGTTTTCTTTTTCGTATGCGTTATGGCCGATGCGTCACAGAGAATCGGTGAATTTATTGATTGGCTATGATAAGACAGACAGCGTACTTCTTCCCGCCCTGGCTCAAGAGAAAAAAGAGGGGTTGGTATATGTAGAACGTGCAAAAGTACGTCGTGTAAAATCCTCTATCTTCCGTTCTTATTTAAATATTCGAATGGATAAGGATACAAAAAACAGGATGCTGGCATCCTGTCATGAAAAAAACTATAAATGGAATCAAGGTTATATCCATTGTTTATGGGTGGATACTAAATCGGATAAAAGCGATGAAACTTCTTCGACTGTCTCTTTTATATCCTCATTAAAATAACCGGTTACCACAGAATCTAAATCTAAGATGGCATATAAGATGCCATCTTTTATTAATGGAACGACCAGTTCTGAATTGCTGGCGCTGTCACAGGCGATGTGACCGGCGAATTGATGGACATCCTCAACAAGGATCGTTTCTTTTTTCTCTGCACAAGTTCCGACAACTCCTTTACCATATGGAATTCTTGTACAGGCGATATTTCCTTGGAATGGGCCTAATACACATCGATTGTTTTTGGGATCATAGAAATAAAGACCAGCCCAGTTGACATCCTCATATTCATGATAAAGAATTGCGAGAATGTTTGAAATGTTCGAAATGGCTGGCAGGTCAGGCTCACATATAGCTTGACATTGGGCTACTAATATTTTATTCATGCTACGATTATATCATAGAATGGGCTCTATAAAAAAAGATATGAACACAAGCGGATCGGGGATGGAATGGCAGACTTTGTGGCCAACCTGTTATGGTTGTTTGTAAGCAGCCGGTTTTTTCGATGATTGATCTTCGTCAGAAACAGGGGGTTATAATACGAATTCAGTGATTTAACGTGATAAGTAGTAATTGGTTTTATAGAAATATGTATAAGGGAGTGGGGACATTATCACTTTCCAATCACAAAAAGTAAAAAAAATCTAAAAAAGTCCTTGACTGAGAAACGAATATTTGATAGTATAAGTGAGCGCTCGGGCGAGAGCCTGGGGGCACGGTCTTTGAAAACTGGATAGAAATTAACCAAGAAACACGTCAATTTAAAAAAGGAAAAACGATGTCAGAGAGACATCTGA
>JAWRHV010000017.1:0-28519 GCA_040266995.1 Erysipelotrichaceae bacterium | reverse complement strand
CATTCCATGACTGCTTGCTCATTGAATGAATACTTGTTGACAAATGAAGTTATAATTCCCCCGGCTATGAATGATTCGTTAAAAGACAAAATGATCCAGGATGTTGACAAGATTTCAGAAAAGGATGCTTGTGTGTATCTAGAATATATGTTGTTTGAAAAAAGTCAGAATGTCTCCGTACAGATACCGGATTGTTATCAAAAGAAATGGAAAGAATCCCCACAATGGAATCAATTATTCAATTTATGGAGGGATATTAAATGAAAGCATTTTTATTGGCAGCCCTTCTTCTGTATCCACCCGGGTCAGTACTGCCTCAAAGTAAACCTGTTGAAACGATCGAGAAGATGGAAGAAGACGATCAAGCTTTTGATATACAAATTCTGAAAGACGGGAATCCGGTCGAAGAGCTAACCGGGTATGACACAATGCAGCTTCTTGTAAACAAAAAGAATGTAGACCCGGAATGTGTCGAGATCTTTTTTGATCAAACGCTCCAAAATGTACAGTGGGAATCCGACTCTTTGGATCTGCAGGTTCCGGTCGGAACAAAGGTATTGCGAGTTGTTGCTCACAACAAACAAGGAGATATACAAGAAAAAAGGGTTTGTTTTAACTGGTTAAAGAAACCTGAATTACAAGCGTCCGTCAACGATGGGGACTATATATTGGATGAGACAGTCCATTGCCATTGGGAAGTTGAGGACCCGGAGGCTTATGATCTGGTGATTGAAGATCAGGAAGGCGTGCACAAAACGAGTGTGGAGGACCAGGCATATGATTATCTATGTCAGAAAACAGGAAAGGTATCTATGTATCTCCAACATAGAGAGTATCCGGATCTGCGCAGCAACTCGATTCATTTCACTTTTACCAATGAAGCTTTACAAGGCCATATTGAAAAAACAGAAGACGGAAGGATCCTGGGCGTCGCGGACAGCTCTTATGTGGATTCCGGATCTTTGACGGTGGAAAAGGAGGGGCTGACGTATACCAGCGGACTATCCGAGCCTATTCTTATCCCCATCGAAGAACAAGAAGAGTGCACGATTCATGCTGTATTGAATATTACCGATTTATTCGGAAGACATTTTCAAACAGAAGAAATGTATCGAATAGACAGAAAAGCTCCGTTGTTACAGCTGTTTGTAAATGGTACGCAAGTGAATGCGGCGCAGATCAGCACATCTTCATTAAAAACGTTTTCCTATCAATCGGATGAGCCGGCACAGATTGACGTAATGTATCTTTTAAATGGTTTGCAGATTCCTGTGTATTCCATGAAGGATGTTTTTGAATCGCTAAAACCTCAGGATGTGTTAACCACTGTATTTACTTTAAAAGATGAAGCAGGCAATGTATCCACCAGCACCTATGAATGGATCAAACCGGCCATATTGGAAACGAAACGAAAGACAAACCAAGAACAATTTGAAAAGACGGCTTTGATCCAGACGTTTAACGCATCGGACCAGCTTGTTCAATATCATGTCTGGAGCTTCGATGGGGAAAACCATCTACAATTTCAACAGAAGAAAAAAGCTTTGCAGTCACCAAAACAAAATGAGATTCGCATATATGTCTTCAATGAGAAGAACCACAAAAAAGCCAGAATTCTTTTTAAAAGCGATTTGGAGAAACTGCAGTATGCATGGATTGAAATCAATGGGAAAAAAATCAGTAAGAAGCAGTTAAAGACGGATAAGTTAGGAAATCTGTATTATGAAACAACCTTAAAGAACAAGCGTACGACGATTCATGCACAAATCCATATGAAAGATGGATCCATCAAACGACTGAACCGTACGATCATTCAAAAGCAGGCGTTCGTGGATGATTCCATGTTTTCGAAGATCAAACACATTTTAACCCAGATACTGATGCAGTTTAACCATGACTAAACTGATTATGTTTCAAAAAGAAAATGTAAGGATATATGACAATCCGGATGAATTGATAATAGAAGCATATACCATACGTACAAAGGAAAATGAAATTCTGATTTACTGGCAAGGACAAAGTTACCAATGCCGGCCGTATCAGTTTAAAAAAATCGGGGATATAACGTTCTGTTTTCAACCCTTTGAACATTGGTATAAATACAATTTCGAGCAGTCACTGTGCATAGGACGTTCAAAAGATTGCGACCTGGTCATAGAAGGCCGATACTTATCCAATCAGCATTTTCTATTGAAAAAAACCGGCGAAGGCATCGTTGTTTCAGACCTTCAAACAACCAACGGAACATTTGTGAATGGACATAAAATAAAAAAATGTTGTGTTAACGGCGGGCAGTCCGTTATTGCGGGACAGACGATTTTTTATATCTTTGAATCCTTTTTGGTCTTGAATCATCCGATAGAGTCGAATGAAACCCATCTTTCGTTGAAGCCTGTCGATTATTGTATTCTTCCGGTTCACATGCAGTCGATTCTTCCGGACCAGAGTGGGATAGAGATGGATATTGAGGCCCCCTTGTTTGAAAATAGACCGGTCAAGGAGCCATGGTTTTTATCCATGGGCTCTTCATTGATGATACTAGTAACCGGCATCATCAGTTCGGTAGTAAGCAGCTCCTTTTATCACACGGATCCGAGGCAGGCATGGCCGCTGATGATCAACAGCTGTTCAATGGGCCTAGGCTTTCTGATGTTTGCGTTATACAGTCGACGTCATCGATATCGGGCACAATGGAAAGCGTATAGAAACAAAAGGCAGGCCTATTTAAACTATATCAGTGAGTTTACAAGCGATGTGCAGAAAAGGAAAGAACAGATCCATAATAGAGAACAATCGTATGAAATTGTATTTTGTCAGATCAACGATTCTAATTATGGAATCCACCATCCTTTATGGATGGGAACACAAGGGAAAAATATAGTTCGGATCCGATCTTCTTTCATTCGTTATGAGAATCGAGAGGATGAACTTGTATGTGCGATGCAAAAAAGCATAGATGTATGTTCGCAGCCTGTCCATGTCAACATCTATTATGAATTCCCACAAAAAATATGGATTTCTCATCATAATATGAAGGAAGCTGTCTTTCTTTTTGAACAATGGATCTGGACAATGCCTTCCGCCGATGAGAAATGGATCTGGGCTTGTACGGATCAGAAATCCATAGACAGGTTCTATGCTTTTGAAAACTGCAGAGAAGGAAAGCTGCGCCTGGCTGCCGGGAACCTCAAGCAGTTTTTGAGCTTGGCCAGTCACCTGGTAAAAGGGCATAAATATATAGTATTTACGGATATGGACAGAGTTGTACATCAGATTGATAAGGATATGGGGCTAATCTATATGCACAAAGAACAGACTGGATTTGATTTTGATGTTCAAATACAAGATCCGATTCCATATTTTGGTCATCCTAAAGAAATACGTTCCTTGCTATGGCAGTTGGCTCAATCCCATCAATGGCCCAACGCTTTTTGGAACATCGATCAGTTAAAGCGATGGTATGAGCAAAAGGATGTCTGTCTTTGTGTGCCAATCGGGATCGATAATCATGGATCCAGTATTTATCTGGATCTGCATGAACAAAAAGATGGCCCCCATGGATTGGTAGCTGGTATGACGGGCTCCGGAAAATCGTCGTGGCTGGGTTCCTTTCTATTACAGCTTGTGATCCATAATCATCCTGATTATTTGCAGTACTTCCTGGTGGATTTTAAAGGAGGCGCTTTCGGACAATCCTTTTACGATTTTCCTCATTGTGCCGGTATGGTTACAAATCTTGATGGAAGAGCAGCCGGCCGCTGGCTGGATGCACTTCACGGAGAAATCGAGAAGCGTCAGAAGCTTTTACATCAACATATGATCACAAAAGAAATCACCGATGCCAACATCGATGAGCTGAATCAGAACATGGAACATCCCGTCTCCCATCTTCTGATCATTGTGGATGAATTTGCTCAATTAAAAATGAAATATCCGGAAATGATGAATGATTTAAAAGAGATTTCCAGAATCGGTCGTTCGTTGGGGATACACTTGATTTTATGCACACAAAAACCAGCTGGAATTGTTGATGAACAGATATGGGCGAATTCGCGTTTCAAAATCTGTTTTCAGGTAAACAGCCAACAAGACAGTCGTGAAGTTCTCCATAATGAAAAAGCCTGTGAGCTGCATCAGGCGGGAACCTTTATTTTTCAAACCGATCAACGCAAGGATGTATTGGGAAAAGGGCTGTGGATGCATGAAGCCTATGATTGTACGAAAGCTTATCAATGGCAGCAGGTAGATGAAGAAGGAAACCCGGTTCAGGAGTTTATTTCAAAGAGTACATCTGTGCTTGAAAAAGTCGAATCCGTAATTAACGAAAGAAAACACCAGCATTCATGGATCCTATATCCCGATCTGGATCAGAAGACAGAATGGAACAATGTGCTTGCGTATATGGACATACCAAAAAAACACAGCCAGATTCCCTGGGTGATCGAAAAAGGAGAAAGCTGCATTGTATTTTCTCAGAATGACATCACATCAGAAGCTTGGATCCAAACAATCATAGCCCATTTTCAAAGTGAACCGGTTTATACCATCGGCATCTATGAACCAAATGTGGATGGCTCTTTTGAACACAGTCTGTTACCAACTTTGAATGAAGGGACTGTGATTCTACGAATTGATACTCTCAATGAATGGAAGAGTGTGCATTATTATCTGCAAACGGATCGTTTACGCGTTTTTGTGATCATTGGATTTATTCATCCGCAATTAATGGCAGGGATCAATACCTTTACATACAAAGCTTGCTTATATTGGGAGGATAAGGATGCAGTTCGTACGTATTTTGGTCAATTTCAAGTGCCTACGGTCGAAATAAATACAAATTATGGATGGGTATATCAAAACCAGGAGTGGATCAGTTTTTATTTTAAAAAGAAGATACCGCTTCCTTTACAAAGAGAACCGATCCATGTATGCATCCCCAAAGGAATCAAGATTGGCTATGACAGGGATAGAGGCAGTGAAGTCTGTTGGAATCAAGATAGAACCTTATTAGTGATTTATGTGCAGGATTCGAAAAAGAACAGCATCTTTAAAATGCTGGAAAGCTGGCAGTCGGAAGCCCAGCTGACTCTGGCTTCCACCTTTGAACGACCAGCCGATATATATGTAATGCACTGCATAGATCAAGCAGCAGAATTTGAAAGCTTCTTTTTCCGTCGGAATGTTTATGACATGGACATTTTATGGGTTGGCCTGGGCGTGGAAGAATATGGGTATCTATTTCATCGAAAAATCCCCTATGAATATCATGAAGATGCAGTATTTTGGACGGGTAGAAAGTGTTGGATGGTCCTAATGGATGAATGAAACATTGATGTATATCAGAACAATGGAGGAAAAGGATTATCGCATTGTATGGATCAGCCCGTGGTTTCCTGTTCACTTATTGTTAGAACAGATGCACAAAACACAGAATATGCATTTTGATCCATGCATCTATTGGGTGGAACAGAAGATGATTCTGGATCCATCCCGAACTTTAGAAGAAAACAAAGTAGTAAGCGGCGATCATCTGATCGTCCTATAAGGAGGAATTATGCAAATCATTATTAACCCGCAGGAGGTATATTCTGTTTCTGGTTATATGAAGCAAAAAGCGGAGGAATATAATCAAATCATCATGAAATCACAATCACAAATGCACCAGATGCAAAGCGTTTGGAAAGGAAAGGATAATACGGCATTTATCAATAAATTGGATGCTTTTGGGCCACAGTTAAAAAGAATTACAGCTGTCATTGAGCAGTATGCCAATTATCTTAACAAGAGTGCTGCACAATATGAGCAATTACAGCAGGAACGTGCCAATGCAGCACGTACCCTGGCCGGATAGGAGGAGACGATGCAGGGATTACAGATTTCTTCAGAAGAGGTTATGCAGTATGCAAACCAACTACAGAATAATTCACAAGAGATGCAGGGAATCTTCCACGATGTATCTTTAAAAATGACGAATATGGAACAAGTCTGGTCTTCACCGGCCTCGTCCGCATTGATTGGACAGTTTCATTCTTTAGAGCCGACATTTCAATCCTATGTACAGGCATTACAAGAATATGCAAAGTATTTGAAGAATACGGCTTCTCTGTACCAGGAGAATGAACAAAGCTTATCGAAAGGAATTCAATGATTGAATACTATGAACAATTACGTGCTTTGTTAAGTCAGATTTCCAGCTCTTTACAAGGGAGTCGGGAAGAAATAGAAGGTGTGAATGCATGTATAGCAAAACTGCAGCAATTAATCTTTCTACAATGTGAATCGGCCTATGAAGGTTGAAACAGATCTGTATAGACAATTTGCGTTGGCATTACAGAATATGGATACGTATGGTATTCCATTTAAGAAGCAGGATCAAATGAATCGACATATTGAGATTGTGAATGGGATTCGACGATTATCGCATTTCTTCGATCAGTCAGCGGGATTGTATGAAAATCTGGAACAACAAAACAAAACCAATAGCTCATTAGGGTCCATTCCGATTTCCAAAGACTTCAGCTGGGTCCCATCCTCTCAACGATCTACCCATCATCTATATAAAACGTATGATGGCGCATTGAGCCGAAAAACGTATACATATCATAACGAGTTATTCAATGCCTCGTTAAACGCGAACCTGGGAAGTGTAAAAGCAGAAGGGGATATTGAATATTCCGTTTGGAAAAACGGGAAAATTGACCCCTCTCTTGAAATAAATGCAGTTGCCACCATGTCTGTTCTAGATTTTACAGGTTATGTGGATATTGGGAATTCTTATATTCATAACCAGACGCGTGCAGACGTACGGGTAGGCACCGTGTATGCGGATGCGCAAGTAATCTTGTCGATGGAAGAACAGACATTGGATCTTGGTGTGGGGGCTTCCGCTATCAAGGGAGAAGTGGAATCATCCTTTGATGTGTTTGGCATTCGGATCACACTGACCGGCACCGGTTCTGTGGGCAGTGCAGAAGCCAATATCACATATCATCATAAAAATAGAGAATGGGAATTCGGTTCAAAACTCGGATTTATCGTAGGCCTTGGTTATAAGGTGAGAGTTGAATATTAGAATGGAGGTTAGCATGAAAAAATTTTTACCTTTAGGCACCGTCGTCACTTTAAAAGAGGGAAAGAAACGATTAATGATTGTCGGTCGTCTGCAGAACCAGGTGGGGAAAAATATTGTTTATGATTATTCTGCGGTACTTTGGCCGGAAGGCGCTATCGATTCCCGTCATTTTTATCTTTTTAATCATGAAGATGTACATTGTCTGTACTATATTGGCCTGCAGGATGTGGAAGAGTTTAATTATCGATTTATACTCGATGAACAAGTAAACAAAGGCACGAAAAACGAAATTGGTGACATGTAAGTCACCAATTTTTTTGTAGGACAGGGATGGTATCTAGGTTCAAACGTTGTTTTCGGAAGGACCTAAAGAGGGAAATAAAAGATCGACCAGAACGGGTCGATCCTTTGCCTATGCATTTGTGTTGGCTTGGTCTCTGTGTTTCTATCACAGAGAACCTAAATCCTGTATCGGTTACTGCTCTTCGCTTTCAGAGAATTCCGGATATTTCACAAGATACTCTGGTGTATCTACGCGCATGTAGTCAAAGATGTATTGATCATGCACATCAAAGTTGTTCTGCTTCAGATAAAAGGACAGGCAGTCACTGGCAAACTGCATATTGGTTACCAGTGTGTTTTTTAATTGCTCTGTCAGATCATCGTACTTATTTGTGACCAGAATAGCAACGAAGGCATTTTGGCTGGTGCCGCTTTCATAGGTAAATACTTCATCCACCAGTCCGGCTTTTTCCTGTTTGGCCAGGGTATTGATCAACCGGTTTGGAACATTGGAACTCGTGGTAATCAATGTTTCCTGATCGCTGAAGCTGGCCGATTCGCTTTTATATTCTTTAAATACGTCTTCTTGGCTTTTTCCATCCTTTAATGACTGCAAAGCTTTTTTTGCCGTCTTTTCATCGTCACATTGCAGGATGATTGCTGAAGAAGGTTTATATTCTTTTTGAATTTCTTTTTTATTGTCTTTGAAATACTGATCGATCAAGGCTTCTGATTGAACACTTGGTACTAAAATCTGATTAATATACTCTTCTTTCGTATATCCGTTTTCTTCCAGCGTTTTGTCAAAATCTTCATAACCCTCTGCATATGTATTGAATCTTTCTTCCGCTTTTTTCTTAATTTCATCATCCGTACCGATGACCTTGTCATAGATCTTCTGTTCGGTAAGAGCCATCGTGGTGGTGGAGCCATCGGCTTTTTTCATGATCTGATACATATCGTCCTTTGTGTAAGTTACATCCCCGATGGTCATCATTTTTTCATCCGGTTTTTGTACAGATGTCGTATGCCCGGTACATGCGCTTAATAACAGAACGCCTGCTAATAATACATTTCTCTTTTTCATTATTCAGCCACTCCTTCCGCTGTTTCCGCATTTGTATCTTCCTGTTCGGAATCGGAAGTCTCTTCTGTTTTTGTCTGCTGCTTTTTAATGTAATCCTCTATCTTCTTTTGAACATCGCTGTTGTCAAATTTGATTTTTAGTTTTGATGCCTGCTGCTGAACGATCGTTTCCTCCAATCCGTTGTTGTAGGTGATGATCGCATACAACAGCTGATCGTGTGCCGTGTCGTTTTTTGAATTGTAGATCGTTTTGATATCGGTTTCTTCTACATAGACGCGGTACAGATAGCTGGCACCGGTCGTTGTATCGGTTACGGTAATCCAATCGCTGGTTTCGCCTTTATTCAATTTGGTCGCTTCTTCAATAACAGCCTGATTCAACGTTGAGTCCGATGAATCTATATAGCCGTAAAAGCCTTTGTTTCCAGCGGTTGTAGAGTCTTCAGAAAACGCGGTTGCGGTTTCCGCAAACGATTGTTTCGCCAGGGATTTGTCTACATTATCCTTTTTCTTTTGCTCCTCTTCTGTCAATTCTTCAGGATTTGTTACATTAATATAGAGCAAGGAAATAGTACGTCCGTTTTTATCCTGTAAAGGTTTTATCAGTTCATCGAAATGTTCCGTCACGTATTGTTCATTTAATGATTTTTGTTTGACGGTCATCAGACAATACTCATCCAATTGTTCAGCACTGCTGTATCCATAGGTAGCCAGTTCCTTTTCCAGAATGATTTCGTAATGATCGGCACTTTGCTGTTTGGCATAGGCAGTGATATTGTCCGCCATCTTTTTCGCTTCTGACTTCATCTCATCGGTTTCTTTCACGGATTGTCCTACGACTTGATTGCGATACATATTATATAGAAGCTCATCATTGTTCTTTGATAATTCCGTATACAGGTCATCGGCGCTCACATCGCCGCTATCGCTGGTCGCAACAATCTGTTGTCCGTTTTTTGATAGTTCTTTAATGTTATATTTGTTGGTATCGTACACATAAAAAGAAATGGCACCAATAATCCCCAATGCAATTAACACCACAAACCAGTTCTCTTTTAGTTTTTCTAACATGAGTTAACCTCCTTACGAGCCAACTCAAATTATACGAGATATGCGAGTAAAATGCAATGAAGGATCAGTGCGTAATCATTGAGATTTATAACAAACTCTGTTATGATTAGGCAGTGAAAAGAGGAGTGCTAATATGACAAAACTGGTCATTAAAGACTTGTATGTATCAGTCGAAGACAAAGAAATATTAAAGGGTGTAAACTTAACCATTCAATCAGGAGAAAAACATGCTTTGATGGGACCGAACGGTAATGGAAAAAGTACATTGCTGGCTGCCATCATGGGAAATCCTAAATATACAGTCACCAGTGGTTCTATAACCCTGGATGGCAAAGATGTTTGTAGTATGTCTGTCGATGAAAGAAGCAAAGCCGGGTTATTTCTCGGCATGCAATACCCTGCTGAGATTTCCGGGGTTACCAATTCGGATTTTTTAAGAAGTGCAATCAACGCTCGTCTGGAGCAACCGATCAGCCTGTTTAAATTTATCAAACAGATGGATCGTGCCATTCAACAGCTTGATATGAGCCCGGATCTGGCCCATCGTTTTTTAAATGACGGATTTAGCGGTGGGGAAAAGAAGCGAAATGAGATTGTACAGATGATGATGTTAAAACCATCCATCGCCATGCTGGATGAAATCGATTCCGGACTGGATGTCGATGCCTTGCGCATTGTCAGTGATGCCATCGATCAATGCCAGAAAGAAGTCAATACCGGCCTGCTGATCGTCAGTCATTATGCGCGGTTCTATGAATATTTAAAACCGACCTATGCCCATGTTCTTATGGACGGACGTATTGTGGTCAGTGGAGATGCCTCGCTGGTAGAACGGGTCGATCAAGAAGGGTATGAATGGATCGAAAATGAGTATCATATCAAAGCTGTAAAGGAAGAGAAGAAAAAACAGCCGGTTTCTTTGGGAAGCTGCGCTGTCAAGCAAGGGGTATAAAATATGGAAGAGATACTAAAAGATCGGTTTACAAAATCTGTCTCTATCTCTTCGGAGCATATTTGTCGTTATATAACCGAACCATTCAGCCAGGGCAGTCTGTTTATTGTCCTTGAAGAAGAATCGTCTTCGGTAGAACTGGATATTGACGTAAAAGAGAATGCACGCTTAAAAGTGTTTATCTATAATAAAGCCGTCAATCCAATGACAGGTGATTTTCATATTACCGTAGGCAGAGATGCCTATTGTCAGTTTGCGTTATTGGATATGGCAGACGTTCCGCTGCACTTTCATCAGGAAGTAACATTGGACCAGCCGGGCGCTGAATTTGAAATGTCCACCGCGCAGCTGTGTTTGCAGAACTGTGAAAAAAAGGGTGATATCGAGGTCCGGCATTGTGCTGCCCATACAAAAGGGGAAATTAAAAACTTTGCCGTTTTGATGGACAAGGGATCCTATGATATGGTAGCCAATGGCAATATCAAAAAAGGCTGTGTTGATGCAGCCAGTCATCAGGCAACTCGTGTACTGACTTTGGGAAAAGGACACAAAGCACGTGTCATCCCTTTGTTGCTGATTGATGAGAATGAGGTAAAAGCCAGTCATGCACTGACGATCGGTCAGCCGAATGACGAACAATTATATTATTTACAGTCTCGAGGATTAACGAATCAACAGGCAATAGGGTTGCTGAGTGTCGGCTATTTTCTGCCTGTTCTGAAGCTTATTGAAGATGAAGAGCTTCGCGCTAAGCTGCAGACCGAAATGGAGATCAAGGTGGGATTATATGGATAGCAATCAAATTCGTAAGGATTTTCCGATTTTAGAACGGACGATGTCCGATCATCCATTGATATATATGGATAATAGCGCCACAACGTTAAAACCACAGCCAGTCATTGATGCCGTTCTGAATTATTATACCTATTTAGGTGCCAATGCTCACCGTGGGGATTATGAAATGAGCGCCCAGGTCGATCAGGCTTTTGAGGGAGCCAGAAAGACCGCCCAAAAATTTATTAACGCAAAGGATACCGAGGAAATTGTGTTTACCTCCGGTTCAACACAGGGATTGAATGATGTGGCTTTGATGCTGATCCACGATAAACTGAAGGACGGCGATGTGATCTTAACGGATGAAGCGGAGCATGCATCGAGCATTTTGCCATGGATGATGGCCTCTAAGAAACTGGAGATTCGTTACATTCCATTGGATGAGCAAGGAAAAATCACCATGGAAAATGTTAAAAGGGTAATGGATGAAACAGTTAAGGTCATCTGTGTAGCTCAAGTGTCCAACGTTCTTGGCTTTGAAGCCCCTGTAAAAGAAATGGCTGCATTGGCTCACTCTTATGGGGCATATATGATCGTAGATGGTGCGCAAAGTGCGCCGCATTTACCAATCGATGTGCAAGATATGGACATAGATTTTTTTGTTCTTTCGGCACATAAAATGTGCGGGCCAACCGGGATCGGCATTCTTTATGGAAAAAAGGATCTGCTTGAAAGTTTAAATCCGGTGTATTATGGTGGAGAATCCAATGCCCGTTTCTATAAAAACGGGGTAGTGACTTTAAAACATACACCTTGGAAATTTGAAAGTGGCACACAGCCGATTGAAGGGGCGATAGGGATGGCAGCCGCCATGGACTATTTGACGGCCATCGGGAAAGAGAACATTCATGCGTATGAATGGGAGCTGAAGCAATACTTTATTTCAAAAGTGGAAAAAATGGAGACGATCAAACTATACAATGCGACGTCGCAATCAGGCATTTGTACATTTAACGTTTTAGATCATGGCAAACTGATTCCGGCGCAGGATGTTGCCAGTTTTTTGAATACGAAGGGCATTGCGGTCCGAAGCGGACAGCACTGTGCTAAGCTGCTGCCGGATGTCATCGGTGCTTTCGGAACATGCCGGGCCAGCTTTTATATTTATAACACAAAAGAAGAAATTGATGCATTGGTGGAGGCTTTAAAGGAAGCAACATTGGAAAATTGTGTCAATATCTTTTTCTGACAGGAGGAATCGTTTATGACAGAAATAGATCCGCAATTCATGCGGCAGATTATTATGGATCATTATGAGTATCCTCGAAATCATGAATTGACAAAAGATAAAAAATACAAGTTTGTCCATATGGACAGTGACTCCTGTATTGATGATATTACCGTGGAAGCAGATATTGAAAATGGTGTGATCAAGGATGTACGCTTTGATGGGATCGCCTGTACGATATCTACGGCTTCGACATCCATCATGACGGAGCTTGTGAAAGGCAAGAGCATTGCCGAAGCTAAAGAAATTATGGATAATTATTTTGCGATGGTGGATCAAAGGGGATACGATGAAGATCTTCTTGAAGAAGCAATTGCTTTTAAAAACGTAGGTCGTCAGGCGAATCGGATCGGTTGTGCAACGATCGGTTGGAAGGCCTTGCGACAGATGATAGAGGAAAGCGAGGAAACCGCCAATGAGTGAGAATAAAGAATTTACTCTTTCAACGGATTATGAATATGGTTTTCACGATGAAGATATCAGTGTTTTCAAAACCAATAAAGGTTTAAATGAAGATACGATCCGCATTATCTCAAAGATGAAGCAGGAACCGGATTGGATGTTACAAATTCGTCTGGCTGCTTATCATCAATTTGTTAAAATGCCAAATCCGGACTGGGGACCGGATCTTAGTGAAATCGATTTTGATGAATATACATATTATATTAAGCCAAGCGAGAAGGAAGAAAAGTCCTGGGATAAAGTTCCGGAGACGATCCGTAAAACGTTTGACAAGCTTGGGATCCCGGAAGCCGAGCAGAAGTTTCTTGCCGGGGTATCCACCCAGTATGAAAGTGAAGTCGTGTATCACAATATGCTGGAGGAAGTGGAAGAAAAAGGGGTTATCTTTTTAGATACGGATACAGCACTGAAGACGGTACCGGAACTGATGAAGAAATACTTTGGATCCATTGTTCCGTATACAGATAACAAATATGCTGCATTGAATACCGCCGTCTGGTCTGGCGGGGTGTTTATTTATGTACCACCTGGTGTGCATCTGGATAAACCTTTGCAATCCTATTTCCGAATTAATTCAGAACAAATGGGACAGTTTGAAAGGTCATTGATCATTGTGGATGAAGGGGCTGACATTCAATATGTAGAAGGTTGTACAGCACCTGTTTATTCGAAGGATTCATTGCATGCAGCCGTCGTGGAGATTCTGGTAGGAAAGAATGCCAAATGCCGTTATTCCACGGTACAAAACTGGTCAAGCAATATTCTGAACCTGGTTACACAAAGAGCGAAGGTATTGGAAAACGGACATATGGAATGGGTGGATGGCAACATCGGAAGCCGCATGAATATGAAGTATCCATGTTGTATTTTAGCCGAGCCATACGCTAAAGGAACGGCAATTTCCATCGCTGTCGGTTCGAAAACACAGAAGCAGGATACCGGTAGCAAAATGATCCATCTGGCGCCTTATACGACCAGTACAATGATATCGAAGTCGGTAGCACGTACGGGTGGTGAGGTCAATTTCCGAGGATGGATCCATCATGGAAAAAATGCAGATTATGCTAAAAGCAAAGTAGAGTGTGACACGTTGATTTTGGATAAAGAAAGTCGCAGTGATACGATTCCTTTAAATGTTTCGTACAACGATACATCGCAGATCGAACACGAAGCCACCGTGTCGAATATCAACGAAGAGCAGCTTTTCTATTTGATGTCCAGAGGGCTGTCCGAACAGCAGGCGACGGAAATGATCGTTATGGGATTCCTGGAACCATTTACACGTGAGCTGCCGATGGAATATGCCGTTGAGTTGAATCAGCTGCTGAAACTGGATATGAGTGATTCCATTGGATAGACACAGACTCATAGAAAAACGGCAGGCGATAACAGGGCATCCGCGCAGGGTGAAAGAACAGGCGATAATCCAAAAGATTACGCCTTTTTTAAAAGGAAATGTGGCAGCCTATAGTCCGATCCGCGGAGAAGTAGACCTGTTGTCTTATCTTGATTATCCAGCCATCTTTCTGCCATGTACGTTGGATGCCACCAGAATTGCTTTTTATCCGATTTCAAAGACAATGCACCAAGGCGCATTCCAGGTGATGGAACCGGCGCGCAGCCAGGAAATTGATCCGGAAAAGCTGGATGTCATTCTTGTGCCCTTGGTGGGATTTAAGGGATGTTTTCGAATGGGGTATGGCAAAGGTTATTATGACCGGTATTTATCTGGTACCAAAGCCTTAAAAATCGGAATCGCTTTTGATTGCCAGGAAATGGAATCGATCGAGGTCAAGCCAACGGACGTGGAATTAGATATGGTGGTCACAGAATCAAGAATTATCAGGAGGTAAGTATGCGAATTGTTTGTTTTGGAGATAGTAATACCTGGGGGTATGAAGCAGGAACCGGTCATCGTTTAGATGATCGATATACACGATTGCTGGCGGCAGCCATGCCGGAGCATGAAATCATTGAAGAAGGGCTCAATGGTCGTACGACTTGTTATGACGATCCATTTGAAGAAGGTAGAAACGGCTGTAAGGCAATCGTTCCCCTTTTACGTACACATACACCGATCGATCTATTTGTTATCATGCTCGGATCCAATGATGCCAAACGTATTTTTTCTACCAATGAATATTCTCTGGAAAGAGGATTACGCACGTTATTACTGCAGGCAAAAGGCCGGGGAATCTTTAAAAACGGATATCGTGCGCCAAGGTTTTTGGTTGTGCAACCTCCGAGGATGCATCCGGATTTCATAAAGAACCGGGAAACATATATGAATTTCGGACAAGCCGGATATGATATGCTGGAGCAGGGTGGCTGGCATGTTAAGAAAGTGGCCGAGGAAATGAAAACAGATTATCTTTTGACCGATGATATCTGCATGGCCGGACCATTGGATGGGTTGCATATGGATCCAGAGAACCACAGAAAGCTGGCTGAGGCCTTAATTGAAAAGATCAGAGGTATGGAATGAGTGTATATACGAATGCGCTGCGATTTTGGAAGGATTTTAAGCAGCAACAGGAAGCCTTAAAAAAAGCATTGATCCAACAGGATTATCCGGCTTTGGAAACAATGATCGAAGGATTGAATGAAACTGTAACCAGAGACACGGGGTGTCATTTGATCGTAGAATATGCCTATGAAGCATTTGAATTAAGCTTTGATACGGGGCCGAACAAAACCAGTCAATATCTAGCTTCCTATTTTGTCTCCATGGCACCGGATGAAGTCCGCTCACAATGGATCATCAATGCTTGTCTGCCACCGCTATCGCAGAAAGCGGTACAGACAGAAGTACGTATTAAAGATAATCTGTATTATTTGAACGACTTTACCGTTTTTTATCAAGTGGATACAAAGAATCAGATGTTCATTTGTCATTTATACTGTCCCGGATATACATTGATCGATGTGGAAGAGAGAAAAACAGAGATGAGTATGTATCTGATTGAGCTGGCTGTGGGACAAACTGCGTATGAAAGTTATATTGCGGACATTGATTTTTTGGATCAGCCGGATCCGGCCCATGCGTTCTGCAATTTAATTGAGTTGTACGATGTGATCATGGATCGGGTAGATAGTGAAGGCTGGAAGGCATATCGTTCTCCATTGGATATTTATTCTGTATACCAGCCGTATCAGGATATCGTGCATGACTCTTTGCGAAAAGACATGAAGCTGATCTTTACAACACATCCTCTATTGATCGAAGAATCATTGGAGAATCAAACAGATACAGTATCTGATCTTCAGGCAAAGGGCGGCAGATATATCTATATGTATTACGTCCATCCTTTTGAAGGAAAGGAGAATGCTCTGTTCCGCCAGAATCTGGCAAAACGTTTAAGCAGTGAAATGCAGCACTTGCATATTGGCCAGGTGATTGGTGGAGCCATAGGGAAAAGCTATGGTTATATTGACTGGATCATTTATGATGAATCGCGTTTTGAATCGGCTTTTCAGAACATAAAAAAACAGTTTGAATCGCAAGTCAAACTGTATTATCAACCATTTTAACAAAAAGCACCACCCCTAAGCTTGAGCGAAGGTGGGAGTATGTCACCGGGTAAGATCAGCGCAGGCATCGAGCAGGCGCTGTTTTTTTCTTCCTTGCAGCTCCATGTATGGATTCTCAAAAAAACGAGCCAACAGGTCTGCGTCCTTCAATAATTCAGCCAACGGCGAATGGTATTCCTCTTTTTTTGAATGCTGCGCAATGGCATAGGCGATATCATCAATCTCCCCTTGTTTAAACAATTTCGTTTCCGCCAGATAATTGCTGGCCATGATACTGGAAAGACGCGCATGTTCATCGTGTGAGCAATTCTGTTTGTATTGAGCAAAATCATGAAGCAGGGCTGCAACTTTGGCAATCTCCAGGTCTTCATTGCGTGTCATACATAATAAAGTAATACATGTATCTACACTGGAAGTATGGGTGATCGCCGCTATACGGATAGGCTCGTTGTAGATCTTTGCGTATTCTGCGTAGACGTAATCTTTTACTACTTGATAACGTTTAAGGTTTTCCATAATATTTACTCCTTTTAAAAAAAGCGCATATGGAGATGCGCATCTGCAAATGAATTTATTCATCTACGACAGTTACATTGTTTGCTTGTTTGCCTCGATCGCTTTCAATCAAATCAAAAGTAACTGTTTGGCCTTCTTGAAGAGTTTTGAACCCATCGGCATTAATAGAAGAGTAGTGAACAAAAATATCTTTTCCATCCTCACCGGTTATAAATCCATAACCCTTCTGGTCGTTGAACCATTTAACCTTTCCTTGACTCATGTAATACCTCCTATGGATATTATCAGGTGTGGTTTTCTTGATGTGAATGCAATATAGCCTATAAACATTATTTCACGATAACTAATCTGATATCAATCCTAAATAAATTCTATCACAAGTAGTGTTGTTTGTCTAAAAATTTCAGTCCAAATTGTTCGTATTCGTCTATTCTATAAAAAAGAAACTATGGCTATGATATAATAAAAACGTTGAATTGAGAACGTTAGAAGTATACAAAAGGCTTATGCTTGCTAAGAAATTCTATTTAACCTATGATAAATCGGGATTGGAAGTGATTGTTTGAAGAAACGTAGACTTGGAATAGCCTGTATTTTTGTGATCATCATGATCGTTGCGGACCAGATCTCAAAACAGTGGATCGTACAGAACGTTGGTCTGTATGAAAGAATCGTATGGATTCCTTCATTTCTCTATATAACATATATTCAGAATACCGGGGCCGGTTTTTCGATCTTGGAAGGCTTTGGCGTCCTGTTTTTTACCTTCATTACATTGGTTGCCAGCCTCTTTATCGTGTATTACTATTTCAAATCGGAACAGCGGGCGATGCGGATCAGCTTGCTGATGATTCTTGCCGGTGCCTGGGGCAATTGTCTGGATCGGCTGCTGTATGGCTATGTAAGAGATTTTATCGGTGTCTATATTTTTGGCTGGCCGTTTCCGATCTTTAATGGAGCCGATATCTGCATAACATGTGGTTTTATACTATTGATCATGATTACGTTTTGGGAAGAACGAAAGGAGAAGCAGCGGTGGAAAGAAAACAAATAATTGCGGATGAAGAAATTTGTGGTCTTCGTTTGGATAAAGCAATTTCAACAGCTTTGGATCTGAGCCGGAAAAATGCCAGAGATTGGATAGATGACGGACGGATCAAGGTGAATGCCACGCAAGAAAAGCCGAAGTATATCGTAAATAAAGACGATGTAATTGAGGTGGAGATACCGGATATCCAAGCGATGGAAGTCCAGCCGGAGCCGATGGATCTGGATATCGTCTATGAAGATCATGATATTATCATTATCAATAAACCAAAAGGGCTGGTTGTCCATCCGGCACCCGGTCACTACAGTGGAACGTTGGTCAATGGCCTGCTTGCACACTGTCAGGATTTAAGTGGAATCAACGGTGTCATGCGCCCGGGAATCGTCCATCGGATCGATAAAGACACCTCGGGATTGTTGGTTGTTTGTAAAAATGATAAAGCCCATGCATCCATCAGTGAACAGCTTAAGGATAAGACGTGTCACCGGGAATATGTGGCTATTGTCCACAAACCTTTTTCACATACATATGGTACAGTGGACGCGCCTATTGGACGAGATACAAGAGATCGACAGAAGATGGCGGTGATATCGAAAAATTCAAAAGCGGCCGTTACGCACTTTCAGGTTTTGGAAAACTTTACAAACTATGCCTATATTCAATGCAAACTGGAGACAGGAAGAACACATCAGATCCGTGTGCATATGCAGTATATCGGCCACCCCATCGTAGGTGACCCTAAATATGGATATCGAAAATCATTGAAAACCAACGGGCAGCTGCTGCATGCCTCGGCTTTGGAGCTGATCCATCCGACAACGCAAAAGCTTATGCGTTTTGAAGCAGAGCCTGACCAGGAATTTCAGACAATTTTAAAACAGTTACAGAATGGAGAATTACAATGAAACGTGAGAATGTATTGAGTTGGGACGCTTACTTTATGAGTATGGCCCATTTAAGCGCATTGCGCTCCAAAGATCCGAATACACAGGTTGGGGCTTGTATTGTCAATAAGGATAAACGCGTTGTCGGTCTGGGATATAACGGATTTCCAAGAGGCTGCGAAGATGATCTGTTCCCTTGGAACCGTGAAGGTAAATTCCTGGATACAAAGTATCCGTATGTGGTACATGCTGAGCTCAACGCAATCTTAAACAGCATCCAGAATCTGGATGGGTGTACGATCTATGTTTCCTTATTTCCTTGTAATGAATGCGCTAAAGCGATCATTCAGTCCGGCATCAAATGCGTGGTTTATGAAAGTGATAAGTACAACGGAACGGAAGGGAACATCGCCAGCAAAAAAATGTTCCGTGATGCGGGGATTGAACTGGTGCAGCTGACATATAGAACAGAAGTACAAGTGAGTATTTCACACGATTAGAGGTTAACCACCTCTTTTTATGTGTAAATAGGAAGCTTGTTTTTATGTAAATAAATGTAACAAAATGTAGGAACTTGTAATTTTTTTGGGTTTCATGTAATATGATACTGTTAAATTTTATAGAAAATTTTAATCTAGAATAGGAGTATAAACGATGGTCAATTTAGAAAAATATGGAATTACAGGAACTACGGAAATTATCTACAACCCTTCGTATGAGAAGCTGTTTGCAGATGAAACGGATCCTGCATTACAAGGTTATGAAAAAGGGCAAGTCAGCGAATTAGGTGCTGTCAATGTCATGACCGGTATTTATACGGGAAGATCGCCTAAAGACAAGTTTATTGTAGTGGATGAGAATTCAGAGAATACCGTATGGTGGACAACACCGGAGTATCCGAATGATAATCACAGAGCTTCAAAGGAAGCCTGGGACGCATGTAAGGAAATTGCGCTCAATGAACTTTCCAATAAAAAGCTGTATGTTGTTGACGGATACTGTGGAGCGAATAAAGACACACGAATGGCTGTTCGCTTTATTATGGAAGTAGCTTGGCAGGCACATTTTGTGCGCAATATGTTCATTAAACCGACAGAGGAAGAGCTGAAGACATTTGAACCGAACTTTGTGGTCTACACAGCTTCCAAAGCCAAGGTGGAAAATTATAAAGAACTAGGCTTGAATTCAGAAACGGCTGTCATCTTTAACGTCACAAGCCGTGAGCAGATCATTTTAAATACATGGTATGGCGGTGAAATGAAGAAGGGTATGTTCTCCATGATGAACTACTATCTTCCGTTACAGGGAATCGCATCGATGCACTGTTCTGCCAATACGGATATGAACGGAGAGAATACCGCAATCTTCTTTGGTTTATCCGGAACCGGAAAAACGACCTTATCCACAGATCCGAAGCGTTTGTTGATCGGTGACGATGAACATGGCTGGGATGACAATGGTATTTTCAACTTTGAAGGTGGATGCTATGCCAAGGTCATCAACTTGGATAAAGAATCCGAACCGGATATTTACAACGCCATTCGAAGAAATGCATTATTGGAAAATGTGACTCTGGATGAACAAGGAACGATCGATTTTGCGGATAAGAGCGTAACTGAAAATACACGTGTATCCTATCCGATCGATCATATTGAGAATATTGTCCGTCCGGTATCCGCAGCGCCGGAAGCCAAGAGCGTCATCTTCTTATCGGCGGATGCTTTCGGGGTATTGCCTCCAGTATCTATTCTGACAGAAGAACAGACAAAGTATTATTTCTTATCCGGATTTACATCCAAACTGGCTGGTACAGAACGTGGTATCACGGAACCGACACCAACATTCTCTGCTTGTTTCGGTCAGGCATTCTTGGAACTGCATCCGACAAAGTACGCAGAAGAACTGGTAAAGAAAATGGAGAAGAGCGGTGCCAAAGCGTATCTGGTTAACACTGGATGGAACGGAAGTGGGAAACGTATTTCCATCAAGGATACACGCGGTATCATTGATACAATTCTGAATGGAGATATCAATAAGGCGCCGACAAAAGTAATCCCGTACTTCAATCTGGAAGTACCGACAGAACTGCCGGGGGTAGATACAAACATTCTGGATCCTAGAGATACCTATGAAGATGCATCTGTATGGGAAGAAAAAGCGAAAGATCTGGCTGCCCGATTCATCAAGAATTTTGTAAAATATGAAGGCAATGAAGCGGGTAAGGCTTTAGTGGAAGCGGGTCCTCAGTTATAAGAAAAGAAAAGGTTATGGATTGTATCATCCTAACCTTTTTTTTAGATCCTTTTGGTATTGGCAAAATGTAATTTAGCGACATCGGATAAAGCGTCTCTTCCAAACTTTTCAACAAATGCCCGCGCACACAGATCGACTTTAGAACCGGCTCCCTTTTCAAAATGAAAGTTGTAAGTTTCTTCCATCTTTTCCCAGGATTGCAGGAATGTATAACGGGCAATGATGCTGGCACAGGCCACACTGATATATTTATTCTCTGCTTTTGTTTCAAAGTGGATGCCCTGGATTACTTTTGGCATCCTGGCCAGGTATTTATAATATGTATTCTCCTGGACAAATTGATCAATGATCTTGAAATCCGGTAACGTGTATCCTTTGGATTCCAAATTTATATATGCCTGATTGTGAAGAAGACACTTGATATCCACCATATTATGGGATAAATGGACTTCATTGTATTTTTTGTTGGATACCACCAATACTGAATGGGGACATCGCTCCATGATCTTTGGTGCCATTTTTAGAATGGCGGCGTCGGTAATCTGTTTGGAATCATGGACACCCAGGCTCTGTAAATACTCCATATGTTCTTTATGGACGATGCAGGCACAGACGACGATCGGTCCAAAATAATCCCCGGTACCGACTTCGTCGCTTCCTGCTTGGGGCAGGATCGATGGTTCTTGTGGGGCCAGCCAGTCTAGATTCTTCCCTTGGAATACCACTTTACCACTTGTATAAGCTGTTATTGTGCATTCATTCGTTTTTACCTGGTAATAGGTATAAGGTGGCTGGCTTTCATTGAGGATCTGCGCCTGTATGCGTTCTTTTAATTGAAAGATTTCCTGTTTGGTCATTTTTTTAGTTACTGTGTTCATGTATTGATCCGGGCTGTTCATAGGGAAAGCCCTTTTCCTTTCTGCATCGGTGAAAAGGGAATAAGAAGGATGAATGGAATCATCCTGTCATTCTTTGTATATACTAGCATATTTTATTTCTTAATGAAAATATGCTAGAATAAAGCATGACACTTAATATCAGCAACTATGAAATCTATGATTTGATCTTGCTCATTGTATGTTTATTCGTCATCATAAGAGGTTATCGAAGAGGCTTTTTGTACCAGGTCTACGGACTATTTGTGACTATCGGTTCCTATTTTGCGGCGGCTTTTTTTTATGATAAGATGAGCATCGCCTATCCTTTAACGCAGATTCCTTTGATTGGTTCTCTGGGTGGTATGCTGGATCGGGTCCTTTGGTTTGTGATCTTACTGATCGGTGTTCGCTGGCTTTTGTTCCTGCTTCGAAAACTTTTTTTCCACGCACAAGGAAAGCAGCCGACGCCTGTATCTGTTTTGAACCGGTTGGCAGGATTGGTCTTTGGCATCATAGAAGCGGTTGCATTGATTGTGATCGTCTTTGCTTTCTGTCAACTTCCTTTTGTAGAAAATGGAAGAGAATACAAAGAAATCAGCATATTTACAATAGTTGAAAAACAAATAATAGAAAGGTTTGACTTTTTATGAGACGAAATATGGATGAATTGATTGCCGAAAGCAATAAAGCTGTAGATTTCCATCGCGTATTGGAGCAAATTGCTCAATATGCTTCTTTTTCGTGTTCTAAACAGACAATATTACAGGCTCGTCCTGATTTGACGCTATTTGAAATTCGCCCTCTGCTTGAAGGTGCAAAAGAAGCTATGGCATTTTTACGGAGTGGCTATGATCTGAATATGGGAGGCTGCTCCGATATTTCAGAAATTAGTTTAAAAGCACAGAAACAAATGACATTGCTGCCTGTGGAATTGGTGGAGATTGCCCGGTTTTTGATGGCATGCAAGAATGTGATCAATGATCTGAAAGAGAAACAGGTGCCTTCTTTATGGGAGGTAGCTGTACAGATCGATGATCTGTCAAGAGTACGTACAACGATTGATAACCAAATTGATGAGCAGGGCCATATCCGCGATCATGCCACGGAACGACTGGCTACATTGATCCGGCAGGAAAGTGAAGCCCGCTTCTCCTTACAAGATAAATGTCGGCAGTTTATACGCTCTCATGCTGATTCTTTGATGGAAACGGTAGCTACGCGTATGAACGGAAGAGTCTGTGTACTTGTGAAAGCACAAGACAAAAACCGATTCGGTTCCATGATCCATGGACAATCTTCCAGCGGTATGGCGTTTTATGTAGAACCGAATGTTTTGATTCCTTACAATAATCGATTGCAGTCGATCGAGGTGGAGATCGAAGAAGAAAAACATAAAATTTGTCGGAAGCTTTCGGTGATGGTGGGCAAGCATGCGGATATCCTGCTTTCTGATCTGGAAAACATGACATGGATCGATACTGCCTTTACGAAAGCGAAATGGGCGATTGCTCATGATGGATGTATTCCTGTGTTTCATCAGATCGATCACAGCTTTCGTTTTGAGCATGCGGTGCATCCATTGCTCGACCCGGAGACCGCTGTTGACAATTCCTACAGCTGTCGCAGCGACCAGTATTGTCTGATGATTTCCGGTCCGAATATGGGTGGAAAGACAGTTACTTTAAAAACGATCGGCCTTTTCGTGTTACTGGCACACTGTGGTTTTCCGGTGGCGGCTCATGAAGCATTTGTTCCGTATTACGACACATTATGGTTCAATATCGGTGACAACCAATCCATCGAAAACAACTTGTCTACTTTTTCCGGGCATATATCCGTAATCAGTGAAATATGTGAAAAGGCGGATGAACACGCTTTTATACTCTTGGATGAATTGGGAAATGGTACGGATCCTTTGGAAGGATGCAGTTTGGCTATCGCCATTCTTGAATACTTGATTGAAAAGAAGTGCACAGTGATCACTACAACGCATTATAATCAGGTCAAAACATTTGGAAAGACGCATCCAAATGTTTTAGTATCTAGCGTGGAATTTGACAGTGAGACCCTGCAGCCTACCTATCGGTATATTCCGGGAATCAGCGGCGCATCCTATGCGTTATCGATTGCTGCGCAATATCACTTAGATCCATCCATTCTGAAAAGGGCAGAGTCTTTAAAAGAGGCCAATACTTCAGAAACGGAACGCAAAATCAAAGAGCTGGAATCTATGCAGGAACAGGTCCGGCGAAAGCAGGAACGTTTTGAACAGCTGATCCAGGATGCGCACAGAGTTCAGAAGGAAGCGTATGAACAGAAGCAGCGGATCGAAGAACAGAAAAAACAGATGGATCAGGCATATGAGGAAGAGCTGAGGGAAATGCTGGAGCAGAAGCGAACGGAGGCCCAGCAGATCATCGGCCAGCTCAAAGCGCAGAAAGCGGGAAAGATGCATGAGCATATAGAAATGCTGCATGAGATCAATCAACTGGATTCACATAAAGAAACAGAAACAGATCCGGTCGATGAAACGATGGGGATCGGTGATTATGTTCAGATCAAAGATCTCAATACACATGGAGAAATTCTGGAGATCCGCAGAAAGGAAGCAACGGTCCTGGTGAACGGGATGAAAATGAAGATAAAAATGAATCGTTTGCGCAAGATCCATCGTCCTAAACCGGTAAAACAAGTGCATTCGACGAAAATCGAACGATCGTTTACCCGGTTTCCCCTTGAATTAAATTTGATCGGAATGCGGGTTAGCGAAGCGTTGGAAACGTTGGATCATTACCTGGACAATGCGATCGTCAATCATGCGAACCAAGTTCGTATTATTCACGGAATGGGAACCGGCGCGCTGCGGACCGCTGTGTGGAAGGAACTGGACAAGCATCCGAATGTAAAATCAAAAACAACCGCTGGACCATCTGATGGAGGACTAGGAGCCACTATTGTTATATTAAAGTAGGAAAATATGGAAATCTCTAAACATTTACAAGATAAGCTGGCTTTATTGCCGGAGCAGCCAGGATGCTACATCATGAAGGACGAGCATCAGAATATACTTTATGTTGGGAAAGCAAAGATTCTCAAGAATCGTGTTCGCAGCTATTTTCATGGTGCTCATGACTTTAAAACGACACGTCTGGTTGAGAGGATCCGTGACTTTGAGTTCATCGTTACCGATTCGGAAAAGGAATCGTTACTGCTTGAAATCAACTTGATCAAAAAACACCATCCGCCTTTTAATATCATGCTGATGGATGATTCGTCCTATCCTTACATTGTCATCAGCAATGAACCTTTTTTTACCGTTCGTACAACCAGAAATGTAAAGAATAAGAAGAATACCTATTTCGGACCATATCCAAGTGCGCAAAGTGCCTCCGAAATAGTGAAACTGATCAATCAGATCTATCCGATCCGCAAGTGCAAACATATCGGAAAACAAGCTTGCTTATACTATCATATGCACCAATGTCTCGCTCCTTGTATTCATGAGATTGACCCGAATGTCATGAAAAAGTACCGGGCTCAAATCGTGCGCTTTTTAAAAGGCGATGCCAAAGAGATATTGGATCAGTTGAATCAACGTATGCAGCAAGCCAGCGAAAACCTACAGTTCGAAAAAGCACAGGAACTATTGGATCAGATCCGATCCGTTGAACATGTGATGGAAAAGCAGAAGATCGATTTCAAGGATCATAAGAATCGTGATGTCTTTGGGTATTATGAAGACAAGGGATATATCTCGTTTCAGGGATTCTTTATTCGGGAAGGAAAACTTCTGGAGCGGACATTGTCCGTTGCTCCGATCTATGAGGATACGATGGAGGCTTTCGTAAGCTTCATTTTACAATATTACGATCACAATGTCGTACCGAGGGAGATCCTGGTGCCGGAAGGAACACCGTGTGACATTCTGACGCAGGCGCTGGAAACCAAGATCCGCATTCCGAAAAGGGGCGAAAAAAAACGTCTGCTGGATCTGGTTACCAAGAATGCGAAAACAGCACATGAGCAGAAATTCCAGCTTGTATTTCGGAAGAATAAACAATTGGAGCTGGCTAACCAGCAACTGGAACGGATATTCATGGCCCCGATCCATACGGTCGAGCTTTTTGATAATTCCCACATTTCCGGCACATTTAATGTGAGCGGTCTGGTTGTTTTTGTTGATGGAAAACCCGATAAAAATCAATATCGACATTATAAACTCGATGGCTATCGTTCCGATTTGGACAGTATGAAGGAAGTCGTCTATCGACGATATTTTCGTTTGTTGAAAGAGAAAAAGCCGATGCCGGATCTATTGTTGGTGGACGGTGGCGCGCTACAGATTCAGGCGGCGTGTGAGATCCGCGATCTTTTGCAGCTGGATCTGCGTATTGCCGGTCTGGTCAAAGATGACAAGCACAGCACGAGAGCTCTGATGAATGATCAGCTGCAGGAAATTGAATTGGATAAGGAATCCAGCCTGTTCTTCCTGCTGACACGAATGCAGGATGAAGTCCATCGTTTTGCGATATCCTATCATCGTAAACTGCGGGGACAAAACATGACAAAATCCATCCTGGATACCGTGGAGGGAATCGGTCCGAAGCGAAAAAAGAAATTGATGAATCATTTTAAAAGTATAAAAAAGATGAAAGAAGCCAGTGTTGAACAATTGGAACAGGTTGTTCCCAAAGAAGTAGCTGAACGCTTATATCATCGTTTCCATGAAAATGAACAAGAGGATATGTTATAATCTCTGCGAGGACAATGAACGTGAATAAAGTATTAATAATCCGAGTATGTATCATCCTTATCTGTTTGGCTATTACCGCGGGATGTTACTGGCATATGAATCAGTCATACGATCCATTATCGCGATATCCTTATGTTACGGAAGGGAATCGTCCACGAATCTTGAAATATTTGAATAATGATGACATTGACTATTTGATTTCGCAAAAGCTTCAGCCGCGTGAATTTCTGGATTTTGTGGATGTGGAGGGCTTTGATATCCATTATTCAAAATACTATTACACATGTAAAAAGACACAGAAAACGGACAATGAATACATTGTGAATTTTGTGAATAAGTATAAATCGTTTTTTAATCAAAAACAGCTGGAATCTTTACTGAAATATTATACGTATGCCGATCTTACGACGTTTTATGAAAATGATAAAGCGATATATCCGGATCTTGTGTTGGAAAGCGATCCGTCCGGGAAGTATCTGATACTGGATATGAATCATTCCGTTTATAATTATCATCCTGAGAATCTGAAGGATGTGGAATCGATCACGGTAAGGGAAGAGATGACTGATGATTTAAAAGATATGCGGGCCAAATATGAATCCATGATAGAAGATCAAACCATGAAGTTTCACAATGGGTACATCAGCTATGACCAGATCAATGAAGAATACCTGGAGCAGACGGAAATCTATGATACAGAAATAATGGATCTGTTCTTTCTTCCGGCCGGGCGCAATGAACTGCAACTAGGATATACCGTGGTTTTGGAAGAAGCCGCACAATGGCAGGATGCATGTATCCATGCGATCGACGAGGATGGAATGATCGATTACGAGACCGTTCTGCAGAACATGACACCGGAACAAACGGAACTGATCGGCTGGATCGAGGAAAATGCATATCAGTTTGGTTTTGTGATCCGGTACCCGCAGGAAAAAGAGGAGATAACCGGACACGCTTATCAGCCTTATGTACTGCGATATGTTGGAAAAAAAGCAGCGAAAAAAATGCAAAAAGATAAGCTGACTATGGAAGAAATGGATTTTGAAAAAGGTAATTATTAAGGAGGCAGCTATGCGTCTGATCATCGCAAGTGATTCACACGGAAGTAATACAATTCTTAATGAACTTGTTCAGAAACATCCGGAAGCGGATTACTATCTTCATTGTGGCGATCTGTGCGATGATCCGCGTTACTATCCCGCCTGGATCGTTGTCCGGGGCAATAATGATTATTATGGAAAGTTTCAAGATCAGATTTGTTTTCCGGTCAGGGGACATAAGATTCTTATGGTCCATTCGCATCGTTGTGCTTATTTTCATAGAGAGGATCATCTTGTTTCCCTTGCGAAACAGAATGATTGTGATATTGTATGTTACGGGCATACACATCACCCTAAGATTGAAATGCACAAAGATGTGTTGCTGATCAATCCGGGGTCTGTTACATTGCCAAGGGGTGGATTACCGAGAAGCTACGCAATTCTGGATGTTGACGAACAATCGGTACAGGCAGATATTATTTTTCTGGAAACAGACCAGGAGGATATGGACTTGTTCGCAAGATAAAAAAACAGCCTTTATAAGGCTGTTATGATCAAATGGCGTCCTCTGAGGGATTCGAACCCCCGACCGATCGCTTAGAAGGCGATTGCTCTATCCAACTGAG
>JAWRHV010000016.1:0-10880 GCA_040266995.1 Erysipelotrichaceae bacterium | reverse complement strand
CATCGATCTGGCAATGCGTGCTCTTTGTAACCCAGGGGACGAAGTGATTGTATGCGATCCGAATTATGTAGCTTATGAGCCGGCGATCCTTTTATCCGGCGCTGTTCCGGTACCGATCGTACTTACCAAAGAAAATGATTTTAAAATCGTGCCGGAAGTCCTGAAAGAAGCCATTACCGAGAAAACCAAGGCAATGATCATTAACTTCCCTAGCAATCCGACCGGTGGCGTGATGACACGGCAGGATTACGCAAAATTGGTACCGATCATTAAGGAATCCGGTATTTATGTGATCAGTGACGAAATATATGCGGAATTAAGTTTTGATCAAGCTTTTTCGTCCTTAGCCCAGTTCGCTGAAATCCGCGATCAGATCATCGTCGTTAACGGGTTTTCCAAAGCTTTTGCCATGACCGGATGGAGACTCGGCTATTTGTTATCCAATCCGGATGTCAGTGCCGCTATGACAAAAATACATCAATATGTCATTATGTCTGCACCGACGGCAGCCCAGTATGCAGCCATTGAAGCTTTGAAGAACGGCTATAACGATGTGATCGAGATGAAAGAAGCCTATCGGAACCGAAGAAATCTATTAGTGAACCGGCTCAATCGAATGGGCCTGCAAACCAATATGCCTCATGGTACATTCTATGTATTTGCAGATATCCGCCCGACTGGATTGGACAGTGAAACGTTCTGCTCGGAATTGCTGAGTCAACAAAAAGTGGCCTGTGTTCCGGGAAATGCTTTCGGACCACATGGAGAAGGCTTTATCCGTATTTCCTATGCCTATAGCCTTGACCATATCAAAGAAGCAATTGAACGAATCGAAAAGTTTATTGAACCTTATTTAAAGACAAAATAAACTCTTTATAGTAAGCATTCCTTGCATACATAAAAAAGGATTGTTGCCAATAAACGCAGGCAGCAATCCTTTTCTTATTCTCTTTTTATATTATTAAGCGGTTTGAACTCTTTTCGAAAACAAAGCCTTTAAACAAATAGGTACAAGAATGGAACTGACAATTATCAATAAAATGACAGATGTGAAGAATGTATCGGTTAATAAACCTACCTTCATTCCCCTTTGCGCAACAATCAATGCCACTTCTCCTCGTGTCATCATGCCGACGCCTATAATCAAAGATTCTTTTCCATCAAATCCCAACAGTTTTGAAATACCACCACAACCGATAATTTTACTGAGCAAACCGACAGCGATAAATGCCAGCGAAAACAACATTACACCGGTATCCAACGCATGAATATCCGTCTGCAGACCGATACTGGCAAAGAAGATCGGACCGAACAACATATACGATTCAATATCCATTTTTCTTGAGATATAGTTGGAATCTTCCAAAGAGCACAGGATTACACCTGCCACATAAGCGCCGGTGATATCAGCAACCTGGAAATATGTTTCCGCTATATATGAAAACGCAAAGGCTAAAGCCAAGCCTAGAATAGGAATTCTTTGTGTATGCGGATTTCTGTAATCCAGCCATTTAAACACTTTATAGATAATGAAACCAGCAACAACAGAAAAGACGAAAAACAACAAAGTACTTAGTAACACAGACATTATATTGGAGCTTGGATCTTTAAATCCCATTACAATAGTCAACACGATGATTCCGATCACATCATCGATAATAGCCGCACTGACAATTGTCGTCCCAATAATGTCATTCAGTTTTCCGAGCTCTTTTAATACCTGCACAGTAATGCTGACAGATGTCGCCGTCAATACAGTACCAACAAAAACAGCTCTCAAAAACTGATCCGAACCAATCGATGCCCATCCATAAAAAGCAAGATATAGAATCGTTCCTAAAAGAAGAGGAACCAATACCCCGAAGGTCGCTATTAAAAAAGCCTTGGCTCCGTTTTTTTTCAAATCATTTAGATTGGTACCCAATCCAGCAGAAAACATTAAAATAATAACCCCTATTTCTGCAAACATGCCCAAAGTATCACTGCTTTGTACCCATCCGAACACACTCGGTCCGATCAATAACCCGGCAACGATCTCCCCTGCTACCTGAGGGGCTTTAAAATGGCGCGCTGTTAATCCAAATACTTTTGCGAACAAAATGATGATAGCCAGCTGCCGACATAACTCCAAAGAATCCATACACATTTCCTCCAAACAAATGTACATTTTAGTCTTTTTTTTATAGAAATCAATTGCAATATAGTTGTAAACGCTTACATGATAGATAAGACCCTTCGTGCTTACTCTTCTTTTTAGGAGTCTATATAAAAAAAGCGTTGCAAACATATAGTTTGCAATCGCTTCTTTTCTATTCTATTAAGCCTCTGTCAATTCTGCCATTGCTTTCTGGAACTTTTCGGTTTTTGCATGCGCATCGGCCTTATCTGTTCCCTTAATACAATAGTAGAACTTACACTTCGGTTCGGTTCCGCTTGGACGTACCGCAATCCAGCTGCCATCTGCCAGGTAATACTTCAATACATTCGATTTTGTAAAGCCTGTCAATTCTTTTACTGAATCGCCTTCTTTAATTGTACATTCCTGATAATCTTCACTTTTAACAACGTCTGTGTCTGCAATTTTCTTAGGTGCATCAGCACGAAGATCCGCCAGGATTTCCTTGATACGATTGGCTCCGGCTTCTCCATCGAGTGTTAACGCTACCTGACTCTCTTCGTATGTTCCATGTCGATCATATAGTTCATCTAATACATCAACCAGGTCTTTTCCACGTTCTTTATAGTATGCGCAAGCTTCTGCCAACATTAATAAGGCTTGTGGAGCATCCTTATCACGTACGAATGGTTTAATTAGAGAACCATAGCTTTCTTCATATCCAAATACATAGTTTTTCTCTTTGGTGATTTCATATTTTGCTACTTTTTCACCTATAAATTTAAATCCGGTTAATGTTTTTTCGGTCTCTACACCATAATAAGCGGCAACCTTTTCACCAAGATCACTTGTTACAACAGTATTGAACATAACTGGATTTTCCGGCATCAGTCCTTTTTCTTTTAATTGTGAACAGATATATTCAATTTCAACAGCCCCTGACTGATTTCCCGTCATAACAACATATTCCCCATTATGTTTTACACCAACGCCCATACGGTCAGCATCCGGGTCACAAACCAAAATCAGATCTGCATCATTTTCTTTTGCATATTTTAAAGCCAGCTCATAAGCTCCAGGCTGTTCCGGGTTCGGTGTCGGCGTATTTGAGAAATCCGGATCCGGTGTACATTGTTCTTCAACAGGAATGCAGTTATACCCTGTTAGTTTAAAAATATCTCTTACCGGAACATTAGCCGTTCCATGTTCAGGGCTAAATACAATTTTGATATCCTTTTTCACATCTGGATTGATCTGAATGGACAGAACATTTTCATAATATACATCATCTACATCTTTACCGATCACTTTAACCAGTTTTTTCTGTTCTTCCGTCACGTTTGCATCAATTGCCAGTTCATCTTCGATGGAATTAACCTGGTCTATAACCTGTGCAGCTAAAGCAGGCACCAACTGACATCCTTTTTCGTCATACAACTTATATCCATTGTATTCTCTCGGGTTGTGGCTGGCAGTGATCATGATTCCACCAAAACATCCCAGATGACGTACCGCAAAGCTCAGTTCCGGTGTAGGACGTAAAGAATCAAATACATAAGAACGTATATTATTCTTAGCTAATAAATCAGCGCAGTCAAATGCAAATTCTCTGGACATATGACGATTATCATATCCGATAGCTACACCCATATCACATGCTTTTTCTCCGGCATTCTGAATATAATTGGCAAAACCTTGTGTTGCTTTACGAATTGTGTGAATATTGATCCGATTCGTTCCAGGGCCCAGAATTCCACGCATACCTGCTGTTCCGAACTCAATATTCGTATAGAATGCATCATTTTTTTCCTGATCGGTCATAGAAGCCAAAACGTCTTTGTAACGGGGATCCAGATTTGGATGACCAATCCACTTTTCATATCTTTCATCAACTACAGACATAAACAATATCCTCCTAAAATCTATTTGTATTATATCACTATCCTTTTAAGAAGAAAACGTTTCCAATGAAAACTTAATGAATTAAAAAAGGCTGGTTTCCCAGCCTTTATTCATGATTTTTATTAACCGATAATTTTCTGAGCGCGCAATACTTCTTCGATAGCAGCGATAGCGTCGTCTTCGTCTTCACCGTTGCAGCTGATAGTAATTTCAGACTGAGTAGGGATACCTAAAGACATAACACCCATGATTGATTTCATGTTTACTTCGCGACCCTTGAAAGCTACGTTAATTTCGCTCTTGAATTTGCTGGCAGCATTAACAGCTACAGTTGCAGGACGTGCGTGCAGTCCAACTGGATCGATAACAGTTACAGTAATTTGTTTCATGTTCTATTTCCTCCTAATATGAATACTACAATAATTTTATGACAAAACATTGAATAAAACAATACTAAATTTCTACAGTTATACTTCAAATATGAGAATATCATTCTCTTTTAATAATTGAGTAAATATACCACTTCCGGGAACCAGTGTATGCGTAAAAGATCCATCATAAACAAAGTTAACTCCACAGCTTGGCGAGTTTTTTTTCATAAACGCAACTTTTACCTGATGGCTCTTCGCTATTTCCAAAGCCTTCATCGCTCCTTTTTTATAAAAAGAGGTATAATCCATACCATCTTTTCCAACCACGCGATTCCCTTGTATCTCACACGGAATACGAGGACACGATAAACCACCCAGCATTTCCGGGCATACGGTTATAACATTGTGGTTTTCTATTAACTCTTTTAAGATGGGGGAATCATTATTTCCCCCATCGTATTTACAATGACAGCCTAATAAACATGCACTGATCAGAACATTCATCGTTCAACCAGTTCATTATACAATAATGTATATGTATTGGCGCTGGCATCCCAGGATACATCTGTATTCAAAGCATTGGTCTGCAGCATATCCCAGTCTTCTTTACGATTGTAGAATACTTCAATTGCATAATATAAAGTATTGATCAAATCGTTGGAATCATATTTTTCAAAACTAAATCCGGTTCCGCTCTTTTCGTATTCGTTATATGCATCCACTGTATCCTTTAAACCACCGGTTTCACGAACAAGAGGCAGCGTACCATAGCGCATGGAAATCAACTGACTGATTCCACATGGTTCAAACAGGCTTGGCATCAGGAACAAGTCACTACCTGCATAAATACGGTGTGCCAAGGATTCATTATATCCATAATAGAAGCAGATCTTGCCCTTATTACCATTTTCCAGTTCACGGAATTTGTTCTCGATCGGTGCTTCCCCATTACCCAGGATAACCAACTGGATCGGCATTGCACACAAAGCATCGAGCTGTTCCATCATCAGATAGAATCCTTTCTGCCATGTTAAACGGCTTACCACGCCAACCAACATTACATTCGGATCTTCATTCAGACCCAGCTCTCTTTGCAGAGCAGCCTTGTCTTTTGCTTTTTCTGTCTTGATATTGATCTTGTTATAGTGATAAGGAATCTCAGGGTCCGTGGCCGGATTCCATGTATCCGTATCAATGCCATTTACAATGCCCCACAGATCATATTTACGCATATTTAATACGGCATCCAAGTGTTCACCATATTGTGGTGTTAAAATCTCCTGTGAGTACGTAGGCGATACTGTCGTTACTTTGTCTGCATAAAGGATTGCTGATTTTGCAAAGGAGATACCGCCATCAAATCGTACATTTCCATTATCCAGCAAGTAATATGGCAGACCTAAACACGAATCCAGCATTTCCGGACCAAAGTTACCCATGAATGCCAGGTTATGGATCGTATATACAAAGCGAATGGCATTATAACGAGGATCCGTATCATGAGTTTCCTTGATCATACAAGGGATCATTCCTGTCTGCCAGTCATGGCAGTGAATAATATTCGGCCAGTAATTTAGCTGGTTCAACATTTCAATAACAGCTTTTTGAAAATACGCAAATCGTTCGCCATCATCTTCATATCCGTATAAAGTATCTCTTTCAAAGTAACCTTGATGCTGTACAAAGAAGTAACATACATCCCCGACCATTTTTGAATAAATACGCACCGGTACTTCATGATAATTGATATTGACTGTAAATTCGCAGTCAAAATACAATTCGTTTTGATATTTTTCCCAAATCTTGCGATAGAGAGGGATACATACTTTTATCTCGTGACCTTTTTTAGCCAGTGCCTGTGGAAGAGATCCGCAAACATCCGCTAACCCGCCTGTTTTGATGAAAGGCAGGGCTTCACCAGATACCATTAAAATTGAAGCCATTAAATATTCTCCCTTCTGGCAATATATACAGGATTATCTTGCGTTCCTTCGATATCCTTTTTCTTGGAAATTTTTGTATGCTTGTCAACAATCGCATACTTCAATACAGAGTTTGGTGCAATGGTTACACCTGTACTGATAATACAATCTTCAACAATGGCACCTTTGCCAATTTTTACATTTCTTCCAATGACAGAACGAACAACTTTTCCACCGATTTCCGTACTGTTGCAAATCAATGATTTAGAAGCCGATCCATCTTTTAAATAGATTGCCGGCGCCGAATCATTTGTACGTGTATAAATTGGCCATTCCGGATTGTTCAGTGCCAGTATGTTCGCTTCATCCAGCAATGCCATGTTGCAGTCATAGTAAGATTTCAGATCGTAGATATAATAAACATTTCCACGATAAACAGCTCCACGTACATTCAAAGTATCATTTTCACAATGATCACTGATGATATCCTTTAACCAATACATAGAACTTTCCTTACGTGCCTCTTCAATCAACTGCAGGAATAAGCTTTTCTTCATAATATAGGTTTCCAGAGAGATGTTGCGATTCTTATATTTACCTAAGTTCGGCTCAATTTTCTTAACACCTTTCTGACGATTCAATACCAATGTATCACAGTTAATATATTTTTCCTTTGCCTGATCGGTTGACTGATAAAGAATAGAAATATCAGCTTCGCTCTCAATGTGTTTTTCTAATAAATCAGAGTAATCAGCAATATATATGATATTGACCGGAGCAATGACTACATATTCGTTTTTATCAGCTTCCAGAATATCCATAACTTCATAATAACTGTCAATATCTGTAATATAAGCTTTATCATCTTCGTTAATCAAAGGAAGAAGATCCAGGCTACCGTGCTTGGAGTTGATATTGTATTGACGGGCCCCTTCACTCAGATGATCGATAACCGGACGAATGTTTCCGTTCGCGAACAATTTGATAGAATCGATACCTGAGTTTGACATATTAGAAATCGGGAAATCAACTAAACGATAACGGCCTAAAAAATTATAAGCGGCTACCGGGCGAAATTTTTGTAATCCTTTTACCGAGATGTTCGGATCACTGATTGGAATAATACCTAATGCGCTACTCATAATCTTTATTCTCCTTTCTTAACATCTTTGGAAATCAAAGCGATGTCTTTACTATTTAAATCACCAACAACGGCACCTTCTTCAACAGAAACACCTTCTGCGATAATGGCACGATAGACCTTGGCACCATTTCCGATTCTTGTACCCGGCATTAATACAGACTGCTGAATTTCTGCTTTTTCACCAACACGTACATTGTGGAACAAAACAGAGTCTTTTACTTTACCGCGAACAATAGCACCCTGGTTGACATATGAATGTTCAATTAAACCGTTTGTGCTTGTGTAATGAGGCAATGCCGGAATATCTTCTGTATAAATTTTCCAGTTTGGATCATCCAGATTTAATTCATTGCTTCTATCAATCAGATCCATATTGGCTTCCCATAATGAACTGATCGTTCCAACATCCTTCCAATACCCTTCAAAGGTATAAGCATATAGACGCTTCTTGCTATTTAAGAAATCCGGAATAATATCCTTACCAAAGTCATGGCTGCTTCCTTCTACATCTATATCTTTGATCAACGCAGCTCTTAATTGTTTCCAATTGAAAATATAGATACCCATACTCGCCAGATTGGATTTCGGCTCTGCCGGTTTTTCTACGAATTCTGTAATTTTACCATTTTCATCCGTACTCATAATACCAAAACGACTTGCTTCTTCCCATGGAACAGGCATAACCGCAATTGTACAATCGGCATTGTTCTTTTTATGTACGCTTAACATATCAGAATAATCCATTTTGTAAATATGGTCTCCGGAAAGAATCAGGACATAATCCGGATCAAACTCATCGATAAAATCGATATTTTGAGTAATCGCATCCGCCGTTCCCTGATATACATCAAATTTTGTTCCGTCTTTTTCACTTGGTGGCAATACAAATACACCACTGCCTCTGGAATCCAATCCCCAGCGCTGTCCGGCACCTGCATAGGCGTTCAATTGAACCGGTTCATACTGAGTCAAAACACCAACAACATCAATACCTGAATTTGCACAGTTACTTAACGGGAAATCAATAATACGATACTTTCCGCCAAAGTAAACAGCAGGCTTTGCGTTTTTTTGTGTAAGGTCAAATAAACGCGAACCACGACCGCCCGCCAGAATCATAGCGAGCATATTATCTTGTTTCATACTCTTCCTCCTAAAACGTATTACTTATAGTAAGTATATCACAGTTTTTTAAATTTACTATGCCAACTACAACTCAATGTAACCGGTTTACAAAAAAACAGAGCTTGTGTTTCCACAAACTCTATTCGCTTCGTAATGCTTCGACCGGATCTTTCCGGGCTGCGATTCTTGCAGGGATCAAACCGGCGATGATCGTCAATACCAGACTTAACAAAATCAAGATAATTGCCCCTTGCCAAGGCAGTTTGGCCAAACGCGAAACCCCGGCCAAATGATGCACGATGGCATTGACAGGTAAGATCAACAAGACGGTGATCAGGATACCCATAAGCCCGGCAGTCAGACCAATGATGAATGTTTCGGCATTGAATACACGCGATATATCTTTCTTGCTGGCGCCGATGGCACGCAGAATACCGATTTCCTTTATCCTTTCCAAGACCGAAATATATGTAATAATGCCGATCATGATGCTGGACACAACCAGAGACACACTGACGAAGCCAATCAATACATAGCTGATCAGATTGATCACATTGGTGACGGATTTCAACATTGTTCCGATCAAATCGTTATAGGTCAGAACATCGCTTTCCTTCCCTTCATCCTTTTTCATTGTATTGTAATCAGAAATCAGATCGGTCAATTTTTCCTTATCCTCAAAACTGGATACATACATCATGACCGCTGTCGGCTTATCATAATCCACAACACCAAGCTTTGTCATAACAGAATCATAGGTTGCGTTGATGTTCTCATTATATGTAGTCATATAAGCCATTAATTCTTCCTGCGACATGGAAGCCAGCTGCATCTGTTCTTCGACAGATAGACTGGATACATCAAAACTTTCCCCTTCCGTAAACTCTTTTCCCGTAAAAACATTGATGTCCGGATTTTCTCTTTGTTGTTTAACGATCTCACTGTTTTCAACATGATCAATCACATAATCCTGCATATCTTTCGTATAGTAAACAGCCCCAAAAAATCTTCTTTGTGCCGTCGATTCGCCCGGACGAATGATTCCGACCACTTTCACTTCCTTGCTGTTGGAAACAATCGTTTTCATAGCTTCTTTATCATCGCTGCGGTTGATCCATACACCGTTGACGTTTTCATACATATCGCTGTTCAGCACCAGGCGGAACTTCACATCCATCAATTCATCCATGGTATACGTCTTGGTAGGGATCTCTTCCAGTTCATCTGTATTTCCGGATACAAATTTCTGATAGCTTTTTACCAGGGAGTCCTGATCCAGCAGTCCAAGAGACAATAGAGCATAATCACTGATTTCATTATTTTCATCCACCGCCAAAACAACCTCGGATTCATCTTTCGGCCAATGCCCGGCCACTAAGTCAAACTCTTCATCCCGAAGCTTTTCCGATTCCGGCAGCATACACCATACGTCTTGTCCATCATTCATACTTGTCATGCTAAACTGACCGGTTGCGTTCAACATATCGCTGAGACCAAGCCGATCCAGCAGACCATTCGGGCTCACTTGAACCAGTCCGGAGTCTGTGTCCTCATTGAACACCTGCAGCTTCAAATCATAGCTGTATTCGATTGCTTTTGTGTAATCCCGGAACTCTTTTCCTTTCTTGCTTTCCACGTAGTTCTTAAAGCTTGTAAGATTATTCTTCTTGGAAGAAGAAACCGAATCCAGAATATCCGCTACCATAGGATAAGTATAAATTTTATCATCGTCATGATCTTCATGCTCTTCCTGCATGTCCATCATAGTTGTCATCATAACTGTCATGTCCAGAGCATTTGCCTGGATTTCAATCGGATAACTGGCCATCGTATCGTTTTCAACGGTATCAATATATGTCTGCATCCCATTAGACAAGGATAAAATCAAAGCGATACCGATAATACCGATGCTGCCGGCAAACGATGTCAAAAAGGTCCTTGCCTTTTTGGTCATCAAATTGTTCATGCTCAAAGACAATGCCGTCCCTAAAGACATGGAAGGTCGTTTGAGCTGCCCCTCATGATCTTCCTTATCTTTTTCTGTAGCCGGATTTGAATCGCTCAACACTTCACCATCAAGTAACCGTATAATGCGTGTAGCATATTGATCCGCCAGTTCCGGATTGTGTGTAACCATAATGACCAGCTTCTCTTCGGATATTTCTTTCAACAGATCCATGATCTGGATACTTGTTTCCGAATCCAGAGCACCTGTCGGTTCATCGGCCAGAACGATGTCCGGATTGTTGATCAACGCGCGGGCAATGGCCACACGCTGCATTTGGCCCCCGGATAACTGG
>JAWRHV010000015.1:0-37839 GCA_040266995.1 Erysipelotrichaceae bacterium | reverse complement strand
AGATAAATGCGCATGGGGCTTTAGCTCAGCTGGGAGAGCGCATGGTTCGCAATCATGAGGTCGCCGGTTCGATCCCGGTAAGCTCCACCATCATTTTTATTGATTCTTCCAATCCGATTTGTGTTCATCAGATTCCGTTTCCGGAACATCGATTTCTGGCCACCAGTCTATCGTTCCATCCAATGATATCCTTCGGGTAGAGTGATAAGACTGTATTGATCGCATCTTCCTTTCCCCAAAACAAAAACACACTCGTGAAAGTGTGTTATGTGATTCTTTAGATGTTTTATTTTTAGATCCTAGTACCAAAAACCCCGATATTCATCTCTGAATTCTCCAGAAACGAATTCTTGTTTATAGCATTCTCTCGTGGTGATTCTTTCTAATACCCGCGAAGCGTAATAAAAATAAGGCTTCATGTCTCCATCCCAATCAGATTCAGAATAAACTTTTTCAATAATCTTGTCATTTATATAATCATACACGATATGACCCGGATCATCCGAAGTTTCTGGATAGTAGTCACATTCTATTATGCCATTATTTTTTTGAACGTTTCTTAAGATTACCATAATAGTTTTTTTGCTCCTTTGTCATAATTATACAATTTATGTATCTGTTTGTATGCCCCGTTATAAAAAAGCTTTTTCAATGTAAGGTAAACCTTTCGTGCTTAAGTAATACATATCTTCCATGATCGTTGTCACGATTGTACCGGGAGCTTTAGCTCAGGAGAGCGCATGGTTTGCAATCATGAGGTCGCCGGTTCGATCCCGGTAAGCTCCAGCATCGTATTTATTGATTCTTCCGATCCGATTTGTGTTCATCAGATTCCGTTTCTGGAACATCGATTTCTGGCCACCAGTCTATCGTTCCATCCAATGATCTCCTTCGGGTAGGGTGATAAGACTGCGTTGATCAAATCTTCCTTTCTCATAATAAAAACACACTCGCTTGTAGTGGACCCCTTAAGTTGGACACCAACTAAGGAGGTTCACTTCAGTTAAAGTGTGTTATATATTGATGTTTATGACCCTTTTATTTAAGGTTATCGCTTTTTCATCCTACTGTTCTCTTCTAAATATTGTAATCCGTCCATTGTAATCTTTGTGTTGGTAATACTGATTAACTCTGGATAATGATTCTCTATATATATTAGCAGGTATACAAAATGCCTAATTATTCACGAAATAATCGAATTCTTCCTGTGTAATATGTCCACGAGCTAATGCCTTTTTCTTGGCTTTTATCATTGCTTCATGTTTTTCTTTTGGGGCATCGCTTAATTTTCGAATCACGTGATAATAGGGTGGCTCATGCCATCTTGGATCGGAAAACAACCCTTTTTTCTTTTCACTCATATTGTTTTGCCTCCTTCATATAGATTATGTCTTGAATTACTTGATACTTGTCATAATTAATTCCGAATTTTCTATCTTTAGGATATATCGCTTCTTGTTCGCTAGTTTATCTCTTTCTTTTTCCCCTTTATTTATAATCAAATCCACTTGGCTTGCTCAATGGCCAGTCTAGCATCTCCGGATGGGCAAAGATATATTTCAACAGCTTTAAGCTGCGGGCAAAGTAGAATCCGTCTCCGATTCTTTCGTCCAGCGTAGCACCGAAATCAATCACATCCCGGATTTCCTTATGGCCATCTTCCATGATAACTTCTTCCTTATGTAAAGTGCCGATCGTCACCATAATACTGTTGGTTCCATAGTTGTTTAAATGATGATAGACCGAAGGCGCTTTGATACTTCCTAGATTGCTCGCTAAGATCGTTGTATAGTTCGGATCATCGTCCATGATATCCTGTGGCATTAAGCCCCAGAAATCCAGTGTTCGGAAAAACCAGACCACAAACATTAAGATTGGTCTAGGCAGCTTGGCCAGATTATCCATAAACTTATCCAGGCCGTCTACCGCATGTTCATGCTTACGCATCTTGGTAACATCGCCGACAATGTATTTGGATACGCTGTCCAGCGTGTCTTCATCCTTGGCTTTAAAGATCATCAATGCTTCATCCGCTCCATCGGAAAAGCGTCGTTTAGCTACAAAGCTGATGGATACTTCATCTCTTTCATAGAGACGACGGCCTTGGATAAACCGGTTCATCAAAGGTCTTTCCATGACCATCTTGGCCATCGCTACGATAAAGCAGTGGAATATGGTTGTTTTATATTCCGGATGTTCTGCATTCTTTTTTTCTAAGTATTTCAATAATTCCGTCGCATCGATTTTATCGCTTAAGAATACTTCTGCTTCGGTACGATTTGGCATCAGATTGGCCATAATGGTCTGTAAGCCTTTCAGCTCCGTCACCCGTCGGCCATCTCTGCGGTCTCCCCATTTTCTTTTCTTCATAAAACCCTCACTTTATTCACAAAATAGATTTTATCATGGACATTAAAAAAACACTATCGAATTGATAGTGCTATTTTAATAAAGATTGAATGGTTTTGATCAGATCTTCTGCCGTCAGTTCAAATTCCTGCTGCAGCCATTGGGCAGAGCCCACCTGACCAAACCGGTCTTGAACGCCATGCCGTTTGAATGGGATGGCAATGCGGTTTTCAGCCAATACTTCACTGACTGCACTTCCCAAACCTCCATAGATGGAATGATTTTCAAAGGTTACCACTGCCTTCTTATCCTGTACTTCCGATAGGATCAGATCCACATCCAGCGGTTTGACACAGAACATGTCGATCACTTCACATGATACACCTTGTCTTTCCAGTGTTTCAGCTGCATCCAGGGCATCGCTGACAATCTGTCCACAGGCGATGATCAGCACATCCTTGCCCTCTTTGAGAACATTTCCCTTTCCGAATGTAAAGGTTGAACCCGGCTGGTATACATTGCGGGCATTGCCACGGGCAGCCCGGAAATAATGCACCCCGGTTAATTCCGGCAGATGGCGAATGATCCAGTCCATCTGTACCTCATCGGCAACATCCATCACGAGAGCCCCCGGTATTTCCCGCATCATGGCCATATCTTCAAAAGCCGTGTGTGTACCACCATTATGTGCGGTGGTAAAGCCCGGATCGGATCCGTAGATATTGATGGTGTTATATGCATAGGCTCCGGATAAATATACCTGATCAAACACTCTTCTTGAGGCAAACGGGGAGAATGTATGCACATATGGTACATAGCCCATAGAAGACATACCGGCTGCTACACCAATCATGTTCGCTTCTGAAATACCGCATTCAATAAATTGATCCGGATGAGATTTCTGCAGCATCAATGAACCGCTGGCATTGCCACAGTCAGCATCGAGCATCACAATGTTCTCATTGTCGTTCATCATATCCTGTAAAGCCAGCATCATGGTATGAGAAAGCTTTTTCCCTTTCTGGCTTCTGTCCTGTACAAGCTTAAACATGTTGGGCCTCCTGCTCTATCACTTTCTGGTATTTTTCAATCGCATCCTTGGCAGCCTGGATGGTTTCCTCGGTATCAAAGTTTACCGAATGGTTGGAGAACATATTCTCAAAATAAGGTACCCCTTGTCCCTTGATGGTATCCAGAACGATTGCCACAGCCTGGTCTTTGACTTGTTTGGCATTTTCGATTGCCTGGTCGATGGCTTCGATATCGTCTCCTTTGACTTCCTGGGTATGGAAGCCGAAAGCTCTCATCTTCTCCACATAGCTGAACGGATTCATAACGTCCTTGGTATAACCGTCAAGCTGACGTTTGTTGTGGTCGATAATGACAATACAATGATTCAGCTTATAGTGGGCAATATACTGGAAGGCTTCCCAGCATTGTCCCTCATTAAGCTCACCGTCACCGACAACCAGATAAACATAGGAATCATAGCCTCTCTTTTTCATCGCTGTAGCAATACCGGCTGCTGTACTGGTTCCCTGTCCTAAAGATCCGGTTGTCATATCAACACCCGGTGTTTTGGTTCGATCCGGATGGCTCGGCAGTTTCGTTCCACCTTCGTTCAATGTCAACAGCCATTCCTTTGGGAAAAAGCCTGTCTCTGCTAATGCAGCATACCAGACCGGACCTGCGTGTCCTTTGGACATGACCACCTGATCCCGGTCCGCTTTTTTGGGATCCGATGGATCTACACGAAGTTGTTTTCCGTACAATACAGAGAACAGTTCCACACAAGACATTGAACCACCCAAATGTCCTTTTCCGAAGTGCAGCATCATTTCCAGGATATCCACCCGCAGCTTCGCTGCCAGCACTTCCAGCTCTTTCTTTTGTTTTGTTTCCATACACTCTCATCTTTCCGCCTGTTGGATCCAGGCTTTTACTTTATCCATATCTTTTTCGATCTGTTTTAAATTCTTCAGTTTCCATGTCCAGTTTTTCTCACTGATGGTGCCCGGAAAATTGATACGGGCTGCTTCTTTATACCCGCATACATCCCACACAGGAAGGATAATGACATCGGCTTTTCCATCCAGGGCATAGTGGCACACCAGATCATGAAAACCACGGTGATCATATCCCCGGGTCTTGAAGAAACGGCGCAAACGTACCTTTTTATTGTAGGAATACGTCTGGTAGGCTTGTTCCAAGGTCATGTTGTCATGCGTTCCGGTATAGACAACCTGGTCTTTCAACATGCTTCGGCGCAGCTCTTTTGACTCCATCTGAAACAATAGTACATTCATGCCGTATATACCGAACTGTTTTTCCAGTTCCAAAACCTCCGGACGGATTTCTCCCAGATCTTCCGCAATCCAGCACTCTTTGGGGTACTTGCTAATCAGCTTGGCTAAGATATCCTTGCCCGGTGCTTCGATCCAGTCGCCTTCTACAGCGGTCGGACATGAAACCGGGATCCTCCAATATGTGTCAAAGGCCCGGAAGTGATCGATCCGCACGACATCAAAACACATCTGCATCCAGGACATTCTCTGCATCCAGAATCGATATCCATTCTTTTTCTGTGCTTCAAAGTTATAGATCGGCATGCCCCATCGCTGGCCCTCTTCACTGAAGTAATCCGGTGGACACCCGGCCACAAAAGTCGGCTGCCCTTGTTCATCCAGACAGAAATCCTGTTGGTTAGCCCATACATCCATACTGTGATGATCCACATAAAAAGGCACATCCCCGACAATCTGCAGGCCCTTTTCATGGGCATATTGGACAATATGGTCCCATTGCCGATAAAAAATAAACTGAAGGAATTTAATATACATCATTTCATCGGAATACGAAGTCAACATCGAATCATTATGACTCTGTACCCAATGTTTCTGCCATGGTTCCCATTGATCCCATGTCTGATCCGGATGCATGGAATCAAACAGCTGAAAGACCGTCCACTCCTCTAGCCAAAACGCTTTCTTTGTGAAAGCCTCAAAATCCGAACGATATTGATAAAAGTTTTTCTTAAAAGCCCGGTAGGCCCGTTTAAAGTATTTTTCTTTAAATGCCCGTACCTCTTTATAATCGACAAAATCTTTGAATTTATTACAATTTACAACAGAGCTCTGCGTAATCAGGCCCATCTCTGCCAGATGGTCTATATTAATATAAATCGGATCTCCCGCATAGCTAGATAATGACTGATAAGGAGAATGCGAACAGCCTGTCATCTGGATTGGTAAAATCTGCCACATTTTAAAACCGGCTTCCACAATCCGATCGATCATTCTTTCCGTTTTCTTGCCTAGATCTCCGATCCCTTGATTTCCCGGCACACTGAATAACGGACACAAGAAACCCGCTTGTCTTTTCATACAAATACCTCTCTTATCCTCATACATAGTAACACGATTTTCAGCACAAAAAAAATAGTGTTTTTAAACACTATTTCTAGAAATAATGAAATATGGCAAGGATACAAAAACGATGCCTCCCACCATGTTCCCCAAGGTGACTATAGCCAGATTGTAGATCCAGCCACCCCATGTGATCATCGGGTTGGCCGGATGGATCATCGCTACGCTCAACAAGGTCATATTGGCTACACTGTGTTCAAAACCGGTCGTGAAAAAGGCCAGGATACACCAGAAGATCATAATCTGCTTGCCGGATTCACTTTTGCACTTAAATGTACACCATACCGCCAGGCAGACCAATATGTTACAAAGGATGCCGCGCGTAAACAATGCCAAAGCGGAAGCTGTCATCTTAGCTTGGGCCCCGGCGGCAATGGCATCGGCTACCACACCGCTATCCAGCCCTGTCATATAATAAATCACGGCCAATAGCACCGACCCGGCCAGATTGCCCACCCAGCATAAGATCCATAAGCGGATGGCATCCCCCGGGGATATCGTTTTTTGGAAACAGCCGGCCGCCAAGACCAGATTATTGCCGGTAAACAGCTCGGCACCAGCCATCACAACTAAGCTTAAAGCCGCTCCAAAGGCCGCTCCCATGATTATCTTGGCATAAAGGGCTCCCTCCAGGTATCCGCTGATACTGAATGCCAACAACATTCCAAAACCAATAAAAGCACCTGCCAACATGGATAAAAGAAAATAGCCTATTGGGGTTTCTTTTCCCATTCTCACCTTACCGGCTGCCGCTGCAGCCATCGTCTTATACTCTTTTTCAAACATCTCCATCACCATCTACATTATAACAGGCATTTGAAAAACCGGAGCATGCTCCGGTTAATTATTGTACAGAATCCAGGATTTCCTTCATCTTGCCTGCCAGTCCTTTTGTCTTTTCTAGAGACAATGAACATACAGCTACACGAATTCCCTGGTTTACTTTTACTGTATAAATATGGTTTGCCATCAAAGCTTCATGGAATGCGTCTCTTGTGGCATTGTCCATCGATAATGTCACAAAGAATCCTTCCTTATACGGATAATGTTTCAACCCGGCTTCATCGGCTTCCTTGATAAAGATCTCACTTCTCTTTTTTAACAGATCCACATATGTCTGTCTTTCTTCGTTATAGGCATCCAGATGGTTGTCCAATACGTCCACGAACATCGCCATCGCCCCGTTGTTGATATTGGACCATGTTGCCCGGGCATTCTTCTCAAAGACGATCTTCAGTTCATCTGCCGTTTCCTGCTGTTTTGCCATAACGATGGCTGCCCCGCAACGAAGTCCATAGCTGGTCATGGATTTGGATAAGCTGAATGCCACCACAACGGCCATATTGTCCGTGATATCATCAAATACAGAGAAGTATTCCTTCGCTTCGGCTCCTCGGTAAGAGAAGTCAATATAGGCAATGTCATTCAGCAGTACAACCGCATGGGTTTTGGATACTTCCTTCAGATAATCCACAACGGCTTTCCACTCTTCCTTGCTCATCGCATAACCGGTCGGGTTATGACAAGGGTCATTGATGATGATGACAAGACGATTCTGTTTCTGCATTACAGCCTGACACGTTTCCTTAAAGGAATCCAGGTTAAAATGATTCCCTTCAAACAAGTCATAGCGCGCTATGTCCAGGTTTCCCATCTGTGCCATCAGGGCATAGGATCCCCATGCGATATTCGGAATGATCAATGTCTGACCGGCATCCAGGCATTCTGAGATCGTCATATCCACAGCACCGGTTCCACCTGGTGTTGCGATGACCTGATGAGATAAATGACTGTTTCCGTCCAATACCCAGTCATAGACTTTTTCACGGAAATCTGGATTTCCGTTAAAGCTGGCTGCGTATTTTGCCAATACACGATTATCCAACGATTTCAATGAGTTAAACACCGTGTCCAATGCCACCAGCTTCCCATCCTCTCCATATAAGGAACCGATGGTTGCGTCCACGACATTTTCCGGTCCGTTTTTCTCTTTGTCTTCCTTTGCTTTGGCAACGATCGCAAATACAGTATCCACGATCGGTGTGCGATTGGCACTTTCCTTTAATAGATTCATTGCTCTTCCTCCTTATATTCATCAATGTTGTATTTTCCTAAAATACGGAATGACTCGCAAACCTTGGCAACCTCCTCCATACATCGAATGGTGTTCTCTTCATTCAGATCTCCATCCATTTCAATATAGAAGAAATATTCAAACGGCTTGTCTTTTCTTGGACGTGACTGAATGCTGTCCATGTTCAAACCATATTTGGCGATGACTTCAATGATCTTTGCCAGCGATCCACTGGTATGTTTGGCTGTAAAGACGATACTGAAGTGATTCCCCTGTCGGCTTGGCTGACGGCCAATGACCATAAACCGCGTAGTGTTCCGATTATCCGGCTGGATATTTTCTGCCAGCACTTTCAATCCGTATAAACGTGCATTCTCTTTGGCCGCAATCGCAGCTTTATGGATATCATTCTCATCCGCAACATAACGGGCAGCTAACGCTGTATTCGGATAGGCGATGGTCTGCACATTCAACTGCTTCAAGAACGTCTGCGACTGCGCTAATGCCTGATCCTTGGAATAGACATATTCAATATCCTTTAAAGTGGCATGTCTGGTTCCCAGAAGACACTGTTTGATGCGCTGGTCTGCCATATGCAGAATGTATACCGGATATTTCAAAAGCCCATCCAGCACTTCTCCGACCAGGCCGGAATTGGAGTTTTCAAAAGGAATGACCCCATAATGCGCCTTGTTGGTCAATACAGCTTCAAAGACCTCATCAAACGACTTGCAGTTAAGATTCGGGCTTCCGGGATACAGATTCTGCGCCGCCATATGCGCAAACGCCCCTTTGACACCGGCATACGCTACGACTTCATGATTTAACAATCGCTGCTGATGCATATGGGCATCTTCCATTATATATGTAATAAAATCCCGATACGAATCCTTATATTCCGGATTGGAGATTCCATTGACATATTGTTCGATCATCCGGTCTTCCCATTGTCGATCCACCGGCGGAAGTCCTTGTTTTTTTCGTTGATCAAGCTGTCTGGCTACTACATCCAGCCGCTTTTCATACAGCTGTGCCATCTGCTGATCGATCTGTTCTAAACTATGCTCAATACCTTTCATAAAGCCTCCACTAGAATATAATACCACAAGTCGTTAATTTTCATTTGATTTTCTGAAAATTTTTTCTTTTCGTGCTATGATGATGAAAGTATAAGGAATACAGAAAGGAAAAAACAGGTGACCCTGTTGCGAGTATAGTATGCATATTCAAGTCAATCTGAAGGAACATTCGTATCCTGTTCGTATCGAAAAACATGCCCTGTATCATCTATCCGATCTGATCGATGTCCATCGTCGCATGGCCATTATCAGTGACAGCCAGGTTCCTCAACAATGGATCGATATCGTAAGAAAACAATGCCCCCATACCATTGTACTGCGGTTTCCCGCCGGAGAAGCTTCTAAAAGCTTTCGCCAGTATGAGAACCTGTTAAAAGAACTGATCCAAGCTCATTTTACCCGCAAAGATGCCATTATCGCCTTAGGCGGCGGCGTCACCGGCGATCTGGCCGGATTTGTTGCGGCCACATATATGCGAGGCATAGATTTTTATAATATTCCCACGACACTGTTAGCCCAGGTGGACTCTAGCGTTGGTGGAAAGGTAGCTATCGATGTCGATGCTTACAAGAATATTGTCGGTGCTTTCTGGCAGCCAAAGGCCGTCATCATCGATCCGGATGTCTTAACTACGCTACCGGACCGGCAGATCCACAATGGACTGGCGGAAGCTTTAAAGACCGGTCTCATCATGGATCCTGCGTTGATCGACCTTTTTGAACAAGAGCCATTACCTATAGAGCAGATCATTCTTCGCTCCATCCAGGTCAAAGCCGACGTGGTCAGCCAGGACGAAAAGGAAGCCGGATTACGCAAGATCTTAAACTTTGGACATACGATCGGCCACGCCCTTGAAAGCGACTATGGACTGAATACGTATCTTCATGGTGAATGTGTCGCGATGGGGATGCTCTTCTTTATCGAAGATCCCCTTTTAAAACAACGCGTCCTTAGCATCTATCAACGACTGGACTTACCGAACGTCCCGGATTATGATGTGGAAAGAATAATGGAGAGGATGCTACATGATAAAAAGAACAGCGGGGAAACCATTTCCGTGGTGAAAGTACCGAAGGCCGGAACCTTCCGGATCGATGAAATGGATATGGATTCTTTGCGCCAGGTATTAGAAAGAGGTCCTTATGAAAAATAATATAGGAACAAATATCTCCATGACCTTGTTTGGAGAAAGCCATGGAGAAGCCATTGGAGTTGTATTGGATGGCCTGCCGGCCGGTTTTTCGATAGATATGAACCGGATTGGATCCGATATGGAAAAACGGAAGGCCAAAGGTAAAATATCAACCCAGCGACATGAACAAGATCAAGTCCAGATCGTATCCGGTTTTTTTGAAGGTAAGACGACCGGGACTCCATTGACCCTATTGATCAAAAATACCAACACACGGTCTGCCGATTATAAAAAAACACAGGGACGTTTGCGTCCCGGACATGCCGATTTTACGGCATACGAAAAATATCATGGATTTCAGGATTATCGTGGTGGTGGCCATTTTTCCGGTCGTTTAACTGCCCCGATCGTAGCAGCGGGCAGTATCTGCCGACAGATCCTGGAAACCAAAGGGATCATGATCGGATCTCATCTGGAACAAATATATAATGTACAGGATGTCTTTTTTGCCAAAGACCTGGACACTTTATCCCAACAGATCCAGGAAATGAATACCATGGATTTTGCGGTATTGGATCCCCAGGCAAAAAAGGAAATGAGGGAAGCCATCGAAACCGCTGCCACGCAAAAGGATTCGCTGGGTGGTATCATCGAAACTGCCGTTATTGGCTTGCCGGCCGGCTTAGGGGAACCTTCCTTTGATTCCACCGAAAGCGTTCTGTCCCATCTGCTGTTCAGTATTCCGGCCGTCAAAGGTGTCTCCTTCGGCTTAGGATTTGGCTTTGCCCGTTTAAAAGGCTCCCAGGCTAACGATGCCTTTCGTATGAAAGATGGACAGATCAAAACCGTTACCAATCACAATGCGGGCATCAACGGAGGCATTACTAACGGCATGCCGCTGGTCATCCATACGGTGATCAAACCGACACCGTCGATCTTTAAAGAACAAAGCTCTGTGGATTATCTGACCAAAGAAAACGTCTCTTTGCAGATCCAAGGACGTCATGATCCATGTATCGTGCACCGGGCACGGATCGTCATCGATTCCATGGTTGCGTTTGGCTTGTTGGATCTCTACATGTCCAGGCAGGCAACGGAGAATATCGTATGAAAGTTTGGATCGAACCCTCACAAATAAAGGGAACTGTAAAAATTCCCGCATCCAAGTCCATGGTCCATCGTGCCATCATCTGTGCCAGCCTGGCACAAGGCACCAGCATCGTCTCCAACGTGACCTACTCCAAGGACATCGATGCCACCATCACTTGTATGGAAGCTTTGGGTGCCTGCATTGAGAAAAAAGACGATCGATGCATCATTCAAGGCTGTGATGTCACACAACGAAACAAAAATATCCGTTGTGATTGTCAGGAATCCGGTTCCACCATGCGTTTTCTGATTCCTCTGGCAGCCCTCAGTCCTTTCAAAGCGGTATTACAGGGGCATGGACGTCTACTGTCCCGTCCGATGGATGTCTATCAAACCATTTTTGCGAACCAGGGCTTATCCTTTCAACAAAAAGAAACCATTGAACTACAAGGCCCTTTACAGCCGGGACACTTTCTTATTCCCGGTGATATATCCAGCCAGTTTATAACCGGACTGCTGCTGGCATTGCCTTTATTGGAAAAAGACAGTACGCTGGAAATCACGGAGCCTTATCAGTCCCGGTCCTATGTGGAACTGACGCTGCAGATGCTGCAAACCTTTGGGATCCATATAGACCAGGCTTCGCCTACAAGCTATGTCATTCCGGGCAATCAGACCTATCATGCCACCAATGTCAACGTGGAAGGCGATTATTCCCAGATGGCCTTCTTTGGTGTATTAGGCGCGATCCAAAACCGGATTATGTGCAAAAATATGGATCCCGCCAGCCGACAAGGTGACAAGGTCATTCTTGACTTCCTGAAACAAGGTGGAGCAACCATCACCATGGGCTCTGAGATCTGCATAGAGTCAGGTTTGCTGAATGGGCAAACCATTGACCTGGCTGATTGTCCGGATCTCGGTCCGATCCTCTGCGTATTGGCCGCCTACAGTACCGGCACCACAAAGCTGATCCATGCCAGGCGTTTGCGCATGAAGGAAAGTGACCGGATCGAAGCGATGGAAAAAGAACTGAAAAAATGGAAGGTGGATATTACATCAACCGAGGATACCATTACGATCCACGGGAAGCCTGCGTATCGGTGCGAAAGCCCGGTCCAGATCGAAGGGCATAACGATCATCGCATTGTGATGGCTATGACTGTCTTTGGTCTGTGTGCAGACAGTCCCAGCCAGATTACAGGAGCACACGCAATCACTAAATCCTATCCCCATTTTTTTGAGGATATAATAAGCATACAAGGAAAGGTGGAAATAGTATGAGATATGGAATTGTCGGAATGGGTCTGATGGGTGCTAGTTACGCACAGCGCCTGAGTGACCAGAAGGAAACCGTATACGGCTTTGCCCGCCGTCAGGAATCCATCGATTATGCCATTGCGCATCGCATGATTGCCGATGGCACCATCACGATGTCGGATGGCCTGCTGTCCCGTTGTGATACGGTGGTTCTCGCGTTATACCCAACGTTACTGAAAAGCTGGATTGAAGAAAACCAACAATATTTGAAGCCAGGCTGCCTCTTAATGGATATCAGTGGTGTTAAAAGTCATATCATTGAACCTCTGCAGGAAATATTGAGAAAAGATGTCGAGCTCATCTCTACACACCCGATGTGCGGACGGGAATCCCGTGGCATCGAACATGCCGACCCGACCATCTTTAACGGGGCCAACTATATTGTTGTGCCGACCTCCCGCAACAGCCAGAAAGCCATTAAAGAAGCGAAGGCTCTGGGTGAAAAGCTCGGATGTGCCAATATTGCGGTATTGGGCATTGAAGACCATGACCGGATGATCGGCTTTTTATCACAGCTGACCCATGTGATTGCCGTCAGTCTGATGAATACCCATGACAATTCCCATCTGGTGGAATACACCGGCGACAGTTTCCGCGATCTGACCCGGATTGCTTCCATCAATGAGGATATGTGGACCGAGCTGTTCCTTTTGAACAAAGACATCCTGCTCGATGAAACCGATCAGTTCATCGCGGCAATCACACATTTCCGGGATAGTCTTGAAAAAGAGGACACGGAAGAGATGAAGCATCTCTTTATCCAGTCCACAGCGCGTCGATCCCTGTTTGATAAATAAAAGAAAGATGTGGTATTTCTGCCACATCTTTTTTTGGTTATACACTGCTTTTTTTCAACAATCTCCTTTTGGTATTCCGTAATTGTTTGGCGTCTTTTCCCGTCATCAGAACCCCTATAAAGATCATCGCAAACACAATGCCCAATAACAATCCCTGCGCAAAGTCAAAGAGCGCGTTGGGAGCAGCCGGTTCAAGAAATAAGGATGCAAAGTATACCAAAGCACAAATCAGTGCCACAATAAACCAGATGTGGATCCGTTGTGTGATCTTCAGCCTTTCCTCGTTATCGTAATCCGCCGCCTTTAATACTGTTTTTTTCATTTCCTGATCCATCGTTTCGTTTCTCCTTTCTCCGTCAAGCAGTTCCCGGATGTCTACTTCATAGAAATCCGCCATTTCTATAAGGATATCCAGATCGGGCATATTACTGCCTGTCTCCCAGCACGAGACCGTGCGGCGTGATACATTCATTATTTCCGCCAGTTTCTCCTGGGCTATATTTTTTTCCTTTCTGAGTTCCTTAAAAAAGATGCCGATTTTCTTCTGATCCATCTGTGAACCTCCTTTCGAATACAGAATAGTCCCATCCACAACAGAATGACAGGACACAGAGCAGGCAAGTCTCTTGTTTTTCAAAAAGAGACAGGGCTTGTCTACGATTTATCTTTCGAATTGCCTAGGATCCATCCTCTGATTCATCCATATATACAAAAAACGACTGCTTCCGCAGTGAAACAGCCAATATAAGAATAAAAGTCAGATAGTCCATTTTGTCAATGTCTTCGATACCCGACCGCTTTCTTTTTCTCTTTTTCCCGAATTTTCATCTCTTCACAGCAGACATACCATATTTCTATCGTTAACCGGGAAAATTCAACCATCGCAAAGATCACCAGCAAAATCGTCAACCGGTTCCCGACCAATGGAACCAGGTGTATAAATATCGGTATATCTACCATAACTTTTGCATTCAGATAGAACAAATTAATTCCCGCATATGGATAAACCGCTTTATTGATGAGGTAGGCAAGTACCGCCGTCAGAGCAAAGATCTTACATGCTCCCTTGAAATCCTTTCGCTGTCGACGGACCCGCATCCATATATGCCCCGATACCCATCCGATCACGATCAAATATACATGCCAGATAATGGAATGCAAAGATAAGGAAAGGCGTGGATACTTCAACCCAAAAGACCCTATCAGGCCGGCAATTCCTCCTACCATGCCAAATGTCATCAGATAATTCAGAATATCATATCGACATTTTTTTGTGTGTGGCAGCAATAGACATAGATACATAGGAAGACTGCAGATCTGTAAAGGAAAATGCCACCACATATAATACCCGTGGATATACGTCAAATAAACTTGTTTCCAGATTTCACTGATCAAAAGAACAATACCACTGAATGTATAGAAATTAAGTTCTTCCTGTTTCATGATAAAAACATTATATAATTATTTAAGCTATACTACAAGAGTATAGATATTGTATACATTATTATTGTTTATGTTTATTTATCATGTACTTTGTGAACTTTGAGTGCTAAAAAATGTGAAATTGTAAAATAATAGCACTCTTATTGACTAAGTGCTAAAAAAGGTTATAATAATAGACAATTCGGAGGTAACACACTATGAACACCAATAACAGAAGCAGATTCGGACGAATCTATATTCTTCTTTTGATTCTATTTCTTGTGTTTGATTTATTTGTGATCCCGGTCCTTTCCGGTATCAAGACAAAAGAAACATCCTATTCTGCTTTTTTAAACAAAGTGGATGAAAAACAAGTCGAAAATGTACAAATTGAAAATGATGTAATTTATTATACGCTGGAAGGCGATGATACCAAGTATGAAACCGGACAGATGAATGATCCCCAGCTTGTGGAACGTCTGGAACAAGCCGATGTCAGTTTTAAACAAACGATCCATAAACAGTCGGTACTGGATAACCCGCTTGCGTACTTTCTGATTACGTTCATTCTCCCGATTGCTCTGTTGTCTTGGCTGATGCGCCGTTTTGCCCAGCGTATGCAGGATCGTCTTGGAGATGAAAAGATCACCTTTACACCGGGAGATGGTGGCTTCGGATTTGGTAATTTCGGTAAAAGCAATGCCCGTGAGTATGTCGGAAAGAAAACCGGTGTGACCTTTAAGGATGTTGCCGGCCAGGAAGAAGCGAAAAATAATCTGGTAGAAATCGTAGACTTTCTGAATAACCCGAAAAAATACCAGGACATTGGAGCCAAAATGCCAAAAGGTGCCTTATTGGTAGGCCCTCCGGGTACAGGTAAAACCTTGCTGGCCAAAGCGGTTGCCGGAGAAGCCGGCGTTCCTTTCTTCTCTATTTCCGGGTCGGAATTTGTGGAAATGTTTGTCGGTCGTGGAGCTAGCCGTGTACGTGATCTCTTTAAACAGGCACGAGAGAAAGCCCCTTGTATCATCTTTATCGATGAAATCGATACCATCGGTAAGCGAAGAGACGGAGCCGGATCGATTGGTGGCAATGATGAACGAGAACAGACCTTAAACCAGCTATTGGCTGAAATGGATGGATTCGACGGATCCACCGGCGTTGTCCTTCTGGCCGCAACCAACCGTCCGGAGATTCTGGATCCGGCATTGACACGTCCGGGACGATTTGACCGCCGAATTCCTGTAGAACTGCCCGATTTGGCAGGCCGGGAAGCGATTCTTCGTCTGCATGCCCAGAACATCAAATATTCCAAAGATATCGATTTTAATATGATTGCCCGTGCCAGTGCCGGTTCCAGCGGAGCCGATCTGGCCAACATTATCAACGAAGCCGCTCTATTGGCTGTCCGCGATAAGCGGAAGCAAGTGGTACAAAGAGACCTTGAGGAAGCCATTGAAATCGTTATTGCCGGTGAACAGAAAAAAGGCGCTGTGATCAGCACCAAGGAAAAGCTGATCGTTTCCTACCACGAAATCGGTCATGCTCTGGTAGCTGCCAAAACCAAGAATTCAGCCCCTGTCCATAAGATTACCATCATCCCGAGAACAAAGGGAGCTTTAGGCTATACCATGCAGGTCGAAGAAGATCAGCAAAATCTGATGTCCAAGGATGAACTGTACTCCCGTATTGTGACTTATACCGCCGGTCGTGCTGCTGAAGAGATTATTTTCCATTCAGTAACCAGTGGCGCATCCAACGATATTGAAATGGCTACCAAGTTAGCCAGAGCCATGGTTACCCGGTTTGGTATGAGCGATACCTTTGGTATGACAGCCCTGGAAACAGTAAACAGCCAATACTTGGGTGGCGACGCCTCTCTGGCTTGCTCCCCGGCTACAGCTGCTCGCGTGGATGATGAAGTCATCGCGTTGATCAAACAAGCTTACAATGAAGCCCAGCAGATTTTGAAAGACAATATTTCCAAGCTGCATGAGCTGGCAAAATACTTATATGAGAAGGAGACGATCACCGGCGAAGAATTCATGTATATTTTGAATAAACCGGCTGAAATTCCTACCCACCAAAATAAATAGCAGGGAAATTTTCCCTGCTATTTTACATTCATTCCTGTAATCAACCATTGTCCGTTTTTTTCGGATACCTGAAATTCCATGATTCGTGTATGTTTATCCAATGTATCCACTTGTTTCTGACATGCTTCAAAATACGTTTTGAATGCTCCTTCGGTGCTTTCCCCGTTTTGAATTTTTTCATTCAGTGTATCGACAATTGCCTGCGTATCCAATGCCAGCAGGTCTTCCGCTGATATACCGGTAACCTCTGCCAGTATCGTTGCGGTTCCCTGTTTCATGGTCGCATCCTTAATTTTATACGTGACCCACTGTTTCGATACTACATAATTCATATAAGAAACAAACATTTTCTTAACTTCTTCATTATAGCCTGCCTGCTCCGCCAGTGCATTCAGATCCATGGTTTCCGTCCATAAGGAAGGATCTACATACCCCCGTGCATCTTCATACTCTCCCAAATGCATTTTTTCCATATAAGATTCACATACACTTCTGGCCTGCTGTGTCGATTCTCTGGCACATCCTGACAGAAACATAGACAAAACAATGAATATACTGATAATCTTTTTCATACCCCCATTATAATGTAAAATGGTAATATGACCAAACGTATTTACCCTCTATTCGTTAACCAGTCCCTAACTATTCCCAATGATCCATCCATTTCCATTGTGATAGCTATCGGTACCAAGCCTCTCTGTGATTATCAATGGATTCTGCACATTCGTCAACAATGTGTCCAATACGGATTCTCTTTTCTTTTTTACAGTACCGGTCCTGTCTTTCGTAAAGACGGGGAAATCTATCACATTCCCAAGAAAGAACAGAGAGAACAAGCCAAAAAAGCAAATATTGACCTTTCTGTGGATGATCATCTGTTTCAACGCTTAAATCGTTCAAAGTTTCGAAGCCGTTTTCATCTGCTCGAAAAAGAACGATCCATGATCGAACAAAAGGGCATGGAAACCATTCACCAACATGCCTACCAATTGATCCGCTCCCGGCTGGCACCCGCCGTGATTGAAAACGATGGTAAACAAACCCCTATGAAAGGACATCCGGTCTTTATTGCCCAGCACGCAACCGCCACGTGCTGTCGAAGCTGTCTTTATAAATGGTATCACATCGAAAAAGATAAGGAGCTGTCTGCAGAAGAAATCGATTCGATTGTTTCCGTAATTGATCAATGGATCTTGAATCAATATCGTTCCCGATGAATTTTGGATGCATCCCATTTATTCTTTTCCTTCGGATCCTCATCCGGATACCCAAACGAAATCATCCATAGTGGATAGATATGCTCTGGTAAAGAAAAGATCTTTCTCAGCTTTTCGATGCGATCCATGCGTGGATAACATCCCACCCAGCACGAACCAATGTCCATCTTTGCGGCTTCCAGCAGCATATTTTCGGTGGCGGCGGCACAATCCTGGATGCATTGATCCAGGTTGTCGTTGCAGTGCAGATCGGCCATGACCACAATGCCCATGGCTGCCTGGCTCAACATCTTTGAATAAGGTGCTACATTGCTCATTTTTTCCAACATTTCCTTGTTTTCCACGATGATATATTCCCACGGACGGCAATCTTTACAGCTGGGTGCTTTAAACGCTGCAGTAAGGATCTGTTGGATCTCAAATTCTTTTAAAGGTTCCGGTTTATACTTACGAATACTCTTTCGTTCCATGATCGTACCCCTTCTTTATTGTATCAGAATCCCCCAAGACCTCGGTGTCCGTACACCTGCAATCTGTCTAAGGATGCTTCCAGCGTTTTAAATTCTTCGGTTGTCAATATTACATTAGACGCTTCTAGATTTTCCACAATTCTTTCTTTATTTTTGGAGCCCGGAATCGGTACGACATTTGGATATTTGTGCAGCATCCATGCCAATGAAATCTGTGCTGGTGTCGCTCCCTTTATCTGTGCGTAGTTTTTTAGAAGATCGACGATCGGCTGATTACCGGCAATATTTCTTCGCGATAGCTGCGGTACCCAGTTTCTCACATCATCATTCTTTTCAAATCGTGTTTCGGTTGTGATCTTTCCTGACAACAACCCGCTGGCAATCGGAGAAAACGGAACAAAACCAATTCGATTTTCCATGCAGTAAGGAATGATTTCTTTCTCAGAATCTCTTTCCACCATCGAATAGATGTTTTCGATGGCAGTTAACGGTGTGATTTTCTGCGCTCGATCAATGATATCCACATCCACCTGGGATAGCCCCCATCCCCGGATCATGCCTTCATCAATCAAACGTCCCATAACATCAGCCACCTTTTCGATGGACACGCCATTCAGACGATGCACATAATAAAGGTCGACATAGTCTGTCTGAAGGCGTTCTAATGAATCTTCCAGATGCGATCTTACTGTATGATACATGGAGCCTCCAAAGAAAGATCCCATTCGTGTCGGCATCCACTTTGTCGCAATGACTACCTGATCACGTATATCTTTTAAAGCTTTTCCTACAATTCGTTCATTATGCCCGATCCCGGCCAGGTTCGGACTGTATACCTCCGCTGTATCAAAAAATGTACATCCATGGGCATAGGCATTCTGTATGGCTTCAATACTATATTTCTCATCCGGGATCTGTCCATAACCATGAGAAAAAGCCATGCATCCCATACCGACTTCCGATACTTCCAGATCACGCAACATTCTTTTTTTCATATGGATTCTCCTTTATTTAAAAAATGCTCTTACCCCACCGAGAACAATTCGGTTGGTCATTTCAATCAGATCTTCTATCTCTATCTTCTTGCCGTCTTCCACCCATTGTTTATAGGCCATCAATACGGCATTGTTGACAAAATTCAACACCAGTTGTTTTTCAAAGTCTGTCAGCTGTTGAAACTTCTTGGATTTTCCCCATCCTTCATTATTCACATTCGCAATCATCTCCTCGCGAATGGCATAATACGACCCGCTACACGTAATCTTTTCATACGCCGGTGACTGTTTTGCGGAATAAAGAAAGAATGCCCGATTCACTCGATCAAGATCCTCTGGCAGATGATACTTCTGCGTATGCTCAATAAATCCTTTGGATAGCTCTCTTTGCATCTCTGCCAAAAGCGCATCCAATGTTTCATAATAATGATAAAACGTCTTTTTATTGATCCTGGCCTTATCACACAGTTCTTTGACTGTGATCTTTGCATAGTCTTTCTGACAAATCAAATCTTCAAAAGCCGCTTTGATCCCTTCAATGGTTTTTATGACCCTTAAATCTTCGTTTCCTGTTAGAATCATCGTATCTCCTCTTTCCATAGGTTGTAGTATTATACCTTATCAACCAATTAAGAAACTATAGTTTCCTATCTGACTGCATTATAATGGTCTTCCCGTAAACTTACAACGGACAAAATGATCTAACCCGTTACTTAAGTAACCCTTTGGTCTAAACCGTTTCTTATAAAAAGTACATGTATCTTCTTTGTTCCGTATTAATAATCCGCAAAGCGTTCATCCTTTTCCAGATCTGCCATTTGTTCCATCTCCTCTTCTGTCAGCTCAAAATCCCATATATCATAATTTTCTATGATATGCTGCTGATTGGAAGAGCCCGGAATACAGATATTTCCTGCCTGTAAATGCCAGCGGATGATGACCTGTGCTGAGGATACCCCGTGTGTTTCGGCAATTCGGGAAATTGTCGGGTCTTCGAATAGTGTTTGGGTGTTGCCTCTTCCTCCTAACGGAAACCAGCTTTCCAAGACGGTTCCATACGATGCGATATGTTCCTTCATTTCCAGACTCTGATGATACGGATGCGTTTCATTCTGCAAAACGGCAGGTTCAATGGTGACCTCATTGACCAGACGATCAAAATCCTCCGGTTCATAATAATTGGACAATCCGATGGAATGCAGTTTCCCATCCTTGACAGCTCGTTCCATTGCCTTATATGCCTGTACGTCGTTGGATGGCTGACTATGATGCAAGATCATCAGATCAATATAGTCGACACCAAGCCGGTCCAAGGATTTCTGGATGGCTGCATCCCCGTCATCAAAATCTGATGTCCACATCTTGGTGGTGATAAACACATCTTCTCTGGTCACGATGCCTTCATCGATGGCTCTTTGAAGTCCTCTGCCTACCGCTTCCTCATTGCCATAAATGCTCGCTGTATCAATCAAACGAAAACCGGCTTTCAAAGCCCAGTATGTAGAATTTTCAGCCTCACTATCTGAAAGCGAGAACATCCCGATTCCCAAAATCGGCATTTCATAGCCACTGTTTAACATCACCTTATGTTGTTCAAAGTTAAAGTCCGGATAGGAACCCGTCATCGATTGTTTCGGTTTCGATGTGGATTCTTTTTCCTGTTTACTACCACTTGAACACCCCGTTATCAACAAGCATAAAACAACGATTATTTTAAAAATACGCATAGCTTTCATTACCAGGATCCTCCTTATCTTCTTTATTTAAACAATACTTACATTATTATTATAAAAAAGGACAGATTCTCTCTCAATGGACAATAAATATATATCCGTTGCTAATACCACCTTTTTCAATCAAAGGTTGCTTATTGCATTATAAAAGCTCCTGAAATCAGGAGCTTGTTTTTAAAGATTATTCTGTAAGAATTCCATGACCTTTGGTTCCGGCTGATATCCGGAAAAAGCGGCTGCTTTTTCTCCTTTTTTAAATAGGATAACGGTAGGAACTGCCATGATACCATACTTTTGAGCTAGATCCATGGACTGATCAATATCCACTTTGGCAAACTCACATTTTCCTTCCATCTTTTCACTGATGGATTCCAATACCGGACTTAACATCTTACATGGTCCGCACCATGTCGCAAAGAAATCAATCAACACAGCATCCTTTTGGATCAATGTATTAAATTCTTCTGTATTTACTTGTTTCATATATATTACCTCCTGATAACCCTATCTTATCGTATTTCCTTTCCACGGTCGAATCAGATGCCTAGTAAACCGGGGAAACAATCGCCAGTATATACGCCTTTCGTTTTGGATCATCCGGATCTCGGGTCGGTTTGGCTGTGTCCATAGACCGGATTTCTTCCATTTCCTGCTCCGTTAATGCAAAATCATAAATATTCAGGTTGTCTTCCATATGTACCGGATCCAAAGTTTTTGGGATTGCAATGATTCCTTCCTGTACATGCCACCGAAGAATGATCTGTACAGTACTTTTATGATATTTACGGGCTAGCTCTTGAAACAATTCATGAGTCAACAGTTCCGTATTACCATGCCCTAACGGATACCATGCCTCCATGCGGATCCCATACGGTTCTTCATATGCACGCAGCGCTTTCTGCTGGCAGAAAGGATTACATTCCATCTGATTGACAGATGGAAGGATACGACAATGGGGCAGAAAATCCTTTAGATACGCAATTGTAAAATTACTGATTCCAATAGAACGGATCCGTCCGTCATCCACCGCTTCCTCCAACGCTTTCCAAGCTCCTATGGTATCCCCATAGGGTTGATGAAGCAGATATAAATCAACATAATCCAATCCCAGCTTCTGTAATGACAGTTGGATGCCTTCTTTGGCTTTTTCATAGCTATAATGAGGGATCCACAGTTTGGATGTAACAAAAATCTCCTTTCGGTCAATGCCGCTGTCCCGGACAGCTCTGCCCACATCAGCTTCATTGCCATAGTTCTCAGCTGTATCGATATGACGATACCCGGCTTTTAAAGCCTGTGAAACCGCCTGATATGTCGGTCCGTTTCCCGGTACTTGATATACCCCCAGACCAATTGATGGAATTTCTACTTGATCATTAAGTATAAATGATTTCATACAGATCCTCCTTTTTCTTTATTTTACAAAAGCCAAAAAAGAAAAGAAACGATTATCCTCGTTTCCTTTACAAATTTTTACCAAAACGATACAGCTCTTTTCGCTTTTTTATCGAATGATTCTGTCTTCCGTTAGCCGTGAAAATGCCTGCATTTTCCACACCCCAGTATTCTACTATAGACTGATAGTATTGTGAGATAGCTGGTCCGTATACATATTTGCTTCCTGAACTCAATATCAAAGCCACTTTTTTCACTTTCTTGGGAATATCAATAGCATAAGTTCTATGTATCGCTGCTTGCAGCTGGCTAGATAAAGTAAAGTAATAAATCGGTGAGGCAAATACCACCATATCCGCCTGCAGTATTTCCGGATAGATTGCCTGCATATCGTCCTTTTGTATACAGATCCCTTTTTCTTGCTTCCGACAATATTCACAAGCCATGCACCCTTTGATATTTTTATGTGCTACATCAATCACGTTGACTTGATGTCCGGCCAGATAGGCCCCTTCCGAGAAAGCGCGCACCATATCAGAGGTCGGTCCGTTGTAGTGTGGACTTCCATTTAACACCACAATTTTCATTATTTTAATTCCTTTCCAATACGGATCGTTACATCCCCGTTACCCAGAAGTTCTTCCAGCTCTTCGGCAGTTCGATCCGTAATATGACCAAGTCTTGTATATTCCCATGTATTGGATCCATAAAATACCACCATCTGATTGCCGGAATAAAGAACGATATCCCCTGCCCGGGTCTGAATTTTTGTATCTTTTCTCGGAAGCTTCCTTCCGATTGGACCAACTTGTTCAAACCCACCATACATGGACATCTGGATCGTAAGTGGCCCTTTCTCTGTCATTTTCTTCAACATCTCTACCGACTCGTTAGATTCCCATTCTACCTTTATAAACTCGTTATTGATCATCATCTGCATTTCTGTTGTTTCCCCTGCTTCTATATGTGTCTGTTCTTTGAATACCGACGTATTCTCCTGTTTTTTACATCCCGTAACAAACAAAGCGGCTATCAATACCAGCCAAATCGTACATCGTTTCTTCATTTCTCTTTTCCGGTTCAATATTTTATTCCTTTTTCCAGATGGTAGCTCAGATAATCCAGCCGGTCAATCGTTCTCTGAATCTCGTGTAACCCTTCTAGCTGCTTTTTTCGGCACCGGTCAATCTGACGCAGCACTTCTTTCTTATTTCCCATACGGTATGTTTCCATAATCTGTTGTATCTTTGCCTGGTTACAGCCAGCGTCTTTCAGATTTTCCATCATTGCTCTTTCTTGTTCCATTCTTTATTTCAAATTCTCCTTAAAGAATGTTTCCAGTTTATCAAAAGGAATCCGGTCAGTACGGTCATAAAGATCGATATGCTCTGCATCCTCTACGATAAAAAGCTCCTTTGGCTGGGCTGCTTTCGCAAATGCATCCTCCGAAAACGCTCTAGAATGGGCTCTGTCCCCGGCTATGAAAAGGGTAGGGCGCGGGGCAATCTCCTCTATATAATTCAGACATGAAAACTGCATCATCGGTATATTGGATGTTGTGGTAAAGCCGCCTCGAGCATTGGGATGATGACCTCTTTTCAGTGCATAAAACCGATTCCATTCATTGGTCAATGGATCCGTTTCTGGCAACTGTTCTTCCTCATAAGGTGTCTCTGGGAAAGTCGGAAGGTATTCCGGTTCTCCGTTTTCAAAATCCACCCATCGTTGTTGGCCAAGCTGTTTCTTCATTGCGTCAATCTGCTCGTTAGTCAACTGCATCATCTGACGTACATTGGTAATGTCATACATGGAAGTCGTTGCCACTGCTTTGATCCGGACATCCACACTGGCAGCAGACAGCGCAAAACCTCCCGATCCGCAAATACCGATTACACCGATCCTTTCTCGATCTACATACGGAACTTTTACCCCTAAATAATCTACCGCCGCACTAAAAGATTCGGCAAACAGCTCCGGGCTGGAGATGTTTCTTGGTTCGCCACCCGATTCTCCCATATATACTTGATCAAAGGTCAGCACCACAAAGCCTCTTTGCGCCAGCTCATCTGCATAGACACAAGGTCCTTGTTCTTTCACCCCACCATAAGGCGCACCGACGATCAGTGCCGGGTATTGTGAAGACAAATCGAGATCCTTTTGTTTATAAATATCCGCTGCGATCGCTATACCATAACGATTCTTAAAACGCACATGTTCTCTTTCTACATTGATAGCGAGATCTTTAATATATCCATATGCCATGCTTGCTCCTCCTTTTGATTAACTTTATTATAAAATGATCTTTTTCTATACACAAATATCTATATTTGATATATATCTATGTTATTATTGCATAGTAAGGAGGTTGTTTATGAATCTACGAATACTTGAATACTACCTGGCTGTTACCAGAGAAGGAAATATTTCATCCGCCGCCCAGTCTTTACACATTTCTCAACCGGCCTTGTCTCGTCAGATCAAAGATCTGGAAGAAGAACTTGGTGTGACGTTGTTTGAACGGGGAAGCCGAAGAATTCATCTAACTGAAGAAGGAATGATCCTTCGCCGGCGAGCCGAAGAAATGATACGATTGATGCAGATTACCGAAAGTGAGATCCAACAGGCCGGAAACAAGCTGTCCGGAGACATTCATATCGGTGCCGGTGAATCTCTGGCTTTTCATCATATCTCAAGAATCGCCGGTAAGATTCATGCGGAGCATCCTGATATTCACTTTACCATTACCAGTGGCGATACTGCTGATTTAATGGAGCAGCTGGAAAACGGGCTGGTCGATGTAGCTCTGATCTTTACAGATTACGATCATAGTCAGTATCAGGGCATTCGGCTGCCTATAGAAGATCGTTTAGGGGTGCTTATGCCTAAAAACGATCCCCTGGCTCAAAATGAGATTCTTTCTGTCACTGCATTAAAAGACCGACCTCTTATTGTTCCAAGAGCGGCTAAAGACCTGTTATCCTCGGATCCGCTATTCTCGGATCTTCACATCATCGCCATATACAATCTGATCTACAATGCCTCCTTGTTGGTGGAGGATGGTGTTGGTTATGCGGTCGGGTTTGATGGCCTGATCAATACAACAGATGACAGTAAACTAGCTTTTCGTCCCTTTGATAAGCCTTATACCCAGGCAGGCACCATCATATGGAAAAAATATGAAGTCTTTTCACCGGCTGTCAATCTATTTATAGAGTTTCTGAAACAAATAGAACGATAAACGAAAAAAAGGAAACGATATTACTCGTTTCCTTCTGCTTTCTCCTTTTTTGGCAAACGCCCGTACAGCTTTGTCAGCTGATAAATACTATGAGCTAGTTCTTTGGATAAAAAACTCGGTTTTAAACGCCATTGCCAGTTTGTTCCCAAAGTACCTGGTTCATTGATACGTGCTTCCTTGCCCATGACCAGATAATCCTGTAAAGGAATGATGCATGTATCCGCTGTCGAACGGTATGCTTCCCGGATAAAATCCCAGACAAAAGCTCCATAATTCGTATTTTCTGAATGAATATATCTACGAACAAAATCACGATCATGGTCATTAATGGATTCGATCCACTGTAAACTGGTCATATTATCATGAGTTCCCGTGTATACCACGCAGTTCTTTTCATGAAAATAAGGCAGATAGCTGCTTGTCTCCGAACCATCATACGCAAACTGTAATATGCGCATGCCCGGATATGGACAATTCTTCATCATTTTTTCTGTATATTTACTAGAAGCTCCCAGATCCTCGGCAATAATTTGGATATTCTTGACCTTCTGCTCCAGCACTTTGAATAATTCCATGCCCGGTCCTTCATGTAAAGTACCGTTTTCTGCAGTTTTATCTCCATACGGGATAGCATAATACTGTGCAAAGCCATGAAAATGATCAATCCGGATCACATCACATAATTGATGCATATGCTCGAATCGAGTGATCCACCACTGATAAGCATTCTTTTTCATTGACGCCCAGTTATAAATCGGATTTCCCCATAATTGACCTGTTGCACTAAACGCATCCGGCCCACATCCGGCAACATATTCCGGTTCCCCTTTTTTATCGAACAAAAACAGTTCCGGATGGCTCCACGCATCCACACTGTCCATAGCTGGATAAAAAGGCATGTCTCCGATAATTTTGATTCCCTGTTTTTTCGCATACGCATGCAGCTTATTCCATTGCTTATAGAATTCAAACTGTTGGAAATAAAAGAATTCAATCAGTTCTTTCAGTTCCTCTTTGATCACATGAATAGCCACCGCATCCCGTGTTCGAAGAGGAAGATCCCATTGCTGCCATGATTTCTGATCCATTTTTCGCTTGATGGACATATATAAGGCATAGTCTTCCAGCCAGTATGCTTCTTTTTTAAAAAACGTCTGATATTCCGGTGAATTCTGCAGGCTTCTTTCTCTGAATGCATCAAAAGCCATCTTTAATACCAGAAAACGGTTATTGTATTGGGCTCCATAATCCACATATTCCGGATTGGTTCCAAAATACCTTTCATCCAGGAACCATTGTTCCACCAATCCTTCTTCCTTTAGCGTTTCCAGATCGATAAAATACGGATTTCCCGCAAATGCGGATACACACTGATACGGCGAATCTCCATATCCGGTTGGACCGAAGGGCAAAATCTGCCAATACGTTTGTCCGGACTCCTTTAAAAAATCTATAAATTCATAGGCCTCTTTCGAAAAGCATCCAATTCCATATTTGGATGCCAAGGAAGAAACCGGCATTAATATTCCACTTGCTCTCATATTTAATCACCCCAAATAAAGAGTATAGAAGAGAGAAAAATAATTGTCAAATTCTGGCATTTCTGTATAATAATACCAATGAAACTATCCAATAAAGAAGAAAACCTTTTAAAAAAATCTCTAAAAAAATATACAGAAAATCCTTCTGTTCAGTCTATGAAACAATACATCCAACACGGATCAACATCCACCTATGATCATTGTATGTCCGTCACACGGACGAGTCTGTGGTTGAATGAAAGACTTCATCTTCATTCCAATCGCAAGGAAATGTTAACCGGGGCTTTATTGCATGATTTTTATCTCTATGACTGGCACGAAAAGGACGATTCCCATAAATGGCATGGATTTCATCATGCCGATCGGGCTTGTGAGAACGCCGTTGCTCACTTTGATATCAACAAAAAAGAGCAGGATATCATCCGTACTCATATGTGGCCGTTAACACTCACAAAGATTCCTTCTTCCCGTGAAGCTGTCATCGTTTGTCTGGCCGATAAATATTGTAGTATAAAGGAAATCTTTCAAAAATAACTGTAGCTCGGTTTAAACCCTTTCTCATTTTTCTTTACCGGAATGACTTCGCTTTTATAATCCTGTATTTCAATAGATTGTGCTTTAGAGAGATTGCGGATCATCGTATAGATCAGATCCTCTTTCCCCTGTACCTCCATTTCCACAGAGCCGTCTTCGCAATTTTTTACCCACCCTGTCAGACCCAGATCCTGGGCAGCTGAAGTGGCATGAAAACGAAAACCGACGCCTTGTACGCGTCCATAAAAAATTACATGCATGCGAATCATGCCTTCTGTTGATACGGGAGGTTCTTTTTCTTTTTTCTTTTTAAAAAACCACATGCTCCTCCTTAATATCTCGCATTGAATCCTGTTTCATCTTCGACAAGATCCAATCGTGTCGACTGCATTCTTTCAATGTGAATAAAGCGATCCTGTCTCAGCATTGCCAACAATTGATAAACCTTCGAATGAGGTCCCTGTACTTCCATTTCCACAGAACCATCATAACAGTTCCGTACCCAGCCTGTCAGACACAGCTCTCTAGCATGTCGTACGGAAACCCATCGGAAACCGACACCCTGTACATCTCCGTAAAACACAAACCGCATTCGGATCATAGAAATTCCTCACTTTCACACAATCTTACAAACCCTGCATTATCTTATCATATTCTGATAAGAAAAAGGGACCCAATCGGAATCCCTTTTCATTGTTACTTAATTTTCTTAACGTCTCCGAACATGGCCCCATTTGTTAAAGCAACGATAACACAATCGGAGTAGCCTGCCTCTTTGATCATAGAACGATCAAATGTCAACAGCTTATCTCCTTGTTTAATTTCGTCATCCGCTTTTACAAAGGACGCAAATCCGTCACCATTCATGTTTACTGTATCCACACCAACATGGATCAACAGTTCCAATCCATCCTTGCTTGTCAGACCAACCGCATGGTTTGTAGGGAACAACATCGTAACTTTTCCATCAAATGGCGCAAATACGATACCGTCCGTCGGATTAATACCGATAGCTGGTCCCATAGCTTCACCGGCAAACATCGGATCAGGAATTTCGGAAGCTGTAATAACAGTTCCGTTGACAGGCTGTATAACCGTACCCTTCTCTGTTGTGATAACTGTTTCTGTAGGTGCTTTGATCTGATCAGCCGGTTTTTCTACATCATCCGGATCTTCTTTCCACAGAACAAATGTCAATGCGAACGCAACACCACCGGCAATGGCCAACAGGATTGTGTAAACAAGCGGATTATTGATCGTCAAATATCCAGGAATACCTGTAACACCATAAGCCGATGCGCCTAAATGTGTAATGGATCCGAACAATCCACCCACAGCACCACCGATCATACCGAAGATAAACGGCTTCATGAAACGGAAGTTAACACCGAAGATAGCCGGTTCTGTGATACCCAGAGCTGCAGACAGAGCGGAAGGGATCGCAACCGCACGTGTCTTGGCTGATTTTGTTTTAACACCAACGGCCAGACAAGAACCGAACTGGGCAAAGTTAGCAGCCGAAGCAATCGGCATCCAGATGTTCAAACCGATATTCTTGTCGGCAAGGAATCCGGCTTCGATAACGTTGTACATATGGTGCAGACCCATAACAACTGTCGGAGCATACAATGCACCCATGATACCGGCACCGATACCATAGAAGGACTGTACCAATACCTGTGCCCCTTTCAATACATATGTTTCAGCAGTAGAGAAGATAGGTCCGATAATCGTGAATGTAATCAATAAAGTGATCAATACAGTACTTAATGGAGTAACGAACAAGTCGATTACTTCCGGTACATGTTTATGTAACCATCCTTCAACCTTACACATTAACCATACAGCGATGATAACCGGAATAACGTGTCCTTGGTAGCCAATACGTTTGATGGACAATAACGTGTAGTCCCCGAACTGTATGTTACCAAACAAGTTCCAAGTAGGGACCTTTCCATCCGTTACACCAAAGAATGCGTTGATTGCGTCGGTGTTACCGGCATTCCAACCATTCAGTAAGCCCGAGTGGATCATGGCCAGACCAATAACCGCACCCAGGAAGATATTTCCGCCAAATACACGAGATGCAGAAACGGCAACGATAACCGGCAGATATGCAAACGCTGTATTAGCTGCCATATCCAGGAATCCATACCAAGGAGTCGCATCGAATCCAGGAACTGCCTTACCTAATGCCTCAACCAGACCCATCATCAAACCGGAAGCAACGATAGCCGGTAAGATCGGAACGAATACGTCACCAATGGACTTAACAGCTCGTTTCCACCAAGGCATGGCTGCAGCAGCGGCGGCCTTCACATCATCCTTTGAAGCAGCAGTTAACCCTGTAACTGCTAAAAATTCATCGTAAACTTTGTTTACGGTACCTGTACCAATGATACACTGTAACTGTCCATTGGAACTAAACACACCCTTAACGCCTTCTACGTTTTCCAGGGCTTTTGTGTCTACTTTATCGATATCAACGATCGCTAAACGCAGACGAGTCGCACAGTGGGCAGCAGATGCAATGTTTTCTTTACCGCCTAAATGAGAATAAATCTCTTCTGCACATTTTCTGTAATCTAGTGCCATAAATAATACCTTTCCTTTCTCTCCCTAACACTATTGTCGATCACTCGACATAAGCCATTGATCATGGCTTATTACCTGATTAAAATTTGTGGTAATACCACACGAAGCCCTGCGCCGGAATATGTACATTTTTTGCCGTCACAGGTTCTCCGCTGATCAGATCTACATAGTCCTCCTCTTCCGAGATCCATGCAGTCTGATCCGATTCACCGAAATTAAACAATCCAATCAATTTCTCTCCATTATAGTAGCGTCCGATGCCTAATACGTGGTCATTCCATGTTTCCACGATCCATGTATCCGCCTGACTGTTAAATACATCATGCTCTTTACGGATCTTTATTAAAGACATAATATCATGAAATAAACGGCCTTGCCGGGTCTTCGGGTCTTTTCTCAATTTGGCCTGCTCCCAGTCAAAATCACCTCTATGAAGATAACGACTGTCTTCCAGTTTTAATGGATCAGAATGATAGGAGTAATCATTCAGCTGGCCGATTTCATCTCCGCTGTATAACACTGGAATCCCACTTTGTGTCAACAAGAACGCATGCAGCATGACATCATACCTCAGAGCACGCTCTAGTTTTTCCGCATTCTTTTCTTTCTCGGCCACTTCAATTCCGGTAAAGGAAGCCGTCATCCCCACCAGACGGGCATCGCCCAGCCGCGGGTCATCATTGTATAGCTCGCCTCGAGCCTGGCTGCCTTCCCACTTTCCTGTCAGCACATCATTCAGATATTTTTTGTGAGGAACTTCCTGTTGTTCAAACTGCTTTAAATAATCGTAATCCAGTCCCCAGCCGATATCATCATGACAACGAAGATAGTTCAGGAATGTATATTGCTTCGGAAGCGCAAACACCGATTCCATCTGATGCCGCAACAAGCGAACATCGCGTGTAGCCACTGTATTCCACATACTGGCCATCGTTGTTACGTTATATAACATATGGCATTCTGGTCTTTCCACAGTCCCGAAATAAGGAACGACCTTGCTCGGTTCCATGACCACTTCCCCAAGAAGAAGCGTACCCGGACAAACGATCTCACTGGCCATATGCATAATACGAACCATCGTATGTACCTGTGGCAGATTCCGGCAGTTGGTTCCTAGCTCCTTCCAGATATAAGGAACGGCATCCAAACGAATGATGTCCACACCGTTATTGCACAGATATAACATGTTGGCGGTCATATCATTAAACACAACCGGGTTCCGGTAATTCAGATCCCACTGATAAGGATAGAATTGGGTCATGACCACTTTCTTTGCTTGTTCATTCCAGGTGAAATTTCCCGGTGCCGTTGTCGGAAATACCTGCGGTACCGTTTTCTCATACTCATTCGGAATATCCCATGTATCAAAGAAGAAATAGCGATCCTGGTATTCTTTTTCTCCGGCAGCAGCCCGTTTGGCCCATTCGTGATCTTCACTGGTATGATTCATCACAAAGTCAAGACACAGGCTCATTCCGTTGGCATGGCATTCATCGGCCAATACCGCCAGGTCTTCCATCGTTCCCAGCTCCGTTTGTACCTTTCGGAAATCACTGACCGCATATCCACCGTCACTTCGTCCTTCCGGACTTTCCAACAAAGGCATCAGGTGCAGATAGTTCACACCACATTCTTTGATATAATCCAGATGCTGACAGACACCCTTCAGATTACCGGCAAAACAGTTGGTATACATCAGCATACCTAACATATCATTGCCTTTATACCATTGCGGATCCGCCTCTCTTTGCGCATCCAGATCCTTCAGGCGTTTTGGTCTTTGTTCATAATATTGTTCCAGCATATTAACAAAGTAATCATAAGCCTGCTGGTCCCCAGGAAACAACCCGAAGAACAGTTGTTTCATCTCTTCTTCACGAGCTTCTAAACGCCGTTGAAATACTGCGTCCATATAAATATCCCCTTTATTTTATATCTGCCAAAAAAGCTTCTACTTCTTCCACTTTTGGCATCACACGCAATGCTCCCTTCTTCTTGGAAACAAGAGAAGCGGCCGCATTGGCAAACGTTAACATTTCTTTTAACTGCTCTTCCTTTAAATCTTCCAGTCCGTGATCCAGCACAAAATTGATCATGCAAGCACAGAATGTGTCTCCGCAGCCTGTTGTTTCCACAGGACCTTCCTGCAGGAAGGCCGGCACTTCCACCCGGATATCTTTATAGTAAGCACGCGATCCATCCGGGCCCATCGACAAACAGATCAGTTTGATGTTCGGATATTTTTCCCTTAAGACCGCAATGCCTTCATCAAAGTCTTCTTTGCCGGTAAACCATTGGATCTCGTTGTCTGAAATCTTCAATACATCCGCATGCTGGAAACCATAATCAATCTGTTCCCAGGCCTGATCCAGCGAATCCCACAACGGCTCCCTCAGGTTTGGATCGTATGTACGGATCAATCCGTTGGCTTCTGCGATTTCCAACGCCTTGTGATGGGCGCTGCGTACCGGTTCATCGGTCAACGACAAAGACCCGAAATGAAATACCTTCGCGTGTTCGATCATAGAAGCATCCACTTCTTCCGCCATCAGATTCATATCTGCCCCCGGTTTACGATAGAACGCAAAGTCACGGTCTCCGTCTTCCTTTTTCAAAACCAATGCCAATGTTGTATGGACGGCATCATCGAACCGCAGTCCATCTGTGGCAACACCTTGTTCGGCAATTGCTTTTTCCAGCTGATGTCCAAATCCATCGTTTCCTACTTTGCCAATAAACGCAACCTTCTTGCCGAAACGTGTCAACATGGACAGCACATTGCACGGAGCTCCTCCCGGATTTGCTTCAAGAACTGGATTTCCTTGTTCAGAAATACCATTTTCTGTAAAATCAATCAATAATTCGCCAAGAGCTACTACATCAAACGCTTTTGTACTCATAGTTCAATCTCCTTATATGATATTATTTTCAAAAAAAGTTTTGCTCTTTTATTTTACTATACTTTCCAAGTTGATGAAAGGGTTTTCAAAGTAAAGACCGCTTTTTCAGAAAAAAGAGCCAAATTATTTGTTACGCTTTTCTTAATCATAAATATTCTTATACATAAAATAAATAGTGAGCTTTCGCTCACTATTCTTCTCCATATATTCTATTTGTGATTTTCTTAGCCACCTGTTCCAGACGTCCATGCTCTTTGGCAAACATCAGAATGGAATAACGCGGCCGAACCGTGCAGCCTTCCATTAGACTGCGGTAGAACAATTCCCGGGAGATCCCGATATCCTTCGGCGAAACCGGATGTCCGGCATCCCGTAATAGTTTTTCGATTTCCAAACGCGATGGACACAGCGCCTTGGTTTCTTCCGGGATGATATCAGCCAGCTCTTCATATATTTCGGCAATCACCGGTGTAGCCACCCCTACCTGTGTACCATGATGATTCGGATTCAGACCTCTGGCAATGAAATCCATTTCCCAGTAATGCGACAACATATGCTCCGCTCCGCTGGCTGGTCGGGATAAACGAACCCACGCCATGGCAACGCCTGTCATCATCAAAGCTTCAATCAGATCCATAATGGCATCCGGATCTCTGTCCTTCAATTTAGAACTGGAGCTGAAGCATTTATTCATGGCACGACGAACCAGTTCCACACTGGTATCACATCGATATTCATCGACTTCCTTCACAGAGAGATCCCAGTCCGGAATCGCCGTGATCTTGCCGACAACATCGCCAAAACCGGCCATGATCAGATCCATCGGTGCATCTTTCATGATATCTGTATCACAGATGGCGCCATATGCCAGGTCGGCGTAATAAGAAAATTTTCTTCCATTGTTGATCAATGGGGCTCCATCAGCCAAATATCCATCCATGCTTGGCGTTGTACCGACGATAATATACGGTACCTTGGTTCGACTGGATACATATTTTACGGAATCATTGATCGATCCGCCCCCGATCGCAACCATCAAAGAAACATTTTTATCCTGTTCTTCCAACACACGTCCTACGACACTCTCATCCGGAATCAAAATGTCATCCCCGGAATCAAACGCCAGCTCTTTGTATTGAAAACCGGCTTCCTTCAACAACCGGACTGCTTCTTTTCCCGCAACCCGGTATGTATTCTGGTCATAAACCACTTCCAATACACCTTCTCGGAAAGGTTCGCAGAATTCCGGCAGCTTCTTGATAACTCCCGGACCGATAGCTAAATCATGTACATCAAATACGTGATGTCTTCCACACTCACAATCAAACTCTGTTTGTGCCATTTCATTAATGGAACGATTTAATATTTCATTCATTTTGACTCTCCTCTGGTATTATTTATGTCAAGATAGTTATATCCTATCATGTTTTTTACAATTTTAAATACCTGTCCTTTTCTTTTTATGATTTTATACAAAAAATATTCATTTATTTTTACTTTTGTATATTTTAATAAGATTTTATCATCATATCATATAATATATTGTTGTTTATTCGCTCTTTTGTAAAGAAAAAGCCATCCTGTTCGGATGACCTTTTCTATGGAATTATGATAAATAGTATAGAGAGAATTTAGATTTTATTTTTATTCATTAACAAATGCGACTACTTTTTCTGCCAGTTCTTCCAGCATTCCCAAATCACCCATCATGGATAACAATGTGTAACGTTCACGGTTTTCTTTACCATATACCAATGCGTTATATAACATTTCATCCGAGAATCCTACCTGTGAAGGGAAGTAAGGAGCATCCAGGCTCTTCAAGATCTCAATCATACGCGCTGCACTTGGTTGATATTCATCCATCAGACGCACGATTTCATCCCAGTTCTTTTCAATGGTATCAATACGTGCCAGGCGTCCCTCCGGATCATTTTTCTTAGCTTGATGTTCTAATTCGATGATAGCATCGCTAGCTGTACCATAGACTTCCTTCATTTTTTCTTCCCAGGCAGCCTGGTCATATTTCTTGGCTTTTTCTCTAGCAGCATCGAAGTCCGGACGAGCTTCACGTAAGAACTCTGTCATTTTCAAGATCATAACTTCTGCGATTCCGACTTCAATTCCATGTAATACAGGAATCTGTCCATTCTGCAATTCGATGGCTTCCCAGTAATGGTTCAAGTGATGTTCACATCCGGCAGCCGGACGAGAATTTCCTACAAAGCTCATGGCAACACCGGTCAATACCAGACCTTCCATGATATCACCGATAACCTGTGGATCACGATCAACCGCTTTGTCAGCATTCAACAGTACGTTATCAATACAGTCTTTTACCAGGTTTACAATACGGTCACAATAGTATTCATCGTTAACGATCTTGGAAATACGCCAGTCATTCAAACACGTAAATTTTCCCAACAAGTCTCCCAATCCGGCAGAAACCATACGGGCAGGCGCTCCACACAGGATATCTGTATCACCGATGATAAATAAAGGTGTCTGTGCAGGAATCGTCTGTTTAATATTATTAACCATCAAGGCTGCCCCGCTGGAAGCAAATCCATCCATAGGTGCCGCAGTGGCAACGATGGCATATGGAACACCCATCTGATAACTGAAGAAACGGCACATATCGTTGATGGATCCTGTACCTACAGCGACCACCAGATCCAGATCACGGTCAGCATCGATCATCAGATCCCCTAACGCTTTTTCGTTCGGGATAAAACGTCCACCTGTAAACACATGGGCTTTGGCTTTGATGCCGGCATCCAATAAGATGTTCATTACTTTTTCTCCGGCAATGCCATAAGTGATTTCATCGCAAGCTACATACACATTCTTGAAATCATATTTTTTAACATAATCAACCAATGAAGATATTACACCCGCACCAACGGTACATCCTTCTAATCCGGTAGTGTGCACATGACCACATTCACATTCGAACGGTTTGCCAAGATAATCGGCTAATTTAGGAGCATTTGACATAAGTTTCACCTCTCGTTTTCTTTTTCGCATCAAATCTTCTTTTACAGTTTTAATTCTAGTGGAAAAAGACAAGTGTGAAATTTTATTCCTTTCGTAAAATCTACGAAAAAAAAACACGGTTTAATAAGTCAATTGCACAGAAGATATGAAATCTCGTTCCACTGTCCGATTGCGTATTTTATCCTTTTATGACACAAAAAAAAGGACATCCCGTATCCGGATGTCCTACTAGATTATTGATTTTCCTTTTCGGTAATCTGCTGGATCCGACGTACATGTCTTTCCCCGTTACTGAACGGTGTAGAGATGTATGTATTGACAATATCCTTCGCTGTTTCAATACCGATGATCCTCTGTCCCAAAGACAGAACATTCGAATCGTTATGTTCTCTGGTTAGACGAGCCATTGTTGTATTAGTGCACAAAGAACAACGAACACCTTTGATCTTATTGCAGGCAATCGAAATACCGATTCCGGTTCCACATAATACGATTCCCAGATCCGCTTCTTTGCTGGCAACTTTTTCACCAACCGCAAAACCATATTCCGTGTAGTCACAGCTGTCATAGGAATTAGTTCCACAATCAATGATTTCGTGTCCTTGTTCGATCAACATCTCTTTGATGATGTTTTTATAGTCGGTTGCACCATGATCATTTCCCATCGCGATTTTCATATAGCTATTCCTCCATGGCTTTCATAAATTGAGCCGTATTCTGATATATATTCCCATTATACACCGCAGAGCCCGCAACAAACACATTCGCTCCTGCATTTTTTGCGATTTTGATCGTATTCAGATTGATGCCTCCGTCCACTTCGATATCTATGGCACGTTCACCAATTCTTTTCTTGCATGCAACGATCTTCTGCGTCATATCATCCATATAAGACTGACCACCTTTTCCCGGCTCGACTGTCATGATCAAGATCATATCGATTTGATCTAGATAAGGATCTAAAACATCGATCGGTGTCTTTGGTTTTACGGAAATGCCGACCTTGCATCCACACTGACGAATCTTATCGATCGTTTCCTGAACATGCTCCGTCGCCTCATAGTGAAACGTGATGATATCGGCTCCACTGGCCGCTACATCCTCGACAATATTTTCCGGTGTAATAACCATCAGATGAGCATCAAAAACCAAATCAATTGCCGGACGCAGGCTTTTGATAACCGTTTGTCCAAAGGAAAGATTGGGAACAAACTGACCGTCCATTACATCCAGATGAACATATTGAGCACCCGCTTTGCGGGTCTGCTCAATATCCTCCAGCAAATGTGTAAAATCCGCGGATAAGATCGATGGTGCCAGAATGTATTCTTTATTTGACATTTTCTTTTACGAATTCCGCAATATGTTTTGCGTTCAGTCCATAGTGATCCAGCAGTTCAGCCGGTGTACCTGACTGTCCGAACTGATCCTGCATTCCGAT
>JAWRHV010000014.1:0-154793 GCA_040266995.1 Erysipelotrichaceae bacterium | reverse complement strand
ATCAAGAAGTTCTTAAGGATTGTGTTTTTTCGTATTATTTGAACACTGAACGTAATTGAAGAAGCTGGTCATGGGTTCTTAAGGATTGTGTTTTTTCGTATTATTTGAACATGCCCGAACTGCGGCAACCGCGACCATGGTTCTTAAGGATTGTGTTTTTTCGTATTATTTGAACATTCATCATGACTACACGTAATATGAGCCGTTCTTAAGGATTGTGTTTTTTCGTATTATTTGAACAATAAATATTTACTAAGATTGTACGCCAACAAAAGCGATGGAACTAATGAATATCCCTAAACATTCATAGAATTATTACGCTTCGATTCTATAAGAAATAACACTAAACAAGCAGGAATCTACGGACTCCTGCTTTGTTATATTCAGGCTAGAAAGCATTCATCAACATCTTTATGATAGTGGCAATGCCTAAGCCGGTGATGGCACTGAGGATAGCCATCAATGCTTTTTGATAGAATCGTTTGCCTTCTTCTCTGGCTTTTTCGATGCGATCGAGGGTTTCTCCGTTGGTAAAGGCTACGATTTCTTTATAGGTATGTATATCGTGTTCTTTTTTTGCTTTTTCAACTCTGTATGTGTAATAGAATGTGAGAATTAGGATAGCTCCCCATAGGATGGATCCTGGAATACCAAGTCCTTCTATTAAAGGGATGGCTGACAGGATACAAAGGATCATTAACAGGGTGAAAATGGTGCTGTCTCTATTGAAATTGCGAATGTCTTTTTGATCGATTTTCTCTTTCATGATATCAATATCTCCTTTCACTAAGGTATCAAGGGAGACATGAAACACATCACTTAACAGTAAAAGACTGTGAATATCCGGATAACTTTTATCATTTTCCCAATTCGATATGGTTTGTCGGGATACATATAGCTGGTCAGCTAATTGTTCTTGGCTCATTTGTGCACTGTTTCTATAGGTCTTCAATCTTTTTCCGAGTTCCATGTGATTGCCTCCTTGCAGTTTTATCCTATCGAAAGGGAGAATTTTCTTCTATCAAAAGGGTTTTCCATGTGTGATTTATTAATGACAAAGGTCTTTGACAAGGGAATTTCTATTTAATGTGTCTTATTATAACAGGTTTTAAAGAGGGGTGGATCCGGATGAAGAAAGTTTAGTTAACATATACCATATTGGTCTACGTAAATATTAAGAAGTATTGATATACTTTATGTGAGGAATAACGATGATCAGAAACAGGGAATGGCGGAATATATGGATCGTGGCTGGCTTGGTTTTTTTAGCTGGCGTTCTGCATGTATTTGAAACAAAATCATTAGGTATCAGCATTTGTTTTTTTTATGTGATCAATACGTTTTATATTTGTCTGATCGCATTATGGGGAATCTCGATTTATCGAAGAGTGTTGCGTAAAGAGGCGGCCAGGTATTTGGGCGTTATGGCGGGGTGTATGATAGTCTGGCTCTTGTTGCGGATCTTTAAATACAGGTTTACGGGGGAAGGTGATTCTTTATCGAGGACACTTGATGATGTGTATGCCATTCCTTTTGTGCTGATGCCCTTGATGAGCTATTGTGCTTCTTTGTATTTAAAGCCTTCTGTAGTCCATGAGCGGTATAAATTGTGGTGGATCCCGGCCTTTGTGTTGATTGGGTTATGTCTGACCAATGAACTGCATCATCTGGCCTATGCGGAGCAAGGGAGAACAAATGGAATTTTAGTTTATATCCGGTATATCTGGCTGTTTGCGTTTATGGTGGCTACCGTAGTCAATATCATCCGTTGTTGCGAGCTGAGTGTGAAAAGGAATTATATGGGGGTCTTTTTCGCTATTGTATGTCTTGTGGCTGCATATGGCATTGAATATACGTATGGACCGTTTATTCTTTCCCGCAGGCCGTATGAGATGCAGGAATTCTTCTCGTTGACGATACTTTTTCTTTGGGAATATTGTTGTTTGATCAATCTGCTTCCGACCAACCGGGATTATGATCTCATTTTTCCGTTTAGCTCATTGGGAGCTGAAATTGAGGATTCCTTCGGCAACCGTAAGTATCAAACCTACAGCTATGTACCTGTCAGCCGTCAGGCGAAAAAGGAATCGTTGGAGAATTCCTTGATGACGGCATCCGATATTGCGATGAAGGGATTTCCTATTTATGGAGGCTATGGCTATGTGCAGACGGACTTGTCTTTAATCCATGCGATGCAGCGGGAGTTAAGGGAAAGTCATCAGGCTTTATCGGAAAAGGTGGAATTGTTGAAGGCGGAAAACCGCAAGCAGGAGGAAAACTATCGGATCCTTCAACAAAACCGTCTCTACGATAAGATCACCCGGCGTGTGCAGCCCCAGCTGGAATGGATCTGTACGCAGGCAGAATCGCAGGCACCGCAGGAAGAAATTCTTCGGCGGTTCTGTGTGGTAGGGGCATATGTGAAACGCCAGGCGAATCTGATGTTGATGGCAGACCAAGGCAAGGTGTCCGGAGAAGAGCTGTTGTATGCGATCCGGGAAATCTTTTATCAGGTCCGTCCTTTTGGATTGGATTGCCGGGTCAGCGCGGATAGCGATGTTCTTTGCGACGGACAAAGATTGTCTCTGTATCTCGAAGCGATGGAATTCGTATTGGAGGCTGCGCTCGGATCGTGTACTGTTTTTCATGTGGAACTGCGAGCAGACCGGCAAATGAAGATCAAGATGGATCGGGTGATTGCGGTATCGTGGACGTGTCCGAAGGGATTGCGGGAGCATATTTCTACCAAAGAAGAGGGAATGGTATTGACCTATTCCCCGGAAGCCGAGGTGGACGTATGACATTGGATCAAATGCCTGTGCTTGTACAGGGAATCGTAATCATCACGCTCTACTTTCTTCATTTGTTTCAGGTGGTTGTGTTGTGCCGGTTTGTGCAATATCGAATCAAAGCCAAGATATGTATGACGGGCATTGTGGTGGTTCTGGAAGCACTGTGTATGGCTTGTTTGTTGGGAATCCATATGTATCAAAGCAGGAATGCGATGTCCGGCTGGCAATGGGCGGTGTGTTCTGGTCGGGGGGAGCTTTATATTGTGTTGTTGGTGGGTATGAGCATCCTCAATCTGAAGTTTTTGTATGATCTATTGCGCTGGCGGCACACCCATATATCCAACCGATCGATCCGCGAGGTCTTTGATCAGGTACCACAAGGTCTGTACTACTATGAAGAGGATGGAGCCCCACGGTTGATCAACCGCTCCATGCGCAGCTTCTTTAAAGATATTGGGCATTATGAAGCTTGGGATGGCATTCGATTCTTTGACTGGATCTGTACAAACGCTTTGATGAAAAAGGGAGAGGATAGTTATTGGATCGAAGGCAACGATCAACGGATATACCAGGTGGATCATTCCCGGATCTTTACCGAGCATCGTGCCTATCATGAGCTGAAGACAAAGGATATCACCGAGCAATATACATTATATAAAGATCTGGAGAAAAAACTGGAACAGCTGCAGGATGTGGAAAGACAGCTACGGGAATATGAAGACCAGATGGTCAACCGGATTACGCAGCAGGAGATCCTGGATGCCAAAAAACGTGTACATGATGAATTGGGACAGATGATCCTGATGACGGGTTGGAGCTTAAAAAAGAAGGAAACGGAAGCCTATGGAGAGTTGATGGAACAGTGGGCATCGATCATGCGTTTGTTCTCGGTTCGGCAGCCAGAGAGCTATCCGGAATATACCCAGTATGAAATCGAAAAGGCAGCTGCTTCGATCGGAGTGGATGTGGAAATCCGGGGATCTATCCCGGCAAAAAAAGAGATACAGAATGTCTTTTTAGCCGGAGCGATGGAGTGTCTTCTCAATGCGTATCGTCATGCGGGAGCTACAAAATTGTATATTGATGTCACAGAAAAAGACGGAAGGATTCTTTTGCGGTACACAAATAACGGGATGGATCCGGAAAAGCCGCTGAAAGAAGGTGGGGGCCTGCGTATTCTCCGACAGGCCGTTGCTCATATCAATGGAGAAATGCGTGTGGAATGGACACCTCGGTTTGCGGTCATTCTCACACTGGATGGGAGAGAAGTATGATCGAACACAAGCACTATATAGATCGGCAGACCTTTGAAAAGATCTGCAAGGAACAAAAAGCAGATCCGTCCTATGAAACCGGGATCCACGCGATTGCCTTGATAGAGATTGATCACTATCAAAAGGTACAGATCCAGCAGGGCATCGATGGCATGGAGCTCTTGATGAAACAAATCCTGCGTTCTTTGGCTTCTTTTGCAGACAGAGATACAATGATCGTTCGTTATAACGATCTGATCATCGCTGTGGTGATGCATCATCTGGATACCTTGGAGCAGCTGCGTTTGCGTTGTACAAAAATGCATGAAGCCATCCGGCTTTCCAGCTTTGTCGGGGTAAAGTATACCACCAGCATCGGCGTTGCTCTTTGTCATCATGATCAACAGAGAGGCTATCGTTGTGCGTTCGATCAAGCCTTGCATGCCTTAGGACAGGCACAGACGATCGGCAATCATCTGGTATTCTATACACCAAGTGAAAAAGAGAAGAAAACAAGGGTCTTGATCGTAGAGGACCAGCAGATGCCAGCCCAGCTGTTTCGTTCCATCGTGCAGAACAGCCGTCGTTATACGTTGACGGAGACCATACAGAGTGCCCAGGCTGCTTATTTCTATTGCGCCCAGGGCAAGGTGGATCTGGTTTTGATGGATGTTGTGACTATGATGGGGGCTAATGGTCTGCAGGCGGCAAAGCGGATCAAACAGGCATTTCCGCAGATCAAGATCATTATCGTCACATCGATGCCGGAGGCAAGCTGGTTAAAAAAGGCCAGGGAATACGGGATGGACAGCTTCTGGTATAAAGAAGTGCAGACGGAATCTCTGATGGAGATCATGGACCGGACGATGGCCGGTGAATCGGTCTATCCGGCAACCAGCCCGATGGTCCAGCTGGGAGACACCACCAGTGATGAACTGTCGCAAAGAGAGCTGGAGATCTTGCGGGAACTGACCACCGGTGCCACCAATACGCAGATCAGCGCAAAGATGCATATTGCGACATCCACGGTCAAAACGTATGTAGACCGGCTGATGGAAAAGACGGGATATCACTCACGGACGGAGCTGGCTGTCCGGGCGCGGGAAACGGGTTTGGTGATTCATGAAATAGCGGAAGAATAAGTGGGTGGGAATTTCAATTCCTGCCTTTTCAAACGAATATACATTTAAAAAATAGTATGGTAAAATCTTGGCATGGTACAGAAATATATAACAATACGTGGAGCACGTGAAAACAATTTAAAAAATATAGATATAAAGATTCCCAAGGAACAGTTTGTGATTTTGACCGGTGTCTCCGGTTCTGGAAAGAGCTCGCTGGCCTTTGATACCATTTATGCGGAAGGACAAAGACGATATATGGAGTCTTTGTCTTCGTATGCCCGTCAGTTTTTAGGCAACAGTGAAAAACCGGATGTGGATGAAATTACGGGGTTATCGCCGGCGATTGCCATCGATCAGAAGACGACTTCCAACAATCCGCGTTCAACGGTAGGAACAGCAACGGAGATCTATGATTATCTGCGTCTGATGTATGCCCGGATCGGGGTACCCTATTGTCCGAATCACCATATTCCGATCAAAGGAAATACCATTACGGAAATGGTGGATAAGATCATGGAGCTGCCGGAAGGAACACGATGTACGATTTTAAGTCCGATGGTATCCGGGAAAAAAGGAACGCATAAACCGACATTGAATCAACTGATGTCGGAAGGGTTCGTTCGTGCCCGGGTAGATGGTGAAATTCAATATATTGAAGAAATCGGGGAACTGGAAAAGAATAAAAAACACACGATTGAAGCGGTGGTGGACCGTATCGTGCGCAAGGACAATCGTTCGCGATTCTATGATTCCCTGGAAACGGCGTTAAAGCTCAGCAATGGCCTGGCCATTTTACTGACCAAGGAAAAGGAGACGTTGTTCTCTTCGAACTACGCATGTAAAATATGCGGTTTCTCCGTCCCGCAGTTGGAGCCGAAGCTGTTTTCCTTTAATGCGCCTTTTGGTGCCTGTCCGACGTGTAAAGGATTGGGAATTACCCAGAAGGTAGACCTGGAGCTGTTAATTCCGGACACTTCGAAATCCATTGCCGAAGGAGGGATCCGTTATTATAAGAATATAGTAAATACGGAAAACCTGGAATGGCAGCGCATCAAAGCATTGATCGATTATTATGAAATCGACATGGAGATGCCGATCAAAAAGATCAATAAGAAAAAGTTGAATTATTTATTATATGGATCGGATGTACCGATTGCGTATACCTTGTATTCCAGATCGGGCATTACGCAGTCCAAGCTGGAATACATTGAAGGGGTCTGTCCGATGATCGAACGGCGGTATCAGGAAACCTCTTCGGCGTTTTCCCGGGAATGGTACGGTTCGTTCATTTCCGACCAGGAATGTCCAACCTGTCATGGCGCTCGTTTGAATGAGCAGGCATTAAGCGTACAGGTAGGGAAAAAGAATATCTTTGAATGGACCCAGATGAGCATCAAGGATGCGCGTTTGTTCATGCAAAGTCTGCAGTTGGATGATACCCAGAGTCAGATTGCCAATCTGATCATAAAGGAAATTTCCAACCGCCTGGAATTTTTGGATCATGTGGGATTAAACTATCTGGCGTTGAACCGTTTGGCGGGTTCTTTAAGCGGGGGCGAAGCCCAGCGGATCCGTCTGGCTACCCAGATCGGTTCCAAGCTGACCGGTGTCATGTATGTCTTGGATGAACCGAGCATCGGTCTTCATCAAAGAGATAATGACCGTTTGATCGGCGCCTTAAAGGAAATGCGGGATCTGGGAAATACATTGATCGTGGTAGAGCATGATGAAGATACCATGCGGGCCAGCGATTATATCGTGGATGTAGGACCGGGAGCCGGTGTACATGGTGGCGAAATCGTTGTGGCCGGAACCCAGGAAGAAGTCATGCATTGTACGGAATCCATTACCGGTGCGTATCTCAGCGGGCGGAAAGCCATTGAAATTCCGAAGGCGCGACGCAAAGGAAACGGAAAGAAGGTTCGCATCGTCAAAGCGAGCCAGAATAACCTGAAGAATGTCAGTGTGGATATAAAATTAGGAACCTTTACGGTTGTGACCGGCGTATCCGGATCGGGAAAATCTTCTCTGGTAACCGAAGTGTTTACGCGTGGCGTACAGAAACAACTGGGTAAGCTGCATGTGACGGCGGGACAATGTAAAGAAATAAGGGGCTTGGAAAATATTGATAAGGTGGTAGAGATCGGACAGGATCCGATTGGACGAACACCACGTTCCAACCCGGCGACGTATACGGGTGTCTTTGATGATATCCGCGCTTTGTATGCCCAGACCAAGGAAGCGAAACTGCTGGGATACGATAAAAGCCGTTTCTCCTTTAATGTGAAGGGAGGACGCTGTGAAGCATGCCAGGGGGACGGGATCCTGCGGATCTCCATGCAGTTTTTACCAGATGTCTATGTGGTGTGTGACCAATGTGGGGGAACACGCTACAATGAAGAAACCTTACAAGTTAAATATAAAGGAAAAACCATTGCGGATGTGCTCGATATGACGGTGGATGAAGCGTTGACCTTCTTTGAACCGGTAGCGAAGATCCGCCATAAGCTGCAGACCTTATACGATGTAGGTCTATCCTATATTAAGCTGGGCCAAAGTGCCACTACCTTGTCCGGTGGAGAGGCACAACGTGTCAAATTAGCCAGTGAATTACAGAAAAAAGCAACCGGAAAAACGATCTTTGTGCTGGATGAACCGACCACCGGTTTACATAGCGATGATGTCAATAAGCTGATCGACGTTTTACAGAGGCTTGTGGATCACGGGGATACCGTGCTGGTGATCGAACACAACCTGGATGTCATCAAGTGCGCGGACTGGATCATCGATATGGGACCGGAAGGTGGCGACGAAGGAGGAACCGTTGTGTGTACGGGAACACCGGAGAAAGTGGCCAAGGTGGAAGAGAGCTTTACCGGACAATATTTGAAACCGATATTAGAACGGGGTAAATCGAAATGAAAGTATTTGTAAAAGACTTAGCGGAAGAATTTGAATGGGAACAGATCGTCGGTGACCAGGAAAGCTTATACAGAGAGGTTGTTCTGGGGGACACCAATCGTCCCGGACTGGAACTGGCGGGGTATCTGCCGGATCCGGTTCCTTCAAGAATCGTGGTTTTAGGGGAAAAGGAAAGTCGCTTTATTGCCGAGTTCATGGATGAAGTGGCACAGCGTCGTTCTTTCGAATATCTGACAAAGAAACAGATTCCATGCATCGTCGTCAGCGAAGGTCTGGAGATTCCGGAGATATTGATCGAAATTGCGGAACGTAAGAATTTTCCGGTTTTCCGAAGCCATACAAAAACCTCCCGTGTCGTCATCGGCATTACGAACTTTTTGGATGAGCGTTTAGCGGAATCCATGATCATTCATGGAGAACTGCTGCGTATTTTCGGTGTCGGTGTATTGATTACGGGAAAATCCGGCATGGGAAAAAGCGAAATTGCCCTGGAATTGATCAAACGAGGCCATCAGCTGATTGCCGATGACCGGGTGGACTGTTATCACATTCACAATACCTTATTGGGTAGAACACCGGATTTGTTAAAGGGATTTATGGAAATGCGTGGTGTCGGTATTATCAACGTACCACGGATGTTCGGTGCCGGTTCGTATGCCTCCAGTGTGCACATCGGTTTACATATCGTTTTGGAACCCTTTGATGACGCAAAGGAATATGACCGTGTGGGGATCGAAGACAAGGAATATACAGATATCTTTGGTATCAAGATCTTAAAGATGCGGATCCCGGTATCCTCCGGACGTCCGATGGCAACCATTATTGAAACCGCGGTGACCAATTATCTTTTGATCAAAAGCGGTATCGATTCAGCCAAAGAGTTTGAAGAGCGTGTCATCGAGAAAATTGAACGGAACCGGATGACAGGAGAAGAAAACGATGAGTGTGTTACCGACCTCTAAGGTCTTTCTGCAGATTGGTCCGTTTCAGGTGACCTGGTATGCGCTCTGTATTCTGACGGGCGCTTTCCTTGCGTATTGGCTGAGCCAGCGAACCATGAAAAGATGGAAATATGCCACCGAGATCCTGGAGGATTACTTGTTTCCGATGTTGTTGTGCGGAATCGTAGGGGCTCGTCTTTATTACGTGCTCTTTCAATGGTCGTACTATCGTCAGTATCCTTCCGATATCATCGCGGTATGGAAGGGAGGGCTGGCCATTCATGGCGGTTTGATTGCCGGCGTGTTGTTCAGCTATATTTACTTTAAACGGAAGAAGATCTCCTTTCTTCGCATGTTTGACTGTATTATGCCCAACGTCTTGATGGCCCAGGCACTCGGACGCTGGGGAAACTTTGCCAACCAGGAGGCCTTTGGAAATATCGTAGCGGAGAGCTACTTTGATCATTTCCCGGCTTTTATCAAAAAACAGATGTATATCAGCGGGGCTTACCGGCAGCCGACATTTCTGTATGAGAGCGCGTTGAATGTGCTGGGATTTCTTTTTATCACTTTGTTGTATAGGAAGAGATGGATGAAGCGACAGGGCGATGCCGGTTTTGCGTATATGATCTGGTATGGATGTGTGCGTTTCTTTGTGGAAGGCTTTCGAACCGATTCTTTGATGTTGGGGCCTTTAAAGATGGCACAGGTCATTTCCTTAGTGGCTGTTCTTTTTGGCATATTGGGTATGTTGGGAATTTGGCATAAGGTATTTCACTGGTATAAAAAGCCAATCATTCTATGCGAAAAGGAAATGGATATAAACATGACTGTGGATGGCAAGGCATCTACCACAGAAGAGATCCTGGACTTCTGTAAAGAGAAAGGAAGGGACAATGTGGTTTATCTTACTGAAACGGAACAAGGGGTACAACGGGCAAAAGAGCTGGCGCTGTATTCAATATCGACGAACCCGGATCTGCATGCGTGTCAGACAGTGACGGAATATACGGATACGATCTTCGATCAGCCAAGGACATGGAATGATCTGAAAATATGGTAAGAAAAAAGGATGTAACCTGACAGGTACATCCTTTATCTTTTACATGGTCGGGACAACAGGATTTGAACCTGCGACCTCTTCGTCCCGAACGAAGCGCACTACCAAGCTGTGCTATGTCCCGGTGAGAGTATAATAGCACGTTCTTAGAAAAAAAGATAGAATTTTTTTATTGAGAAAAGGAATCTATTTTAAGTAAGGATATCCTAACGAAAACGAGGTCATCGAGGTCATATTTTAAGAATACCTTTGATATAATGTGGAAAAAGAAGGAGAACAAATATGGATTTAAAAGGAACAAAAACAGAAAAAAATTTGCAGACTGCTTTTGCGGGAGAATCCCAGGCACGCAACAAGTATACGTATTTTGCTGAAATCGCCAAACAGGAAGGGTTGGATCAGATTGCGGACATCTTTTTGGAAACCGCAAGAAATGAGCAGGAGCATGCTCGTTTATGGTTTGATGCCTTAGGGGGTATCGGAAATACAGCGGAAAACTTAAAAGCGGCTGCAGCGGGTGAAAACTATGAATGGACAGAAATGTACAAGGAATTTGCGGACATTGCCCGTGAAGAAGGATTTACGCAAATTGCGTTCAAATTCGATAAGGTGGCTGAAATTGAAAAACACCACGAAGAAAGATATCTGGCATTGTTGGATAATGTAGAAAAGGAAGCTGTGTATGCCAAGGAAGAAGAAACAACGTGGGTATGCAGCATCTGTGGTTTCAAGTACACAGGCGCCAAAGCACCGAAAAAATGTCCGGTATGTGGTTATCCACAGTCTGCTTTCCAGCCGGAAGCTAAAAATTATTAATATTATTCATAAAGAAGGTCGAAAGGCCTTTTTTATTTTGGTAGAATATATGCGTAAAAAGAAAAGAGGACAAAGAAATGAAGATTCTTGTAGTAGGAAAAGGTGGTCGGGAACATGCGCTGGCCTTGGCATGCTCGAAATCACCGCTTTGTACACAGCTATACAGTGCACCTGGCAACCCGGGTATGGCAGCCATCAGTGAATGTGTCAACATTTCGGACAGCGATGTGGACGGCTTAGTGGCTTTTGCGAAACAGGAAGCCATCGATCTGACTGTGGTCGGACCGGAGGCTACACTGGCACTGGGAATCGTCGACGCTTTTGAAAAAGAGGGACTGAAGATCTTCGGACCGAGCCAAGCGGCGACACAGGTGGAATCCAGCAAGGACTTTGCCAAGAACATCATGGCAAAATACAATATTCCGACAGCGGCTTACCGGACCTTTGATCAATACGATGAAGCAGCGGCTTATGTCAAGGAGCAGGGAGCGCCGATCGTTATCAAGGAAGACGGGCTAAAAGCCGGTAAAGGGGTAACGGTAGCGCAGAGTGAAGACGAAGCGCTGGAAGCCTTGAAAATTGCGTTTGCGATCAAGGGCAATAAGGTTGTCATCGAAGAATGTTTAACAGGTTTTGAATTCTCATTGATTTGTTTAGTAAATAAAGATCTTGTCATTCCTTTGGAAGTGGCTCAGGATCATAAACCGGTAAGTGATGGTGATAAAGGACCCAATACCGGAGGCATGGGTTCCTATTCCCCGGTAAAACGGATCACACCGGCATTGAAACAGGAAGCCATGGACCAGATCATCGTACCAATGGCCAAAGCGATGGTACAGGAAGGGGTTCCTTTCAAAGGTTTCTTATACGGTGGTTTAATGGAGACAGAAAACGGCGTCAAGACGATTGAGTTCAACGCTCGTTTCGGCGATCCGGAAGCAGAGGTCATTCTGCCTCGTCTGGAAAGCGATTTTGTACAAGCTATGTTGGATGTGCTGGAGGGTAAGGAAGTAACTTTACGGTGGACCGATCAGGTCAGCCACGGAGTTGTGATGGCCAGTACAAACTATCCGGCCAGCTCGACCAAGGGGGCTGTCATCAAAGGCGTGGATGACAGCGAAGCTATGGTCTTCCATATGGGAACAAAGCTGGCAGATGGAAACCTGGTAACCGACGGAGGTCGTGTACTGATGGTCACCACATTGGCAGATACATTGGAACAAGCATTTGATCAGACGTATGCAGCCGTAAAGAAGATACATTGTGATGAACTGTTTTACAGAAGTGATATTGGAAGAAAGGATATGGACTAATGGCTAAAACAGATTTAGAGATTGCGCAGGAAACGAAGTTAGAACCAATTGCGAAAGTGGCGGCAAAGATCGGCATTCCGGAAGAAGCGTTGGAACCTTACGGAAAGTATAAAGGAAAGCTCTCCTTTGATTACATCCGTGAGCTGGAATCCCGACCGGAAGGGAAACTGATCCTGGTTACCGCGATCAATCCGACCAAAGCGGGCGAAGGAAAGAGTACGACAACGGTCGGATTGGGAGATGCGCTGAATGTATTGGGAAAGAAAACCATGATGGCACTGCGAGAACCAAGCTTAGGACCGGTCTTCGGTTTAAAAGGCGGAGCGACCGGCGGCGGCTATGCCCAGGTGGTACCGATGGAAGACATCAACCTGCATTTTACCGGGGATATGCATGCGATTACGACAGCCAACAACCTGGTCAGTGCTTGTCTGGATAACTCCATCTATCAGGGAAATCCTCTAAATATCGATCCGGAACGAATCACTTTTAAACGTTGTCTGGATATGAATGACCGTACTCTCCGTCAGATTACCATCGGACAGGGATCTAAGGTGAATGGAGTCGAACGTGTAGACGGATTCAACATTACGGTAGCCAGTGAAGTTATGGCAGCTTTATGTCTGGCCAACGACTTAATGGATCTGAAAGAACGTTTTGCCAATATGCTGGTGGCTTTTACATATGATGGCAAACCAGTCTATGTTCGTGATTTAGGAATACAAGGGGCCATGGCCATGGTTATGAAAGATGCTATTCTGCCAAACATCGTACAGACTCTAGAGCATAATCCGGTATTGATCCATGGTGGACCATTCGCCAACATTGCTCATGGTTGTAACTCCGTGATTGCGACAAAAGCTTGTCTGCATTTAGCGGATTATACCGTAACAGAAGCTGGTTTCGGTGCTGATCTGGGAGCTGAAAAATTCTTGGATATCAAATGTCGATTTGCTGGATTGCATCCAAATGCGGTCGTTATCGTGGCAACCATCCGTGCCTTGAAGCAGCATGGCGGTGTGGCCTTTGAAGATTTGAAGGAAGAAAATGTGGAAGCCATGCTGGCAGGTTGTGAAAACCTGGCCAAACACATCGATACGATCCAGCAGTTCGGCTTACCATATATTGTGGCCATCAACGAATTTGCAACAGATACGGAAAAGGAAATCGAAGCGCTGGAAAACTGGTGTCAGGAAAACGGACATCCGATGTCCTTGTCCCAGGTATGGGCCAAAGGTGGTCAAGGTGCTCTGGATCTGGCACAGAAGGTTATTGACTTATGTGATCAGGAAAATAACTATGCGCCATTATACGATACAGATTTAACGATCGAAGAAAAGGTGGAAGCCATTGCTAAGAAGGTATACGGAGCAGAAAATGTCGTCTTTACCGAAGAAGCACAGGCACAGATCAAGGAATTTAATGCGATGGGATGGGGCAAAATGCCAATCTGTATGGCAAAAACACAAATGTCTCTGACCGATGATGGATCGAAGATGGGACGTCCGAAAGGCTTTACGATTACAGTTCGTGAACTTCGTCCAAGCCTGGGTGCCGGTTTCATTGTTGCCTTGACAGGGAAAGTATTGACTATGCCGGGATTGCCGGTTCATCCTTCGGCGTTGAACATGGATATTGACCAAGAAGGTACGATCGTCGGCCTATTCTAGTTATAAAAAATATTTATAACTAATTATTTATAAACAATATTTGAAAAAACAAATCTATATGACTAAAATAGATATTGTAAAAAGACAAAGAACAGGAGAGTACATTGTTTCCTCTTTACAGAGAGTCTTAGTTTGGTGCAATAAGACAAGCAGGAGACAGTCGAAGATGGCCTGGGAGTCGTGGGGTCGATAGGTAGGTTCCACCGGAATTGCCCGTTATCGCAATAGAGTATAACTGATTTTCAGCGTACTTGAAGAGGAAATGATCGTAAGGTTATTTTGAATTAAGGTGGTAACACGGGTAGCACGTCCTTAAGTTGGCGTGCTTTTTATAAGCTTAGGGTACGATCCTTTTCAAGAGTGACAGAAGGAGGAAGAAAGCATGAAAAAATTAGTTAAAGCATTGTTGGCTGCTGGTTTGGCAGCAAGTTTGGTTGCTTGTGGTTCAAGCTCTTCGGATACTGGCTCCGATGCATCGGAAAAGGATGATAAAGTCATTACGGTAGGGGCAACACCAGTCCCTCATGCCCAGATCTTAAACGAAGTGGTCAAAGACAAGCTGGCTGAAGACGGATGGACTTTGGAAGTTGTTGAATTTAACGATTACGTTCTTCCGAATACTTCTTTGGAAGAAGGCGAAATTGATGCTAACTACTATCAGACCTTAGGCTATATGAACGGAGAAAATGAATCTCGTGGTTTACATCTTGTCGCAGCGAAGGGTGTTCATATTGAACCAATGGGAATCTATTCTGAAAAATATGAAAAGCTCGAAGATATTCCGGAAGGAGCTGAAATTGCCGTTCCGAACGATGAAGACAACCGCGACCGTGCCGTACAGTTCTTAATCTCGCAAGGTTTCCTGGAAGAAACCGATGATTACAGTGCAGCTGCAATCAATGACAATGCGGAAGTGAATCCAAAGGGTTACAAGATTACCGAACTAGAAGCGGCTACATTGCCACGTGCTTTATCCGATGTAGATGCAGCAGTCATTAACGGAAACTATGCATTGGAAGCAGACTTACCGGCATCCCATCCGGCATTGGCCATCGAAGAATTTGATGATGAAACATCGGTATTACGTACAAACTTCCTGGTTGTGAAAGAAGGAACAGAAGATTCTGAAAAGATCCAGGCTTTGATCAAAGCCATTACTTCAGATGAAGTACAGAAATATATCGACGATACTTATAAAGGAGCGGTTATTACTTCCTTTATTGATCCGGAATAGGATATAATTGAATAGCTAAAGGAAATGTTCAGGGTAAATTATCCTGAACATTTCATGGTATATAAGAGAGGACCGAGATTATGATAAAGTTGGAGAATGTCAAAAAAAATTTTGACGACTTGGAAGTTCTCAAGGGGATTTCCATCGATATCCAGGATCACGAGATCTATGGGATCATTGGACAGAGCGGTGCCGGAAAATCCACCTTGTTACGATGTATCAACGGTTTGGAGACATATAACTCCGGTACAATTACTGTGAATGGAACCATCGTCAATGATAAAGATAAAAAACAGCTGCATAACCTGCAGAAGAATATGGGAATGATCTTTCAGAATTTTAACCTGTTGACAAGACTGGATGTCTATGACAACGTTGCCTTGCCGATGAAGTTCTGGGGAATGAAGACCAATACACCGGAAGCCAAAGAAAAAATCGAAGGATTGATCAAACTGGTCGGCCTGGAAGATAAGATCCATGCCCGTCCAAGAGAATTGTCCGGTGGACAGAAGCAGCGTGTAGCCATTGCCAGAGCCTTGGTGCTGGACCCGGAAATCCTGTTGTGTGATGAAGCAACCAGCGCCCTGGATCCGAAGATTACCCGGGGAATTCTGTCCTTATTGCAGCAAATCAATGAGGAGCTGGGCATTACGATCATCGTGGTGACGCACCAGATGGAAGTGGTTAAGCAGATTTGTCAGCGTGTAGCCTTTTTAAAGGATGGCCGTATGATTGCGGAAGGAAAACCGGAGGAATTGTTTGTGAAACCAAACGCAGATGTCAAAGCCTTCCTGCAGGAAGAAAGCGATCTGCTTCCTTCTACAGGCATCAACATTCAGCTATTCTTTACAGATTCCAACAACAATGATCCGTTAATTTCCAGCATGGCCAGAGAAATGGATATCGATGTCGGTATCGTATGGGCCAAGCTAGAGGATTTCAGAAATAATGTCTTTGGTTCTCTGGTCATCAATATCGATGAAGAAAACGAGGATAGAGTCATTCAGTATTTAGAAGAGCATAAAGTAGAATGGGAGGTGCTGTAAACATGTCAGAAATTATCGTTCAAGCCACCCAGCAGACTTTGTATATGGTCTTTGTGTCAACATTATTATCCGTTATATTAGGCTTTATTCCGGCCATCATTTTGACCTTGACAGCACCGGATGGATTAAAGCCGAATAAACCGGTTTATGAAACCTTAAGTTTAATTGTCAATATATTCCGGTCCTTCCCTTTTATTATTCTGTTGGTTATCTTGATTCCATTTACAAGAGCCATTGTCGGAAAAGCAATCGGGACAACGGCAGCCATCGTTCCTTTAACGATTTCAGCTATCCCATATATTGCCCGTGTTTTTGAAACCAGTTTACGAGAAACCGATCCCGGTGTTATTGAGGCTGCGCGGTCTTTTGGCGCCAGTGATTTCCAAATTCTGATGCGTGTTTATCTGAAGGAATCCTTTCCACGTATGTTGAATGGTGTCATTCTTCTGATCATCAGTTTGGTAGGTTATTCCGCAATGGCGGGTACCGTTGGTGGTGGCGGTATCGGGGATGTTGCCATCCGATTCGGTTACCAGATGTACAAGCTGGACTATCTGGTAGTATGTAGTATCATCCTGATTGTCTTTGTACAGGTCATTCAGATGATCGGAAACCATCTTTATAAGAAATTATCGTAAGCCTTCTGATCAAGAAGGCTTTATTATGACTTTGTTAAATATCTGTATGCCGTATTTATTGATATTCAATAAGATTTTTCATAAAAACGTTTGAAATTCATCCGCTTTGATGTATAATAGAAACACTTGCAGAGGTGGTGGAACGGCAGACACGCTGTCTTCAGGCGGCAGTGCCAGCAATGGCGTGAGGGTTCAAATCCCTTCCTCTGCACCATATGAAAACAACTCCTTTATATAAAGGAGTTTTTTAATTTATTGAAAATTTATGTCTTATTTATGTCTTAAAATTTCTCGTTTTCTCAAAAATTGTCATTTATAGCGTTCAAAATTTCATCTTCATCTTTAGGCATTAAATGGCCGTATCTATCCATTGTCATGGTTATGGAACTATGACCTAAACGCTTTGAAATCTTATACATATTCACTCCCTTTGATATCAGATAGGAAGCGTGAGAATGTCTGAAATCATGTATCCGGATCTCCGGAAGGTGATTGTTTTTTATTGTCTGCTGTTTGCACCGGTCTATATTTGTTTTTGGAATTGGTTTATATCCTCCGAAAATAAACCAGCTGGAGCTGAACTCCGGGAAGGTCATATAATAATCATGCTGGTTATTTATGATATCAATACATTTTTTATCAATCGCAATGGATCTAACGGATCCTTTTGTTTTTAATGGTTCAAATTTATTATCTTTCCATTGTCTCCATATTCTTAGAGATCTTCCGTTAAAATCTCCGAATGTCAATGATCTTAATTCATTCTTTCGCATACCGGTCCAATAAAGAATATAAAAGAAATCTGCTATTTCTTTCTGCTGATCTGGTATAGCTTCATAGAAACGTTTAAAATCAGCCGGGGTATAAATATTCATTTCTTTTAATCGTTCTTCTGATGTCTTCTGGAAGCGTGGTATAGGATCCATAGGATTACTGCTCAATTCAAAAAATTTCTGAGCATGGCTGAATATGGATTTCAAGAAAGAGTAGATATTGTTTTTTCTGCTGGTGGAAAGTGCTGCTACATTTGGGCCCTCTAACAGCGTTTTACAATCTCCGGAAGAAATCTTATAGATATTCTTATCTAGAAAAGGTTTATAGTATTTCTCAACTATCGAACGCTTATCTTTAGTTGTGTTAGAAGCGTTATTAATGGACGTGAACCGGATCCAGTCTTCAGCAACAGCCGAAAAAGGAAGAAACGTTTTTTCTTCTGTGGTCTTCAGCTTAAATAAAGCTTCTTCTTGTAATGCTTTTTTTCTTGTTTTATACCACTTTGAGTTTTTTTGTTTTCTTTTTCCTAATGGATCTGAATAATAGATACGATATCGATACTGTTTTTTATTGTTAACAATACGGCTTTCAATAGTCATTATTTATCGTCTTCTTTCTTATTTACCGGATAAAAAATCTTATTTTGAATCCTTTTTATATTTTGGATTGTCTGCTAGATCATCCATATATTCAATGGTTTTTTGTTTTCCAGCACTGTTTAATAGATCTGCTTTTAAAGCTATTTCATGTTTTAATTCGTCTTCTTTTTCGTGTTCTGGAGTTTGGCTATCTTCTCCAAACGTGGTTGATGTGTGGAATTGTTGAAGTATTTCTTTAGCTTCTGGATCTTCCGAGTCAATTATATTTTTCAAAGCACCTAAATAGCTCCACTGAATAAAGAGATCAAACGGCTCTCCTAAAGCTTCTGTGATTTTCTGGCATGTTTTTAATGTCAACCTACTATCATCTTTTTCAAAATGGCTTACAGCTCCTTGAGTGATACCCAGCTTTTCAGCAAGTTCTTTTTGCGTAATCCCTTTTTCTTTTCTTAGTTCTTTAAAAAATTTTCCGGCATTGGGAATAAATCGTTCATAATTGTACATAATAAAAATTCTCCTATTTAAACCATAGCATATTATTTTGAAAAAATACATTGTAAATAATATTAAAGAGCAAAAAAATACTTGTAAAATAATATTAATACTGATAATATAATTTTGGAAATAGTCCAAAAGTAATATTTGGGAGCTAGAAAGGAGGGCCTGTTGTGAATTTAAATAAACACATTATTCAAAAACACTTGTTTAAATCTGGAGTTGGCACGCAAAAAGAACTAGCGAAACGGTGTGATTTATCCATTAATACAATATGTGGAATTATGAACGGCAGATCTTGCAAGTATGAGACAGCTTGTAAAATTGCAGAAGCTTTAAATGTTAGCGTTGAAGAATTGATCGAACAGTAGAAAGGAAGGGAAGAAAATGGCTGAGAATATCGAAAAAAGAAACTATGATATTTTATCTAGACCATATTTGAAACAAAAGGATATTGCTATTGTATGCAACGCTTCACCCAGCTCAATTAGCAACTATCTAAAGAAAACAAAGCTCCGTATGTACCCCTGGGGTTATTCAAGGTTTGATGTAATGAAGGAGTTTCGCCTGGAGTCTTATTATCATGCATTGGATCTAAAATACAGCAAGAGTGGTGAGGAGTAATGATTTCATATGACAGCAGACAAAAAGAGATAGTAAAGCAATGGCGAGCTATCAGAGAGGATCCAGAATATAGCTTGAACAGGTATGGCTTGCCGGATATCGTTTCAGCTAAAAAAGCAATTAATGATCCTGGTAACCTGGATCCGGAACTGATTGCCGGGGTATTGAGGGAAAAGGGGAAGTTATTGATTTCCGGTCCTTCTAAAGCCGGGAAAAGTTTTATTCTTACTGAGCTATCAATATGTTTTTCAGAAGGCCGGAAATGGCTAGGGCTTCCGGTTAAAAAGTGCAAGGTTTTATATATAAATCTTGAACTATCAGAAGCAGAGTTTAACCATAGGCTTATTGAACTATATGAAGCTATGAAAATAAAACCGAATACAGAAACAGACAATTTGAAGATCTGGAATCTTAAAGGACATGCTAAACCCCTGGATGAATTAGCTATACACATTATCCAGAACGCAAAAAATGATTATTCAGTGATTGTGATAGATCCTATTTACAAGGTAATAACCGGGGATGAAAATAACGCAATGGACATGAGCTATTTTACAAACCAAATAGATCTGATAACCAGGATGACAGGGGCTTCAGTTATTTACTGTCACCACCATACAAAAGGGAACCAGGGAGCCAAGAACGCAATGGATCGGGCCTCCGGATCCGGGGTATTTGCTAGAGACGCTGACGCTATTCTAGACATAGTGGAACTGGAGCCGCCGGGTGATAAGCAACCCGGTTTAACAGCCTGGAGAATGGATCTAAACACTAGATCATTTCCTAAACCAAATGATATAAATTTTTGGTTTGAATCTATTCCAGGTGTACCGGCGTATCACTTTATTGATACAACCGGAGAGCTTGAACAGGCTGAATTAAAAGAAAGCAGACAAGGAAAATCTTCTACTGCTATTAAGAAAAAAAGCAGCGAAACACAAAAAAGACTTGAGGACTTCATGAAAAATCACCTAATGAATAACGGAGAGCCTTTGACAGCATATGAAATATCAAAAAAAATAGGTGGAATGACTTTAAATACAGTAATAAAATATCTTGAAAAATCAGAGTTATTACATTGTGAAGAAGGTAAAAAAGGCCCAAAAAAATGGTCTTATAAGCAAGAATGAACTAGTACTTCAAAACCTAAAAAACAAGGATTTGAACTACTACTTCAAAACCTTATATATAAATATATATATTTTTTTGAAGTAGATGTGAAGTATATCAAAATCAATATTTGATTTTTGATTTTGATATACATTCACACATCGAACAGCATTTGACATACCATAGAAAGAGTAGGAGAAAAAAAGATGATTTACAACACAAATAGACTTAATGAAATTTTGAACGAGCTGGAAACAAGAAAAGACCAGATCCGGGATATAGGAATAAGCCCTTCAGCGTTTGGGATCATTTATTCAATTTGTATGCTAGCTGAGCAGATCCGGAGCACCGGATATGAAATCACCAAACAGAAGGAGAGATATTAAACATGAGTTATCCGGAATACAACTACAATAAGATCAGAGATTACATAAGAAAGCATAGCGAACCATTGCATAACACAATGGATAGAGAGGTAATCGAAAAATTAAAAAACGAAAGCGAAAAACCAACGGATCTACATACAGCTTTTATGATATTCGTTTATGGATATTACAGAGGAGCTAAGGAGCAGAGAGACAAAGAAAAACATAATTAATAAATTACAGAACTTTTACCAGCTGGTACCTGGTAACAAGTTTGATAATCTTCGAGTGCGGACAAAACAGAAGTATAAAACAGCCAATAGAAAGAGAGGGCATAAGCCATGAAAAATATTACATATGACTACGCATCAGACAAGGAGATCATAGAGGAAATTATATCAAGAGTTAAAATTTTAAAGCTAGCACTTCTTAATAGTGATTATGTTCATGTTTACCTGGGGACCTCGGAGCTAGGGGATTATCTTAGTAAGCTGGAAGATCTGCTTGATATGCTGAAGGATTAAATAGACATTATACATGTCAAATTAAGCATAGAAATGATATAATATAAATACATAAGGGAACTGTTAACTATCGAAAGGTTACCTACCATTTCTCCTACATGCTACTGTTACCATTCAGGTAACCAAAAATAGAAAACATCCCCTTATGGAATCGTTATAGGGAGCAAAACAAATGGAAAAAGAAACTCAAAAAGTTACGGAACTTAAACCGGAAAATGAATCACAAGCTGAAACGCTGGAAGAAAAAAACGGATCTTCTCCGGAAAAAGAAGAACGCTTGTTTACTCAAGATGAAGTAAACGAAATCGTTAAAAAAAGATTATCAAGAGAGAAGAACGGTCAGCTGGAAGAGATCCAGGAAAAACTAGAAGATATCGAAAAGAGAGAAAATCTCTTAAAGATCAAAACTTACGTTATGGAACAAGGCCTTCCGGTTGAGCTGTTATCTGTCATTGATACATCAGATTTTGAACTATTTAAAGAGAAGGCAGATGTAATTAATTCGATTTATAGCAAAAGGAATACAAGAGTATCTCCGAGTAAATCAGAATCACCGTTGCCGTTTGATGATAGATCTTTCGGAAATACGAAACATATTCCTAAAGGCTATACAGATTTTGATTGATTATTAATTGTCTTCTGAATGAAAGGAGACAGAATGACAGTAGAATTAGCTGTAAAGTATAGCCCTAAAGTGGATGAGCTTTTCAAAGCAGAATCTAAAAAAGAGCTGGTTACCAATACGGATTATGACTGGACCGGGGCTCATACAGTTAAAGTATACAAAGTGGGAACAGTTGCATTAAACGATTACGGAAGAACCGGATCTGACGGAATTTCCCGATTCGGAACATTAATGGATCTGAACACAACCACTGAAGAAATGGTTTTATCTAATGATAAATCATTCATTTTTAACATTGACAAACTAGACCAGGATGAAACCGGGGAAGCTTTAGAAGCAACCCAGGCATTAGCTAGAGAGATCCGGGAAGTAGTTATTCCAGCTGTTGATAAGCTGGTATTTAACAAAATGGTATCCGGAGCTGGTACAACAGAAACCGGAACAATCTCTGATATTTATGAAGAGATCTTAAAAGCTTCTGAAACATTAGATACTAATGAAGTACCAGATACGGAAAGAGTGCTGATTGTTTCGCCAACTACATACAAGCTGATCAAGTCAAGCACCAGCTGCTTAATGGCTTCTGATGTTTCAGAACAGATTAGATTAAATGGAGTAGTAGGAATCATTGACGGCTGTGCTGTTATCAAAGTACCAGCCAACAGATTACCGGAGGGGGTCGATTTTATCATGGCTCACCCTGGAGCAACGACTGCACCGGTTAAGCTGGAGGACTACAATATTCATGTAGACACTCCATTAAGTTCTGGATCTATCGTAACAGGTAGAGTTTGTTATGATGCTTTTGTTTTAGATAATAAAGCAAAAGGAATCTATGTTCATAAATCCAATTCTTAAAAGCTGATCAGGCTTCAAAAGAAAAGGAAAGTCGTAAAGAGTTGACTGTATTTTTTGTTTTAAAAAAAGTTCTTCCAAAATACCAGGAATAACCGCTGAAAAAAATAAAAAGTTACGATACGTGCAACGCTTTTAGGAAAAAAAACGATTTTTGGGGACCTAATACCCCCAAAACCCCATTGGGCTGAGGTTCGCGGTGACAACGAACTCTCTCGCCCCAAAAAAATATATAAGGATATATACTTGATAAAAAAACACCGCTTTATGTTCAAAAAAATTTCGTAAATAAGTCTTAGCTGTTGTAAAACTGAAGGGCCGGTACTGAGCCGGCCTTTATTTTAGGAGCAAACATGAGAGATAATGAATACAATACTTTAGTTAATATATCCGGGGCTGTTTTGCTTACGGAACCATTGGTCAATGATTGTCTTGATCTATTGAAAGATGATTTAAATAACCGGTATATAGAGAATCTAGATACAGAGGCAGTGAATAAAACAAAACAATTAATCCGGATCATTGAAGCTTATAAAATGTATCCTGATCTCATCAAATACCCTGAAAGATTCATTTTAGAGAAGTTACAGAGCTATTTTATAGAAGGGGTACCTATTGAGCGTATGTACCTAAAAGGGCCGGGAAATGACGAAATAGACCATTATACGCTATGCGAGAATATTTATTCATGGATCACTCATGATAATTTGCTTATAGAGGAAAAATTTAACAGATGGATAGATTACAGCAGACAGAGTATAGATGATCTGGAGACTGAAAAGCTATCGATCCAGGCAGTACAATATAACCAGGTAAAAGAAAAACATCACTTTGCAAAGAATGATAAGCTTTTAAACATTATCGATAAACAGGATGATATAAAAAAATGTATTCGATTTTATGAAGACTGTATAGAGCAGATAAAGAGAACTCAGAAAACATTAAAAAAGTGGGCTGATCAGCTGGATCAGAAAGATAAGAACCTAATTAAGGATAAACAGACTTTTGTTGAAATAATATCAAAAAATTTAGAAGAAATAAGAGCTATTTTGACCTTCTGAGACTTCACGAACGTTTACCAGCTGGAGGATCTGACGATTGTTATAAAATGTCTTGTTTATGTCTTGAAATTCTAAAAAACGCTATAATATGGAAGTGAGTAATGGTTGAACAACCTTTATATAAAGCATATATAAAAGTATATAAGATAAATAATTTTTCCCTTCCTCTGCACCATATGAAAACAACTCCTTTATATAAAGGAGTTTTTTAATTTTTCGGCTTTCAATGTACTAAAAATGTACTACTTTTTGTAATTATCCTCGATTGCAGAAGTGATTTCATCCTCTTCTACATCCAGTAAATGACCATATCTATTCATGGTCATTTCAATAGAACTGTGTCCTAAACGCTTTGAAATCTTATACATGTTAACACCCTTGTCAATCAAATAAGAAGCGTGAGAGTGTCGGAAATCATGTATACGTATGTAGGGCAGTTTACCGGCTTTCAAAGCTTTCTGTTTTTCTCTATCAATGTTTGTCTTTGGCAGTGGTTCGTATCCACCAAAAACAAACCAATCTTCTGAAAACCCATTCATCGCCTGATATTGTTTCTTTTGGTTTTCAAATATTTCCCTTGTTTTTTTATCCAGGGCAATCCTTCGTGTGGATCCCGTCGTTTTCAATGAATAAAAATCCTTATTATTATCTAGTTGTCTCCAAATATAAATGCTTTTTCCGTTATAGCAAGAGAAGGTAAGAGATCGCAATTCATTCTTTCGCATTCCTGTCCAATACAGAACGTAGAAGAAATCGGCATATTCCTTTTTTGAACGTAAAACAACTTCATAGAAAGCGTTGAATTGTTCTGGGGTATAAATATTCATTTCTTTCATTTTTTCTTCTCTGGTCTTTTCGAAACGTGGTATAGGGTTCATTGGATTCGTCTGTAATCCGTAAAACATTTGAGCATGGGAAAAAATTGATTTCAATACACTGTATATTTTATTCTTTCGTTTTGTAGACAATTTTTGTATATTTGGATCATTCAGTAGCGAACGAATCATATTAGGCGTAATGTTGTTTATCTTCCTATTATTCAAAGGAGTATAATAGGTATCCAATATATATTGTTTGTCTTTTATTGTGTTTGTTACATTTCTATCTGATGTAAAATCAATATAGTCTTTTGCAACGATATAAAACTTAACATGATTGTCTGTATAGTCTTTCTTTTTCAGATTGAACAACGCTTCTTCTTCCTTGCATTGCTTCTTACTGTCGTACCATTTCGATGCTTTCTGCTTTAAATCTCCGTTTTTATCCTTGTAATATACCTTGTAACGGTATTGTTTCTTGCTGTTCTTGATCCTTGTTAAAATTGCCATAATTTCTCCTTTATGTTAGAATTAAGCACATAAAAAGCATAATGATTGGTCTCATTACTTTTTATGTACAGCCTTCGGAAGGTGAGAGCTCCGGAGGCTTTTTTGTGCGTTTAAAATAAGTTAATATCATAAAACGAAAAAATAACAATATAAACGATTTTATTGTCAAATATCTAAAAAAACGACAATAAAAGAAGTGTTAATGTCAAATTTTCGAAATCTAACGATTTCTTTGCAATAGATTAATAGTGTGTTGTAACATATTAATCAACGCTTGATTGTTTGTCATGTGATTCCTTGAAATCCTATATTTTGTAGAAGAAGATCTTCCAACCTGTTCTATGATCTTTCGTTCTTTTAAAGAATTAATTATATTTAAAGATCTCTTTCTTGAAAGATTTGTGACTTTCTCAATTTCAGAACGGCTTAAGGAATAATGATCATTTATTGCGGAAAGAACTGAAACCTCTTCTTCGTTTAAGTTAAATTTTGCTGCTAAGTATTCGATTTCAGGAGAAATACTGATGATGAATTCAACATTATCATCTATAGTTAATAATTCGGGTTCGGCTAGTTTATTTGTGCGTAATGCATGCAGTATTTTTGGAACCCCAGAACCAGCTTCTTCTACAACACCAATGAAACGTAAAATAGTCGCAATTGTAGGGTTACGTGGATTTGAGTATTTTCCCTCGAAGAATTCAGATTTAGTCACCCTTAATGATCCTGGATTAAAGAAAGTATATTGTTTATTTTTATAAGATATCTTTATACGCTTGTCTGCTCTATAGTCTGCATGTATTAAACAATTTGCTAGAGCTTCTCGGAATGCTATCTCTAATTGCGAAGTATCAATTCTAGTAATATTATCTTTATCCAGGGCAAATTTGTTGAGCAATGTATTTTTTAATTTGTTTATTACAAGATAGTAAAAATTAAAAATGTTTCCTTCTCCCCATGTTCCGTCATATATAACCCTATCTGTCCAACGGTCTATATTCGAATCTCCATAATTTACATATTCTAAAAGAAAATTTGGAAGGACTTGAGTAATAAATTCTGTCTTCCCAAAGACAATTAAACCGGCAATGGTTGGATAATATTCACCATTTTTATAAGCTATAGCACCAATTTTCTTTAAGAATTCCTCATCGTCCATTAATACAAAAGGGTGATCTCCGGATCTTTGTATAAAAATATTTCTGTATTTTGAAATTGTGACAGAGTCCAGTGCTGTCCTATATTCTATATAATCAATAATAGTACGGTCTTGCGGTTCTGGAACCGAATCCCTAATCATTGCGTCTATTTCCTCTTTGGTGCATCGATAGTCACCAGAACTAGATCTTTTATAAGTATTTTTATACGGATTACTATTTAAATACACAGGTTTATCAGAATACTTTGCTTGCGGTATTTCAATAATGATAATTTGTTTACCATTATCCGCTAAGTCGATTTGAATGTTTTTATCTGTGATTATGTTCTTACTAACTCGAGTAGAATCATTTAGAAGATCAAACATTTCTTTGATAACCTTTTCTGGATTATCGACACCGCATGCTTCATACAATTTAAAGCCATGATCATCGATTTCTTCGTAACCTAGTAATAGTACTCCTCCAGATGTATTAGAAAAAGCGGAATATGTTTTTAGAGCTTCTTTAGGAAAGCTTGTTTTCCCTTTTTTTATTTCAAGTTCGGCATTTTCTTGTAAAATGCTTTTTTGAAGTTTTGTAACAACCATGTTATCGTTAACCTCCGTCTTGATGCATTCGAATGCGCAGATCTATGCGTGTTGATTCTCGTCCCCATCTCGTCCCCCATCTCGTCCCCTTATTTTTTCGCTAGCCATGAAAGAAGAGATGTAAAACATTAAAAAATACTATATTTAAAGCAAAAAAAATCTAATTTTGTCAAGAGAGTAATAGTCATGGGCTCGTCCCCATCTCGTCCCCTTATAGTTTTTAGGACTATTGATAAATTTATAAAAGAAGTTTTAATTGCTATTGTGTCCTTCAGTTTTTCCAATACCCTTTATATATCATCATTTATTTTTTAGTTTCTCATTTAATATATGCCAATTATTTATTTTCAGAAGTAATCTGATATTTCAATGATTACAATTGTTGTTTGAATTCAAATATTGCTAATGTGCCACTTTCTTCCAGCTGTTTCTTTAGTAAAAAATTTCATTCGTTATGTCTGCCAATTGCTCTTGCAGACTGCCTTTCCATGATCAACGCGGATGGAACAAACCTGCCCGTTGTTTAGAATATTTGTTCTTTCCTATCATTGAGTCATTCGAAGCGATATTAGTGAAATATTTATGATTAGAGCATATATGGTACAAACAGAAAATGGTAACGTAAATAATATATTAATTAGCCATTGATTGCCGTTACAAAAGGTTACGGAATCATGGTTCAGATAGCGACGTTTGATTAATGTGATGGAATTATGCCCCTTTTATGAATAGTTATTGATATATTATCTGCTTACATATATATGTACGTATAACAAGATAAGGATGTAAAAAGAAAGGAAAAACGGAGAGATAGTCAATTAAAAAAGCGTACAAAACGTCAGGTGTTAAACAATCGGAAGTATTCCGGAAAGCCAAACAGAAGGACAAGGGAATAAAATTTAAATAACATGTACTATTATTCCCTCCATAGATATGCTTTATTTTAGCCTTTTAGCAACGGTGATTTGGCAAAACAAGCGCAACGCCTATGATGAGTTACCCGGGTAAAAAATGACATGTAAAGTGTTTAACATTTTTCTTTTGATGAAAAGATGTTTAAAGTATAATAAACAATACGAGGGATGTAGTATGGAGAAAAAACGGAATATATCAATCGTGGTAAATGGATTGATTGTAGTAATGGTGGCAGTAGCCACTGTATGGATGATGGCTGGATTTTATTTTATGGCACCGGATACAACGCTCTCTCAAAGAGGGTTATGGGCATTGCAGTATTTTACGGTTCAATCCAACCTGTTATTAGGACTGGCTTCTTTGATCTATATCATTGATATACTGCGAAAGGGCAGGATTTCCTTACGTGTGTATCGGTTGAAGCATGCAGCAACGACAGCGGTGATGGTAACCATGATGACAGTTCTCTGTTTTCTGGCTCCGTTAGCCAGGGATGGATTTTTTTCCTTATTTCGTAACAGCAATCTTTTTTTTCATCTGATCATTCCTGTGACCGGTATTGTTTCTTTTGTGTTTTTGGAAAAACAAAATGACCAGCCTTTTTCTGTATCTTTAACCGGGCTGGTACCATTGCTGATTTATGCGGTGTATTATGTAGGTAATATTCTGATTCATTTTCACGACAAAGATCTGACGTTATATGACTGGTATGGGTTTTTACGTTTCGGCAATGAATATATGATCGTAGCCATCGTGGTGATGGTTTGTGTAACGTATCTATTCAGCTTTTTGTTGTATCGATGGAATCAAGAATCTGTCATAAATAATAGGAAGAACTCATGATGGAGTTCTTTTTTTATGAATTAAGTAACCATTTGTCAAAAAGTGTTGCTTATTAAACGTATCTTAAGAATCCGACCATTGTGCGAAAAAGAGATCGAAATATAATGAAATTAAGAAACTATAGTGGAATAAAAATACAGGAGGGTAACTATGACGATCAGTTTGAACAATGGAGTGGAAATGCCGGTCATTGGGATCGGAACCTTTCAGATGACGCCGGACGAAGCGGAGCATGCGGTCGAAACGGCATTGAAGACGGGATATCGTCTGATTGATACAGCCAATGCCTATGTCAATGAAAAAGCCGTTGGCAGAGGAATCCGAAAGTCGGGTGTTCCACGTCAGGAAATCTTTGTGGAAACCAAGCTTTGGCCAACTTTGTACCATGATGAACAAGCGGTGGATAAGACCTTGGAGCGATTGGGTGTGGATACCATCGATTTGATGTTGTGCCACCAGCCGGCCGGGGATTATATTCATGGATACCGGATGTTGGAAAAAGCGTACAAGGAAGGCAAGATCAAAGCACTGGGGATCTCCAACTTTAATGAAAACCAGATCCAAAAGCTTCTGGATGTCTGTGAGATACGACCTTCTGTCTTACAGGTGGAATGTCATCCTTATTATCCGCAGACACAGCTTCGTCAGCAGATGAAGGAAAAGGGCATCGCTTTACAGGCGTGGTTCCCGTTAGGACATGGGGACAAGTCCTTGTTTGCACAGCCGGTATTTAAAAAGTTAGCGGATAAATATGGAAAATCAGTGGGACAGATCATCCTGCGATGGCATGTACAGATCGGGAATATCGTGATTCCCGGTGCTAGAAGCCAGGGTCATATCCAAGATAATATCAACATTTTTGACTTTACATTGACCGAAGAAGAGATGAAGGAAATCGCAACGATCGACCGGGGCGTTCCTTATGTGACACATAAAGAAGAAGACATGGGTCGTTACTTAAGCTGGCATCCGGATTTTGACGGACAGAAATAGAGGCAGATATGGAAGCGTTACGTTATCGAGAAGAAGACAAGGGGTTTCCGATTCCGGAAAACGAAAAGGGTTTACAAACCATCTGGGCTGAACCGTTTGTGGACATTCCCACCAATCCGGATGGAATCAATATTCTGGAAGGTCTTTGTTTTGACCGGAAAGGGAATTTGTTTATTTGTAACACACCGCAAAGCCGGATCTGGAAGCTGAACATAGAGACCAAAGAACTGACCGTATTTGCGGATCTGCCGGATCACATGATGCCTTCGGCGGTAAAGATCCATAAGGATGGTCGCATCTTTTCCACCATGGCAGCTTCGGATAAAGGATGTCTGATTGCCATCCTTTCGCCGGAAGGGGAACTGTTGGATACGATCGTGACCGGCACCGGTCGGATGATCGATGACATGGTCTTTGATGACCAGGGTGGATTCTATTATACCGATCTGGGCGGTACGAAAGCCGATCCGTCAGCGGGGGTATTCTATGTGGAACCGGATCTGAAAACAATACATCCAGTCAGCGCTTCCGGGATGATTGCCACCAATGGCATTTCGCTGGATCCGGATGGACGACATCTGTGGGTCACTGAATATGGGGCTGGAAAACTGCATCATATGGCTTTGATGGAAGATAGGTATACCATTGAACCAGCCTCCTCGTATGTCGCGTATACATTTACCGGACTGGAAGGACCGGACTCCACCATCATCGATGCCGATGGAAATCTATATGTCGCCATGTGCGGACAGGCACGATACATGGTGTTTAACCGTAATGGGTATCCGATCGGACAGATTCTTCTGCCGGAAAGGGTACGAAAAGGAATGGCAAAATCCACACATCTGACAATTCGTCCGGGAACGGATGAAGCCTATATGTGTGCAGCCGATTTATATACTGGACAATGCAGGATTTACAGAGCAAAGGTTTATGCGAAAGCGTATCGAAGCTTTCAATTTCAATAAAAGGAGGAAAACCGGATGATTTTTGATCGAAATGAAAAGAAACAAGTATTGGCTTTATTGGGAGCCGGCAGTATGGGAACGGCGATTGTACGAAGAATGGCTGCCGGAAAAAAGATCTTATTAGGCGATATCAGTGAAAAGAACCTGGAAAAAACAGCACATGACCTGCAATACAGCGGGTATGATGTGGAAACGATGGTTGTAAACGCGTTGGAAAAAGAAAGCGTGGAGGCCTTTGCGCACAAAGCGGCTTCTTTGGGCGAAGTCATGTACTTTATTGATACGGCCGGCGCATCGCCGAACCAGGCGAAACCGGAACATATCTTGAAACTGGATATGGTAGGAACCGGCTATGCGGTGGATGCCTTTGGAAAGGTGATGGCCCGTGGTGGGGCCGGATTGATCATTTCCAGCCAGACAGGCTATATGTATCCGATCCCTTACGAAGTAGAAACAGAGATTATGAATACACCAACAGAAAAGCTAATGGATCTGCCTTTTATCCAAGAAACAGCCATGCAGCAGTCCGGACTTGCGTATATGATTGCCAAACGGGTCAACCACCTGCAGGCAACCAAAGCTGCCGCCACCAGCTGGAAAGAACGCAGAGCTCGAATCAACACGATCAGCCCGGGGATCATCGTGACCCCATTGGCCTATGATGAATTTGCGGCAGCTGGACAAGGATACCAGAACATGGTGGATGCCTCGGCAGCGGAGCGATGCGGTACATCGGAGGAAATTGCCGAAGCTGCTGCATTCCTTCTGGGAGAACATGCCGGATTCATTACCGGAACGGATTTGTTGATTGACGGAGGCGTCATTGCGTCCATCCGTACCGGCGAGTACAAATTACACGGGTAAGGAGACACAATATGGAACAAGGAAAACTGGGATTTGGGTTTATGCGGCTACCGGTTTTTGATGGAAATCCGGAAGCGATTGATTATGAACAATTGAACGATATGGCGGATACGTTTATCGGAAATGGATTTACCTACTTTGATACCAGCTTTGCCTATCATAACGGGAAAAGCGAAGGCGCACTGAAAAAGACCGTGGTCGACCGCTACCCTCGCGATCGGTTTACCATTGCGACCAAGTTTCCGACCTTTGCGGTGCAAAGCGAGGATCAAGTAGAGTAAATCTTTGCGCAACAGCTTGAGAATCTGGGGACAGATTATGTGGACTACTATTTTCTTCACATCTTAAATACCAAGTTCTATAACGGTGTGGATGGCAAAGGCGGTGTGGGCAAAACCTGCCGGTTATTTGAACATGCACAGAAGTGGAAAGAAGAAGGAAAGATCAAACATGTGGGCTTTTCCTTCCACGATTCGCCGGAGATACTGGACCAGATTTTGACGGAGCATCCGGAAGTGGAGTTTGTGCAGATCATCATCAATTACTTTGACTGGAACAGCTATTTCATCGCATCGAAGGGATGTTATGATGTCATTCGTAAACATGGTAAGAAGGTTGTTGTCATGGAACCGGTCAAAGGTGGATTTCTGGCCAATGTCCCTTCACCTTGTCAGCAACAAATGGAAACATGGCAGCCTAAGCTGTCACCGGCCGGATGGGCAATCCGCTATGCGGCCAGTAAGGAAGACGTTTTAGCTGTATTATCCGGTATGTCCACTTTGGAACAAGTGCAGGATAATGTCCGGACAATGAAGGATTTTCAACCGTTGTCGGATCAGGAACAGAAGCGTCTGGAAGACCTGGCTGTTATGCAGAAGGAAGCAGGGCCGATCCATCAAGGGGACTTTACCGCTTACGAAGACCTGACCTATCATGGGGTTTCGGTTGCGGCTATTCTGGATACATACAATGCGGCCATGGTGCAGCCAAATCCATTCTTTTCCGGAGAGATGAATTATCTGGCCAATAAGATGCTCGCACTGGGTGTGACGGATATCAAACAGACATTCCCGGAAGAGACGGTCATCAGCAATGGCAAAGATATCACAAAGATGGTAAAGGAAGCCTGGGACTTCCTGGTAGAACATGCGTTTGTGATGTAGAGAGAATCAACAAGGCGTTATGCCTTATTTTTTTGTGCCCTTTTCGTTGAGAGATATAGAAAGGGGTGGTAAAATAGCTTTAGAGTTAGTATATACTAACATAAGGAGACGATATGATAGGACGTTGGATCATGGAAATTCTGGTGCTTTGGATCTGTTATGCTGCCTACATGGCTGTTTTGGTGCATCGTAAAGGCCCTGTCGGAGCTATCTTCTTCTATCCACCTGGGATGCAGGAACGGGTGATCGAGATGGGGCTGATGAGCCGTGAAACCATGAAAAAAAGACGGGCATTTGCTCATGTATTGTTGCTGGGGTGGATGTTGGTGGTGCCTTTTTTTCTGATAGTCCATATCAATCATGCGAACAGCTATTGGGATTTTTTCTGGCAGTATTATGTCCTGTTTATGGCCGCGGAGTTCTTTGACTGGCTGTTTATAGATACCATCTGGGTGGCTTTGTCCGACTGGTGGATCATTCCGGGAACCGAAGATCTGAACGACAGCTGGCACAGTGTGGAAATCAAGAAGTGGAAATGGATCCAGCTTTTCCCGGTGGCCGTTCCGATTGCGGCCATAGTTGCCGGCTTATACTGGCTGGTCGCATTGATTTAGCGTTTTTTTGATGGAAGGGGATGCCTATGAAAAAAAGAATTGTAAAAAGGACATCGGTATTTCCGGCAGACACAAAGACGGTCTTTATGCTTTTGCAGCAATTTGAAACATTACAGAAAATTGCCTGGCTTTACGCGACATTTACACCCATCGGAAGCGTGCATACCTGGAAGCCACAGGAAACATGTTCCTTTGCGTTTCGTTTGTTCGGCCTCTTTCCTATGGGCACGCATACGATCCATGTCCTTCGTTTTTCCATGGAAGAGGGTATTTATACCGAGGAAGGAAATCCCTTTGTACCCGTTTGGAACCATGAAATATGCCTGCGTCCCATGACAGAAGATACGTGTGAATACACAGATCGTGTCGAAATTCAGGCCGGATGGAAAACCGGATTTGTGACCCTGTGGGCCCAGTGTTTCTACCGGCATCGTCAAAAGAAGTGGATCCGGCTGCTGAAGAAAAAATAGAAGTACAACCGAAAGAAAGAAGGAAAAGAAAGTGAATAAAATACAGGCCGTTATCGGCACCAATGCCTGGGGAGATGCTCTCTATGAAAAAATGCTTCGCGGCAGCTATGTAGAAGAATCCGTTATACGAAACGCGGTTCTTGTAGCGGTTGCGGAAGGAATTCCTGTGTTTGATACCGCCAGGGATTATGGACTGGGCAAGGGCCAGCCGATTGTCGGACGGGTCTGCCGGGACAATACGTTGATTTCTGCCAAGTATACACCGACAGGCAAATACAAAGAAGGACAGGTCTTGCGGTCCTTTATGAAAGACCTGCAGGATTTTCAAAGAGATTCTGTGGATATTTACTGGCTGCATTTACCGAATGATATCGAGAAAAACTTACGGGAGATGATCCAGCTTTGGCAGAAGGGAAAGATCAAAGAAATCGGGGTATCCAACTTTAACCTGGAGGAGTGCAAACTGGCTAAAACCATTCTGGATGAAGCGGGAATTCATCTTTATGGTGTGCAGAATCACTTCAGCCTGCTCGACCGAAAATGGGAACAAGAGGGTTTGCTGGAATGGTGTCATAAAAACGATATCGCCTTCTGGGCCTGGGCAGTCCTGGAGGAAGGCATGTTAGTGCCACCGAAGAAAAACGAGCAGAAATCCATGATGAAATGGATGTTTCAGCGAAAACGGCAAAAGCTTTCGGCACTGTATGCAAAGATGGAAAAAATTGCCGCGAATCATGGAATTAAGGCACCCCAGGTAGCGATGAGCTATGTGTCTTCAAAGGGTATGGTTCCTATTTGTGGCTGCCGAAAGCCTTATCAAGTCAAGGATCTGGCCGATGCGGTAAAAATACAGCTGGATCCTCAGGAAATTCAGCGGCTTGAAAAAGCGTCCGATGCCTGTGGTGTCCGTTTCTTAGGGGCGGATATGTTCCGGTTTGCGGTCAAGAAGAGGTGAAACATGCGTATTCTTGTATTTGGGGCCGGTGTCATCGGTAGTCTTTATGCTCAGCTTTTTCATGAAACAGGGCAGGATGTGACCATCTTGGCCCGGACAAGGCGATACCGCCAGTTGAAGGAAAAGGGCCTGCAGTATGAACGGGACGGCAAGATCCATACATCGGCCATCCATGTCATCGATCACCTTGCGCAGGAAGATATATATTCCTTTATCTTTGTCGCTGTACGGGAAAACCAGCTTCATGAGGCATTGGAAACCTTGCGAACGAACCAGAGCCCGACCATCGTAACGATGGTCAATTCCTTGGAAGAGTATGATGCCTGGGAGGAAATCTGCGGAAAAGGACGGATCCTGCCTGCTTTTCCCGGCGCCGGAGGTTCCTTGGAGCAGGGCATTCTGCATGCTGATCTGACACCAAGATGGATCCAGCCGACTACCTTTGGCGAAAAGGATGGAGTCCGTACCGAACGAAGCCAAGCGTTAGCCAAGCTGTTTCAACAAGCGCGGATCCCTTATCAAATCGTACCGGATATGCATTGTTGGCAGTTATGCCATCTGGCCTTGGTCGTTCCCTTGGCAGACAGTTACTATGAGACCCAAGAGCCGTTAAACGCAGGAAAAGACAGACTTCTTATGCATAGAACCGCTCTACAGATTCGAAAGAATCTTCTGTGTTTGAAGGAAGCAGGGTATCCTCTATCCCCAAAGAAGCTGAACCTGTTGTGTTATATGCCTGTGGGAATCTTTGAAAGAGGATTGGCATGGATCTATCAGAGTTCATTCGGACATACCTTTATGTATGCGCATGCCATGAAAGCACCGGATGAAATGCATCGCCTGCACAACGAGTTCTATTCTTATATAGAGAAAAAGAAGGGGAAAAACCGATAGATCATCCTTTGGAAAGGATGATTTTTTTACGTGAAGGGTCATTCTTTGTATAATAGAACTATGCAGTATATCTTAATGATCTTTTCATGGATCAGCTTGTATTTTTTTATGAAAGCACGCATTGAAGGAAACATGATCCGCTCTTTGTTTTACAAGGTGATTTGTTCCTCCGGCTTTTTGTTGACAGGCATTTATCTCTTATATATAGCGCCTTCTCGCTATTCATGGTTGATGGTATGTGGCTTGTTCTTTGGACTGTTGGGGGATATCTGGCTGGGATTGAAATGGATCTATGAAAAACAGCAGGATCTCTTTATTCTGGCCGGCTTTTTCTGTTTTGCGATCGGACATTTTTTCTATATTATGGCCCTGTGGATGCATTCTGTCCGCAATGTTCCGCTGTTCTGGTGGCTGATTCCGTTGATCCTGGCGATTGTGAGCAGCTATGCGGTTGTGACATACAGTCGGAAAAAGGGGATCCGTTATGGGAAGTTTCAACACATAGCGGTAGCTTATGGCTCATTTCTGCTGCTGATGACTTTGTTGGCAGGAAGTGTTTCCATATGGACGAAGGGACAGGATCAACGAGCTTTCTTTGTGCTGGTCGGAGGTCTTTGTTTTGTGATATCCGACTTGGTTTTAAGTATGATTTATTTTAAAAAGGATACAAACAGTCCAAAACGGATCGTTTTTAATCATGTGATGTATTATATGGCACAGTTTTTCATTGCGTTTTCGATATTGAGGTGACTATGAAACTTATATTTTTAGATGCGGACGGCACATTGTTGATGTCAGATGGAACCATTCCCCAAAGGGCCAAGGAGGCTTGCCGGCTGGCACAGAGCCAGGGACATAAGATCTGTCTATGTACCGGGCGGCAAAAACCGGAAATCACAAAGGAGCTGCAATCCATTCAGTATGACGGGATCGTGGCGGGTGCGGGTTCCTATGTGGAAGCCGATCACAAGATCTTAAAAGAAAGAGGCTTGCGAAACGAACAAAGGCAACAATTGTATAACTACTTTTCCAAGCGGCCGATCCCGACCATTTATGAAGCAACCGAAGCCATTGTGGCCGATGCGCGGGTCAAGCCGGTCTTTGATCAGTTGATCGAAACGCATTGTTCCCATTTATCCAAAGAGGCGTATGAAAAACACGGATTGATCCAGCTGAAGAAGATATGGAAAATCGGGGATCCCAAACAGATATCCTTTAATAAGATTACATTTTTGTCTTCTGAAGTAGGCTTTTCGCAAATATATGCAGATTTATCCAAGGATTTTGAAGTGATTCCTTCCACCTTTGCCCCGTTTGGAAAGGATTCGGGAGAAGTGGCTGCTTATGGGATCACCAAAGCGATGGGAATGCGCGATCTGATGGATTATTTCGGTGTAGCCCAAGAAGATGTCATTGCGATCGGGGATGGAGCCAATGATCTGAATATGTTTGAAGTGGCCGACCAGTCGGTTGCGATGGGTAACGCAAGCCGGGCTGTCAAGGAAAAGGCCGATATCGTAACGGCCGATATTGATAAAGACGGTATCTATCAGGCATTTTCTTTCTTCAATCTGTTGGGGTGATAAGATGACTAAAAAAAAGAAACAAACTCGTTATGAAGAAATCCAGGCGGTAAAGGACGATAAGATCAACGTGTTGTTGGCGGGGGCTTCCGGCTGTGGGAAAAGCACGTTGATCAACGCCATTCTGGGATCCTCGCAGGCACCGGAAGGAGCCGGGATCACAACCACCGAAATCGGTATATATCAGAATGAGCAGCTGCCGTTTCGGATGATTGATACAGTCGGATACGAATACAGCTTTGTGAAACAGTACCGTATTCGAAGAGAACTGGCGCGATTCAGCCGCTCCGGGATCCGGACAAAGGATACGGAAAAACTGATTCATATGATCTGGTTTTGTATCGACGGAACCAGTCGACGCATCGATGATCGGGTGTTGGATTCGTTAGCTGATATTACCAAAGACTGGAAGAATGTACCGATCTTAGTCGTTCTGACGAAGTCGTATTCACAGCCGGATGCACAGGAAAACCAGGAGATGGTTTCCCAGCATATCTGGCACTATAACGAAAAGCACAAACATCATCCATTGCAGGTGAAGAATATTATACCGGTTGTGGCCAAGGCCTATCCGGTGGATACGCATACCATTGTCTATCCGTATGGACTGGATGTACTGACGGCGAAAACCGAGGCGTTGGCCGGACAGAGCAAGGAAGCAGCAGCGCATTCGGTGAAGGAGCTGGATCTGAAGATGAAACGCTCTCTGTGCTATTCCATTGTGGCCGCTTCTACTGCTGCAGCTACAACGATCGGTGCGGTCCCGATCACGACACCGGATGCAGCCATCCTGTACCCGTTACAGTCGGGGATGTTATGGGCGATTGCCAAGGTGTATGGTTTAAACAAAAAGAATACCTCGAATGAGATCATCGACTCGATCATCCGGGCCGGAGGGACAACGATTGCCGGAAAGACGGCGTTGAATGTGTTGAAATCGGTACCGGGAATCAACCTGGCTGCCTCGGTACTCAATGCGGCAGTGGCCGGCTCCATTACCTTGATTGCCGGAAAAATCTGTATGAATACTTTTGAAAAAGTGTATACCGGCCAGGTGGATGAACGGTCTGTTGACTGGGATACAGAGATTGCCGGCTTGTTTCAGAAGTATTTACCGAAGGTATTGAAAAAGGTCGAAAAATTGATGAAGGAAAATGATGGCCGGATCAGCGTGCAGCAGATTGTGGATGTGTTGAAATCCATGATCAAGCTAAAATAAGTTTTGTGTTACAATGGTTTTACATGGTAGGAGGGACGTATATGAATACTACGATTATGTTGGTGGCTTTGGGAATCATCATTATAGCCAATATTGTTTTACGAATCGTATTGAATAGAAAAAGAGATGATGTGGCCCAAAAATTAACACAATATCTTGTTCATAAGGAATATGATAAATTTGATGAACTGGTGGACTCCAAGGAAGCAAAGCGAGTGATACCGTCATACAATCTGACCTATTTTAAACTGAATAAAGCGATACAGATGAATAAGGATCAAGAAGTAGATCAGCTGATGCAGGAAATTGCCGGTGTAAAGATGTCCAACCGTCAAAAAGAGGAACTGTATCTGCGTGTGTTTAACTACTATGTATTTAAACATCGGAAACAGAAAGCTGTATACTATCTGACCAAGATCAAGGAAGAAATAAAGGATGAAGGACTGATTCTTTACTGTACAAGATTATATGATATAGAAATATTAAAGAAGAATGACCTGCTGGAACCTTTATTAGAGGAATTGAAGGATTTATCCGGACAGCAGCAGGTATGGGATCTGACGTTGGTCTCTTTAATTTACAAGAATCAGAATAACGAAGAAAAAGCCATGGAATATGCCAACAAGGCTAAGCGGTTTCTTGCCCAGGGGTAAGGCTATGCGTATCGGAACAATAGGCAGTGGAATGATTGTGGATCGAATGATCCAGGCGGTGGAGCAGACCGAAGGCATGCAGATTGATGCGGTCTACTCTCGTTCACAACAGAAAGCCAAGGCCTTTGCACAAAAGCACGGTGTCAAACAATGGTATACGGACCTGGATGCGATGCTGGCATCGGACATTGATACAGTCTATGTGGCCAGTCCAAATGCCTTGCACTATCCGCAGGCTTTAAAGGCTCTGCAGGCAGGGAAGCATGTCATTTGTGAAAAACCGTTTGTACCGACGGTTCGTGAGTGTGAAACATTGTTTGAAACGGCGCAGGAACATGGCGTATATATCTTTGAGGCTATTACCAATCAATTTGTGCCGAATTACAGGGTTGTCAAAGACCATTTGAAAGATTGCGGAACCATTCGAATGATCCAGGCTAATTATTCCCAGTATTCCTCCCGTTATGGAAAATATCTGGCCCATGAACAAACCAATGCGTTTGATCCGGCCTTTTACGGGGGTGCTTTGATGGATATCAATGTCTATTGTCTGCACTTCGTAACCGGCTTATTGGGAAAACCCGATAAGGTTACCTATTCCGCCAATAAAGGCTATAACGGTGTAGATACCAGTGGCGTGGTTGTTCTGCAGTATCCGGATCAGCTGGCGGTCTGTGTCGGCGCTAAGGATAGCAGCAGTGAAAACCAGGTGATGATCCAGGGAGATAAAGGCTGTCTGCGTGTCTACGGCTCCGGCTGCGGGGTTTGTGCCCAGGTGGAATTCTTGGAACCCAAAGGGGATATGATTGGGAAAAAAGATACTTCCCAGGCTATACAGCTTGGTGAAAATCAGGCGTTTCATATGGTCTACGAATGCCGGGTTTTTCAGAAAATCGTGGCCGAACGGGATGGAAAAGCGTATCAGAAACTCTGTGAACAAACAAAGAATGTGGTATCGATTTTGGAAACATGTCGAGGCCAAATACAGTACGGGCAGTGAAAACTGCCTTTTTTATTTAATGTGTGTTTAAATTGTTAGATCCCTTTATCTGTGTTACATTATATGGAAAAGGAGATTTAAATGATAGGAATATATTTAAGTGGAACGGGCAATACGAAACATTGTGTAGAGACCTTTGTGCATTTGATGGATGCCTCAGCACAATGTATGCCACTCGAGGATCCTCTGAGTGTACGTTGTATAGAGAATCAGGACACAATTGTTTTCGGTTACCCGACACAGTTCTCCAACCTTCCTTTTATGGTGCGAGATTTTATCGTGAAAAACAGCTCCATCTGGAAAGGGAAGAAAGTGTTTTGTATTAATACCCTGGGTCTGTTCAGCGGGGATGGAACAGGATGCGCTGCAAGAATCCTGAAGAAGTATGGTGCTCAAATTCTTGGCGGGCTGCAAATAAAAATGCCGGATTCTGTTTGTGACAGTAAGCTGTTGAAAAAGAGCATAGAAAAGAACAGACAAATTGTCAGAAATGCAGATCAACGCATTGCGCAGACTGTGGAACAAATTCGTCAAGGGAAATATCCTCAGCAAGGACTATCACTTATAGCACATATCAAGGGCCTGTTCGGACAAAGGCTTTGGTTTTATCATAAAACGGCAGGATACACGGACGGATTAAAAATAAGCGATGCGTGTGTTGGCTGTGGCTTGTGCAGCAAAGAATGTCCGATGGGGAATATCCAAATGAAAGATGCACGGGCGGTTTCCGGCGATCAATGTACCATGTGCTATCGCTGCATTAGCTTATGTCCGCAAAATGCGATTACATTACTTGGCGATCAGGTGATCGAGCAATGCCGATACGAAAAATACAAGTGATTTGAGTGTGAACAAAAAAGCGAACAGAATGGAGGTTACAATGAGAGGAATCATTCTTTACCAATCTAAATATGGAGCAACAAAGCGTTACGCAGGTTGGCTTGCGGAGGAAACTGGTTTTCCATGTGTTGAAATCAAGAAAGCAAAAATCGATGATGTAAAGGGGTATGACACGATTATTCTTGGAGGAGGCGTCTACGCCTCAGGAATTGCAGGATTGCCATTTTTGAAAAAGCATATCAACGATTTAAAGGAAAAGAAAATCATTGTTTTCTGTGTTGGGGCTTCTCCATACGAAGAGGATGCGGTGAAGCAAGTTATTGAACATAATTTAAAAGATACCCTTGCAGGCATTCCTTGCTTCTATTGTCGTGGCTCATGGAATATGGATAGGATGTCATTTAAGGACAAGGCATTATGTACAATGTTGAGAAAGGTTGTAACTAAAAAGAATCCCGACGATTATGAGGTGTGGGAGAAAGCGTTGATGGCAGCAGGGGATGAAGCCTGCGACTGGACAGATAAACGTTATATAAAACCGATATTAGAATGCATTTCCTGACAGAATGGAATGTGCAGAGGAGCAAGATTGCATGAATGAAGTGAACAAGACACTGTATATCCCGCTATATGGAAAATCAAAGGTGAGTCAAAAGGGCATTATTCTAAATGATCCTTCGGCTGAGAAGATATGGCAAGAAGAAGCATTCCCGATCCACGGAAAGTCCAGGTCAAAGTGGCTGGCTTACAACATGGCCATGAGAGCTCGTGTTTTCGATGATTGGACAGAAAGTCTGCTGCAACAAAAAGAGGATGCCTTGGTACTTCATATTGGATGTGGGCTTGACAGCAGGCATATAAGGGTAAAAACTCCTTGTTCTGAGTGGGTGGACTGTGATCTTCCAGATGTTATAGAGATTCGCAAGAAGTACTTTCAGGAAAAGGAAACGTACCATATGGTGGCTTTGGATGCGTCCAGACCGGAGCAGATTGGGTTGCTCCCGAATAGTGATACAGCCATCGTTATCCTTGAAGGGCTTAGCATGTATCTGACCAACAGCCAGGTATGGAGATTACTACAAGCGCTTGATAAAAAGTACCGGGAACTTCATATCCTGATGGATGTTTATACTGAATTTGGTGTTAAAATGTCGAAATATAAAAATCCGGTCAACGATGTTGGCGTTACAAAGCTGTATGGGATAGATGATATCGAGAGCGTGATCAACGGACTTCGGATCAGATTTGTAAAAGAGCACAGCTTCACTCCTGCCGCGCTGGTCAAAGAGCTTACGCGAATCGAAAGGCTGTTCTTTAATCTACTGTTTACGGGCAAGTTGTACCGAAAGATATATCGCCTGTATGAGCTTGCGACATGAATTCCCCTCTGTAAGGAACTTGGGATAACGGATATAGGAGAACAGACACAGAGGTGTTGTATTCTGCACTCTATGCTGCTTTCTCAGAGATATGTAATACGACAAATGAAGATCTTGCTCTGTGTGGACTCTCTTTGGGTGGTGTTTTGGCTTTAAACTATACGATAGAGAATCCCAAGAAAGTTAAGTCGCTGGTCTTGATTGCTGCACAATATAAGATGCCCGTATGGTTATTAAAGTTACAAAATATCTTGTTTCGTCTGATGCCGAGGACACTGTTTCAACAAAACGGTTTTAGTAAACATGATTTTATGAACCTGTGCAGCACTATGGCAGAGCTGGATTTCAGCAATTCTTTGCACCGCATTTCTTGTCCGGTACTGGTCGTCTGCGGAGATAAAGACTACATTAACAAAAAAGCATCTATAAGGATTTCCAATCTATTGCAGCATTCTGATTTCAAAGAAATAGAAGGAGCAGGACACGAAGTGAATATGGAGGCACCGGAGAGATTAGCATCTGTTTTGAAGCGATTTTATGATTCCGTAAAGTATAATTGCGGGGATGGAAAGGAGAGAAGAACAAGTCAAAGAAGTAGGCAACAGAATCAACGATTCAGATAATGTAGTGGCAAATACACTCTTATTATATAGTCAAAGCTTCAGTAAAAAAGGAAAGGAGAGTATGATTTAGCTTTTAATGAATCATACAAGAATACAATGAATTTTTTAGAATTAGCACAGGCACGATATTCGTGCCGTCAGTTTAGAAATCAAGAAGTAGAACCGGATAAAATCGAAGCAATCTTGAAAGCTGCAAAGCTGGCTCCGACAGCTTGTAACTACCAGCCTTTTAAGATCTGGGTCATGAAATCCGAACCGGCAAAGAATGCTTTAAAGGAAGTGACAAATTATACATTTGGGGCTCCTGTTTTCTTTGTGGTCGGTGTATCCAAAGAACAAGCATGGACAAGAAAATTTGACCAAGCGACATTTGCTCATGTGGATGGGGCCATTGTCGGCACCCATATGATGTTGGAGATTGCTCAACTAGGCTTGGGAACGACCTGGGTGGGATCGTTTGATGCCCCTAGACTGCAGACGATGTTCCCTCAGATGAAAGAGTATGATCTGATTGCGATTTTTCCGACTGGTTATCCGGCAGATAACGCAAAACCGGCAGGGACGCATACCCTTTCAAAAGAAGACGAAGAACTGATCGAGGTTCTCTAGAAAGGAAAATATGAAAAAGATTGAATTGAATAATCATATAGAAATTCCTCAGATAGGACTGGGAGTATTTCGTACCCCGTCCGGTGAGGTCACAGAGAATGCGGTAAAATGGGCTTTGGAAGCCGGTTATCGACATATAGATACAGCTTGGATCTACGGTAACGAAGAAAGTGTCGGAAAGGCCATCAAAGCCAGTGGAATTCCCAGAGAGGAAATCTTTCTGACGACCAAGTTGTGGAATGAAGATATCCGGCAAAGAAAAACCAGAGAGGCCTTTGAGACAAGCTTAAAGCTGTTACAGACAGATTATGTTGATCTATATTTGATCCATTGGCCGGCGGAAGGATATGTAGAGGCCTGGCATGAGATGGAAAAGCTATACAAAGAAGGCAGGATCCGTGCTATTGGTGTCAGCAACTTTCATGCCCATCACCTGGAAACACTGGCAGAATCCAGTGAAATAATACCAGCGGTCGATCAGATTGAATCCAATCCGTATTTTAACAATCAAGCCCTGATTGACTATTGTCATTCAAAAGGGATCCAGGTGGAGGTCTGGAGCCCGCTAGGGGGAACAGGCGGAACTATCCTGTCCGATCCTGTCCTGCAGGCAATTGGAAAGAAATATGGAAAGAGCCCGGCACAGGTTGTCATTCGCTGGCATATTCAAAGAAATACGATCGTTTTACCAAAGTCAGTACATCAAGATCGCATCGTTTCCAATTTAAATGTATTTGATTTCACATTGAGTGAAGACGATATGAAACAAATAGATGCGCTGCATCGTAATACACGGACGGGATCCGATCCGGAAACATTTAATTTCTAATTCATGATCCTTGTGATAAAACGCAAGGATCTTTGCTTATAAAACAGAAAAGGAGGAAGAGAATGTACGCTTGTCCGAACTGTGGTGCCAATATGCGTTATGACATCAAATCTAAAAAACTGTTCTGTGATTATTGTGAGAATAAAATAGAACCACTGGATCATCCTCAAGCCATTGAGGAAGCCGGGGAAGCAACGTATGATGCGACGATTTTTACTTGTCCGCAATGTGGAGGAGAAATCCTTTCAACTGATCATGAGGCAGCTACCACCTGTCCGTTCTGTGGTTCGTCGGTTGCATTGGAGGGGCGATTAAGCGGGGAAAAGACACCGGAATCGATCATTCCTTTTCGGATCACCAAAAAGAACTGCATACAGATTTATCAAGATGGGATAAAGAAGGTATGGTGTTTGCCTAAAGATCTGAAATCGGAAGACCATCTGGAAAAGTTTCAGGGGATCTATCTGCCTTATTGGATCTACAATGTGACACAGAAAGGGCCGGTCCGTGTCAACGGGGTCCGCGTCAGAGGCGATACGCGCGAGTATTGCCATATGAATTTCAATCTGGATACAGAGTTCGATACGATCCAGTATGATGGATCCTCGTCCTTTGACGATGCTCTGTCTTTGGCGGTGGCCCCTTTCCGTATGAAAGATCTGGAGGATTTTTCCACCGCGTATATGAGTGGTTTTTGTGCAGATACCGAGGATGTACCTTCCCATGTTTACAGAGAGGACGCCAAGGAAGACGCGAATCTATATACACTGAACCACATTTCAAAACGGAGTTCAAAATACAAAGGGATGTCGGTCAATGAACCGGATAATATGAATGTTGCGTTTCATACGAAAGTAGAAAAGGAAACACGGGCGATGCTGCCGGTATGGTTTCTGACCTATCGAAATCGGAACCGGGTGGCCTATGCGGTAGTGAACGGGCAAACCGGAAAGATGACTGCAGATCTGCCGGTGGATATAAAACAGTTCCTGTTGTTTTCCCTAGGCTTTGCGGCCCTTGCTTTTGTGCCACTGTCGTTACTGGTGATGCTGCCATCCACCATGTTAAAGTGGGCCTTGGCTTTATCAATCGGTATTCAGATTTTATATGTTCAGAATATCCGGAAACTTGTGGCCAGGGAAACGCATGCCAATGACAAGGGCTATTTACGGCAAGATGTGGATCCGAAACAAAAAAGGCTTCAGAAACTGGTGCGTAAGAAACGAAAGAAATCCAATAACACCGATGGGGCTTACTACATTGGGGTAATCGGTGCCATCGCTGTGTTTATGTTGGCATTTACAGGCAGCATACACCTTGTCTTTATGGCCATCTTTTATCTGGCACCATATTATTATGTCCCTTTTATCGCCGTTTCTTTGTATCTGACGATCTATTGTATACAGCTGGCTGTCCTTGGAAAGAAAAAGTTGGATATTTTTCCGGATACCCTTTGCCTGCTGGCTGGACAAGGCCTGGCATTCTATATCCTTTATTCCAGACCTGTGCACGACTATTGGTATTATGGAGCGGCTGCTATTTTGTTTGCCAGTATGTTGTTTAATGTGGTGCGGATGATCGTGAAATATAATGTCTACTGTACCCATGGTATACCGAATTTCTTTGACCGGAAAGGAGGTACACAGGCATGAAAAAAGTGATTACTCTCTTATTTTCCATCTACTTATGTCTTTCAGCTTTTCCTTTAGTCTATGCCGATTCTATGTATTGGAACAATACGGCCACAGGGTATCATTGCGAAGTGATCGATGGGGCTGATTTACTGACAGAACAGGAAGAAAAAAAGCTGTTGGAAGAAATGAAGCCGATCACGGCATATGGAAATGCGGTCATTGAAACGACAGAGTACAATTATGGAACGCCAAGACAATATGCGGAAAATCATCATCCGGAACTGAACCATACCAGTGAAACGTATTTTCTGATTGATATGTCGAATCGGGAAATCTGGCTGTATAACGGCGGAGATATTGAAAAGACCGTCAATGCCAGCTATGCGACATTGATTACCGATAATATCTATACCTATGCATCGAATGGAGACTACTATACGTGTTGTTCGAAGGCGATGGAACAAGTGATCACCTTAATGGAAGGGCGATCGATTTCCCAGCCGATGCGCTATATCTGCGCGCTTTTACTGGCATTGATCATCGGCTTGCTGATCAGCTATTTGATCGTATGGCAGACGCGCAAGAAAACGCAGAGCACTCCGATTCCGAAGAAAGCCGAGCTGACTGCAGGGGCGGTTGCGATTACGGCGGCCGGACTGGATGTGTATCGACGCGTTACACGTTCATCTGGAAGCGGCTCTTCAAGCTCCGGTGGAGGTTTCTCCGGCGGAGGCGGCGGAGGAGGTGGCGGCTTCTCCGGAGGTGGCCACAGCTTCTGATTCCGCATGACAATTTAGTTAAGTTATAGTATAGTAACCATGTGTTTGAAGGGGGAGTATATATGAAGCAGATTTCAGTGGTTGCGGAAAACCGGCAAGGAATGCTACAAGCTATTACGGCGGTCATGGCCAGAGGAAACATCAATATATTCGGCTTTGTGACCATTGATGCCGGAGAGTATGGTGTCATGCGTCTGATTGTTTCGGATACCGATAAAGCGTTGTCTTTATTAAAGGAGGCCGGCTATCTATGTCAGACCCGGGAAGTGATCGGGGTAGAAATGGATGATAAAGTCGGAAGTTTGTCCAAATTGCTGGATGAACTGAAAAACAGTTATATCAATATAGATTACATTTATCTGACATTTGGACGAAAGAGCGCAAAACCGGTCTTCGTAATCAATGTGGATGACCGGGACGCAGTGGAAAACTGCTTGCGTAATAAAGGATTTACGGTCATAGAAGAGGTTGATTAAAGGGTGTTATTACGCCTTGTTTATAAGATGATAATCAAAAAGATCCTTATTCAGCAAGGATCTTTTTTGTGTCTATCTCTTTGTTCCGAGATGAATGATGGAGGCCATTCCAGGACCCGTGTGCGCTCCGATAATCGGTGACAACATTCGTTTCCGGATGACGACATTCGGTGTCAGCTCTAAGATCTTCTTTTCCAGAAGGTCGGCGGTATCCGGCGCATCCGCATGACAAATATAGATGGGATCATCGGACGGGACATAGGTTTGTTTATAATGCTTCAAAAGCTCTTTGACGGCCGCTTTTGTGCCACGGGCTTTGCCGATGACCGGCAGCTTCCCGTTTTGATCGATCTGCAGGATCGGTTTGATGGAAAGCACCGAAGCGATGGCAGCTGAAGAGCTGTTGATCCTTCCACCACGACGAAGGTATTGAATATCGCTGACCAGAAACCAGTGCTGAAGATGCGCTGCCGCAGACTGCAGATCTTCATAGTTCTGGCGTAGATCCATTCCTTTTTTCTGGTTGTTTACCGCTCTTTCTGCTAAGATGCCCATACCTCCGGTTGCGGCAAGGGAATCCAATGGGAGAAAGTCTGCCTCAGGGTAGGTTTCCTTTAAGTCTTCGGCAGCAAGACAAGCGGATTGATAGGTCGAAGACAGACCGCTGGAAAGGGTAATATAAAGAATCGATAGATCCTTCTTCAGAAAAGGTTCTGCGTATTGACTGTACAAATACGGCGTAATCTGTGATGTCTTGGTCAGCTCACCGTTTTTCTGTGAAAGATAGAAGGCTTTTAGTTTTTCTTCACTTTCCATGTCACGACACCAGACCATAGATTCTGATAAGGAATACTCCATAGGGAACACATAAATATCATTTTCTTGAAAAAAAGTTTCGTCGATATCCGCTGCTGCGTCTACCGCAATTATATATTTATACATAATTCCTCCTCACGTGTTGATTTGTCCACATGTGTAGTTTATTATTACTTTAGTAAAAAGACAATGGACAAACCTATGCATTGTGTGGAAAAATCCACAGAATCAAATAGAGCGAGGAATATCATGGACAGACGATTTTTAAAAACCGAACAGGCGATCCGCAGCACCTATTTTTCTTTGTTGAAGGCAGGGAATAGGAAGATTACGGTAGCAGAAATTGCTAGAAAAGCAGATATTGACAGAAAGACGTTTTATCTCCATTATCCATCGGTTGATGATATTGTGATTGCTTATGCGAAGGAAAAGGCCGATCAGTTGATTCATTCTTTGGAAACAAATCGTTTCTTCTTAAAACCTTATGACTTGACGATCTTTTTTGACAGCCTTAATGATCTGATGAAAACGGATCAGGAACTGTTCCGTTGTCTTTCCCGAAATCATCAATACGATTTTTTTTGGGACAAAGCGCATACAATCGTCCGGGATGCAGTCACGGATTTATTTCATAACCCGGAGATATTGAATGAGAAGGAACAGCGTACCTATGCCGATTTTTATACGTATGGGATAATCGCTGTCTATCGAAGATGGCTTGAAACGGAAGACAGTATGACACTGGAGGAACTGGGAAATTATCTCAGCAAGATTTCCGATACAGCGGTTCGCATCTACTTTGACAGATAGAGAAAACAGCCAATGGAAGACAATGATAAAGAGATTCGCGGAAACTGAGCGAATCTCTTTGTGTTGTATACGAGAAAACCTTGTTAATCAACATTTGGTTTTCTTTTTTTTCGGCGAACCAGGGCGCTGGAGACGACCAGACCCGTTCCCATCATCGTTGCCGTCGGGAATAAGAAGTCGTTGGTCTGCGCTGCGGTGTCTACCGAAGTGATTTCCTTATCCAGGACTTCTTTCTGTTCGGCAATCTGATTTAATACAGTCTCTAACTGTGTCGTTGTATCTTCTTGTATCGCATGCTTATATACAGAAACGGTAACGGGTTGTTCCTGGGACGATGCCTCTATGTCCGTTCTTTGTTCTGTATCTTCTTGCGAAGAGAAAGGCATGATACCCGGCTGGAATGATTCCGTATCTGGATCCATAGGCATAGATCCTTGTGGCATTCCTTGGTCAAAGGTTGGCGATGTAGAGGGATTCATTTGGTCTTGTGAAGGGAACGTGCCATCCGGGAACATCATGCCTGGTTGGAATGTGTTCGTATCTAGATCCATTGGCATAGATCCTTGCGGCATTCCTTGGTCAAAGGGTGGCACCGCAGAGGCGTTCATTTGGTCTTGTGAAAGGAACGTACCATCCGGGAACATCATGCCTGGCTGAGATGCATCCATATTTGGATTCATTGGCATGGTTCCTTGTGACTGCCCTGGCATGGCCCAAGGGCTGAGGCTACTTTGTTGCCCGGCTGTATTGGTTCCGACCGCCTGCCCATCAATCAAACATGTATAGGTTTGACCCGTCGACAAGGTATCGCTGGCATAATAGATCCAGTTGGTGCTTTTCTGCGCGGTTGTGGTAAATAATACCTGGCCCTGGTTGTCTACGATAGAGACAGTCTGCCCTTTAGTCAATGACACATTCTGAAAGACAAGGCCGGTGCCATTGAGTGTTTGAGCCATATCGTTATAGCCGGTCGCAAAGATTTCACCACCGGTAATGGTGCCGGTTCCATCATAGTCAATGGCGGAATTGCCACCTCCTTCCGGTCCAAATAAAATCACTTGTCCACCGGACATAGAGATATTCGCATTGGAATCCAGACCGTCTCCGTTTGCGTTAAGGGTCCAGGTTCCGCCGGAAATGTCAATCGTATAGGTATAGTTGGTTAGATCGCTGTTTGCGGCATTGATGCTGTCATCGTTGGATGTAATGGTCGCATCCCCGGAATACAGGAATACACTGGCACCTTCGATGCCTTCTTCACACGTTGTAACCAGAATGGAAGGACCGGTATCAGATCCTTTGGTTCCAATGGTTGTGACGGCATCACTGGTTATGGCATCATCCCCGGCTGCGATGGTAAAGGTACCACCGGTAATCGTCAGGTTTCCGGCTGCCTGAATGGCATCTTCCCCGGAAGAGATCACAAACGTACCATCTGTAATCGTAATGGTACCTAACGACTCTGTATCCTCTTGGTCTGGTGAGGATTTAAGGCCATCGCCTTCCGATTGAATGTTGAACGTACCGCCGTTGATGAATAACTGGCCATCACTGGCAATCGCATTGTTGGCAGCGGTCACGTTGATCGTGGCTCCATTGATGATCACGGTGGCATTGGAGGCTCCTTTGATACCGTTTTTACATCCGGAAGCGTCGATATTCAAAGTGCCATCTCCGTCAATGACCAATGTCGAGTTACTTTTGACCTTGATACAAGCCCCTTCGAAATCCTCGTTTGTCGCTTCTGTATCGGCATCTTCGTTATCTGTCAGATTGACAGTTCCCTGGATATAGACATACACGGTACTTCCTTTTTTAACAACGACCGGTGCCGATGTGCTGCAGCTCAGATCCAGATTTTCCAGGATCAAAGTCACTTCATCCAATCCTTTTGCGACAACGATGGAACCTTCCTGGCACATACCGGTAATCTTGTAGGTGCCATTTTGGGTAATCGTTAAGATCGTGTTATCTATCGTAAAGCCTTCGGATGTATCGGAAGAACTTTCAATAGCTGTATCCGAGAATGTAAATGTCGCATCAACGGCGGATGAGTCGACCAAGCTTTCTTCGGATTGTGTTACGAGGATCTCGCCATCGACTGTTCCCTGTACTTGTTCGGTCAGACTAGCGGTTTGATCTGCAGTTGTTTCTTCCGATTGGATGGATTCTTCTTCCAACGCGCTATCCGCTGTTGTATCCGAGAATGTAAATGTCGCATTAGCGGCGGATGAGTCGACCAAGCTTTCTTCGGATTGTGTTACGATGATCTCATCATCGGTTGTTTCCTGTGCTTGTTCGGTCAGGCCAGCGGTTTGATCTGTAGCTGTTTCTTCCGGTTGGACGGATTCTCCTTCCAGCTCGCTAACCTCTGTATTCAATAGATCTTCTGTATTTGTTTCTGTACATTCCACCGATTCCTGTGGTAAAAGATCTTCCGCAAAGATCGGTGTGATGGTTGTGGCGGCACCTATGGTAATGCCAAAGGCGGCCGCTTTTGTCCAAGTGTTTATTTTTTTCTTTGTCATAAGGACTCCTTTCGTTGTTGTTGATAATACGAAAAGAACCTTAAATGGAATTTAAAAAGTTAAAATTAAATAATTGTGATATTCTAATTAAATAAGATGTTTTTAATGGAGGATTTCTATGTTTGATAAACGATTGATGGAACTGTGTCCGGAGAGCAAACAGTATATTGTCGGCAATATATTGTTTCAATGGCTGGAACTGTTCATGAATGCGATAATGATCTATTTGATTGCGTATGCGATCGATCATTTTTATTACCGGGGCTGGAATACATCGGATCTGGTGTTGCCGGTTCTGGGCATCTGTTTAACGGTCGTGGTTCGTTTTTTTACGACCCAGGCTGCTGTAAAGATGAGTTATATGGCATCCAAAACCGTAAAGAAGAAAATGCGCCAGATGATCTATGAAAAGCTGTTGAAGCTGGGCAGCGCGTATCAGAAACATGTGACCACAGCCCAGATCGTACAGGAATCGGTGGAAGGGGTCGATCAGTTAGAAAGCTACTTCGGCCAGTATGTTCCACAGTTTTTCTATGCGTTTCTGGCGCCGATCACCTTGTTTTTTCTGTTTGGACTGGCAGGCAGCTGGTCTACAGCGATTGTATTGATGATCTGTGTACCGTTAATACCGGGAGCAATCATGATGGTACAGAAGATTGCCAAGAAGCTGTTAGCGAAGTACTGGGGGCAGTATGAACAACTGGGCAGTGCCTTTTTGGAAAATCTGCAGGGGATGACGACACTGAAAACCTACCAGGCTGACGCTTATAAGAATGAACAGATGAATGAAGAATCCGAACACTTTCGCTTTGTGACGATGAAGGTATTGACGATGCAGCTAAACTCTATCATCATCATGGATTTTTTTGCGTATGGAGGCGCTGCCATCGGTATATTGTTGGCAACCCGTGGTTTTGTACGGGGAAATGTCGGACTGGCCCATTGTATCTTTATGATCTTGTTGTCGGCGGATTTCTTCTTGCCGATGCGAAGACTGGGAAGCTACTTCCATGTAGCGATGAACGGGATGGCTGCCAGCGATAAGATCTTTCAGTTTCTGAAGCTGGAAGAGCCAAACGAAAAGACAGAAGAATTGTCTTCTTCTGTTTCCGGAATCGAAATGAAGGATGTCCATTTTGCGTATGAACCCGACCGGGAAATACTCCATGGTGTTTCCTTGTCGGTAAGAAAACAAGAATTTATCGGCATTGTCGGGGAAAGCGGCAGCGGGAAATCCACGATTGCGTCTTTACTGATGGGAAGACAAACAATCGATCAAGGATCGTTGACCATCGATGGCAAAGAGACAGATACGATTGCCGAATGGAGCCGAATGAAGGAATTGACGTATGTGGGAACCAACAGCTTCTTCTTTAAAGGGACGGTTCGGGACAATCTTATGATGGCAGCTGAAGCCGATGAACAAAAGCTCTGGGAAGTATTGGAACAATGTGCCTTGGCTGACTTTCTAAGAGAAGAACAAGGATTGGATACAATGCTGCAAGAGAATGCGCAAAACTTGTCCGGAGGACAGAAACAAAGACTGGCCCTGGCGCGGGCGATCCTGCATGATTCACAAATCTATATCTTTGATGAAGCCACCAGCAACATCGATATGGAAAGTGAAGAAACCATCCTGAAGCAGATCCAACGGCTGGCAAAGACGAAAACCGTGATTATGATCAGCCATCGGCTGGCCAACGTCGTTGAGGCAGACCGTATTTATGTATTGGAAAACGGATCGGTGGCCCAATCCGGAAGCCATAAAGACCTATTGGAAACCAACGGCCTCTATGCCACTTTGTGGAACACACAACAAGCATTGGAGAAGTTTGGAAAGGAGGCCGGCGATGAACAAACGAAGTAAAGTGGGAACGATGCTTCAGATGCTGAAGCTGGTGGGACCTTTAAAGAAACATATGATGTTAGCTGTCATCTGTGGCAGCCTGGCGTATTTAGCGGTTCAATTTATTCCAATCCTGGGTGGTTATGCCATCTTAAGCGGACTGGGACAAAGTGCCTTTCCATTAGGGGTGATCTGGGCCTTGTTGATCGTCTTTGCGTTGGTACGTGCGGTATTGCGATATGTCGAACAAAAGACCAATCACTACATCGCCTTTACCTTACTGGCCATTATTCGGGATCGAGTATTCCAGGCCTTACGCCGATTAAGTCCGGCGAAGCTGGAAGGCAGAGATAAGGGCGACCTGATCAATTTGATCACTTCCGATGTGGAGCTATTGGAGGTATTCTATGCACACACGATCTCTCCCATTTGTATTGCGATCGTTGTTGAGCTGATCATGACCATTTTTATCAGTTTGTATCATTATGAAATGGGTGTGCTGGCTTTCTTTGCCTATCTTTGTGTCGGTATTCTTTTGCCGGTCATCATTTCCATTGGCAGTAAAGATACCGGGGATCAGATCCGTAGACAAGCCGGAGATCTGGCCTCCTATGTTCTGGAAAACATCCGGGGTCTTGATGAGACGGCTCAATATAACACAGGTTCTAAACGGATGCAGGGAATGAATGAAAAAAACGATCATCTGACCCAGAATCAAGGAAAGCTCAGCCAGTTAACCGGATTCAATCTGGCTCTGGCCAATACCTTTATTCTGGTCTTTGATATTGCCATGTTGTTGGTGGCAACCTCTTTGTATAACAAAGGAGAAGTCGGGTTGTCCGGTTTTGTGATTCCTGTCATTGCGATGATGTCTTCCTTTGGTCCGGTGGTGGCCTTGGCCAATTTGGGGACCACGCTGCAAAGCACCCTGGCTTCGGCATCCAGAGTTCTGGATATTCTTGAGGAAACACCGGAAACAGAAGATATTACCGGAAAGGAAACGAAGGTCTTTGAAGGTGCCGCGTGTCAGGATGTCACGTTCTCTTATGGAGGACAGAAGGTTTTATCGAACTATTCTATGACTTTTGAAAAGAATAAGATCACCGGGATCGTCGGAAAAAGCGGTTGTGGGAAATCGACCTTATTGAAATTGCTGATGCGTTTCTGGGAGGTGGATAAAGGCTCCATTCAGATATCGAATACCGATATCCGCAACATCAATACCGCAAACCTGCGAGATATGGAAAGCTACATGACCCAGGAAACACAGCTTTTCAAAGATACGATTGCCAACAACATCCGCATTGCCAAACTGGATGCCACGGAGGCAGACATTGAAGAAGCCTGCAAAAAGGCTTCCATCCACGATTTTATCCAAACACTGCCGCAAGGATATCAGACCCAGGTGGGAGAACTGGGGGATACATTATCCGGTGGAGAGAAACAAAGGATCGGCCTGGCTCGTGCTTTTTTGCACGATGCGCCATTTGTTCTGCTGGATGAACCTACCAGCAATCTCGATAGCTTAAATGAAGCAATCATCTTAAAATCGTTACAGGCCCATTCCAAGGGAAAAACAGTGGTATTGGTTTCTCACCGGCAATCAACCGTACGGATTGCCGATACAGTTCACGAAATGTAAAAAATGCGGGCATTCCCGCATTTTTATATGGTTTCCAGGTACGCTTGCATATACTGTGCAAATTGTTCATGGCCTTTTTCAGAGAAATGAACACCATCATATGCCAAGTCGATCTCCCATTGTGAGGTATCCAGAAAGGATAGTTCCATCTCGCTGGCTAACTGTTGGTACAGGGTGTTCAGTTGGGCTAGGCGCTCTTGTTCAAACATCATCGCCGGTGGCGTCATGAGCAGGACATGGGCATGTTTTTTTGCGTAGGCGCATAACTTTTTCATGCGATCCAGGATCTTTTCCAAAGAATAGCCACAATAGATGTCATTGGTTCCCAACATGACCGCAAAGATATCGACCTCTTGTTCAAGATCCCGTTTGACCCATGTCAGATCGTCCGGTACCGTTCGTCCGTTCAACCCGTCGCTTAATATGTTCCAGGTATCCAAAGACGCTTGGAGGATCATAGGCCAGGGGCGGTCATACCGTTCGCTGAACCAGCCTCTCGGATCAAAGCCATACGTGTTGGAATCTCCATAGAATAGGATTGTTTTCATGGTATTATCTTATCACAGATTCAGCTTGCGAAATGGGTTTAGAAAGAGTAATCTCAAGGTATGCAGACGATTATTAATGAATACGTATATACCATGGATGTGGTAGAGCAGTCTACCCGCCTTTTTTGCCGTAAAATGAACAAATGGTACTTCATCGGTGCCTTCTTGTTTGTGGGATTCTATTTTTTGTTATTCCTGTTATTTCTTCATACCTTGTTCTTGTTTATGATGGGTATCCTGGTGGTAGCTATCTATGTGGTCTTTTTCATTCGGGAACGACGTTTGATCCATTCGGAAAAGAAAAGGATCCGACTGTTGTATCCGGACGCCCCGAAAACAAGAATTACCTTGGGAGAGTACGTAGAAGTACAAATCGGGGATACGTATAAAAAGATTGACTGGCATGCTATTGATAAGGTCGCACAATCCAGAACATGTATCTTATTGAACATGGATAACAATGTCTTTTTCCCAATCATGAAGGATGGCTTTGTACAAGGAACAAGCCAGTCGTGCATGCAGTTGATCGAAACCAAGCTGAAAGCAAATAAGAAACGATAGAAGAGAGGAATCTCTTCTTTTTTATTTGACAAAAAGGTTAAGAAGAAGTAAACTTGTATCATTAAGTGATACAAGTAGGAGGCGTATTATGACCTATTCGATGAAAGAGTGTATTAAGAAAAGAAAGAGTGTACGTACTTTTGATGGAAGAGAACTGACGCAGGAAGATAAAAAGAGCTTAGAAACATATATCCAGGAAATGTCCAACCCGTTTGATGTGCCGGTGACATTTCGTTTACTGGAGGCAGATACGTATCATTTGTCCAGCCCGATCGTGGTAGGAACCGATCTGTATCTGGCAGCGAAGGCCAAGCGGATCCCGGGGTATGAACTGGCATTGGGATACAGCTTTGAGAAGGCGTGTCTGTATGCGTTATCGTTGGGAATCGGAACGGTAATGCTGGCAGCTTCTTTGAGTCGTGATGCCTTTGAAACAGCGATGGATGTTCAGCCCGATGAAGTGATGCCGGTAGCCAGTCCCATCGGTTATCCGGCAAAAAAGCGTTCTATTCGGGAAAATCTGATGCGTAAGGGCATGAAATCGGATGACCGGATTGCCTTTGATCAGCTTTTCTTTGACGAAGAGTATGGCAAAGGATTAACACCGGAAAAAGCCGGACCGTTTGCGGAAGCTTTGGAACTGGTACGTTGGGCGCCATCGGCAACCAACAAACAACCATGGCGGGCTATTGTAAAGGACAATAAGGTACATTTCTATGAAATGAAGTCTATGAAGGACAGCCCGTTAGGAGACATCCAGAAAGTCGATCTGGGGATTGCGTTGTGTCATTTTGAAATCGGAATGGATCAGAAGGGATCTTTTATGAAAGAAGATCCACAGCTGGAAACAGCCGAGATGATGGAATATATCATGACCTATGAGGTGGCTTAATGGACGCGCGATTTTCAAGTGCCGTGCATGCGCTGATATTGATCTCGGAATCCGAAACACCGATGTCTTCGCAGCAGATTGCACATAGTGTAGGAACCAATGCCAGTTATATTCGAAAGCTAACGTCTTTATTGAAGAAAAAAGGAATCATCCAAAGCCGGCAGGGAGCGGCTGGATTTCGTTTGAATGTGGCACCGGAGCAACTGACTTTGTACCAGATTTATCAAAGTATTTATGAAACAGACAGGGTGCATTTGTTTGATCTGCACCGGAATCCTAATGATGAATGCATTGTAGGTCAGCATATCCGACCGGTATTGGAAGATACCTTTGCGGATATTGAAAGAAAAGCATATCAGGAAATGCAGAAAACCACATTGCGGGATTGTATGGATAAAATGAGAAAGGAGATTGAAAAGGAAGCATGAGAGCAGCAATATTAGAAAACTATCATAAAGATGTCGTTGTAAAAGAAGTAGAAATGCCGAAAATAGGTCCCCATGATATTTTGGTGAAGATCCATACAGCGGGTGTCAATCCTTTGGACAATATGATCATCCATAAAGAAGTGAATTTGATCGTACCTTATTCCATGCCTTTGGTGATGGGAAATGAGTTTGTCGGGACAATCGAAAGGCTGGGGACTTATGTAAAAGGGTTTCAGATCGGAGACCGGGTTTACGGAAGAATGCCTTTAAACCGGATTGGTGCTTTTGCGTAATATGCAGCCGTTGACTATCGGGCGGTTGCCAAAGTACCTGAACAGTTGAGCGATGAACAAGCGGCGACGATTCCTTTGACTGCCTTAACAGCGGTTCAGGCTTTGGATCTGATGCAGCCGAAGGAAAAGGAAACGATCTTTATTTCCGGAGGGACCGGCAGTCTGGGAGCGATGGCTATTCCGATTGCCAAGAGCTATGGATTGACCGTTATTACCAATGGAAACAAAGCGAATGAAGAAAGAGTCAAACGTTTAGGGGCAGATCAGTTTATTGATTATAAGAAAACCGATTATACAGAAGTATTATCGGACGTGGATCATGTTCTTGGCACATTGGGCGAAAAGGAATTGGAACGCCAATTCAGCATCCTGAAAGAAGGGGGAATCCTGGTTTCATTACGGGGCTTACCAAATGGAGAATTTGCCGTACGAAGTAATCTGTCTTTTGTGAAAAGGGGCTTGTTTACAATAGCGGGCAGAAAATATGACAAGATGGCAGCCATGAGAAAGCAGAAGTATTTCTTTCTCTTTGTACATGAGGATGGTAAAGGATTGGAAAAAGTATCAGATTTGTATCGGGCCTGTCCTTTTGAAACATCCGTAGATGGTGTATTCTCTTTGGATGAAGTGGATCAGGCATTACAGAAAGTAGCTTCCGGAGGATCTAAAGGGAAAACAATTTTGAAGATTTATTAATAAATCATTAAATATAGATGCATATGAAGAGAAATCATATGCTTTTTTTGATACAATAACAAAAAACGGGAGGGATGATGTTATGAAGAAAAAGAATGGAATTCGGATCCTTTTCGTATGCTTTCTCGTGACAATGATCGGTCTGGCCTGGGTGACAACACAGACGACTGGAACAGCTGGGGAGGGCTATGTGTCACTAGCTAACGGCACGATCCTGGCCTTATTACCACCGGTGGTTGCGATTACGCTGGCATTGATCACCAAGGAAGTATACAGTGCTTTATTTGTCGGTATTGTGGTAGGTGCCTTGCTGTTCGCCAACGGGAACCTGGAGCTTGCGTTGAATACGATGATGTACAGCGAAGGGGGCCTGGTGACCAATCTTGCGGATATCTCTCATGCCAGCATTCTAGTGTTTGTGACAATATTAGGTGGCATTGTGGTCATTCTGAATAAATCGGGCAGTGCATTGGCATTTGGGCGCTGGGCAGATCAACATATCAAAAATCGAAGAGGAGCGCAATTGGCAACCATCCTGCTTGGTTTATTGATCTTTGTCGATGATGGATTCAACTGTATGACCGTAGGCTCAGTGATGCGTCCGATTACCGATCGTCATAATGTATCACGTGCTAAACTGGCTTATTTACTGGATGCGACGGCAGCACCGATCTGTATCATAGCACCGGTATCCTGCTGGGCAGCCGCTGTGACCTATGCGGTTCCTTCCCAATTTCATATCAATGGATTCAAGATGTTTATTGAAACCATTCCATATAACTTATATGCGTTGACGACAATCGTGATGATGGTCTATATCACATGGAAGCAATTTGATTATGGTCCTATGAAACTGCATGAGGACAATGCGTTAAAAGGGGATCTGTTTACTAGCGGGGAACCTCCATACAGCGAAGTGGATGGCAATGAAAAAACAGATGGAAAAGTATCCAACCTGATCATTCCGGTGGTGACCTTGATTGTCAGCTGCATTATCGGGATCCTCTATACCGGTGGATTCTTTAGCGGGGAAACCTTCATTAATGCGTTTGCCAATGCAGATTCTGCCAGAGGTCTGGTATTTGGAAGTCTCTTTACATTGATCGTGACCTTTGTTCTTTATATGATCCGGGATGTGATGTCCTTCCAGGATTTTATGGATTGTCTGCCGGCCGGCTTCCGGTCTATGTGTGCGCCGATGATCATTTTGATCTTATCCTGGAATTTGTCCGGTGTCACCGGCATGCTGGGGGCTGCCGATTATATCCATGGAGTGGTTGAGGCTTCTGCCGGTTCATTGCAGATGTTTTTACCATGTATCATCTTTTTAGTATCGGTATTCCTGGCCTTCTCGACTGGAACGAGCTGGGGAACGTTTACTATCTTGATTCCAATCGTTTGTTCAGTATTCTCCGGGTTCTATACGATGCTGGTGATCTCGATTGCGGCCTGTTTATCGGGAGCCGTCTGTGGTGACCATTGTTCGCCGATTTCGGATACAACGATTATGTCCAGTGCCGGCGCGCAATCGAATCATATCAATCATGTCACGACCCAGATGCCGTATGCGTTTACAGTGGCTGCTGTTTCTGCCGTAGGCTATCTCATTGCCGGCATTCTTGGATATATCACAAAGGGAAATCTGGCTGTCATAGCCACACCGATTACCTTTGTGTTATTGATCCTGGTGATCCAGGTATTACGGAAAAGAGAAACAGTGTAAACACTTTGATAAAAACATTTAACTGCCTTGAACATAAAAAAAGTGCATGGTATAATTTTCTAAACCTACGAGGAAGAGAAGTAGCCGGAACGGTACCGGATAGAAAGCTCCCGGGGATGGAAACGGAGCGGGGATGTTTTGGTGAATGGACTTCTAAGGGCACATTGAACAGAAATCAGTAGATGTTGACGGGAAACCCATCCGTTATCAATCGGGGAAGCATTGGAAGATGTAAGAAAAGAGTGGGCATCATAGATGTCAATTTGGGTGGTACCGCAGAAGTAAGCAGCTTTTGTCCCAAGGGATGGGCTGCTTTTTTATTTTGGGAGGAGGAAAAACAATGAATCAGATGATGAAAAAGGTCTTATCTCTGGGATTGGCCGGAGCGATGACATTGGGAATGAGTGCTTGTGGTGGTTCTTCGGATAGTAATGCGAACAATTCAGATAAGGTATACAAAGTGGGAATTGTACAGTATGTAGACGATGCTTCTTTGAATCAGATTGAAAAGAATATAGAAAAAGAACTGGATGCCAAGGGAAAAGAATTAGGCGTAACCTTCGATTATAAGGATTATACATACAATGGACAGGCCGATGGCAGTGTTTTAAACCAGATTGCCGATGAGCTGATTACGGATGAGGTGGATATCATTATTCCGATTGCCACACCGACAGCGCAGATCATGCAGGCTTCCACGGATGGAAAGGATATTCCGATCGTTTTTGCGGCAGCCTCGGATCCGGAAGGAGCCGGACTGGTTGAAAGCATGGAGAAACCGGGAGGCAATATTACCGGAACCAGCGATGCCTTGAATACGGAGGCTGTCCTGGATCTGATGTTGGCAGCCAATCCGGATACAGAATATGTAGGTCTTTTATACTCAAAAAGTGAGTCTGCTAGTGAAAAACCGATTGAGGATGCTAAGAAATATCTGGATGAAAAGGGAATTAAATATATTGAAAAGACAGGAACGACAACAGACGAAGTGTCTTCGGCTGCTGATGCGCTCATTGCGGAAAAGGTGGATGCCATCTTTACGCCAACAGATAATACTGTGATGACCGCTGAATTAGCCATCTATGAAAAACTGGCGGATGCCGGTATTCCACATTATTGTGGTGCGGATTCCTTTGCGTTAAATGGTTCTTTTGTGGGCTATGGTGTAGACTATGCCAACCTGGGAAAAGAAACCGCGGATATGGTTGTGGAGATCCTGGTAGATGGAGCTGATCCGGCTACCATGGGTGTACGCACTTTTGATAACGGAATCGCAACCATCAACACAGAAGTTTGTGAAAAGCTTGGCTTGGATCTGGAAGAAATCAAGACCGCCTTTGAACCGTTGTGTACTTCGATTGTAGAAACCGTCACAGCTGAAGAATTTGAATAGAAACTTAATCCGGCGGCATAGGCCGTCGGACTCTTGACCTGGAGGGAATATGGGAAGCTTACTATCATTAAATATCATACAGACAGCCTTGGAGGTCGGACTGATCTACTCTTTGGTTGCCTTATCTTTATTTATCAGTTTCAGTATTTTGAATATCTGTGATTTGTCCACGGATGGATGTTATACATTAGGATGTGCTGTCGGTGCGATGGTGACCATTGCCGGCCATCCGTTTTTAGCTTTGTTTGCGGCTATGGCAGCCGGTATTTGTTCCGGTTTGATCACCGCAACCTTACAGACACGCTTTGGGGTACAAAGCATCTTAGCCGGTATTATTGTTAATACGGGTCTATATACCATCAACCTGGCCATCATGGGATTCTCTTCCAATATTTCCATCTTCGGGAAAGATTCCGTTTTCTCTTTGTTTCAGGGAATCAGCGATTCCCCTTTCTGGAAAGAGTGGAATACATTGATCTTGTTGGTGGTGTTGATTGCACTGATCTGTTTATTGATCCTATGGTTTTTATCCACTCGTTTGGGATTGTCCATCCGGGCTACCGGAGACAGTCCGGCGATGGTGCGTGCTTCCAGTATCAATCCTGGGTTTACCATTACGGTCGGATTATGTATCGGGGGTGCTTTAACCGCATTGGCCGGTTGTCTGATTGGTCTGTATAACCGTTCCTGTGATATCAACCTGGGAACCGGTATGGTGACCATTGCTTTGGCTAGTCTGGTCATCGGCGAATCGTTTTCCGGACATCGGAATATGAAGCGAAGGGTGATTTGTGTTGTGCTGGGATCCTGCTTATATCGCTTTGTAATCTCTCTTGCCCTGCGTTTAAATGTACCGACCGAAGCGTTCAAGCTTGTATCGGCAATCATTGTAGCAGTGGCAATCGCTGCACCGCAGGTAAAGGCGAAGTGGGAATTCCGTCGCAAACAAATGGCGGCCATACAGATGCGTAAAGGAGGCCGTTAAAATGTTGAAACTAGAAAACATTCATAAGACCTTTAATCCAGGAACTATCAATGAAAAAAAAGCTTTGACCGGCGTCAATCTGGTGCTGGAAGATGGAGATTTTGCGACCATTGTCGGATCTAACGGAGCCGGCAAATCCACTTTATTCAATGCGATCAGCGGCAGTTTTATCGCCGATGAAGGGTATGTGGAGCTTGATGGAGAGGATATCACCTTTGTACCGGAGCATATCCGTTCGAAATACATTGGCCGTCTGTTTCAAGATCCGTTAATGGGAACGGCACCGAATATGACCATTGAGGAAAACTTGTCGGTCGCTTATTTGCGGGCCGGTACACAGCGTCATGAAGTATTCCGCCGTATTTCCAAAAAAGAAAAACAGCTGTTCCGTGAGCAGCTGGCTTTATTGGACATGGGACTGGAAGATCGTATGAAAAATCCGGTTGGTTTATTATCCGGCGGACAAAGACAAGCGTTGACCTTGTTGATGGCGACATTGGTAACTCCAAAGCTTTTATTGTTGGATGAGCATACAGCCGCACTGGATCCGGCTACAGCTGAAAAGGTATTGGCCTTAACGGAGAAGATCGTCCGCGAACGAAAGATTACATGTTTAATGGTGACCCACAACATGCATCAGGCTTTGACGATGGGAAATCGTACCTTGATGATGGATGCGGGACGCATTGTCTTTGATGTCAAAGGAAAAGACAGAGAAGGATTAACAGTCAAAGATTTATTGGAAAAATTTGAACAGAATGCCGGCCAGCAGCTCGATAATGACCGGATCTTGTTGTCAAAAGAATAAAAGTACGCTGAAATGCGTACTTTTTATTGGTTCTGTAATAATTCGATTTCATTAGCTGTCAACGCCCGGTACTGCCCGGTTTCCAAGCCTTCCAAAGTGAGAATGGAAAAGGATTCTCTGCGCAGATAGGTAACCGGACAGCCGATGGCTTCAAACATACGCTTGACCTGATGGAACTTTCCTTCGGTAATCGTCAGGTATGCCCGGGTGTCATCGATGGCTTCAAAGACTGCCGGCTGCGTGACAAAGTCCCCCAGATCCATCGGTTGTGAGAATTGGTCTCCGGCATTCGCCGGCAGAGGTTTTTCTACCTCCACATAATATTTCTTTTGCACATGATGCTTAGGCGAAAGCAGACGGTGGTTCAAGTCGCCGTCGTTGGTGATCAATAACGCACCTTCTGTATCCAGATCCAGACGTCCGACAGGAACCAGATCATGGCGCCAGCTTTCAATCAGATCCATCACGACAGGGTAGCGGTTGTCTGTTAAAGCACAGACATACCCTTGGGGTTTGTTTAGTAAGTAATACTCATATTTGATATAAGATATGGGTTGGTCGTCAATATAGACGATGGTATCCTCATCCACGGGATAGCTTCCATCCTTGATAGGTCTGCCATCAATGAGCACAGGGTTTTTCTTTAATGCCTTCTTGATTTCCTTTCGGGTGCCAAAGCCCATATCTGCTAAAAATTTATCCAGTCTCATAAGATCCTCCATCCTGCATCCAGCTTGTTCTTGATCATCCCTTTGGATGCTTTTCCAAAACCTAACGGATAGCCATCAACACAGATCAATGTCCATCCTTTGATCTTTTTATCGTCAATGGAGATTGTTTCCCCTTTTAAGTATTTCTTTACTCTTTCATCGTTGGATGAAAAAGAGACGCTTGTCTTAAATGTATCCGGTGATAAAGCCATGGCCAATGCCTGGCTAGGCTCAAACCGGTTCTTTTTACAATCGCCAAGATACAGACCGGTCCGCAAGAAACGAAGACCTTTACGAGATACCTCCATATCCGGCATATAATACAGCTTGTCTTTTATGGTTTCAAAGCGACCGTTGACCAAAGGCATATGCATATCCGGTAAGGATTCTTTCAATACAGCCGGCATGGAAACTCTTTGTTCAGAGCCGGAACCGGATAATGTTCCTTCTTTATGGATCAAGGCTGTAAAATGGCCTTCTCCCTTGACCTTATGTGGATAGATCCGTACACATTCGCGCAATCCGATGCCGTTTTCAAAGCCCGGTTGTTCCAATGCCGTCAAGGAAAGCGTCGGATCTTGTTCCAACATATACGCGATGACCTCTTCGTTTTCTTTCGGACTGAAGGTACAGGTGGAATACAACAGATCCCCACCGGGTTTCAACATCTGAAGGGCAGAACGAACAATTTCCTTTTGTAAAGAACGGTAGGTGTCGTTACTGTCCGTGGTCCAGTTTTTGATCAGAGCGGGATCTTTACGGAACATGCCTTCCCCGGAACAGGGAGCATCGATTAAGATCTTGTCAAAGTAAGCGGGAAAGCGTTCCCCCAGCTTTTGTGGGGATTCGCTGCAGACAAAGGTATTGACAAAGCCGAAACGTTCCAGGTTGCGCAATAAAGGTTTACAACGGGATGCGCTGATATCATTTGAAACCAAGAGGCCTTTGCCTTGCAGACGGGCAGCCAGTTCGGTGCTTTTGCCACCGGGTGCCGCGCAAAGGTCCAGTACCCGATCTCCGGGACGGATTGGTAAGGTGGCAGCCGGAAACATAGCGGAAGGCTCCTGCAGGTAATAGAGACCGGCATAGTAATAAGGGTGTTTGGCCGGGTTGACGGAACCATCGTAATAAAAACCGTTGTCGGTCCATGGAACCGGTGTCAGTGTAAAAGGGGATATGGCCAGAAAATCCTGTACGGAAATCTTATGTGTATTGACACGTAGACCATAGGTTCTTGGGCTTGAAAAGGTGTCTATATAGTTGTCATAGTCACTTTCAAGCAAGGATTTCATGTTTTCCAAAAAGGAAGAGGGTAATTGATTCATAGAAATATTGTACCATAAAGATGGTTGTGTTCCTGTAGAGTTTGATATAATGGAACAAGAGTTGAAATCAGGTGAATTGTATGCGTAAAGAATTGGAAATCTATGGAACGATCGGGCCTTCCTGCTGTACACGGGAGATCATGGAACAGCTGTTTCAGGCCGGGATGACCGGAATGCGGTTAAATTTATCCCATACCAATTTAAAAGACCATCCCAACTGGCTGCAGGCCTTCCATCAGGCAAGCCAAAAGGCACAAGGGGAAGTACAACTGTTGATCGATATGAAAGGACCGGAGCTGCGGATCGGGTCTTTGAAACCGACAGAGCTCCAGGAGGGAGCCATTGTCGATCTCGAACGTCTGGCTTTTCCTTCCTTTCTGCTGGAAACGATGGAAATGGGGCAGGAGATCCTGCTGGATGATGGAAAGATCTTGTTGAAAGCGTTGGACACCACGCGAGCCAAGGTCATCCGTGGGGGAACTTTACTGGCACATAAGAGCATCGCGTTAAAAGGAAAGAATATCGAAACGCAGGTTTTAACGGACAGTGACATTCAAAATCTGAGGGATGCCCGCAAGTATGGTGTGACGGGCATCATGCAGCCATTTGTACGATGCGCGCAGGATTTGATCTATATCCGCAAGATCCTGGAACAAGTCGGGGCTTCCCATCTGAAGATCTATGCCAAGATCGAAAATATGCAGGGCTATGAAAATCTGGAAAGCTTGTTTCCGTATTGTGATCAGATCATCATTGCCCGTGGGGATCTGGGCAATGCGGTCGGCTTGACTCGTCTTCCTTCCATTCAGCATGCCATTGAACAACGATGTAAAAAGCAGGGGATGCCATATATGGTCGTGACCCAGATGCTGCATTCCATGGAGACAAAGCCGGTTCCGACCCGTGCTGAAGTCAGCGACATCTATACAGCTGTTTATCATGGGGCAGCCAGTATTATGTTGACGGGAGAAACAGCGGCCGGGAAATACCCGGTGGAAGCGATGAAGGTCTTTGTGGAAACCGCAAACTACGCATTCTATGACAGAGAGTCTTGAACCAAAAGGCTCTTTTTTTTACAATGAGACTATGGAAAATATAAACTTGATGGAGTACATAAAATGGCGGGGGGATCTGACCTTTGAAGCTTCCGCTTTTAATGAGGTGGATGCGCTGATTTTTTCTCGCTTGGCCTATATTCCGTTTGAAAAGATCATAAGTGGGGATTTTGACAAGAAGACAGAGATCGGTGTGGCTTGTCATATGATGATGGATCTGCCCGACCAGGACCAATTATATTTATTAGAAGATGACAAAACATTGATAGAAAAAGTGTTACTGGCTGACCGGTATAAGCATTTGAAGATGATGGGCGCTGTGTCGCAGATCGATTTGTTGCAGGAAAAGCAGTTTAGCGCCATTACCATTGAAATGGCAACGGATCTTCATTTCATTTCCTTCCGGGGGACGGACAATACCATCGTTGGTTGGAAAGAGGACTTCAATATGGCCTTTATGACACCGGTTCCCAGTCAGTTGACGGCAGTGCAGTATGTGGAACAAGCCTATGCCGATCTGCATACCGATCTGATTCTGGGTGGTCATTCCAAAGGGGGCAATCTGGCCTTGTTTGCGACTGCCTTCAGCTCGAAAACGATGATCGACCGGATCCGGACAACCTATAACTTTGATGGTCCCGGCTTTGAAACACGTGTTGTCAAACTGCCGGAATATGAAAACGCTATTTCCAAAATGCACACCTATATCCCGGATACTTCCATCATTGGGCAGATTCTGAACCATACAGAGGATATGACCATCGTCAAAAGTATACAAAAGGGCATTTATCAACACGATATCTATTCCTGGCAGGTGGAAGGACCGCGTTTTGTCCGGCAAGCGTTATCGGATGAAAGCGCCTTATTTGACCGGACATTGGAGGAATGGCTGAGCCAGATCGAACCGGAACAAAGAAAAGATGTGGTGGATGCGGTGTATTCCATGATCGATGACAACCAGGGAAGAACATTGAAAGAGATCAAAGGAAACTGGCAGACCTTGTTCCAAAATATGATATCCAAATATCATAATCTGGATACGGAGACCAAAAAGAATATCGGAGACTCATTGGGGTCACTGATCACACGAATGGCATCCAACCAAATTGAATATAAAAAGAACAATCGGACAAAAAAGAGAGGAAAGCATGAAAGCCAATGAGATGAGTGTGAAACAACTGGCTTCCTATATGGATTATTCCATATTGAAACCGGAGTATACCGAAGAGGACATTATTGAAAAGACGAAGATCGGGATAGCTTTAGGGGTAGCGCAGATCTGTGTCCATCCGGCGTATATTGAGCTGATCGAACCGTATGTACAAGATACCCAGACCAAAATCGGACCCACAGCGGATTTCCCTTTTGGCAATAGCACCACATCCATGCGGGTACAACAGATTGAAGAGGTATGTTCCTATCCGCATATCGGGGAAGTGGATATTGTCTGCAATTTCGGTTTATTGCGCTCCGGACAATATGACAAGGTCACAAAGGATCTAAAGGCGTGTGCTGATAAAGCCCATGAAATGGGACATGCGTTAAAGGTGATCCTGGAAACAGACGCATTGACCAAGGAAGAAATCATTGCCGGCTGTCATTGTGTGATGGATGCCGGTTGTGACTATGTCAAAACAAGTACCGGGTTTTTAACCGGTCATACATTGGAAGGAGCATCCAATGAAGTGATCGATTTGATCCTGAAGGAAGTGCAAGGAAGGATCAAGGTCAAAGGCAGTGGCGTGATCCGTACCCATGCGCATTATCTGGAACTGATTGACCGGGGTGTGAATCGTTTAGGGATCAATTGTACAAGTGCGAAAAGAGTACTGGGACTGGAGGAATAACTATGAGATTAGCAATTGGAAATGATCATGTATCGGTAGAAATGAAAAAGGAGATCCAGGAATACCTGGAAGGACAGGGCTATACGGTAGTCAATGTGGGAACGGACAGCACGGAACGCTTTGATTATCCGATCAGTGGCTATAAGGTAGGTAAGATGGTGGCAAGCCATCAGGTGGATGCCGGTATCTTAATCTGTGGAACTGGTGTTGGTATTTCCCTGGCCGCTAACAAGGTCCATGGGGTACGAGCCTGTGTATGTTCTGAGCCGTATACAGCCACCATGACCAAAAAACACAATAATGCCAATATCATTGCGTTTGGATCGCGTGTGGTCGGACCGGAAATGGCCAAGATGATTGTGGATGCCTGGCTTCATACGGAGTATGAAGGTGGACGTCATCAAAAGCGTGTCGATATGATTGCCGAAATCGAACAAACGCAGGATCTTTCTTTATAGATTAATCAGAAAGACGGTCAGGATTGGTGAAAATAGATTTTTTGAAGGGATGCAGGCATCGAAGCAAACATCATCTTTATCCTGTCTTTGGCGGGGGTTTTATCGTCGTGTAAAACCCATTCTTTTGCGGTATAGATCGCTCCGTAACAATACAGACGAATACTGAAGGATAGCTGGGGTTCGAGAGAATCGACACCCAGTTTTTCTTTTGCGACCGCCGTATAAGCTGCAATAAAATATTCGACAAGGTATTCCAGGAAGGAGTTTTGGGATAAATCTTCATAGGCACGCTTGTAGAATAACAGATCCTTTTTCATCTGCTCCATATGTTGTGCTGCGGAGTCTACGTTGAGGATATCGACATCTTGAAAAGAATGAAAAAAGACCCAGGCAACTAAATCATACTTATCTTTAAAGTGATAATAAAAGGTCGTTCTCTGGATATGTGCTAAGGAGCAGATATCGGATGTTCGGATCTTGTCAAGAGGCTGGTGTTTCATCAGCTCCCGGAGGACATCCGCTATGAGTAGTTTGGTTTTTTCTGTTGTCATCGTTACTATCTTTCTGCTGTAAAGGCCAGTTGAAGCAGTAAGTACTACAAAACGGCATTTCTGTAGCTATCATAACATAGTAAATACCGATATCATATCAATATACCTAGTTAGACATATAGCGAGTAGTTCACGTTGAAATCAAAAAGTAGTAAGGAGGATGCCGTGAGTGAATTCAAAGGAAAAGTTATTATTGTAACCGGAGGTGGCCAAGGAATCGGCTTCGCTATCGTGAAAAAGTTTGCGGAAGCGGGCGCAACGGTGGTTGCGACAGGAAGGACTTTGAGCAAACTGGAAAATACCAGAAATCGTTTAAAAGAATATGATGTCATTCCATACCCGATGGATTGCGGGATCGAACAAGACTGGATCAAGCTGGTCAAAATGATCAAAGAACAATATGGAGCCTTGGATATTCTTGTTAACAATGCGGGAATAGAGACTGGAAAAGATATCAAGACTATGACTTTTAAAGAATTTCAGAAAATGGAGTCTTGTAATATAGACAGTGTGTTTTTAGGGATGAAGCATTGTTATGAAATACTGAAGAAAAACCAGGATGCCAATATCGTCAATATCTCTTCGGTCGCTTCGAAACGATCCGGCCCATCTTGTGGCAACGATGCGGGCTATTCGGCATCGAAGGCAGCTGTCAATTTATTGACAAAGCACGCGGCCTTTACGTTTGCCCCGGACCGTATCCGCGTCAATGCGGTTCTTCCGGGAGGCGTTAAGACACCGTTGGTGGAGGAATCGTTGAAAAATGTAGAAGGGGTAGAACAGTACCTGGCAGAATTGAATCCTCTGCCTCCGCACTTGGCAGAACCACAGGAAATCGCAGATATCGTATTCTTCGTCGCCTCCCAAGGCGCTTCGTTTATGACGGGCTCTGAAATTGTAGCGGATGGCGGCATGTTGACACATTAAAGACGAGATCAGGAGGAAACAATGAAAAATCGAGTATGTGAAATATTAGGAATTGAAAAGCCGATCCTATCGGCCGCCATGACATGGTTGACCAGCGCTGAATTTGTGGCGGCTGTCAGCGAAGCCGGAGGCGCCGGTGTTTTAGGAATTAATGCCGGACAAACCGAACCGACAGCGGATGCCGTAGAGACGGCCGAGCGGTTGCGCGAGCAGATCCGCAAAGTAAGAGCGCTGACGGATAAACCGTTTGGCGTGAATTTGTTTCTTGGCCCAGAAGTGGATCCTTTTACGGCCGAAACGTTGAAAGTTCTGGAACAAGAAGAGCCGGCTTTTGTGTTGCTGCTTCCTTTTGGCCCCTTAAATCAGGATGTGGTGAAGCGGTTAAAGGATCATCAAATCAAGATCGTGGCCCGACCAATCAGCGCAACCATCGATAATCTGAAACAAGTCATCCGGGAAGGAGCGGATATTGTCATCTATACCGGTTGTGAAGCCGGCGGGCATGCCAGTGATTATAATGTCAGTCTTATCTCCGGATTTCCAGCCGTCAGAAAGGCCATTGATGCGCCTTTGATGGCAGCCGGAGGCATTGCGGATGAAGCCTCCGCAAAGGCTGTAGCAGCGATGGGAGCTGAAGGCATCTATGCCGGCACCCGCTTCATTATGACCAAAGAAAATCCGACAGCGGATTCTGTAAAACAGATCTTGGCGCAGGCCAATGCCGAAGACCTGGTTCGTGTACCGGATGTTCCCGGTGTATCTTATTTTGTCAAAAACGCTGTGGGCTTGGAACTTGAAAAGATGATGAACGAAGGGGCTGACGCTGTCACTTTAAACAAACACTACATGGCTCGTGGTGGATTTTTGAAAGGTATGCGCTTAGGGATTGAGAATGAAGGCATCATCAACAGCTCGCAGGCAATCAATGGTATCACATCCATCAAAACATGCAAAGAAGTTGTTGACGAACTGAATGTATTCTGACGATCAAATGAAGCATAGACTGTGCGTACATGTCCATTAACTTTACAAAAGATAAAGTATAATCCTTAATCAGTGATATATTTTGCGAAATAATTGACATTTATTTTTACAAAATATATGATGCAAGAGAAGGATAACATAGGAGGAACTAAGGATGAAAATCGTATTCGGATGTGATCCAAACGCACAGGAATTTAAAGAACATTTAATGGCTTATGTAAAGGAACTGGGTCATGAAGTAGAAGATTATGGATCGGAGGATCCTATTTATGCCAATACTGCAATCAAGGTAGCGGAAGCTGTGGCTGCTAAGAAATTTGATCGTGGTATTATCGTATGTGGTACAGGCATCGGGGTGTCCATTGCTGCCAACAAAGTAAAGGGTGCCTATGCCGCTTGTATTCATGATGTATACCAGGCACAGAGAGCCTGCTTATCCAACAATGCCAACATTATCACAATGGGAAGTCAGGTCATTGGCACAAAGCTGGCGGAATGCATGGTAAAGGAATATCTATCCTGCACCTTTGATCCGAACGGCCGTTCCAAGGATAAGGTACAGAGAATCGTCGATTACGAAAACGAATAAATATAAGAATGGGATTCATCAAGAAGTCAGACCAAATAATAGGGTCTGACTTCTTTTCTTTACGACATTGACTTTATTAATGATAGAATAAGAATATGAATCAACTTCCTGAACATACTGCGTTGAATATACGATCCTTTTCTCATATTTTTGACAATAAAGCAGAAAGCTATAAGCTGTTCTGGTTCCAGTCCTTGTTTCATCAGGTCCTGCAGGGAAAAAGAAGCTTGTCTTTTGAAGAAATCATCGATGAGATGATTGCGGATGCATGGTATATGGTCAGTGAATACCACTTGAATCTGGGACCGTTTGATAAACTGGAGGAAACGGTCAATTATTTGTCCGGGTATTGTCCTTTGATTGCCAGCGAGAAAAAGGAAACGATCTTGCAGATGTTGAAGGAGTCGACGGATCCAAAGCTTCGAAGCTTTAAACGAACCCTTTCTTTAAATGTCCCTTATCGTCTGCAGGCCCCTTTCTTTGTGGACATGAAATGGAATCTCAAAAAACCGGAGCTGATTGCACGGATCAACGGTTCAAAGGGATTGATCTACACCTTTGAAATGTATGATGGATTGAACACAAGAATTGTTGTGGCGGAAGAATGGGCACAATACTTTATGAAGCATCCGATTATTTTGGAGAGCTGGATCGAATATAATATGGTGACGTATTTACAACGAAGAAATCCGTCTACACCGGGCATCATTTATAAGCTGCGGCCACCGATCAGCCGCTCGTTAGGAAAAGTACAGAAATACTGGAAACACGTTATGACCTTGGATCCGGTTGTGGAAATCTATGATCATCAACTACTGGATTCTTCGATTTCCATTGACCATTTTGTGCCTTGGTCTTATGTGGCACATGATGAATTCTGGAATCTGCATCCAACGACACGTTCCATCAACAGTTCCAAAGGGAATCAGCTGCCGGAATGGAATACCTATTTTCCCCGGTTTTGCGACTTGCAGTATCGTTCCTATTCACTGATGTGGCAATATGATACGCTCCATCAGGAATTTGAACGCTTAGCCAGAGAACATATCAACAACCTGGATATTAAAGAAAAATTATATCAGCCGGGATTGGATCCCCATACATTTGTGCTTCGGATGAATGATGTGATCTATCCGGTCTATCATGCCGCCATGCAGGCAGGTTTTAGGGTGTGGAATTATGAATCAAACCATTGATTATTACAATAAAAACGCGAAAACATACTTTGAACAAACGGTCACGTTGGATATGGATGAAATCCGTCAGCTATTTATGGATCGCCTGTTGCCCGGAGCACGGATCCTGGATGCGGGCTGTGGTTCTGGAAGAGACGCCAAATACTTTTTGGATAACGGGTTTAGCGTGGAAGCTTTTGATGCTTCAAAGCAGATGGTCCGGCTTGCGCGCGCATACACAGGGCTGCCGGTGCAGTGTGTTCGTTTTCAGGACCTGGATATAGCGCAAAGATTTGATGGGATCTGGGCTTGTGCTTCCTTGCTGCATGTTCCTAAAGAACAGATGAACGATGTGATCGCAAGGCTGTATCGGGCGTTAAAAGATAACGGGATTCTGTATGCTTCCTTTAAAATAGGGCAAACAGAACGAATGGAAGGCCAGCGGTTTTTCAATGATTATGAAAAGCAGGATATGGATACCTTGTTTGCGGCATTTGAGATCCTGGATGTATTTGAAAGCCGTGGAAATCAACAAAACTGGATCAATGTCCTGGTACAAAAAAAACAGTCCGAAGACTGTCAATAATTAAAAACCAGTTCTTCCGGAATGTGGGATGTATCATCCCAGTATTCCAGATGTGGCTGACCATTTTCATCAATCGTACATTTGAATACAGAGACGTTGGCCGGAATCATGCGTACCATTTTGTCGGATGGGTTTCCCTTGGCAAAATTTAAAAAGGTTCCGATTGCGAAGGCATGAGAAACCACCACAATTGTTTTACCGGGATATAGTTTGGCTAGCTTTAGAAACGTATCCCGCATCCGGCGATACACGTTCTGAGCATCTTCTCCACCTGGAGCAATGGCCTTGGATGGTTCATGAGCATCGTTCAGTGCATATTCAGGATAAAGCGCATAGATTTCTTCATACGTCTTTCCTTCTGCTTCTCCCTGATTCATTTCCAGAACCCCTTCCTCGATCCGGATTTCTACGTCTTTTTTTCCTTCCAACGCAAATTCCAGCGTCTGTCTGGCTCTCTGTAAAGGAGAGGATACACCTACATCCACCGGAATATCTTGAAAGTATCCGGTCAATAGTGCTCCTTGTTTCAATCCGAATTCACTTAACGGAGAATCCGTTTGTCCTTGCCATCGCTTTTGAGCATTCCATGGTGTCGTTCCATGACGAACGATATAGAAAGTGGTTTTCATGGTCACTCCATATTCGCATGTCGTCCGAACATGGTATCGGAATCCATGCCTCTTCGTTCCATCAGCATCAGAATGATGGTATCCATAAATAGACCTTCACTTTGTTCAAAGAGGGATCCCATCGGCTGAATGGACGTGATGGCTCCTTGTACAGCGCTCTTTGGACTGACTGCCGGTATTTCCACGACTACATCCGCCATTTTGGCAATCGAGGATTCTGTATTGATGGTAATCAAAGCAACCTTGGCACCTACTTCTTTGGCCTTGGTGGCATGATTGACCAGGCTTTTTGTCTCACCGGATCCGCTGCAGATGACCAATACACCATCCTTGGTGATATTCGGTGTACAAGTTTCTCCAACGACATAACTGGCAATGCCCATATGCATCAGGCGCATCGCAAAGCCTTTGACTTGAAAACCGCTTCGTCCGGCACCGGCACAGAAAACTTCTTTGGCTTGATCCACACAATCGGCAAACGCTTCGGCACTGTCCGGGTTGATAGCCTGCAGGGTTTGATTTAACTCCTGTACGATGATTTTTCCATATTCTCTATTATTCATGAAAACCTCCAATGTGTGCCTGGAAGGCTTTGGCTGCCTCTGCCGGGTCTTTTGCTGTACAGATGGCACCGCCGACAACGATGATTTCGGCTCCTTCGGCAACGATGGCATCGATCGTGGATAACTTTACACCACCGGCCACGGCACTTTTGGCATTCTTGATGACTTTGTTGACCGTCTTCAGATCTTCCAGGGGATCGTTTCCCTCCTGCTGGATGTCAAAGGCGGTATGCACACAAATATAATCCACGCCCATGGCATCGATTTCCCGAGCTCTTTGTTCCAGATCTTTGACTCCGATCATATCCACCATGACACGTTTTCCATGGTTTTTGGCCGATTGTACGACACCTTCGATGGTTTCATCATAGGCGACCCCCAACACGGTGACAATATCGGCACCGGCATCAAAGCATTTATCCGCTTCAAATAAACCGGCATCCATGATCTTGGCATCAGCCAGAATTTCGATGGCAGGAAATTGCGATTTTAAGGTTCTCACCGGCACCATTCCTTGTTCGATGATAAACGGGGTGCCGACTTCGGCTACCTGGACAGAGCCTTTGGTCTTATTTAATAAATCAGTACATTGTTCCAATGTCAATGTATCTAATGCAGCTTGTAGTTTCATAGCGTCTCCTTTCTTTTCCCACTTTATTATGAAAGAGCACAAAAAGAAAATCCACCCTTTTTTAAAAGAGGTGGAAGGAAATGTGAATGTCGGATCAGTAATCATTCAGACGATATTCACTGGTCTCGATCAGCTTATTGGCTTCCTCGGTCGTTTTCACACGATCCAGCTTTTCTACAAAGGATGGATCTTTCAGAAGAGCGAGTAAATGAAACAACGCTCGTAAGTGTTTATTTTGATCCACAGCACTCAAGGTAATCACGTATCGGATCGGATCCAATGAACCGGCGTGGAAGCAAACAGGACTTTTTAAACGGATCATGCTCATCCCTGTCTTGAAGCAGCCATCATTTAAACCTGCATGAGGGATTGCGACACCTGGCAGCATCACAAAGTAAGGTCCAAGCTCTTCTGCGTTTTCTATCATGGCCGTAATGTATGATTTTTCAATATAACTGTTTTGTAGTAAAGGAAGGGAAGATTGCCAAATACAGTCTTTCCAGTCTTTACATTCAACATCTAACCGGATGAATCCAGGCGAAAGAAGATGATGAAGATAAGGGGATAATAATTCTGTCTGACTGGATTGCGTTTGATTAAAATAACGACGGATGGCCCGCTTGATTACCGAAAAGACTTCATCCGCATTCGGGGCAACCATGCTGAATATGATCGGACGTAGTAAATCGGTTACGGCAACAGCTGTGATTTCTTTCTCGTTGAGATGCACCGGAAGGTGGTTCATTGAATGCATTTCAGCCAGCTTGTTCCCTAAAAGAATATAATCCTCCTCACTTAAATTTGGCGAAATACAAATGAAGTCTATGGGTGCTTCGTAAATCGGTATCGTGGATATCAGCAAGTCCGCGCTTTTTGGGGTCAGACCTTGGATCTCATGCGAGCTGATAACAGAGATTATATTCAGACTATAATAATTTTTCAGCTTTGCCCGGATCAGCTGGGAAGTACCAATGCCGGCATTACAAACCAGGATGGCATCATATTTTGAACGGTTTGTTTTGAATCTTTCCATGGCCGCACAGAAATGAATGACAATATAAGTCACTTCTATGGAATCCAAAGGACGTTCAAAAAAACTTTCGATAGCGCCTATATGTTGTTCTACGGCTTCGATCACAGTCTGCTGTGTTTCCTGGATGTCCTTTAAGATCGGATTGTTCGGATCCGTTTTAAAGGAATGGTGGTATATCGAGATCAAATGGTTGGAAAGGTTTTCATAGAGCTGATAATCTTTGTCAATCTCCATATTCAATTCCTTGGCCACATCATCGATCAGTTTTCGTGTCCTTACCTGAATGGCAACCGTATCCTTGTCGCTGTTGGTCTTGGATATGTAATGAAAAACATTTTTGATAATGTAGGCAAGATGGTTTATTTCGTCCCCGGTTGTGATGATTTCGCAATATTTTGTGATGTACCGCAACAGATCCTGTGCATATTGATATTCTTTTGCGAATATACGCTCCGAATGATCCACATAATGGTTCTGTTTGTTGCGCTCCACCATTAAGGCGAGATAGTTGTGTAATGTTTTGAAGGAATCGTCTGTAAACGCAATTTGGTTTTCGTTCTCTACCTCGGTAATAATGCTTCCTATAATAGGCAGATAGTCATGGTGGATGATCAGTTTCTGTCGGATCAGGTTCTGTAAAGAAGCTACTTCATCATCGGTGGATGCAAGAAGCATGGATAAAAAAGCGTTGCGGATGTCTTGCTCCGAACCATCGATCATCAGTCCCTTATTGGGATAAGACTGTAGTGTTAAAGACATTTCGTTTAAATACTTTCGTATTTCCGGGAGGTCTTTGATCAGCGTTGTTCGACTGACATATAAAATATCGGCTAATTGAGAAATGGTAACATATTGATTCTGAGCGACCAATAATGCCGAAGCAACCGCAACTCGTTCATGTTTTGATAATTTGTACTTATAAAAATCATTAGTTTGGAGATACTTGCGACACATTGAAAAATCATGGTGTACCCGGATATAGCCATCCTTTTCGATCTGAAGGGAAGAATATCCATGGGAAAACAAGAATTCGTTGATTGATTTGATATCGTTTCGTATCGTTCGAATGGATACATCGCATTGAAGGGCTAACGATTTTAATGTGTGATTATTTCCGCTGGCCAAGGTGTTAATAAGATAGATCATTCTTTTATTCATACTTTAATATTAACCTTGTAATGATATTAATTCATACTTAAATTGATAAAAAAGAGTTTGATTAGATAAATAAACAGTAAAATAGTAAAAAATCAATAATACTTGTAGAAAAAAGATAAATAAAGAACCAAATAATAAATCTTTTGTACCAGTTTGTGAAGAAAAAGAATTAGTGTTTTTTCTTTCACTGGACAGAAGAAGACGTGTCTGTTTTTTGGAAATACGGATTTATATAATGAAATTGTAAATAGAAGCCGGCTGCTTGAATAAACATTGGAGGAAACCATCAAATGAGGGAAGAAAAAATAAAAAAACAAATTGTCCAATATTCGAAAATACTTGACCAGAAAGGACTGGTAAACTCACTGGAAGGAAACCTCTCAATATTAGATCGTGAAACAGGGTTGATGTATATCACACCAACAGGAACAAGAAAAGCATTTCTGACAGAAGATCAGGTTGCGGTGATGAAAGGCGATGAACAAGTTGGGGGAACGAAAAAGCGCTCCAGCGAATACATTCTTCATAAGGTGGCATTGGAAGCCAGACCGGATTGTCATGCGGTCTTGCATGTGCATGCACCGTATATGACGGCGTACGCTTACTGCAACAAAGGAATCAATCTGCGTTGTTCCACAACGTTCTCCATTCTTCATGATGATATTCCATGTATCCCTTATGGGGAACCGGGAGGCTATGGGATTGCGAAAGGGCTGGATAAAGCAATCCAGGGCCACAGCATCGTCCTTTTGGCAAATCATGGGCTGGTTTGTGTCGGCAAAGACTTAGAACAAGCCTGTGCCATTGTGGAAGCGACAGAAGAAGCCCTTAAGATCTATGAAATCGCAAAACATATGGGAGTTTCTGATTTAAATGATGCACAGTTAGAGAGTTTGAAAATTGCGAAGCGGTGAAAGGAGAAAGAGAAACGATGAAAGCTGCATTGATGTATGGACCCAATGATATCCGGATTGAAGATATTGAAACACCAAAGTGTCCTTCGGATGGATTGCTGATCAACGTGCGTGCAATTGGATTATGTGGATCGGATATACGAAATCTGACAACAGATTCTCGACAAGGGAAATATCCTCATATTTTTGGACATGAAATTGTCGGTGAAATTGTTGAGGTAGGAGAAGCTGTCGAAGGTTATGAGAAAAAAGAAAACATTTATGTATATCCTGCTACCCATTGTATGCATTGTGAACATTGTCGATCCGGTCATCATGAGATGTGTGAGGAAGGAAGTAAATATACGGATAGAATGGGAGGATTTGCGGATTACTATGTTGTGACAGGGAAACAACTAGCCAGTGATTCTGTCTTTAAGATTCCGGAGGATAAAGATCTGAAGGCGGCAACATTGGCAGAACCGCTGTCTTCTGTCTATGCATGTCAGGATAATATTCATGTCGGATTTGGAGATACGGTCGTGATCATCGGGGCCGGACCGATCGGTTGTTTTCATATCCAGTTAGCTAGATTGCGCGGGGCTGAAACCATTATCATGGTTGAGCTCAACGAGACCAGACTGGAGCTATCAAAAAGATTCGGAGCGGATTACTACATCAACGGATCCCAGGTAGATGCCGTGGAAGAAGTACTGAAGATAACCGATGGAAAAGGAGCCGACAAGGTAATTTCGGCAAATCCGAGTACACAGGCACAAAATCAGGCCATCTATATGTGCAGAAAGAATGGAATCGTTGTCTGGTTTGGCGGAGTTGCCAAAGGAGCGATGGCACAGATTGATTCCAATCGTGTTCATTATTATGGAATCTGGATCTACGGTCATTTTGGGGCCAATAGTATCCAGGTAGAGCAGGCATTCAAGCTGGCGCTCAGCGAAAAGTTTGATGCATCCAAGTTTATTACACATGTATTGCCATTGAGCAAGATCAACGAAGGTATTCAACTAACAAGATCAGGAGAAGCCATTAAAGTGGTTTTAATACCGAATGAGGAGGTTAACAAGGATCTATTATGAAAAAACCAGTAGAAATTTTAGTCGCATGCGGTAGTGGGATCGCATCCTCTTCCGTTGCTGCTGAAGAAGTAAAAAAGATATGTGGCGAAGCAGGGATTCCGGTCAACGTTCATAAAGGAACAGTACAGACGATTGTTTCAGCTTCAAAGAATATGGATATCATCATGACGACGTCCAATTTCAGAGGGAAGATCGATAAACCGGTTATCAAGGTATTTGGATTGATTTCCGGAATCGGGAAAGACGCTGTTGCGAAAAAAATCATTGATACATGCAATGAAGTGTTAGCAGATAAAGAAGAAGTATAAAAAATCATAAGGGAGAAATAATATGGATGTATTATTAAATTTTATTCAGACACTTTTGAATATGGGTGCTGTTGCCTTGTTACCGGTAATGATCACAATTATTGGCGTCATTTTCCGCATGAAATTTGGAGAAGCGTTAAAAGCCGGTTTATTGGTCGGCATCGGTTTTCAGGGGCTTTCGTTAGTTATTAGTTTATTGTTCACGACCATACAGCCTGCGATTGATTATTATCAGGCAATGGGTGGCGGTTTTACGGTAACGGATATGGGATGGGCAGCTGTTGGTGCTGCTTCCTGGTCGGTTCCATTTGCGCCGATCGTCGTTCCGTTGATCTTCTTGTTAAATATCATCATGATCCGTTTAAAATGGACCCGGGTCATGAATGTGGATATCTGGAACTTTATCCATATGTTGATTCCTGGAGCTCTGGCATATGCGATCTTTAGAAGCTTATGGGTAGGAATTCTGATTACGTTGGTCATGGCAGTGATCGCAATCAAATTTGGGGAGATCGTTTCAAACGACTGGCAGGAGTACTATGGATTGGATGGGACAACGTGTAGTACTGCTTCCTTTGTGTTGATGTATCCGATCTTCCGTGCCCTGGATAAACTGTATGATCATATTCCGGGTTTAAATAAAGTGAATGTTGATGTGGATCATCTGTCACAGAGGCTAGGTGTTTTTGGTGAAACAAGCTTTATCGGTGTTATCGTCGGCGTGATTCTTGGCTTATTAACAAAGCAGCCGATTACTTCTATCTTTATTATGGCCATCGGTTTTGCGTCTGTATTGGTACTGATTCCTCGTATGGTTGCGGTCATGATGGAAGGAATTACCCCGATCGGCAATGCAGCGAATGAATTTATGAAACGCTGGATCGGCGAAGATGCACAACTGTTGATCGGTATGGATGTCTGTTTGGGTCTGGGTGATCCGACATGTATTGTGGCTACAGCCCTTATGATTCCATTCACGATCTTATGTGCATGGATCGTTCCGAACATGAACTATTTCCCTGTGGGGATCCTGAGCGTTGTATGTTATACAACGGTCATGCCGACCTTGGCACACAAAGGAAACTTTGTCAGAACGATCATCAGCTGTTGTATTATGATCTATCTGGTAGCCTGGGCAACCAATGTATTTGCGCCGGAAGCGACAATGATGGTGCAGACAACGGGTATCGAAGTGCAAGGAACGGTAACGGATTCATTCTTCGGATACAATTTAATGAACGTGTTGTTAGAGTTCATTCATCATTTCTTTATGGCTTAAGGACATAACGATGAAATACTATGCAATCCAAGGGTGTCCTAAAAACGATGAAGAAGCGATTGCTTTATGTGCGGACAAGCTTTTTCAAGAAGGCTGCGTGACGGATCAATTTTCAGATAATTGTATAAAAAGAGAAAGACTTTATCCGACAGGTATGCCCAGTCAGCTTCCTGTTGCCATGCCGCATTCAGAGAGCTCGGGTGTAATCGAAGATGCCATATGTCTTTTGATCCTTGAAAAGCCGGTGGATTTTCGCAGGATTGATGATGATGAGCAGCAGATCCATGCCCAGATGGTTTTCAATCTAGCTGTAAAAGATCCTGCCCGACATATGGCCGTATTACAGAATCTGATGAAGATGTTTTATGACACAGAAACACTTAAAACGCTTTATAACTCGCCATTAAATACATTGCCAGGTCAACTGGCTGCATTGTTAGATGTAAAAGTAAATGGATGATTACGGAAAGTCGCATGCAAATGTGGCTTTCTGTCTTTGGAAAGACCTATGAAGAAAAATGAATATGAATATATAAATAACGAAGAGCTGGTCCGTGAAACGATCCAAGCGATGCACCAGGAGAATGTCATTCCCGTGTTTGTATTGGTCGGTATTACATTGGCGATGTCCATCCATACAAAAGAAATAATATGGCTTATTACCTCTGTTTTATTGTTGCTGGGGATAGGGTATTCTTCAAAGCCCATGATCATTCGGCGACGGATCCACATGTATCAGAGAAAATATGGTACGGTTCAGGTGAAGATCAAAGTGAAGCTCAGTGACAAAATTGAATATGAAGTGAATAGAGATCATATGGCATTTGAGTATGCACACATCCGAAAAGTCATTGAAACAGATCATTTGATCATCTTGGTCCATCCAAAAGAATTGATATCGATTCATAAAGGATCTTTAAAAGATGTAGAGGAAACAAGAAAGTTTATACAAGAAAGAATAATAAAGAAAGGATCATACGATGCAGGTAGATATCGAAAGAATTAGACAATTGTGCGATCTGGAACGTAATCAGAAAATCTTTGTCGACGATATGATGATCGAGCAGAACGCACTGGATAAACTGGCATACATCATGAAAACGTACTATAGCCGGTTTCATCATATTGTGATGATCTGTGATGAAAATACATACGAAGCCGCCGGAAAAAAAGCGATGGAACAATTACCGGATATGGGATTGATCATATTAGATCCCACCGGGCTCCATGCCGATGAACACGGTGTACAGGCAGCCGAAAAACAGCTCAGACACTTTGATGAGATAGATTTTCTGATTGCGTGTGGTTCCGGAACGATTCATGATATCACCCGATACCATGCGTATCAAAAAAAGATTGATTTCTTATCCATTCCTACGGCAGCCAGTGTGGACGGGTATGTATCTACAATGGCAGCCATGACATGGAAGGGAATGAAGAAGACGTTTACGGCTGTCAGTCCTGTCTTTGTCCTGGCCGATACAACAGTCTTTTCGCATGCGCCTTCACGGTTGACGGCCAGTGGTGTAGGGGATCTGATGGGAAAATATACAGCTTTATGTGACTGGCGGATTGCTTCTGCCATTACCGGAGAATACATCTCAGAGCCTATTGTAAACTGGGAATACGAGATCTTAGAGCAGCTGGTGTCAAATCTTGATGGGTTGCAGAACCATGACATCAAAGCGTATGAGAATTTGATGTATGGTCTCTTGTTAAGTGGATTAGCTATGCAGATCATTACATATTCGCGACCTGCTTCCGGTTGTGAGCATCATTGCTCGCATTTATGGGAAGAAGCGGCCATCAATGAACCGATTGACTATTATCATGGGGAAAAAGTAGGTGTTGGAATGATTCTTTGTGCCGAGGTATATAAAAAGGCCTTGGAACGATTGAAGACGAAGGCATATACAGTCCAAGACCATGTGGAGGTGGAGACGGAACTGATCTGTCAGTGTTTCCAAAATCCGGTTTTACAGGAAGAGATCCTGAAGGAGAATACACCGAACATTCTGCAGGATGTCAATGGACAAATGTTAAAAGAGAAAGAAGCCGAGATCATTCAAATATTAGAAGAGCTGCCGACACCGCAGGAAATGACGCAATGGATGAAAAAAGTAAATGGGGCTACAAACTTATCGGAGATTGATCTGGATGAAAATCTCAAATCATTAACATTACGGGTATCTCCGTATGTTCGGAAGCGAATTACATTCATGCGTCTTATAAAGTTTTATAGTTTTTATGAGGAGATCATTGCCTGATATTTGTACGATCATTCCATAATCCTGTATAAGTTTTCCATCTTTTTGATTCATTTAGCCTTACTAAATATAATAGGCAGTGGAGGTATTTACTATGGATGAAAAAGTTATGCAGAAATTGAGCTATGGTTTGTTTATCTGTACCGCAAAAGACGGTGATAAGGATAATGGGTGTATTATCAATACGGTGACACAGGTAGCGAGCTCTCCCAATCGGATCTCCATATCTGTCAATAAATTAAATTATACACACGATATGATCTTAAAAACCGGTGCTTTCAACGTTTCTATATTATCGGAACAAGCCACGTTTGAAACCTTTCAACACTATGGCTTTCAAAGTGGCAAAGATGTGGATAAGATGATCGGTATTGAATACCAGAGAGCCGATAACGGGATCGTTTATATCCAAAATCAGACCAATGCGTATATATCGGGAAAGGTTATCCAGTCCATTGATCTAGGAAGCCATACTTTGTTTATAGCGGATGTCGTGGATGGAGAAATATTCAACGAAGAGCCTTCGGCAACCTATGCGTATTACTTTGCCCACATTAAGCCGAAACCGAAGAAAACATCGAAAAAGGGATGGATCTGCACCATTTGCGGATATATTTATGAGGGAGAGATCTTACCGGATGACTTCATTTGTCCGATCTGCAAGCATCCTGCCAGTGATTTCAAGCCAATCGAATAAAAAATGGTCGAAAGACCATTTTTTATATTTCTTTATTTAATAGCTTGTTCAACCAGACCATGTAACCTTCTTCTTTGATTGGTGGTAACAAAAGGTTACATACCGCCTGGCAGGCCGGGTTGGAATCTTGTAGTGTGACGCCAAAATGAGCTTTACGAATACTGTCGACATCACTGAGACCATCGCCGATGACAGTGGTATCTTCCCACGTGCATCCGATATGATCCAGAATTCTTTCTACGGCCTTATCCTTGCTGGAACGGCGGTCGATGACATCATATAAGGTTGGGATCCCACCGGAAATAAACATTTGCGTATGCTCGATCAGCCATTGGTTGACTTGTTCCTTTGTCTTTTTCAGCGTGTCCGGATCCTGAGCAATCGCACACTTGATGACCGGCTTGTTTAGATGATCGTCCGGATGTTCGGTAATCAGATAATCGAGATTACAGTTGAAGTGATCCAACGCAAAGCCTTCGGTATAATTAGCGACAACCATATATCCCGGTTGATAAAAGGCGGGCTCCAGATTTAAAGACTGACAATAGTGCCAGAAGTTCATGACATCTTCTTTTGGGATCTCGTACTGGAAGATAACTTCGTTCGTTCTGGCATTTACGGCATGGCAACCATTGCTGGAAATGATATAACCACCAAATTGATCTAGATGGATCATACGCGCAATGTCGATGACACCCTCATAAACACGGGCGGAATTTAAAAGGATCGTATAGCCCATTTCCTGTAATCGGATCATGGCATCGATCACCTTTTGATCCAGTTTGTTGCCGTCTCCGATCGGCATTAAAGACCCGTCAATATCACTGACGATCACTTTCATATACATCCCTCCAATTTCGATATCAAGATATCAAAGATAGAAAAGAGAAGTCAATAAAAAAATAGAAATCAAAAGGCTTAATATATGCTTAACTAAATAATTTTTATTTTTCCTTAAAATATGCTAGATTGTAAGCAAATATTTATAAGGAAGAGAGAAAAATGGATAAGAACAGAAGTAAGTTTTCAGGGAAGATCGGATTTGTCCTATCAGCGGCCGGTTCTGCGGTCGGTCTAGGAAACATCTGGCGATTTCCTTATCTGGCCGCCAAGTATGGTGGTGGAATTTTTTTGTTGGTGTATCTGATATTGGTACTGACTTTTGGTTATGCGATGATCATGGCGGAGACGGCATTAGGGCGAATGACGCAGAAAAGTCCGGTCAGCGCCTTCCAAAAATTCGGTCATCGAGCATGGATGAAGATCGGTGGATGGATCAATGCGATCGTTCCGATCTTGATTGTTCCGTATTATTCGGTCATCGGCGGATGGGTTTGTAAATATTTGTTTGAGTATATCCGCGGCAGTGAAATGGTCCTGGCACAGGATGGGTATTTTGGGACCTTTATCTCGGCAGGAGGTTCCGTGGAATTCTGGTTTTTGGTATTTACGTTTGTGACCTTAGCCGTTATTTACATGGGCGTGGAAAACGGCATTGAAAGAGTTTCCCGTTTAATGATGCCGGTCCTGGTTGTTCTGGCTGTTGTGATCGCAGTCTATTCTGTGACCCGACCGGGCGCAATCGAAGGGGTGAAATACTTTCTAATTCCGGATTTCAGTCGCTTTTCATTGATGACGGTCGTATCTGCCATGGGGCAGATGTTCTACTCATTATCCATTGCGATGGGAATTCTAGTCACCTTTGGCTCCTATATGAAAAAGGATGTACATATTGAAGAAGCCACGACGAATGTGGAATTCTTTGATACGATTATTGCAGTCTTAGCAGGTTTGATGATCATTCCGGCTGTCTTTGCGTTCTCTAATGGGGATGCATCCACATTGAATGCCGGACCGTCTTTGATGTTCATCACACTGCCGAAAGTATTCTCCAGCATGGGATTGGGTACCATTGCCGGTATCCTGTTCTTTTTGTTGGTATTGTTTGCGGCTTTGACCAGCTCCATTGCGTTAAGTGAGAGCGCGGTATCGACATTTGAGGATGAATTGGGATGGTCCCGTAAAAAGAGCACTTTATTGATGGCTGTGATCATGGTGGGTTTAGGTACGTTATCCTCCTTGGGATATGGTCCTCTATCTTTCATCACAATTATCGGTATGCCGTTCTTGGACTTCTTTGATTTTTTGACCAATTCCATCATGATGCCGATTGCCGCCTTCCTGACCTGTATGCTGGTGGTGTATGTGATCGGCCTGGATAAGATGAAACAGGAAATCTGTCTGGATGGGGCTACCTTTAAAAGGGAAAAGATCTTTAATTTCATGATGCGGTACTTATGCCCGTTCTTCGTCATCGTCATCTTGATTTCCTCGGTTTTAAATGTATTGGGTATCATATCTATGTAGAGACAAAGGTGTCTCTACATTTTTATTTGGATATATAAAAAAGGCATACGAGGAAATAAAACAGTGCTATAATAATGTTTAATATCAGGTTTATGAAATGGAGGAGATTATGAGCAATTATTCAATTAACACAAAGTGCGTACAAGGAGGATATACACCGGGTAACGGGGAACCTAGACAGATCCCGATCATTCAATCGACGACATTTAAATATGATACCAGTGAGGATATGGGAAAGCTGTTCGATCTGGAGGCCAGCGGATATTTTTATACACGTTTACAGAATCCGACCAATGACATGGTGGCAGCCAAGATTGCGGAGCTTGAAGGAGGAACGGCAGCCATGCTGACATCTTCCGGGCAGGCAGCCAATTTCTTCGCGTTGTTTAACATTTGTCAATGTGGCGATCATATTGTGTCGAGTTCTTCTATTTATGGGGGTACCTTTAATCTGATTGCGGTAACTATGGCGAAAATGGGAATCACGGCTACATTTATATCACCGGATTGTTCGGAAGAAGAGCTGGAAGCCGCATTCCAGGAAAACACAAAAGCCGTCTTTGGGGAAACGATTGCCAATCCGGCATTGACTGTATTGGACATTGAAAAATTCGCCAAGGCAGCACATGCGCATGGGGTTCCGTTTATCATCGATAATACATTTCCGACACCGGTCAACTGCCGTCCGATCGAATGGGGTGCTGACATCATTACGCATTCCACAACGAAGTATATGGATGGCCATGGGGTTGGCGTAGGTGGCGCAATCGTCGATTCCGGTCGCTTTGACTGGATGGCCCATGCCGATAAATTTCCGGGCTTATGCACACCGGATGAATCGTATCATGGCATTACATATGCAGAAAAATTTGGCAAGGAAGGCGCCTTTATAACAAAGTGTACAGCGCAGCTGATGCGTGACTTCGGTTCGATCCAGTCACCGCAGAATGCGTTTTATCTGAATCTCGGCTTGGAGTCCTTGCATGTTCGCATGGCCCGTCATGTTGAAAACGGACAGGCTGTCGCTGAATTCTTGCAGGCACATCCGAAGGTGACAAAGGTAAACTATTCCGGATTGCCTGGAGATGCGTATTATGATGTGGCACAAAAATATCTGCCAAACGGAGGCTGTGGTGTCGTTTCCTTTGAGCTAAAAGGAGGAAGAAGCGCTGCTGAAGAATTCATGAAGCATTTGAAACTGGCAGCCATCGAAACCCATGTGGCGGATGCACGTACATGTTGTTTGAATCCGGCTACTTCGACACATCGTCAGATGACGGATGAGCAGCTGGAACAGGCGGGCATTCCGGCCGGATTGGTCCGTATGTCATGCGGATTGGAAGACAAGGCAGATTTGATTGCCGATCTGGCACAGGCGCTGGATTCTATCGAATAAAAAGAATGGAGACTCAATGAGCCTCCATATTTTTTACGGCATGTTTCAGATTGTTTTTCAGCTGACAGCTCTTGTCTTTACAATGTCGGCACTGCAGGATCTTATTCGATCCTTCCCAAAAGCGTTCCGGGTGTTTCGCATAGATCATTTCCCAATGGATCAGAACAACAACGGACATGAAGAACAAGCTCCAGCTGAAGAAGTTTCGGATAAACAGCATCGGTGTAAACATCATAAAGTGGCCCCAGTCATAAATCCGGCAGTTCACACAGCATTTGTTCTTCATGATAAGGGTCTGAAAGGGACAGAACAATAAAATGCAGATATAATCGCTTAAAAAATAGAAACATGTCAACAAGATCAGTTCGGCATCTCCAAGGATATGAAACAGATACAACAAGCCAAAGAAAGCGTTAAAACAGAGCCAAACCAGCATGACATCCCATGCTCGTGTGTTCTGCCGTTGGACATATTGCAGCAGGCGATAGTCGGAATACCCTTCGTTCTGTACATAGGTCTCCTTCCGGGATTTACGGGCTCCCATCGTGAGGGTCTTTAACGGAATCAAATGAGTGACCATGATTCCCATCAATAAAACCCATAGTAAATGCAGTAAGTTTACACCGGAAACGATGGGCTGTGTCGTTAGCCGGATCAAGGTTTTCCGGTCGGCCAGATAGGTCAGAAGGATAGCTATAAAGATAGAAATGCGAAGGAGAAAATTCACAATGTATCTTTTTAACATAGGCGTAAAAGTAATTGGTTTCATCTATTTTATGATATCATTGAAATATCGAATGAGGTGAAAAAATATGGAATCTTTACAGGATCTGGTGAGAAAATACTATATGGAACAGGGATACAATTGCGCGGAAACTCTGATCCATGCAGGGAATGAATATTACAACTTACATCTACATGAGGACGATATGAAAATGATGGCCGGATTTGGCGGTGGCATGTTTGTCGGAAGCACATGTGGTGCCTTGGTCGGCAGTGTGGCAACGATCTCTAAGTTGGTCATCAAGACCAAAGCCCATGACCAGATGCAGGATATCCGTCCGGTCGTGGTACGTTGTAATCAGCATTTCCGCGAAGTGTTAGGAGCGACGGATTGTGCCCATGTTAAGGCCCGACATCACAGTAAAGAAGTCCGCTGTCTGAATACCTGCCTGCTGGCTTCGCAGGTCTTGGAGGATGTTTTAAAGGAATTTGATATTGTTCAGTAATATGCAAAAATCTATAATTGAGGAATAAGGAGGGGTGTATATGGCAATTTTTAAATTAAAACCGGCATTGAAAGATTACTTGTGGGGTGGTACGCGGTTGAAAGAAGAGTATGGGAAAGAAACCGATATGGATATTGTAGCTGAGAGCTGGGAACTTTCCACACACCCGGACGGGCCTTCTGTCATTGATTCCGGCCCTTACAAAGGCGTTACGTTACGTGACTTTATCAAAATCAACGGTACCAACTGTTTGGGTGTGGAGGGAAAAGCCTTTGAGGATTTCCCTGTTCTGATCAAGTTTATCGATGCCAAACAACCATTGTCGATCCAGGTTCATCCGGATGATGAATATGCGATGATCCATGAAAATGAATATGGCAAGACGGAAATGTGGTTTATTCTGGATGCGCAGCCGGATTCCTACTTGTATTTTGGAACCAACCGTTCGTTGACAAAAGAAGAATTCCGTAAACATATTGAAAACGGAACCGTCCTGGATGTGTTAAAGAAGGTCTCGGTCAAAAAAGGGGAAGTGTTCTTTATTCCGGCCGGAACGATCCATGCGATCGGCCCGGGTATCCAGATCTGTGAGATCCAGCAAAACTCCAATTCCACCTATCGTATTTACGACTATGGACGTCTGGGCAAAGATGGAAAACCAAGAGAACTGCATGTGGATAAAGCCATTGATGTAGCGAATCTGGAACCCATTGATTCGGATTTCCAGCCTTGCGGACCGACCGTACAGTATGGGGATCTCTCCATTATGCGCATGGCGTACTCCAAATATTTCTCAACGTATGTATGCGTGTTGATGGGGTCTACCGATTTCAGCATCGGATTTGACAGCTTTGGCTGTCTGGTGGTTGTCGATGGACATGCCGAACTGGAGTGCCAGGGACAGGAAATCAAAGCGGAAAAAGGCGATACGGTCTTTATTACGGCCAACAGCCGAAGCATTCGTATCAAAGGCTCTGCCCGTTTTATCTATACACGTGTATAAGCACAAAACCGTGGAAAAACCACGGTTTTTATTTGAGTCGTTTCTGAAAGGTCTTTAAGAATCGAATGGTGCATTGGTCCGGTAAAAAGCGAACGGCGGTACGAGCACATTGAAACAGAGTTCCCGGTATAATGACCAGCTTTTCCGCCTGTAAGCCGACATAGGCCTCTGACGCCACCTTTTTGGAATTCATACTGAAGATGCTGTCCTTTCTTCCTGCATGGGCATTCCAGTTGGTTTTGACCGGTCCCGGACAGAGAACCGACACATGAACGCCATGATCCATCAGTTCTCCATAGAGCGTTTCCGATAAGAAGTAATCATAGGATTTGCTGGGACCATAGAGATTTAGGCCGGGATTGGCAACAAAAGAGCTCATGGAGGCGACATTCAAGATCTTTCCCGTCTTACGTTTGGCCATATCTTTGCCAAATAATCGACACAACATGGTCACGCTGACAATATTGAGGTTGATCAATTTTTCCAGGGTCTCTGGGCTAACATTGATCAGTTCCTCGGCAATGCCGGCACCGGCGTTGTTGACAAGCTGGTCTACCTGGATATCGGCTTTGGTGATCTCTTCGTACAACTGTCGGGCACCATCGGCAGTTGACAAATCCGAGCAGAAAACATAAGCCCGGATCGGATAGTTCTTTTCCAGATCTTCGGCAATTTTTTCCAGTTTCTCCTTTTGTCGGCTGCTTAATACCACGTTGAATCCATGTTTGGCAAATTCATAAGCCAGGTCTTTTCCAATCCCGCCGGAAGCACCGGTGATCAATACAGTTTGCCCGGTTTCTGTTCTTTGTTGGATCTGCGCCGTTTTATAAGCAGTATAGAATGAATAACCCGTGATGCCGATGGTCAGTAATGTTGATTTTTTCATAGATACCTCCTGTTTTCTCATGGAAGATTCGGACAACTTATGATTAAATTATAGTATGAGCCAAAGAAAACGAAAACGAAAACTTCGCTGGGGACGCATCCTTATCTTGTTTCTTATCCTTTGCGGGCTGCTTATCGGAGGGGTCCGCCTGGGGATTTACGGATATGATTATTTCTTCGGATATAAAGGATACTATGTGGATAAATTCCGGATGAGAAAGCAGTATATGAAATACAATGACGACAGATATACCAGTGTTGTCGGTATCGATGTATCAAGTCATCAAGGGGAAATTGTGTGGGATCAGGTTGCCTACGATGAAAATATCTCCTTTGTGATGGTCCGATGCGGATTTCGTGGGGCGACGGATGGCAATCTCTATATGGATGATTATTTCTCCTATAATATGTCCAATGCTTCTTATCAAGGGCTGGATACAGGGGTATATTTCTATTCCACGGCTGTTTCCAAAGAGGAAGCAAAAGAGGAGGCCAAATTCGTATTATCTTTGATCCAATACTACAATGTGACATTCCCGGTCGCTTTTGATATGGAAATATATGAACAAGAAGAGGGAAGAGTGAACGCTTTGACAAAGGAGCAGACCACAGAAATCGCTCTGACATTCTGCAAAGCGATTGAAAAGGAAGGCTATACACCGATGATCTACGGAAATCTGGACTGGCTGGAAAACCATCTGGATATGGAGCAGATCCCCTATCCTGTCTGGTATGCAGCCTACCAGAAACAACCGGCAATCCTGGAAGGGTTTCAGATGTGGCAGTATACCAATCAAGGAAAGATATCGGGTATCTCTACCATCGTAGACCTGAATGTGTTTATAAAAGAAAAAGACAGTGATCAATCTGAATGAGATCGAGCACTGTTTTTTATATATTGGATCACAAAACACAAGCCGCCTAACAACGCGAAGAACCATAACGTTCTGGAATCAAAGGCCAGATCGAAGCCTTCGTTGACGGAAACCGGCAGATAGGGAAGGATGAACCAGTTCAAGAAATAGATGGCAGCCGCCATGAACAAGTTGATAAACAGACTTCTCGTTATGTGGCCGGGTGTAAACATGGATACGGCCATGGCCGTGGCGACAATGTACGGAACATGGAGATAGGTTATGATGATCTGTACAAGCCAGGGCAAAAACAACAACTGCAGGCAAAGACTGATCAATACGAATTTTGGTTTGAGAAAGGCAGAAGCCAGAAAGGAAACCTTCAAACAGAGGACCATAACCAGAAAAGCCAGTCCAAACCAATGGATCAGAACATAAGGCTGGGTTGTATACATATACGGTGCTTTTAATAGAATCAACAGAGCGGCGATCATCATGCAGATCAATATCACCTTCCACATGAGAGATCCTGTCTCCTGAATTGTTTGAACCATTCGTTTCATAACGGAAATACTAATCCTTTTTGTGGGATTCGTCAAGAATTGATAGTATACTGATATTAGAAAAGTATCAACAAGGAGGAAACAACCATGAAAAAAGCATTGGTCAGTCTTCTGTGCCTGTTTGCGGTGTGTATGACATGCTTTACGTTTATTCATCGTCGTGTCATTCGCGCCTATATAAAGAAGGAAACGTTGCCGGAACCACCGGAATGGCATAAGAAGTTTTTTTGCCACAATAGCGAAGAATAAGAGCTTTCAACGAGAAAGCTTTTTTATTGACAGAAAAGAGCATAAAGCATAAAGAGAGAATCATTGGTCAGGCGGCTTTATTCCCGTTGATTGTAAGTAGGATTCCAGGGAAACAGAGCCTTTTTTTCTTTGGTTTACAAAAGGAAAAGAAGTGAATAAAATAGAGGAAAAGGAATGACGGATATGAAAGAATTTCGAAACAATCAAATGAAAAAAGCAATGCAGGCATTGCGAAAAGATGAAAACCCGATAACCATTGAAAACATGAAGAACGTGTTGAGCACAACACGTCTGCTTGTTCCGGCACAATGGGATAAAGAACCGAAAATGGTCAATAAACAAATGGTGTTTGATCCGGATACACAGTTTCAATTGATGGTGATTACCGACCAGGAGGGAAACTGTTATTATCCGATGTTTACGGATATGGACGAACTGTTGAAATGGGATACGGAGAGAAACTTACAATCGCTGGTATTGACCTTTGATCAGTATGTACCGTTTATTGAAATGTCCAAGGATTCCATCTATGGTATCGTGATCAACCCTTACAGCGAAAGTATTCCGTTAAGCTGTCAGTATATCCTGGATATGCAGAAAGAAAGAATGCAGAACCTGACAAAGGATTCCATCGAAGATGATTCGGATTTAAGAGATCCGGTGGCAAATATTACAGATATGAAAAACTGTTTGTGTGCACTGGGAGAGAAGTATCCTGAGATCCAGTCTATCTATGTCAAAGAAAGGCTGGTAAAGAATCAACCAAGTCACTGGTTTGTGGTGGTGGATATGAACCCGGAGAATCCAAAGCTGTTCCAGATTCTCGGTGAGGCATGCCGAAGCGTATCCAAAGGCAAGGGGATCGAATTCCTGTTTGGAAATACACCGTTGGGCAAACAGATCATGGCTAAAAACGAGCCGGTATATAAAGCTGTATGACAATCGCTGAAATAATGGCAAAAATGATCCGGATGGCGGATGGAAACATGCGTGACATTGATCATTTTATCCGGGTGTGGACATATGCCAAAACCATCGGAGAACTGGAACACCTGGATGCTTCGACGCAGTTTATTTTAGAAGCGGCGGCGATTACCCATGATATAGCGTGTCCTCTATGTCGAAAGAAATACGGAAATACCAATGGAAAGCTGCAGGAAAAAGAAGGTGTGGTTTTGGTGGAATCCTTTTTTTCGGACACAGATTGTACAAAAGAACAGATCGACCGGATCCAATACCTGGTTGGGCATCATCATACGTTAAAAGAAATTGATGGGCCGGATCATCAGATCCTGATTGAAGCGGACTTTATGGCCAATGCCCTGGAGAAAGGGTATTCAAAAAAGAATATAGAGAACTTTATGCGCGTATATGTACGTACAAAAGCCGGAAAACAGCTGATGAACGATGTGTTTAAAAAGACTTTAGATCCTGACGGATGCCGTTAGGATCTTTTTGGGGAGGAATGTGTATGTTAAATGTGTTTCAAGAATACCGGAGCAAGCTGGTCAGCCCACAGCAGGCTGTAAAAGTTGTAAAAAGCGGGGACTGGGTGGACTATACCACCAATGTATGTTTTCCTACATTATTGGATGCAGCTTTGGCGGAAAGAAAAGATGAGCTGAAGGATGTGAAGATCCGGGGAAATCTTAGCTTCGGACCGATACAGACCGTGGAGTGTGACCCCAACAGAGAGCACTTCATCTATAACAGTTGGCATTGTTCGGCGTATGAAAGAAAGCTGTGTGATCAAGGACTTTGTAACTATATTCCTATGATCTTTCGGAATGTCGTACCCTACTATCGGCATTTTCTGACGGTCAATGTGGCCATGATGTGTGTGACCCCAATGGATAAACATGGATATTTCAACTTATCCTGTGCGGCTGGAATTGCCAAGGGGATCCTGGATAAAGCCGATGTGGTGATTCTGGAAGTCAATGAGCAGCTGCCACGGATCTTAGGTGGCTTTGATGAGTGCATTCATATTTCCGAAGTGGATTATGTAGTGGAAGGACCACATGGACCTTTACCGGAATTTCCGATATCGGAGCCAACGAAGGAAGATATACAGATTGCCAAAACCATTCTTCCTTATATCAAGGACGGGGCAACGATCCAGCTGGGAATCGGAAGTATGCCCAATGTGGTCGGACAGCTGCTGGCAAAATCCGATCTGAAGGATCTTGGCATGCATACGGAGCTTTGCGGGGATGCGTATTATGAATTGTATAAAGCCGGGAAGCTGACGAACCGGAAAAAGACATCCCAGCCTGGCAAAGGGGTCACTGGTATCGTATTCGGCTCCCATTCTCTTTATGAATGGGTGGATCAAAATCCTGGTGTGGCCATTGAGCCTTTGGAATATGTCAATGCGGCGGAAACCATTGCCAAACAGGAAAATATGGTTTCCATCAATAACTGTATTGCGGTCGATCTGTACGGACAGACCAGTGCGGAAAGTGCCGGTTTCCGTCATATCAGCGGCACAGGAGGCCAGCTTGACTATTTAACCGGTGCTGCTATGAGCAAAGGGGGAAAAGCCTTTGTGTGTATGACATCAACTTATACGGATAAACAAGGCCAGCGCCATTCTCGTATCGTGCCCGGCTTCCATGGAGATATCATTACGATCCCTCGCAGTCAGGGACATTTCATCGTTACGGAATACGGAGCCGTCAACCTGGCAGGACGCTCTACCTGGGAACGTGCGGAATTGTTGATTTCCATTGCCCATCCGGATTATCGTCAATCCTTGTTGGAAGCTGCCAAAAAACAGAAAATATGGATTTAAAAAGGGGAGACCATCGGTCTCCCTTTTGTCTTATTCAATGGAAATAACTTTCTTTGTTTCTTCGATCTTACGCGCTTCGGTAGGTAAGGTGATAAACAATTCACCGTTTTCAAAACGAGCTTTGATATCCTCTTCCTTGTATCCATCGCCTACATAGAAGCTTCTGGATGCACTGCCGGAATAACGTTCCTGACGGATCATGCGTCCGCTTTCGTCCTTCTCTTCTTTGTTTGTGTTCCGTGTCGCGGTCACTTTCAAATACCCTTGGGACAATTCAATCTGAATGTCTTCCTTGTTGCAGCCTGGCACTTCCATGCTTAACTGATAGCTTCCGTCTTTTTCACGGATATCGGTTTTTAATAAACCGGTTGACTGGCTTGTAAAGCTGTCATTGAAAAAATCATCGAACAAACGTCCAAATCCTGGATAGTATTTCATAATATATTCCTCCTTATTCGATTGAAATCATCTTTTTTGTGTCTTCAATTTTTCTGGCTTCTGTCGGTAGTGTAATAATCAATTCTCCATTGTTGAAAGAAGCTTTGATATCTTCTTCTTTATATCCATCGCCGATATAGAAGCTTCTTGAACAACTGCCGGAATAACGTTCCTGCCGGATCAGTTTTCCATTCTCATCTTTTTCTTCTTCCGTATTGGTCCGTGACGCTTTGATATTCAGATATCCTTGAGACAATTCAATTTGGATATCTTCTTTCTTAAAGCCCGGAACTTCCATATTAAGCTCATAGTTCCCATTTACTTCACGAATATCGGTCTTTAACAGGCCTGCCTGAGAAACACCGAAGTTACTGTTAAAGAAATCATCAAATAGATGAGCAAATCCTGGATACTGTTTCATGTTTGACACCTCCTGTTAGTTAGCACTCTATCTTTCTAACTGCTAACATTATATCGCATTTATTAGCAGTGTCAACCCCTAAGTGCTAATTTTTTTAAAAATGGAGAATATGGGCATTCCATTTTCTCGGATAGACAATAAGGGTATTCCGATTTATACATCCTTTTATTATCAGCGATTGTGAATGAGAATGTCGATTTCTAGACAGGATTCTTCGCTGATATTGACGTAGAGATTCAAGGATATGTAAGATGAAATTAAATAGAAGGATATATTCCAGGAAAGGAGAACAAAATGAAATTTCAAAAGTTGCTGCAGCCTGGATCGATTGGTCGCATGAATCTGAAAAACCGATTTGTCGTTCCTCCGATGGGAACGAATTTCGGAAATTATGAAGGATATGTCACCGATCGGATGATCCAGTATTATGCAGCCAGAGCCCGTGGCGGATTCGGATTGATTATCATAGAGGTAACAGCCATCGATCCGAAAGGACGAGCCATTGCCGGGCAGGTAGGGCTTTGGAAAGATGATCAGGTAGAAGGATTCAGACGATTAATGGATGCCATCCATGCTAACGGTGGCAAAGTATTAGTGCAGCTGCATCACTGTGGACGTCAGACGGCGCCTCCGACAATTTATAATATGACGCCGGAAGCACCGAGCCGTATTCCTTGTCCGGTGATGGGAGCTATGCCGGATGAAATGAGCAATGAACGTGTTTGGGAAGTGATCGAACAATATGGAGATGCGGCCGCCAGAGCCGAAAAAGCCGGTGCGGACGGGGTGGAAGTGCATGGAGCCCATGGATATCTGATTGCCCAGTTTATGTCCCCGCATGCGAATAAACGATATGATGAATTTGGTGGAGATTTTGAAGGGCGAATGAAATTTCCAAGAGAAATATTCAGAAATATTCGAAAAAAGACGAACGATGATTATGTGATGACATTCCGTTTTGGCTATGATGAGAAGGTTCATGGCGGTCGGACGCTGGAGGAATCTGTAAACGTTGCCCGTATGGCAGAAGAAGAGGGCGTGGACGCGCTGCATATTTCCATTATGACATATGCCAGTATGCAGTATATGAGTGCTTCCGGAGAAATGCCACACGGATTTAACCAATTTCCGACAAAGGTGATAAAGGAGGCTGTATCTATCCCGGTCATTTCGGTCGGACGGTATACGCCGTTTGAAGCAGAAGGAGCATTATTAAACGGTTGTGCCGATTTCATTTCCTTTGGACGAGCTTCCCTGGCAGATCCGGAATTACCGAATAAGGTCATTGCCGGAAAGACAGACGAAATTGCACCATGTATCGGCTGTACCCAGTCTTGTATTGGTTATATTTTTGTCGGTGATGCTTGTTCCTGTCTGGTAAGCCCGACGACGGGGCATGAGTTTGAATATGACCTCGGGCCGGCAAAGGAAAAGAAAAAAGTATTGGTGGTCGGCAGTGGACCTGCAGGTCTGGAAGCTGCCTGGATTGCGGCTAAAAAAGGACACGATGTGACGGTCGCCGAAAAAGCAGATCATTTTGGTGGCCAGTTCCGGCTGGCTTCGATCCCACCAACCAAGCAGGACATTGCGACAGCTATTAAATACTATCTGACGATGGGGAAAAAGTATGGTGTGAAATACATGTTACATACAGAAGTAGATGAAGATTTCTTAAAGACATTCAAAGCGGACGCGATCATTCTGGCTACAGGCGGGATCCCGGCACATCCGAAGATTCCTGGTATTGACGGAGCCAATGTGATAGATGCTGTTGACGTACTGGATGGAAAAGCTATACCGGGAGCCAACGTGCTGGTCATCGGCGGAGGCATGACAGGCGTAGAAACAGCGGATTTCATGGGAGAACAGAACCGAGCTGTAACGATCCTGGAGATGCGTCCGGATATTGCTCTGGATGAAGCTATGATTCCAAGAGCGTTCTTGATGCCACGTCTGGCTGACCGTCAGATAGCAAAGATCGTCAATGCGACAGTCCGCCGATTTACAGCGGATGGCTGTGTATATGAGCAGCAGGGACAAGCGCATACGCTGACCGGATTTGATACCATTGTGTTAGCGATGGGTGTCCGTTCTTATAATCCGTTGGAACAGGCGGCAAGGGAAGTATGCGATCATGTTACCGTGATCGGAGATGCCAAACAAGCGGGCACTGCCAATAAAGCGACAGAAGCCGGACTGGCCGCAGCCTTAGCATTATAAAACCAAAAGATACCTGGAATTCAATGGAATTCCAGGTATTTTTATGCATCTTTTGGGGTGTAGCCAGCTCTGGCGATCCATGCCTTAAGTTGAGTTGGTTCTTTTTCTTCTTTGGTCCAAATGGTCACTTTCTTCGTATTCAGGTCTGCGTGAGCAATACAACCGTCTTGTGAAGCTATGGCGTTTTCTATCCGTGTCTTACAATTGGAACAGTGCATATCTTCTACTATAAAGCTTTGGGAATAAGGATAATGGGAAAGGTCTGTATCTTCGACTTTTGTCTTTTTTACGGTTTCCACAGGGGAACAACACCCTTCGGTGGCATCCTTACGCATTTTCTTGATCCCATAGAGTACACCGACAGCAATCACTATGATGACAATAACATTTATCATATATTCTCTCCTTGTTAATTATATATAACTTATCGCATTAATTATAAATCAAAATAGAATGAAATCAATTTTTTTGGTTGACAATCCTCTACAATTAACTAAAATTAACTATGTTAGAACTAGCTAATAAAGTTAACTAAAACTTATAGGAGGTCGTATGCCAATCATTTTTGCGGAAGTAAATACGCTTTATTGCGTAAAACGGATTACAGGAAAAGATGATGTTCGTAATCATCTGGCAAATCTGGGATTTGTGGAAGGAGCCGAATTGAAGGTCATCCAAAAGGTAGACGGCAATCTAATCGTGGAGGTCAAAGGGGTACGTCTGGCCTTGGACCGATCCCTAGCACAACGCATAATGGTATAGGAGGAAGGAATATGACATTAAGAGAAGCGAGTGTAGGAAGTACAGTCAAAGTAAAAAAATTGACAGGTGTCGGAGCGACGAAGCGACGCATCATGGATATGGGGATCACTAAAGGAGTCGAAATTACTGTTCGTAAGGTTGCTCCATTAGGCGATCCGATTGAATTGACGGTAAGAGGATATGAATTATCGATCCGGAAAGCCGATGCAGAATTTATTGAAGTGGAATAAGTAAAGGGAAGGAAGAAGTATATGAAAATCGCTTTAGCGGGAAATCCGAACAGTGGAAAGACAACGCTGTTCAATGCGCTGACAGGCAGTTCCCAATATGTAGGAAACTGGCCGGGTGTTACGGTTGAAAAGAAAGATGGAAGATTAAAAGGAAATAAAGAGGTCATTATCCAGGATTTACCGGGTATTTATTCCTTGTCTCCGTATAGTCTGGAAGAAGTAGTGGCACGTCAGTATCTGGTGAATGAACAACCGGATGCGATCATCAATATTGTGGATGGAACCAATATTGAGCGTAACCTGTATCTGACAACCCAGTTGTTGGAACTGGATATTCCCATGGTTGTCGCCGTCAATATGATCGACCTTGTTCGTAAAAATGGTGACACAATTGATGTGCCAAAGCTGGAACAGGCTTTGGGATGCAAAGTAATCGAAATCAGCGCTTTAAAAGGGGAAGGTTCACAGCAGGCAGCTGAAGTAGCCATGGAACTGGCGAAAGCCGGAAGACCGAACCAACAGAACCCACACGTATTTACCGGGTCGGTGGAACATGCCATTGCCCACATTGAAGAATCGATTGAAAACACCGTGGGTATGAAGGGACTGCGCTGGTTTGCGGTCAAGGTCTTTGAAAGAGATGAAAAGGCGATTGCTGAAATGGGCTTGTCCAAAGAAATTCTGGATCATGTGGAAACACATATCGTTGACTGTGAGAAAGAAATGGATGATGATTCGGAAAGTATTATCACCGGACAACGTTACGAATATATTTCAAGAATTGTGGATGCCAGCGTGGTAAAAGGCCGTGCGAAGACAGAGCTATCCACTTCTGATAAGATCGATAAGATCGTTACCAACCGGATCCTGGCTTTGCCGATCTTCCTGGCAATTATCTGGTTGATGTACTATATTTCCGTATCGACAGTGGGAACATGGATGACAGACTGGACCAACGATGTCCTCTTCGGAGAAATCGTACCGACAGCTGTTACCTCTTTCTGTGAAAATATCGGACTGGCCGGATGGCTGACAAGTTTGATTGTCGATGGTATCATCGGTGGTGTTGGTACGGTATTAGGTTTTGTACCACAGATTCTGTTGGTATTCTTATTCCTGGCAATTTTAGAGGATTGTGGATATATGTCCCGTATCGCTTTTATCCTGGACCGTATCTTCCGTCGTTTTGGTTTATCAGGAAAGAGCTTCATTCCGATCCTGATCGGTACAGGATGTGGTGTACCGGCGGTTATGGGAACACGTACGATCGAAAATGAAAAAGACCGTCGTATGACGATCCTGTTATGTACGTTTATTCCATGCGCGGCCAAGACCGAGATCATTGCGATGATCACCAGTGCATTCTTCCATGGAAATGTATGGGTTGCCTGGGGCATGTGGATCTTAAGCTTTGCGATTATCATCTTATCTGGTATAGCCCTTAAGAAAACGCGATTATTTGCGGGAGATCCGGCGCCGTTTGTGATGGAGCTGCCGGCGTACCACATGCCAAGCTTACGAAATGTGGCGATTCGTGTATGGGAACGTGGCAAACACTTCATTATTAAAGCCGGAACCATTATTTTTGCGATCTGTGTAGTCGTTTGGTTCCTGCAGAGCTTCAGTTGGAGCTTCCAGCTGCTGGATCCGGAAACCGAACTGGATCAAAGCATTCTGGCTTCCATTGGTCATTTATTTGCGTGGATCTTTGCTCCGCTTGGCTTTGGCACATGGCAGGGAGCTGTGGCCGTTGTTACGGCAGAAATGGCCAAGGAAACGGCAGCTTCCACCGTTGCGATGTTAGCTGGCAGCAAAGGCATCACAAGCTTGTTTACACCGATTGCAGCATTGTCATTTATGACCATGAATTTGTTCGACCCACCGTGTGTGGCAGCTATTGCCGCAACAATGCGTGAAATGGGCTCTAAAAAATGGGGCTGGATTGCGATTGGTTACCAGCTGGCTTTGGGCTATTGTTTGTCCCTGGTTATATATCAGTTGGGAAATTGGCTGTTCTATGGTGGCTCCTTTGGAATCGGAACAATTGCTGCATTGGTTATCTTAGCAGCTGCTCTGTACTTTATTTTCCGTCCGGCTTATAAGGAAAAAGCCTAGAAAGGATAGTTATGGCAACCATTCTTGTATCGGCTATTCTTGCGATTTGTTTCATAGGGGCTGTATCTTATGTAAGAAAACATGGGGCTTGTCAGGAAGAGTGTGCCAAATGTGGAAAAATTTGCAGTCATAAAGAGGGTCCGTCCTTAGTGGAACGCTATCGAAAAGATCATCCGAAAACAATTTGATTATTCGCTTACTGATTTTGTCAGTAAGCTTTTTTTCGTTATAATAGGATTAACGATAATATTTTTTAATACAATAGGAGGATCTGGGATGAAAAGAAAAACGATATGGCTGGTGACAGCTTTTGCCCTGGCATTGACTGGATGCACAGAGACAGGAGGCACGTTAATGGTCGATGCAGTAAATGAAAAGGAAGCGAAGATCGTTATGGAGAATGCATCCGAGGACATAGAGAGCACGACTGGAATACTTACAGTTGGAAATGGCGAAAAAGTGGTCTTTGAATCTACTATGGATAATGGTGAAGTTGAAATTGAATTGATTGGATCGTCAGATTCAGATGAGGATCCCGATACGGATAAAATGGATGATGCGGATGCCGAGCTGGAGGTGACAGTCAATCGATCCGGTTCTGAGGAATACGAAGTGAAACCAGGAGATTATATGTTGAATGTAGAGATCCGGAAGAATAAAACGAATGGTTCTATAACGATTCGTACAGTGCCGGCTGAAGATACGGAATCATAGAAGCAGAATATTTATTGATATTATAGAGAAAGACTGTTGAATTATTTGTGTTTTTTATAAGACCATGAGAAACTGAAATAGATAAGTTAAGTTAATTTTTAATAGGAGGAGAATGCTATATGAAGAAAATCTGGATATGTGGAGCCTATGGCCATTTGGGTACGGCTTTACAAAAACTGATGAATACAGGGAAATATGAACTGTTTATGACGGGGAAAGAAGAAGTTGATGTTGCGTCCCCTGAACAGGTCAGGATGTATATGCAAAGAAATCGTCCGGATGTCGTCATCAATTGTGCAGCTATTACTGATCTGCAAGAATGTATGGATGATCCGGATGAAGCCTATCGTGTCAATTCACTAGGAGCACGAAATCTGGCGACAGAAGCAAATTATATGTCATGTAAGTTGATCCAGCTGTCGACCGATGATGTATTCTCGGGAAAAGAGAATGAACCATTAAATGAATTTGATTATGTCAAACCAAGAACGATCTACGGAAAATCAAAGCTGGCCGGAGAGCAGTTCATTCTTTCCATGACCAACAACTTTGTGATTCTTAGAAGCTCCTGGGTTTATGGCACCGGAAAAGATTATGTGGATCAGGTGATGCGTGCAGTGAAAGACAATGTACCGTTCCGTGCTTCCATCAATCAGTTTTCCAGCCCAACTAGTGCGACCGAGCTGGCAAAGGTTGTTATGGAATTTGTGGAAAACGATCTGAACGGAATCTATCATGCGGTATGCAAGGGATCTTGTTCACGTTATGAATTGGCCCGTGAAATCGTTAAAGATATGGGATCTGATATCGAGGTCGTTCCGATTTCAGAAGCTGATGACTGCCGCCCGGTGTACTCTGTTTTGGATAATATGATGTTACGCTTGGATGGCGTACCGGAACCATGTGACTGGAAGGTTGCGTTAAAAGCGTATCTGGATACATTGAAGCAAAAGGGAGGGTATATCATTGAATAAGAAGAAATTGAACTTATCGACAAAGATCTTTATATCTTTATTGTCTGGTGCTGTATTGGGAGTTTTGATGCATTATTTTGTGCCGGACGGCTATGTTAAGGACACGGTCCTGATCAATGGCGTTCTGTATGTGGTCGGACAAGGCTTTATTCGTTTGATGCAGATGTTGGTCGTTCCTTTGGTTTTCTGCTCTTTGATCTGTGGAAGTATGGCTATCGGCGATACCAAAACCTTAGGAAGGGTCGGCGTACGAACCATTATATTCTATTTGTTTACCACAGCGATTGCGGTAGCTGTCGCTTTAGGTCTTGCCTCTGTTATTGACCCGGGAATCGGCATTACATTGGATGCGGTACAATCTTCGGAAGTAACGGTAGCGGAAGCGACTAATTTTGTTGACACATTATTGAATATCATACCGAAAAACCCAATCAATTCATTGGCAAATGGGGATATGCTTCCGATCATTGTCTTTGCGTTGTTTATCGGTATCATGCTGGCCAAACTCGGAAATAAAGCCAGCACTGTGGCTAACTTCTTCAGTCAATTTAACGATGTAATGATGGAAATGACTATGGCTGTAATGAGTGCAGCCCCGGTTGGCGTATTCTGTCTGATCTGTAAGACATTTGCCGAAATTGGGTTTGATGCCTTCTTGCCAATGTTGAAGTATATGTTATCTGTTACACTGGCTCTGGCCATTCAATGTTTCCTTGTATATCAGATTTTATTGTTTATCTTTACGCGTCTGAATCCGGCCAAGTTCATTAAGAAATTCTTCCCGGTAATGATGTTTGCGTTTACGACAGCAACCAGCAATGCGACCATCCCAATGTCTATCGATACATTGAACACGAAGATGGGTGTATCAAAGAAGATCTCGTCATTTACAATTCCTTTAGGTGCGACGATCAATATGGACGGTACAGCCATTATGCAGGGGGTTGCGGTCATCTTTATTTCGCAGGTATATGGAATGCCGCTGACTTTGGGGAATATAGCAACCGTTATCGCAACAGCCACACTGGCTTCCATCGGAACGGCCGGCGTGCCGAGCGTAGGTTTGATCACCTTGTCTATGGTATTGACTTCCGTCGGTCTGCCAACGGAAGGAATTGCACTGATCATGGGAATCGACCGTATTCTGGATATGCTGCGTACGGCTGTAAATATTACCGGAGATGCAGTATGTACGACCATTGTGGCCCATCAAAACAAAGCTTTGGACCGCAATATCTTTGAAAAATCATAAAAGGAGCGTGTATGTTCAAAAAAATTGCAGTTTTGCTCTTTGCATTATGCCTGGCTGCCTGCAGTACTTCTACGAACAATACTTCGAATGAAAAAGAAAAAAAACCACAGGAAGTGGTTATAACAGAAGATGTTCAGGCCATTATTGACCGCGGATATCTGCGCGTAGCTTGTAAAAACGATGTGCCGGGCTTTGGATATCTGAATCCGGAAACCAATACGTATGAGGGTATGGAAATTGATATAGCCTATGGGATTGCAGCGAAGATCTTTGATGTGAGCGTGGAACAAGCCAAAGAAAAAGAACTGGTGCATTTTGAACCGGTGGAAGTGGAAAACAGAGAGCTTGTTCTGACTTCGGACCAGGTGGATTATGTGATCGCAACCTATACGATTACAGATGCCCGAAAAGAAGTGGTGAACTTCTCGGACAGCTACTGGAAAAGCTCCATCGGATTGATGGTCAATTCCAATCGGACCGATGACAGCACCTTATCGGAAGAAAGGATCCGTTCGGTCATGGATCTGGATGGGAAGACGATCGGTGTCATGACCAATTCCACAACAAGAGAGGATTTCATCAAATATCTGCAGAATCATGGAATCAAGATCTCCCCTCGCTTTGTATCCTATCGTACATACGATGAACTGAGCGAGGAGCTGACAAGAGGAAATATTGATGTGTTCTCTGTCGATGTAACGATTCTGGAAGGTTATATGCAAGAAGACCGGAAGATTCTCGATGACCGGTTTGCGACACAGTTTTACGGCGTGGCAGCCTCCAAGGATAAAGAAGGGCTGATTGAAATTGCCAATATTGTCATTGACGAGCTTGACTAATGTCAGGCTCTTTTTACGTGTTTTTTATTGAAAATTATTGTTTATCTGTAATAATGAGGATGAGGTGATACTATGCTGCAGCATGAAAGACATGAACAGATTTTAAGAAAGCTCGATCTGGAAGGAAAGGTATCGGTACAGTTGTTAGCCAAAGAATTCAAGGTGACCCAGGACTGTATTCGTAAAGATCTGAATATTTTGGAAAAAAACAACCAGTGTAAACGGATCCACGGGGGAGCTATTCCGGTGCGTCAGACGTTTGACAGGATCCGGGTCAAGGACAGAAAAAATGTACGAACCAGGCAAAAAAAAGAAATAGCTCTACAGGCAGTGGAATACATAGAACCGGGACAGACGGTCTATCTGGATATATCTACGATCTCTATAGAGATTGCCCGATTGATCGTAGAGAGAAATATTCTCTGTACGGTTGTGACCAGTATGATCGATCTGATTGATATATTCTGTCAATGGGAAGGGTCTTTTGTGTTTATTGGCGGCACCTTTAATCCATCCAGAGATGGGTTTATCGGTACCTATGTGATCGATCAACTGATGAAGTATCATTTTGATGTGTCTTTTCTAAGCACAGTTGCCGTGCATGAAGAAGACAAGGGAGTCTATTCCTATAGTATGGAGGACGGATTGACAAAGAAAACCGCATTGTCTCAATCCGGAAAAGCCTATCTGGTGATGGAGAGTGAGAAGCTTCACTTTGAAGGCAGCTATATGTACGCACACACAGATGACTTCACAAAAACAATAACAGAAACAATAAAAAACGATAATGAACGATAATATTTTATTGAATTATTTCTTCGCTTGTTTATAATAAAGGTAGAGAAAAAGGAGTACGTATATGAACCGGATCCAGATATTAAAAGACAAAATGTTACAAGAACCTCGCTATGCATCCATTGAGCAGGCGCGTATCATAACCAGAGTATATAAAGAAAACGAAGAGTTGAGCATTCCGATGAAACGAGCTTTGTCGCTGAAAGCTTCATTGGAGGAAATAGAAATCGGTATAGAACCGGAAGAGCTTGTGGTAGGAAATCGTACAAAGGGTGTTCGTTACGGCGTGGTGTTTCCGGAAAGTGGCTGTTCCTGGGTCAATCGGGAATTCGAAACCTTGCCAACACGTCCGCAGGATCGGTTTCTGGTCAAAGAAGAGGATATCAAAGAGTTCCGGGAAACCATCTATCCGTATTGGAAAGAGCGCTCGTTGGAGGCGGGGATCGTTCGGGAATATGGAGAAAGAATAGCGGCGATCGCCAAAGTTGTGAAGATCAATCAGAAAGATCATGCACAGGGTCATATTTGTCCGGATGTCCGTCTTTGGCTGGAAAAAGGACCTTCCGGTATCCGGAAAGAGGCTTTGGATCATCTGGAAACGTGTGATGCCGGGCAAAAAGAGTTTTATACATGCTGTGACATCGTGATGGAGGCATCCTGTCATTTTATGGTTCGGTATGCGGATCAGATCGATGCGATGATCCATGATGTTCCGGCCAAATACAGAGCTTCTTTACAAGATGTGGCTTCGAACTGCCGAAATCTGGCTGTACGGCCGGCCCAGAGCTTTCATGAAGCGGTGCAGTCCATCTGGTTTTTGTTTGTGATCCTGCAGATGGAATCCAATGCGTCCAGCTTTTCACCGGGACGGATGGACCGGTATCTGTATCCATATTATGAAAAAGAGATGGAAAGCGGACAGTTGACAAAAGAAAAAGCTTTGGAGATCCTGGAATGTTTATGGTTGAAATTTAATCAGATCGTCTATATGCGCAATCAGAACAGCGCAAAATACTTTGCCGGCTTTCCGATCGGCTTCAACATCGCGGTTGGCGGTGTGGATGAAAACGGAAAAGATACATACAATGACTTATCAATGCTGCTGTTGCAGGCACAATACGATATCGGCCTGCCACAGCCAAATCTAAGCGTTCGTCTGAATAAGAATTCGAGTCATGAGCTGATGCAGCAGGCAATCAAGGTTGTGGCCAAAGGAAGCGGGATGCCACAGTTCTTTAACGATGAAGCCATCATGGAAACGATGATCAAAGATCTGGGTATCGCCAGAAAAGATGCGTACGATTATGCCATTGTCGGCTGTGTGGAACTGACAACCCAGGGAAACAATCTGGGGTGGTCGGATGCGGCGATGTTCAACTTGAACAAAGCCCTGGAATTAACGCTGAACCATGGCGTCTGTCTGCTGACAAAGCAGAAGATCGGATTGGATCTAGGCGGACTGGATACCTATCACTCGTTCGAAGAACTCGAACAGGCTTTCCGTAAACAAGTCGATTATTTTATTGAAGAGATGATGAAAGCGGAAGTGGTGGTAGAGAAAGCCCATCAAGCGTATCTGCCGACAGCTTTCTTGTCCTGCGTGATCAATGATTGTATGGAAAAAGGTTTGGATGTGACAAAAGGAGGCGCACATTATAACCTATCGGGTATACAAATGATTCAGGTAGCCAATTTGGCCGACTCTTTGGCTGCCATCAAGCAGCTGGTCTATGAAGAGAAAGAAGTATCCGGCAGGCAGTTGCTGGAAGCGTTACGAGCCGATTTTAAAGGGTATGAAATTTTACAGACCATGTTGATCCATAAAGTGCCGAAATACGGAAACGACGTACAGTGGGTCGATCAGCTAGGTTCCAAATGGGCCGGTTATTTCCGTAAACGGATGAAGGAATATACAAATTATCGTGGCGGGCCATTCCATACCGGAATGTATACAGTCAGCGCGCATGTACCGATGGGTGAAAATGTCGGAGCCAGCCCGGATGGAAGGAATGCCGGCGATCCCCTGGCGGATGGTGGTTTGTCTCCTGTCTATGGAAGAGATGTTACCGGACCGACGGCGGTCTTAAAATCAGTATCCCGGATGAAGGACTCCTATACAACCAATGGCGGGCTGCTGAATATGAAGTTCTTACCATCGTTCTTCCAGACAGAAACCGGCCGGATGAAGTTTGAAAACTTCCTGCGTGCTTTTGTGGATCTGGAGGTGCCGCACATTCAGTTCAATGTCGTAAATCGAGAAGATCTTCTGGATGCCAAGATCCATCCGGAACGCCATCGTTCTCTGACGATCCGGGTAGCCGGTTATACGGCCTACTTTGTGGAGCTGGCTGAAAAGCTGCAGGATGAGATCATTGAAAGAACAGCGTATGAAGACATCTAAAGCTCTGGTATTCGATATAAAGCGGTTTGCGGTACATGATGGTGCAGGCATCCGTACGACCGTCTTTTTCAAAGGGTGTCCACTTCGCTGCAAATGGTGCCAGAACCCTGAGGGGCTTACAATGAGCCGGCGGCCATTGTACTTTAAAAGCAGCTGTATTCACTGTCGCCGTTGTGAGCAGGTGGCTCAAAAAGGACAAATTGTATACAAGGACGATCGTCCCTGGTTTGATCTGACCTTTGAAAATTTTGATCCTGTCATCCAAGCATGTCCATCCGGGGCTATCCGCTATGACAGCACCTGGTATGATGTGGACACGTTGGTGGATAAGATCAAAGAGGATATGGTTTTCTTCCGTCATGGAGGGGGCGTGACATTTTCCGGCGGCGAGCCCTTGATGCAGAAGGATTTCCTGGTGGAGGTATTGAAACGATGCCAGAAGGAGGGAATCCATACAGCCTTGGAAACAACGGTTTATGCCCCCTTGGATCTGGTGAAAAGGGTGATGGAAAATCTGGATCAAGTATATATAGATTGTAAGCTGTTTGATTCAAAACTTCATAAACAAGCAACCGGTGTAGAGAATGAGCAGATCCTGAAAAATATTCAATGGGTCCTGCAGAGTGAGCACAAAGATAAAGTGATCATTCGAACTCCTTTGATTCCCGGATATACCGCAACAGAGGACAACCTTGCCAGTATTGCTGAATATATATCCGGTATATACCCAAAGGTAAGTTATGAATTGTTGAACTATAATCCGTTAGCGGAATCGAAATATGAGCTGGTGGAGAAAGAATATCCTTTGGGGAAACAAAAGATGTTTACCAAAGAAGAAATGAACCACTTTTATGAAGTTGTACAATCCCATGGAATCGTACATTTGATCAAAGACTAAAGATATAAAATACATCATTAGACATACCCCGCTTGGACGGGGTATAATAACACAAGATAAGTTAGATAATGCTAATACTTCAACAGGAGGTAGCAATATGGATTTAAAATTTGGCGATATACAGGAAACGGCATTGATCCCACTGGCAATCAAAGCAAGTGAAACCAGTCGGCCGAATCCCCGAATTATCGATTTGAAAGCTAAGGAAATCATCGACACGCTTGGTGTGGATGTCAGCAAATATGATCCCTTCCTTTCCCATGAGGGTGTGGTAGCCAGAACGATCCTGTTTCGCAATCAACTGCGAGCTTTGATCCATGCATACCCGGAGGCTGTGTGCATCAATCTGGGCTGTGGGTTCGATGACAAGTTTTCACAAGTAGATAATGGCCGTATCCAATGGTTCGACGTGGATCTTCCAGATCAGATCGAGGTTCGTCGAAAGGTGTTTGAGGATAAAGACAGGTGCACCATGATGGAAGGAAATGCCCTGGATGGAAGCTGGACGTCCGCAATTCCTAAGGCAGATATGTATATTGTTGTGATGGAAGGGGTCCTGGAATACTTTTCGAAGGAGCAGGTACAGACATGTCTGCATATGTTGTGTGACTGTTTTCCTCGCGGTTATTTACTGGCTGAATTGCACTCACCGATTTTGGAAAAAAACAGTAAACACCATGATGCCGTGAAGCATACAAATGCGACCTTTGGCTGGGGAACGAAATCCGGAAAAGAGTATTTGGACTTAGAATCCAGGATAGAGCTTGTTTCAGAGACAAGTTACAATGAAGAAATGAAAAAGTATACCATCCGGGGGAAACTGTTTGCGATAATCGGAAAACATATGAATAACCGTTTAGCAGTATATAAATGGGGTTAAAAATGACCGATATGGGCAACCAGTTACTAAAATTTGTTAAGTAAGATATAATTAAATTAGATGCATGGAAAAAGGAGGTACCTGTGAACTGGAAATGGACCCGGGAACCGAAGATATATACAATCGATACCGATAAAATAACCATCACCACGGAACCGAACACGGATTTATGGCAGCGAACGTATTATCATTTTCGCAATGATAATGCCCCGTTGCTGCAAATGGAAACGGATCGTGAATATTTCAGCTTTATTGTAAAAACAGATTATACCGGCAGCCATCATCGCTTTGACCAATGTGGTATCGTCCTGTATCAGGATGCCGAAAACTGGCTGAAGGCATCGGTGGAATATGAAAACGAACAGTTTCAACACCTTGGCTCTGTCGTGACCAATCATGGATATTCGGATTGGGCGACCACAGAAATATCGACCGATCAAAAAACGATGTGGTATCGTTTAAGCCGTCGCCAGGATGATTACTGTATTGAATGTTCACAAGACGGACTGTCCTTTTCGCAAATGAGAGTCTGTCATCTGTGGAAAGGAAAGGGAACGATCCATTTCGGCGTGTATGCCTGCAGTCCGGAGAATTCAAGCTTTACAGCCGTTTTTACGGACATGCGGGTGACAGAATGTGCCTGGCAAGCGCATGACGGACAAAAACCCGATGAAACATAATCTCTTTTATGGAAGATAAAGGACAATATCCTGTTGTTGAAGGCTTTTCTTAACGTCGATCACACGTTGGTTTTCTGACCCGCGGAAAGCCAGAGACAGATTCTTTTGGTCTTTCATGAAGGGACCATCCACCAGTACATCGATATAGGATAGAAGCTCGTCCGTTACTTCACAATGGCGTTTTCCGCCTTCCAACAGGTCTTGATCCAGCAGAAAGCCGGTCCAGGCCCAGATGTTTTTTTCCGGATGATGTTCTTTGGCTTTTTTACATAGCTTGACGACTTCTCTCTGGTTGGCGATTTCAAAGGGATCGCCACCTAATAAGGACAAGCCGGCACAGAAGGAATTGACCAGAAAAGCAAGGATTTCCTTTTCTGTCTCTTTTGTATAGACAGATCCATATCGGAAGTCCCACGTTTCCGGTTGAAAACAATCTTCGCAGGCATTTGTACATCCGGATACGAACAGACTGATGCGAACGCCTTCGCCGTTGGCAACATCGTATTTTTTAATGGCTCCATAATACATTGGTCATTCCTCCTTTAAGACGTATACCTATGATGACAAAAAGGAAGAAAGATTTCAATGAAAAGCTATATTTTTTGTGGTAAACAGTTGAAATTCTTTAATAAGAAGTTTATGGTTTTGATAAGGGAAAGTAAGAGGATAGTAAAAGAATGAAGGGAAAATTATTGTTTATACTGGCTGCTTGTCTTAGTCTTACCGCTTGTTCAAAGGTAATAGAGAAGAAAGTGCCGGAACTGAAAAAAGATACGATCAATATCGAATTTGGAGATCCGCTGAAATTAAAGAACGAAGACCTTCTGGATACAGAAGATGCCTCTATCTATGATACGATCAAGGTGGATACTTCAACTGTGGCTATGCAGGAAGGAGAATCGTATCCTGCAGTAGGAGAATATGAAGTACCGTTGAGCTTTGAAGTGAATGGTGAAACACAAAATAAAACTTTAATGATCAATGTACAGGACACAACGCCACCAACCTTTACCATTACCACAGATGTCGTGGAACTTGGATTAAAGGGAGGTAGTCATAATTTCTATGCGGACTTTGAAGCGCAGGATCTATCCAATCTGAAGCTTCGTTTTAAAACCAACGACGTCCGTTTTGATAAAACGGGAGAATATAAAGCCCAGGCAGTTGCCACGGATATCTATGACAATGAGAGTGTTTACGATTTCACTGTCCGGGTCGGAACAACGGTGGACAGTGGTGCTAACAGCCAGAGCTCAGGCAGTACGACAACCACCAACAACAGCACCACCACCAATAATAATACATACTATTATGACTGGTCACAGGATTACTCAGCCTACGATACACCGGCTACGGACACAGAAGGAAACGAAATCTATTCGGCACCGGTCATGGGGGATCAGTCGTATACCGATCCATCATTGTATTATACCGATCCGTATCAATAGTCAAATGGAGCCAACCTTTGGCTCTTTTTTTATGGAATCATGCAGGATAGCCCGTGATTCGATTGTTATTTTTTGCGTTCTCACTTAAAATAGAAATAGACAATATAAGGAGAAAAATAATATGAAAGAATGGACTCGCGAAGAGCGTTATCGTGTTTTGCACAGCGCGGATGAGATTGCGGATCTGCACGTAAGGAATGCAGCTTCCAGCTATCGACAGACCTTCCACGTGCAGCCGGTTACCGGACTATCCAGTGATCCGAACGGATTTGGATACTACAAAGGTGTCTGGCATCTTTACTATCAATGGTGTCCATGGGGGGCCGTGCACGGATTGAAATACTGGTATCATGTCAGTTCGACCGATCTGGTACATTGGAAAAATGAAGGTGTGGGACTGAAACCGGATACGATTTACGATAATAGAGGAACCCATTCCGGCTCTGCCTTTGCGTATAAAGATGACTTGTATCTCTTCTATACAGGAAACCACCGGGATGAAGACTGGACACGTACACCGTATACGTGCGCAGCGGTATTAAATGCCGAGGGAAAAGCCGAAAAGCTGCCGGAACCGTTGTTTGGACCTCGCCCGGATTATACAGAGCATCAACGAGATCCGAAAATCGTCTACAATAAAAAAGACGAAACCTATTACATCTTTATTGGCGCCCAGAATCAGGCTCTGCAAGGACGCGCATTGATCTATAAATCCAAAGAACTGTTAAAAGGATGGGAGTTTGCCGGTGAACTAAAGGTACCTGGATTTGAAGACTTCGGCGGTATGTGGGAATGTCCATGTATCGTGAATATCAGCGGCAAGGATGTATTGATCTTCTCTCCACAGTATACAAAGCTGCCGGGAAGAGGAGAAAGCACCAACCATAACATCTACATGATCGGCTCGATGGACTATGAAACATTGACTTTTACGCCGGAGCAGGATTATGAATTCCTTGACTTTGGTTTTGATTTCTATGCAGCACAGTTTGCCGCCAATGTAGCCGATCCGGATACAGCCATTCTGATTGCGTGGATCGGTCTGCCGGATAACCACTATCCGACCGAAGAAGAAGACTGGGAAGGAAGTATGAGTGTTCCGCATGAACTGCGTTTAGTGGATGGCAAACTGGTACAGACTCCATTGGCAGCCATCCAGGGCCTGCGCGATGAAGAGATCAAACCGGAAGGCAAGCTGCCAAAGGTTTGCGAATTGCAGGTTGATGTAAAACCAGGCGATTTTGATTTGAATTTGTTCACAAAGGAAGACGGAACCGGTGGATTTACAATGCACTATCAAGCGGAGAACAAGACATTTACGATTTCCAAAGCCGGCATGGACAAGCATTTCAATGCGCAGGTCTTTGAAACCCTGGATATGCCGATGGAAACGGATCTGGATCATCTGCAGATATTGATCGACAGCTGTTCCGTGGAGATTTTTGCCAACCATGGACAAAGAGTCTTTACAGCGCGTATTTACCCGACAGAGCAGGAGCATCATTATACGATGAGTGATAACGGATCGATGAAGATCTGGACGTTGAAACCGTCAGTAAAAGATGATTTTGTAGTATAGAACAAGGAGAGGACACGATGAAAATACTGATTGTGACAGCATTCCCGACCGAAGGGGCAGGAAGTGGTGCTTTAATTACGACACAGGCAGAATCCTATATTAAAAACGGTCATGAAGTGGAGATCATCACAGCGAATAACCGGACTAACTTCAAAAAGATCCCGGGGGTTACCTGTTGTCTGGTTCCATTCACCAAAGAAGGCGATGACCCGGAAATCATCGAAGGGCAGCTGCCGTTCAATTATTTCATGTTTACAACCCATACGGAAAGTACAGCCAACTTCTGGAACGCAACCAATGAAGAAGTGGAGCTTTACTGCAACAAATTCCGTGAAATCATAGGCAGAGAAGTGAAACGCTTTAAACCGGATATCATTCACGGCCAGCATAACTGGATCACTACCAATATCTGTTCTGAATTTGGTCTGCCGGTTGTGGTTACTGTGCATGGTACGGATCTGATGGGATTCCAGAGAAGTCTGGGCGAAATTGATAAGATCAAAGCTGAAATGGCAGACGATCCATCGGCGGAAAGAAAAGCAGAGCTGAATAAGGCATTGGAAAAATATGAATTCTACGTTCAGAGTGCCAAAGAATCGGCACACAATTCCTTATCCGCTATCGTTATTTCCGAGCATCAGAAAGAATTGTTCCAGGGACTGTTCCCGGAAGAAAAGGATAAAGCCATTCTGATCAAAAACGGATATAATCCGGAAAAATTCCACGTCATGGATTCGGTGGATAAAGATGCGTTGTTCGATTCCCTGGTCACCAATGCGACCCCGGATGGAAAATTACCGAAAGAGTATGACAAGCTCGTATTGTTTGTGGGTAAATTTGCCGATTTCAAAGGCATCGATGTGATGCTGGATGCCGCTAAGATCTATGAAGAACAAGGCAAGGCGAAAGGAATGGATATCATGACGATCATCGTAGGTTCCGGTGCCTTGGATGAACCATTGCGTAAACAAGCCAAGGAGCTGAATCTGCAAAACACGCATTTTGTCGGAAGAAAAGGACCGGATATCATCTGTCCGCTGCAGAACTTGTCGGATGTTTCCCTGATTCCGAGCCGTAATGAGCCGTTCGGGCTGGTTGTCATCGAAGGAACGGCTTGTGGGCATCCTGTGATCGGAACCAATGCCGGCGGGATCCCGGATATTATGAATACTACCGGAAAGGTGATCAAGAAAGAACCATATACGGAACAGGATGCCGAAGATGATTCCATCCTAAAACCGGTGGAAGGCACAGATTCTACGTATAAGACGCCGCTTGGATATCTGGTACCGATGGAAGATGCCGAAAGTCTGGCCAATGCCACGATGCGCATTCTGGAGGGAAAGGATACCTTCGATAACAAAGAAATTGCTGAATATACATTGAATACGTATTCACAGGATGTTATCACAAAAGGTCTGATCGACTTGTTCCAAAACGCTATCGATTCGTATAAATAGAATATAGGCCCGCTATTCAAGCGGGCCTATTTATGTTTATTCTGCGTCGGATGCACTAACTTTTTTTCGGATGTCCTGGAATCAATAAGAGCCAGATGCTCTTTACTTAACTGTTCATATTTCCTGGCATTGACAGGATCCTTTTTATTTGCATAGATTTTGGAAATCAGGAATTCATGGATTCCTTTCTGATCTTCTTCCATATCGTCCAATTCTTTGATCAGGTCCTTGAGATCATGATCATTTTTATCAATATAAATATTATAGACTCGACGTGTTTCTACTTTCATCTTTTCATTCGATCCTTTTTGGATCAAATCCAGATATTTTTTACTGTTTTTCTTATCTTCGATTCCAACATAGAAATTAAAAGCTTTCAAATAATAGGTTTCTTTCTGTGAAGAGGTTAAAGGCAGGTGACAGATTTCCTCGATCCATTGGATGGATCGTGCTTTATCCTGTCTCAATAAAGATGCGTTCAGCTTCATGTCCAATAAGACCAGTTTAGGAAACAGAAGTTTCATTCGCTTAGAATCGATCAGTCGATCAAAGCGGGCATATTCTTTGTTTTCCAACAGTGTGATGAGTTGATGATAGGCATATCTTTTTATGGCCCCTATGCTTAGAAATAAGACGAAGGCACAGACGATGGTGACAGACAGGATCCGCATACAAAAATCTCCTTTCTAATACTGTCATAGTAACAGAAAAACGATCAATAATCCTTGGCATGCTAAAAAGTATAAAAGTGTTATGCAATAGTGCAACGATTAATCCATCAAACAAAGATAGAATAGGAGTAGATGGAGGTATAAAAGATGCGGATTCAAAGCAAACGAGTATGGATCGCAGGGCAGTTTATGCCGGCACAGATTCAGTGGGACAATCACAAGATCGGCAGGATCCTGGAGTATGGGAAAGAGGCTGTGGATACAGACTATGGGGATCTTCGTATTGTACCGGGCTTTATCGATATCCATACCCATGGGTATGGAACCTGGGATACCAATGATGCTACACCGGAAGGATTGCGAAAATGGGTAAAAGAAATTCCTTCCGAAGGAGTGACCGGACTTTGTCCGACGACCATAACACAGAGTCATGAGGTTTTATCGAAGGCTTTAAAAAATGTAGCTTCTGTGGTCAAGGAGGGATATGAAGGGGCAGAAATTATAGGTGTTCATTTAGAAGGACCGTACCTGGATCATAAATACAAAGGAGCACAGCCTGAACAATACTGTGTAAGCCCGGATCTCGATGAATTCCGGGAATATCAAAAGGATGCGTGTGGGCTTATTAAGATCATTACCATGGCTTGTGAACAGGATGAAGGGTATCGGCTGACAGAGTATTGTGCTGCCCATGGCATTCTTGTGAGCCAGGGACACTCGGGGGCTTCGTACTCCCAGGCAAGAATGGCCATTGCGCATGGAGCGATGTCCATGACGCATGTATTCAATGGGATGACGCCTTTTCATCATAGAGAACCCGGACTGGTCGGAGCAGCTATGCGATGCCGGGATGTCTATGGAGAAGTTATTTGTGATGGAAATCATTCGGATGTGAATGCCCTCAACACGTATTTTATGGCGAAAGGAAAAGACCATGTCATCATGATTACGGATTCCTTAATGGCAAAAGGGTGCCCGATTGGAAGCCATCATATGTTCGGAGGGAATGAGATCGAGGTTTATGCCGATGGCTCAGCTCATTTAGTTTCTACAAAAGGCTTGGCAGGTAGTACATTAAAAATGAATGAGGGCCTTAAAGTAGTTGTAGAAAAGGCAGGTGTTCCGTTTGAATACGCGATCAATGCCTGTACTTTGAATCCGGCCCGGGCTTTACGCATCGATGATAGAAAAGGACGGATCTGTACAGGGTTTGATGCGGATCTGGTGGTATTGGACGATGCGTATCGTGTGGTTCAAACCTTTGTTCAGGGAAAACCTCATTTTTAATTATAGCTTTGGGACAAATTAATGAAGTTTTTGTACTTATTAGCAGGTAGATTGAAAACCATTTTATTGAAAATATAATCAGTACTGAACAGAAGAAAAGGAGACTGTATTATGTTATTTAATCAAAATGAGCAAATCTGGATTGACAACAAAGCGTACTGGACAGCTAAAGAGATTTTACAACAACCCACTACATGGAAAAAAACTTTGGAGCAAATGAAAGCGGAAAGAAAAGCAATTCGATCCTTTATTGAGAAAATCACCTCCCAGGAAGACTATGACATTATTCTTACAGGGGCAGGAACAAGTGAATTTGTAGGGAATTCCATATTTCCCTATTTACAAAGAATGTATAACTACAAGGTAAAGTCGTATGCGACAACGGATATTGTAGCTGATCCGGAAAGCTACTTGTCTAGACAAAAACCAACCTTGTTAGTAAGTTATGGACGCAGCGGCAACTCGCCGGAATCTATGGGAGCTGTAGAGGTGGCCAATGTCGTATGTACGAACATACAGCACCTATTCATCACTTGTAATAAGGACGGTGCCTTATCGCAGTATGCAAAAGGAAAAGATCACTGTTATGCGATCCATTTAACACCGGAGACACATGATCAAAGCTTTGCGATGACGTCGTCGTATACAAATATGTTATTGGCGACACTGCTTGCATTTCAAAAGGAACCAATGGATACGATGTATGAGCAGTTGGAGGAAATTATCGGGAAAGCACAAAACTTCTTGAATGGAACATGGAAAGAAGCTAAAAACATCGTGGATACGTTTGATTTTCAGCGGATCGTATATTTAGGCAGCAACAACAATAAAGGGATGGCACAGGAATCTGCATTGAAGATGTGTGAACTGAATGCCGGCCAGGTGGATACCATCTTTGATTCTCCGATGGGATTTCGCCATGGACCTAAATCGGTCATCAACGATCAGACGTTATGTGTTGTGTATTTGAGTGATGATCCATATACAAGAAAGTATGAAGAAGACCTTATTAAAGAAATGAGCGAACAAAGAAAAGAGAATAAAATATTGGTTGTGTCTTCCAAAAAAGATACCATTCGCAATATGGTGGATTATTTTATTACGTTTGAAAACAATCGTGATTTACCAAATGTTTTGTTGGGATTAGAATATATTATGGTTGCGCAGGTAATTGCGCTGTTTAAATCTTTGAAGAACGGACATACCCCCGATAATCCGTGTCCTACCGGAGAGGTAAATCGGGTTGTTACAGGGGTAACGCTATATCCATATTTTAAATAGGAGAAAAAAATGCTGGGAATCTTAATTACGGGCCATGGTCGGTTTGCGGAAGGACTGACGAGCGCTATTGAATTAATTGCGGGGCCTCAGAATCATTATGTGTGTGTGAACTTTGAAAAAGAAGTGAAGGAACTGGAAGAGGATCTGAAAGAGGGATTGAAAGCTTTGGGGGCTTGTGACGGGATCCTGGTGTTTACGGATCTGCAGGGCGGTTCACCATTTAAAACGGTTGTTGAGCTGACATTGGGCAAGGAGAATGTGGAAGTTGTAACGGGAACGAACCTGGCAATGTTAGCGGAAGCGGTAATGGCACGCTCTTTTATCACAGATCTCAGAGAATTAACAGATGTGGTTGTTCAGACGGGAAAGGAGCATGTTCTTCGTTTTGAGGAAGAAGCATTGACCATTGGTCTGGATGAGCCGGAGGACTTTTCCGAGGGAATCTGATCAAATGGTTTGTCCTTTTTAATGGGCTTTTTATATTAAATACCAGGACTGTTTTTTTCTACAGGTATTCATACTATAATCCCCCCATAAGGAGGTCAAACTGTGAAAAACCCATTGAAAAATATAGTCAAAGAACAAAAAGAAGGCAATCCAGTCGGTATCTGCTCGGTATGTACCGGAAACGGCTATGTCATTGAAGCGGCGCTGGAGCGTGCTAAGGAAACAAACAGCGTTGTATTGATCGAAAGTACAGCCAACCAGGTCGATCAGAATGGCGGCTATACCGGAATGAAGCCTGCCGATTTCATCGAGTATGTATACCAGCTGGCCAATCAGGTCGGCATTGAACACAGCCGCGTATTTGTCGGCGGCGACCATCTGGGACCATTGACGGTCGTGGATAAACCGGAACAGGAAGCGATGGCCTATGCCCGGACACTGCTGCATGATTATGTAGCAGCCGGTTACACCAAGATCCATATCGATACCAGCATGAAGGTAGCGGATGACGATCCGGATACACGGTTATCCGATGAGACCATTTCACGACGCGGGGCAGAGCTGGCCCGTGTCTGCGAGGATGCCTATCAGGAATTGTTGAAGACGCATCCGGATGCGGTCCGACCGGTCTATATCGTAGGAAGCGAGGTACCGATCCCAGGTGGCGTCCAGGATCCAAATGCCGGCATGCAGGTCACAAGGGTCGAGGACTTTAAAGCGACGGTTTCCGCTTTTGAACAGGCCTTTGAAAAACAGGGGCTGCAGGAAACATGGAAGGATGTCATGGCCGTGGTTGTCCAGCCGGGGGTCGAAGAAAAGGATGCCGGTTGTGAGGAGTACCAGCGGGAAAGAGCAGCAAAACTGATGGCCAGCATCAAGGAATTCCCGAATCTGGTATTCGAAGGCCATTCCACGGACTACCAGACCAAATACAAACTAAGAGAGCTGGTCGAAGATGGCGTAGGGATCTTAAAGGTCGGTCCGGGACTGACACTGGCTATGCGGGAAGCCTTGTTCTCACTGGCTTATATCGAGGATGTCTGCCTGCATGGGCATGAAGAGGAAAAATCACATTTCATCGATGTGCTGGAGCAGGAAATGCTGAAAGAGGACAAGTACTGGAAGAAATACTATCATGGAAACGAAGATGAGATCTGGTTTAAGCGGAAATTCTCATTCTCGGATCGATGCCGCTACTATATGCCGATGCCGGCTGTAGCTGCAGCTAGGACAAAGATGATCAACAATCTGCGCCGATACGGGATCAACCTGGCTGCCTTGTCACAGTTCATGCCGTTACAATATACAAAGGTCAGAGAAGGCCGGTTGGAAAATGATCCGGAAGCTTTGATCAAGGATAAGATAAAATATACATTGGATGAGTACTTATTCGCTACCCATCAAGATCAATTATAATGTTGTGAAAAGAAAAATATGCCTCCGAACTAATGAAGGAAACAGGATTCGGAGGCTCTTTTTATTTGATGAGTTTATTGGCGTAGTCCGTCGGGCTGATGTTGAATTTCTGTTTGAATCTCCTGGAAAAATAATGGATTGAAGAATAACCTAAGAGGTTGGAAATCTCCGAGATCGTATACTTGTTTTCACCGATCAAAACCTTACTTCTATCCAGCTTCAGATTGCTGATGTATTCCTTTGGAGCAATCCCCAGATTATGCTTGAACAAAGACTGTAAGGAGCTGCGACTGATCGCAAAGTGACTGCATAGCTCTTCAACATTAAATGAACAATAGATGTTCTCATTTATATAGATCAGGATTTCATTCAAAAGCTCGTTTTCAAAGCGTTGCTGCATAGGCGTATTTGCACACTTTTCATCTTTCTTTGTCGTACAACATAAGAGTTCAAGAATGACCATATGAATGGACGCAATCATCTGATCATCTTCAAAACCGGTATGTGTATCGTTGGCATGCACAAAGCGATTCATATAGCTGCGGATATTGCGATTGGCATCAAATACTTTATTTGTGATGAGGGCGGCATTGGCATCGCTGATGTCCATATCCATTAAAACTGTTAAATACGAACAAGCTGTATTCTCTGTGCTTTGTTTATGAAACTGGCCAGGGGCATAAAGAATCAGTTGATTGTTGGCCACGGTATACTGTTTTCCTTCGATATTTGTGTTTAGTTTTCCGTTATCGACAAAAGTCAATTCCCAATATGTATCCTTTTCTCCCGGAAATACATAATTTGTGCTTCGGACGTTGTAATAATAAGCGAGAACTTCATAAATACATACGGTTGGTTTGATCCTTTTATAATGATACTCGTCTTCAAAGAAGCGACTGTTTATATGGGTATCGGCAACAAAGGAAATCTCAATCTTGGCTTCATTGCTGACAGGAAGAAAGTTAAAAATGACACCTTTGTATATTTTTACGATTCTGTGTACAACAAATTCCTCATATTTGTTTTCTTCATTGCGTACAATCAATAAGGCAATTCCTTCTAAAGTTTTCAAATAGATATCATTATCAGCTTGGAAAAAATAAGTCAGATCCTCATTTTTTACAGTAATCAAAAAGTTTTTATCATATCTTTTTTTGTTTTCGGTATGGTCGGTAAAGACCTGGCCATACTTCAGAAATTCAATGCTGGACGTCTTGTTAAACATAATGGATACCTCGTAATACTAGTATAGGTCAAAAGAATGAAAAAGTTGATATATCCTTCGGATTCATTCTATCGTATTTTAAATATAATTACATAATTCCAACAAAAAATACAAAAAGGGACATAAAAACTGCAAAGACAAAGACTTGTTTCATACATACAATGAAAGCAAGAAGGGAGGTATTAGATTTATGCCTAATATTGTTTTGACAAGAATTGATAATCGTTTGATTCATGGACAAGTGGCTACCCAATGGTGTGGATCTGTTGGAGCAAATCTATTATTGGTTGCCAACGATGCAGTGGCAGAGAATAAAATGCGACAAGGACTGCTGAAGATGGCAGCGCCGGGATATGCACAAACTCGCTTTTTTTCCATCGAAAAAACGTGTGCCATTATTGACAAGGCCAGTCCAAGACAAATGATCGCGATTATTTGTGAGAATCCTCAGGATGTGCTGAGGCTCGTAGAAGGGGGTGTGCCAATCAAAAAGGTGAATATTGGCAATATGCATATGTCAGAAGGAAAAAGACAGGTGGCTACATGTGTGGCTGTCGATGACAATGATGTAGCCACCTTCAGAAAACTGCAGGAAATGGGCTGTGAACTGGAGATTCGCCGGGTTCCTGACCTTGCTGCAGAAGACATTAATAAATTGTTTTCGAAATAACGAATCAATAGAATTGGAGAAAGAAATATGAATGTTATTGAAATTATTCTTTTAGCGATTGTAACTTTTATTTTTGCCATTGACCAATTCTCGTTGACTGAAATCGCTTATCGTCCGATTGTGGCGTGTCCAATTATCGGATTGATCCTAGGAGACGTTCAGACCGGTTTGATTATCGGTGGAACGTATGAGCTGATGATGATCGGGAATATGCCGGTTGGCGGGGCACAACCACCAAACGCAGTGTTGGGCAGTATTGTTGCGATGATATTTGCCGTCAAAGCCCATATGGACATCAATGCTGCATTAGGCGCATGTATGATCTTTGCGACCTTTGGTCAGTATATCGTAACGATCACTTTTACTGTAATGTCCGGCTTGATGAGTCGTGCGGATGCAGCAGCAGAAGCTGCAGATCCGGCAGGAATCACAAAAGTCAATATTATTTCCTGTATGATTTTAGGAAGTTTATTTGCGGTAATCGCAGTGATAGCTTATGTAGGTGGTGTTGCGATGGCAGGCACTCTGGAGTCTTTAGCAGCCAATGCTTCCTGGTTCATGGGAGGATTAAGCGCTGCCGGCGGTATGATGCGCTTTGTCGGTTTTGCCATCTTATTGAAGATCATGCTGGCCAACGATTTGTGGGGTTATCTGCTAGCCGGATTCGTATGTGCATTAGTTATTGGCAATATTGAGCCACTGTCTTCCGCTTGTTTGTTACTGGTGGCTTTTGCCGGTATCGCTATAGCAATCAATGATTTCCGTATCAACGGAATGAAGAAGAAAATAGAAGAAGGAGGATTCTCGGATGGCATCTAAAGACAATCTCAGATATATGGATACGACACCGGCGGAACGTGTCAGCAAATCTGCACTCACAAAAATGATCTGGCGTTCCACAATGCTGCAGGCCTCCTTTAACTACGAAAGAATGCAGTCTTGTGGATGGCTGTGGGCTATGTTACCGGGATTGGAAGAAATCCATACAGAAAAAGAAGATCTGGCTACATCTATGACGCATAATATGGATTTTATTAACACACACCCATTCGCTGTAACATTTGTCATGGGTATTGTGTTATCGATGGAACAGTTGAAGACGGACGTACAGACAATCCGCTCTGTCCGTATCTCTGTGGCTGCACCATTAGGTGGAATAGGAGATGCTCTATTCTGGTATACATTAGTACCTATTACAGCCGGATTGACGGCCAATATGGCAATCAACGGATCGATTATTGGCCCAATTCTCTATTTCCTGATCTTATTTGGATGTGAGATGGCCCTCCGATACGGATTAATGTATTGGTCATATAATTTAGGAATGAAAGCTGTAAGCATGATGACGGAGTATGCGGAAGAATTTACACATGCTGCCTCATTGTTAGGTGTATTTGTGGTAGGTGCTCTAATTGCTAACTATGGTGGGGGAACCCGGTTGGGTATCACCATTGCCAATGGAGAAAGTCCGATCATTATACAAAACTATCTGGATATGATCCTTCCTTGCTTACTGCCTTTATTGATTACCTTGTTAATGTTCTTCTTGATCAAGAAGAAAGGCTGGACTCCGGTAAAATGTATCGGATTGATTCTTTTAATCGGTATCATTGGAGCAATGTTCGGCCTCTGGACCGGTGATTATACACCTTTGATTCCGGTTCCTTGGACTGTTGGATAATAATACGACAGAAGTACGCATAAATTAATTCTCTCTTAAAACTCCCCTGATCCGAATTGAATGAAGGGGAGTTTTTGTATTATAAGTCTTGGTTATGGGGATAGATGTAAGATTATTATGAGTATTTTGTGAAAACAAATTCATAAACCACATAATAATTATCTAAGTTTGTAGCACTAAACGATACTTTGAATATAGACAGTTTATTAATGTTAGTATCCTTGAAAGCTCTTATTCTTCTAATGGACCATCGATCCTTATTCATCGAAGATAAACAACTCTTCGATAGGAGTATCAAGAGTTCTTGAAATATCAATTGCTAATTTTAACGAAGGATTATACTCCGCTTTCTCTAATCTCATGATTGTTTCTCTTCTGACACCTACACAAGCAGCTAATTGTGCTTGTGTCATGCCTTTTAATTGTCTATACTTTTTTAAATTACAAATAAACTTTACTTTCATCTAATATCATCTCACCAATCTAAATATAATAGTATCATTGTGCATCGCTGTAATCATAGCGGTATAGTAAATACTTTGATAAAAAAACAGATAGAGCCAGATCGAGCGAAATGCTTATGGATAGCAACGCCAACAGTACCTCAGTATCAGTTACAAAAGAATTAATGTAGCATAATGCAACAGCGATAATAAACATGAAATTGAAACCAATTTTATATGCCAGGCTTTCAGCCTTAGCTTTATTGGCAATATACATTTCATCCATTAATGTATTGGACATTTTTCCTTCGTAAAACAATCCAAAAAGACCAAAGAAAGAAAAGAACAAAAAAGGGTAGATCACTCCAAATTCTCGAAAGGTCCATATTCCCAAAAAGCCAAATAGCCCAAAAAAACCGAAAAAACCAAAATTTTTATTAATTCTACGAGTGTAGTTCGATTTTTTCTCATCTCGTCTAACTCTAAGGGCCGTTTTAATTATAGTATAAATCAATACCAGCAAATAGAATATGAATACAATAAGCGCAATTATAATAGGCAGATCTTGAATGCGAAAGGAATAGGATGAAAAGTCCATTTTTTTGACAAACCTAGACTCATTAAAGCTGATAGAATACCACGTTGATATTGCTAAGAGGCAACCACAAACGATTCCAGCAAATAAAAGAAACCTATTTTTTTTCATATTCGTCTCCAAAAGAGATATATTTATCTCTTTATATGACAAATATATCTCTTTTAATCTTCATAGTCAATGCTCTTTTTTGATTTATTTGAATCAATTATGAACCGAGAATAATAATTTCCTGGATATATAACCAGCTAGGAAAAAATAATTCTCTTATAAAGCTTTTGGTTAATTATAAGTAAGAGGATGGTTAATAAAACTATCAAAAAAACAGAAATATTCTTGATAGAGAATAAGACAATACAGAAAATCGAAACTACGATGCCTAATGTCCCATACAATCCTGCATATTGAGTGCTTGCCAGCATAGACGCAAGAATTTGTAAGGAGGCTATAAACATAGAATAGATAAAATACTTAAAGAGCAAAGCGCCGTTGATACCGGTTATTAAAATAAATACTAAAATCGGTACTAAAGAAAGACACGCAAATACAATGATATAGGATAAAAGAATGGTGTTACTATCGCATTTTGAAACCGCAATCTGGCAGTTGATATTCCAAAGCTTGTTCAGCATTAAATTATTGAATAAGAATTTTTTTGAGATAATTAGGATGGATACCATAGCTAGTAAGTCTACGATCCATTCTATCTCCTTTAGTTCTGGATATATACTTAGATAAACAGGGATTGAAAAAGCCAGAATAATAAATTGAAACATTTGTTTCGGATCAATCACGTGAATGAATGCATTCTGTAATAATATTGATCGATTGTCACCGGGAAAGAAGTGTATTGTCTTCGGCGTGAGACTTCGTTCAATTCTTCCAAAGACAATAGAATTCAGTTTTATCATGCATAACACCACAAGAACCCCAATAAGAATTGCGACAGGTGCGTTCATTTGCAGCAGAGCATACAGACCATAAACGCCGGCAAAAAGAACCAACCCACTAAAGACCCGTAATTCATCACTCACCGGACCGCTTCGCAGACTGATAAGAACTGTTATTAGGTTTGAAATCAACAGTACCAGGATACAGAAAAGGACGACATATATATCCGGATGAAACACATTCAGATCATAATAATGAAGGAAGTAGCGGTTGGTCAAAGTGCCGAGCATTCCCCATATAAAAACCCCCAGAATATAAGGAAGAATTATTTTGGAAGTCATAAACTTGAAAAAAGATACCCTGGATACTTTGATGATTTCAATTGTTTTATTTACGTACTCTCGATTCATAATGCGAAAGGAAAAATCGGAGGTTGCACATCCAAACATCAGTAATAAAAAAGGGAGCAGTTCGGATTGTGGATCCAATAAGAAATGATAGCCGCTGATCTCGATATTTGTCAGTAAATAGTAAAAACCAATCAAGCTGATTGCCATGATTGATAACGTTCTTTTCTGGACCAGGATTTCTTTCCACTCCTTCGTAACCATGGTCATCCAGCTAGACATCGGTCATCTCTCCATTCTCAATTTTTATGATCTTTCCGCTTATGTTATGAATCATGTCTTTATCATGCGTTACAATAATCAACAACGATTCATGTGCGTCGCTGATTTGATTACATAGTTTGATGATCTCCTGATTAGATTCTTCATCCAGCCCTCCTGTCGGTTCATCCATGATATAGATATCTGCCTTAATCAAGAAAGTAAGGATAAGTGCTGTTTTTTGACGCATCCCTAAGGATAAGCTCTTTACTTTTTGATTCCTGGATTCGAATAAATCGTATACCTTCAACATCTCTTCAAATTCATTTCTTTTCTCAGGATAGCTTTGATTGTAAAGTGCACAGCGATATTTCATATTATCAACGATAGACAGATCTTCATATAACGCGTTGAAATCGGGCAAATAAGAGATTACGAGATCTTTACTATAATCGATCGATCCGCTTTTCGGTTTGAGAAAACCAAGGATCAGCTTAATCAAAGTGGTTTTACCGGATCCATTTTTGCCTGTAATCAAATATGTGGAGCCTCGGTGAAATAGACAGCTTAAATGATTGAAAATCAATGCATCCTTTTGATATCCGAAGCAGACATTATTCACTTTTATCATAATAAATCTCCCCGTCAATAGTTACTGAATAACTATTGACGATATAATCCTCGATAGTATTATTTAGCTGTTTTGATATATTATAACAATTTTATAGTTAAAAATTAATATAGAATTAAATGTTTAACGAATTGAAATATAGAGCTGACTAGAATCTTAAACCACAAAAAAACGCCCGTTTGAATTCTTCAAACAGGCATTTTATGTATTCTCGTAAATACTTTAAAATCAAGTATAGATTTATAGGTGAAGAACACGTTCTTTGATTTCTTGTGTACGACCTTGATTCCAGAACTGTGTACCGATGTATCCGCATGTACGACGGGCCACGTTCAGTTTTTCCTGATCGCGGTTACCACAGTTTGGACATTCCCAAACCAGCTTGTGATTTTCATCTTCAATGATCTGGATTTCACCGTTATATCCGCATACCTGGCAGAAATCACTCTTTGTATTCAATTCAGCATACATGATGTTTTCATAAATATGCTGCATAACGGCTAATACTGCATCGATATTGTTCTGCATGTCCGGTACTTCCACGTAGCTGATAGCTCCACCTGGAGACAGTTTCTGGAACTGGGATTCGAAGGTCAGCTTATCAAAGGCATTGATTTCTTCCGTTACATGTACATGATAGCTGTTTGTGATGTAATTCTTATCTGTTACATCTTTGATGATGCCGAAGCGGTCCTGCAGACATTTGGCAAATTTGTAGGTTGTAGATTCCATTGGTGTACCATACAGACTGAAGGAAATGTTTGTTTCTGCTCTGCGCTTTCCACACCAGTCATTCAGGTAGTTCATTACTTTTAATCCAAATTCTGTTCCTGTAGGCTCTGTATGGGAAACACCGGTCATATAGCGGACACATTCGCATAATCCGGCATATCCTAAAGAAATGGTTGAATAGTTGTTGAATAATAGCTTATCAATCGTTTCACCTTTCTTTAATCGAGCTAAAGCACCATTTTGCCAAAGGATCGGAGCTACATCACTTGGTGTACCTAATAAACGGTTATGACGGATCATCAGAGCTCTGTAGCAGAGATCCAATCTTTCATCCATGATCTTCCAGAAGGCATCCATGTCTCCCTGCGAACTGCAAGCAACGTCTACCAGGTTGATTGTAACAACTCCCTGGTTGAAACGTCCATAGTATTTATGTTTTCCCGGCTCATCGTTTTTAGCACCGGAGACTTTATAGAATTGACCTTCTGTATCCGGAGTCAGGAAAGAGCGGCATCCCATGCAAGGATATACATCTCCATTTTTTAATTCCATCTGGATCTTCTCGGAAATGTAGTCCGGAACCATACGTTTAGCAGTACACTTGGCAGCCAGTTCGGTTAAATAGTAATACTCACTGTCTTTATGAATATTGTTTTCTTCCAGAACATAGATCAGTTTCGGGAAAGCAGGGGTGATGAAAACACCTTTTTCATTCTTAACACCCTGGATTCTCTGCTTCAGCATTTCTTCAATGATCAGAGCAAGGTCATCTCTTGTCTGTCCTTCCGGCACTTCATTTAAATACATGAATACAGTGACAAACGGAGCTTGTCCGTTGGTCGTCATCAGTGTAATCACTTGGTACTGAATGGTTTGTACACCTTTTTCGATTTCCCGGCGTACACGCATTTCAGCAATATCATTGATCTTGGATTCTGAAACCTCTATACCAGCAGATTTAAATTCTTCAGCTACTTCTTTTCGTGCTTTTTCACGGCTTACCTGTACAAATGGAGCCAAATGTGACAATGTGATGCTTTGTCCGCCGTACTGGCTGCTGGCAACCTGGGCAATAATCTGTGTGGCGATATTGCAGGCAGTAGTAAAGCTGTGTGGTTTATCGATCCCGGTTTCAGAAATGACGGTACCGTTTTGAAGCATATCTTCCAGATTGACTAGGCAGCAGTTGTGCATATGCTGGGCAAAGTAATCAGAGTCATGGAAATGGATCAATCCGTTCTCATGCGCTTCACTGATATCCGGTGGTAACAGGAATCTTTTGGTGATATCCTTGGAAACTTCGCCGGCCATATAGTCACGCTGTACACTGTTGACTAACGGGTTCTTATTGGAATTTTCCTGTTTTACTTCTTCGTTCTGTCTTTCCAGCAGGCTTAAGATCTGCTGGTCGGTGGAGTTGGCTTTACGCACCAGGGCTCTTTCATACCGATACGTAATGTAGTTGTGTGCAACCGGGAAGAATTTTTTTCGCATAATTTCTGTTTCCACCATATCTTGAATTTCTTCCACACTGGCGCTTCTTTTTAATTTACTGATTTTTTTTGTGACAAGCTCAGCCACTTTTAAGATATCGTCTTCTTCCATCGGGGAATGTAAAGTCGCTTTGTTGGCTTTACGGATGGCATTTTCGATTTTTTCGATATCGAAAGTGACTTCTTCACCGCTTCTTTTAATAACGTTCATCGCGTTCTCCTTCTTCTATTTCAAAAATAGTTGAACTTTCAACTATTTGACAAGACTATTGAAAAGTATACAGTTAAAAAAAATAAAATCAAGGCTTGATTTTTATCCTTGATTTTGTATGTACGATATATAAAGGGATAGGCATCAAAAAAAGTATAATCTTTAAGAATTGATTTCGGTACGAGCATAAAGAACTTTACCGATCACCTCAACCGGCAGTTGCTCAACTTCCTTATATGTATATACTCTTGTTTCCACATCCGGATTGGCGGCTTCGAGCAACATATACTTTTCTTTTTTGATAACACGCTTCACCGATACTTCTTCATGTTCGATCAGAACAACAGCGATGGTTCCACTTGGAACATCGTTACATGCCTGGACATAGAGAAGATCGCCATTGTTGATCTTAGCATGGATCATGGAATCGCCGTCTACGCGGAGGAAATAATCTCCTTTGTGATAATCATCCTCGCTGACGGAAATATACCCTTCTAGGTTTTCCTCGGCTAATAGTCCGTAACCGGCCTTGACCACACCCAGAAGAGGTTTTTCAAACGCAAATTCGCTGATCCGGGTCAACTGCTCCAGGTCGAGGTTCAACAGATGGGATAGCTTTTCCATGGTGTCCGGGGAAATACGCTTGGTCTGACCGCTGCACCAACGGGATACAGTTGATTTTGTGACGCCAAGCCGATTGGCAATCACATCATTGGTAACATGGTTTTGACGTTTGTACTCTTGCAGGATTTCTTTTATATTCATACTTCTAGTATAAAGATATTATATTGTTTTTGCAACGGAATGTTGAAAGGAAATAAAAGTTGCGCATAAATTGCATATCACACAATTTACCATATTTAATTAGAAAGTCACATGTTTTCACATGAATTTGATAAAAATTGAACACATTGATTGTGTACATTATAGACGAGCTAGAAAAGAGCTCAATGTATCTTTCATATATTTCTCTCTCCCTACTAATAATTATATGAAAAACAAATAACGGTGTCGAAAGGCACCGTTTTTTGGTAAAAAGGATTTGATTCATTTCACAAAGTGAATACAATAGAAACATACCGAGAAAGGAACGTAGTATGAAATATAGTTTATGTTTACTGGCGGCAGGTAAAGGAACCAGAATGCAGCTGCCTTATAATAAAGTATTTTATGAAGTTCGAGATGGAGATACTGTGCTGGATGCCAGTTTAAATTTGTTTTTACAAGATCCGGATTGTCAGCAGATTCTTTTGATGTATGCCAGGGATGACAAAGAATATATGCAGGAACGCTACGGGCAAAGAAAAGAAATCGAACTCTATGAGGGAGGAAAAACCCGTCAAGAGAGTGCCTATATTGCGTTAAAGCATGTGTCCAATCCTTATGTGTTTATTCACGATGCAGCCAGACCTTATCTGGAAAGGGAGAATATTGAACGGTTGAAGCAAACATTGGAAACAGAGGATGCTTGTTTGTTGATGGTGCCAAGTGTGGATACCGTCAAGATCGTTCGAGATGGTTATGTGTATAAAACACTCTTACGAACGGAATTGTACAATGCCCAGACACCGCAATGTTTTAAAACAGATCTGATTTTATCTTGTTATGAAAGATCTATGCAGGAGAAAAGACAGGCGACGGATGATGCCCAGCTGGTGGAATGGTATTCAGATGTACCGGTGAAAGTGGTATCGGGAACGCTGGATAATCGCAAGATTACATTGCCGAAAGATCTGGGATTATAAGCGAACAGAATGAGACGTATGTCTCTTTTTTTTTGATAATGTTTGAGATAAAATAAGACCATGAGTTTACGAATCATTAAACATACAAATATAAAAACAGGATTAAACGAAGAAGAGGTTATCCGCAGTAAACCAAATGTTTATATGGATGATACCAGCCGATCCTATGCACAGATCATTCATGATAATGCCATTACGCTTTTTAATATCATCAATGTTATTTTAGCTGTGATGGTCTTTGTTACAGGCTCGTATCGAAATATGATGTTTATTTTTCTGGTATTTATCAATACAGGAATCGGTATTTTTCAGGAGATCCGTTCTAAAAAGACACTAGATAAGCTGGCGTTGCTGAATCAGCGGAAGGCACGTGTCCTGCGAGAAGGCAGGCTGCTGGAGATTCCGGTGAAAAGAATAGTCAAAGGGGATATTCTGGTTGTTCAAGCCGGCGATCAGCTTAGCGTGGATGCAATTGTGGTAGAAGGCAGTGTAGAGTGCAACGAATCCATATTGACCGGTGAAAGTGACAATGTGGAAAAGTATGAAGATGATATTCTGATGAGCGGTAGCTTTGTGGTATCTGGAAAAGCAAAGGCCCAGGTTGTCAGCGTAGGGAATGAAACGTACTCTCATTCCATTCTGCAGAACGCAAAAAGAGAGAAACAGTTTCCTTCGGAATTACGTGACAGTATTCAGGCTATTATCAAATTCAGTACGGTGGTATTGATTCCGTCCGGACTGGCATTGTTGTTAAAACAATTAATAGGAAACGTTGCCTGGCGTTCGGCTATATTATCCACGGTGGCGGCAGTTATCGGGATGATTCCGGAAGGCCTGGTGCTATTGACCAGTACGGCCCTGGCATTAGGAGCGATGAAACTGGCGCGAAGAAAAGTTCTGGTCCAGGAATTGTATTGTATTGAGACGTTAGCTCGTGTCGATACATTATGCCTGGATAAGACCGGTACGATTACACAAGGAAAGATGAAGGTCGTGCAGCTGGATGGTCTGGGCATCACGGATGAAGATGTCCTAAAAGATGTATTAAAGCGCTTTTACGGAGCTTTGGAAGATGATAACGCAACGGCACAGGCTATTCGTGAATACGTGGGAAATGAATATACAGAAGCTGAACGTGTCATTCCTTTTTCCAGTGCAAGAAAAGCCAGTGGGGTTATATTTTCCTCAGGCGAGGCGTATGTAGCCGGTGCTTATAACTTTGTGATGAGCACACTGAATCCGGCAATCCAGGAACGGATCGAAGAATATGCCGATCGGGGTATGCGAGTCATCGCTTTGGCCAAAGCGAACTATTTAGAAGAAGAGCTAAAAGGAAATCATAAGCTGATGGGCCTGATTTGTATTCAGGATGTATTGCGACCGAATATCAAGCGAACAATGAATTATTTCTATCGACAAGGCGTGGATATCAAAGTGATCAGCGGGGATGATCCCAGAACGGTAGCTGCCATAGGTGCCCAAGCCGGTATTAAAGGAAAAGCCGTGGACATGACAACGGTAAAGGATATTGACCAGGCTGTCCGCACGTATTCTATATTTGGACGTGTAACACCGGAACAGAAAAAGCAGATGGTTTTGTCCTTGAAGAACCAGAATCGTACAGTAGCGATGACCGGAGACGGAGTCAACGACGTCATGGCTTTAAAAGAAGCGGATTGTTCCATTGCGTTAGGATCTGGTTCGGAAGCGACCAAAGGAGTTGCCAGCCTGGTTTTACTGGAAGATCAATTCTCCACAATGCCGAGAATCTTAAAGGAAGGGCGTATTGTCATCAACAATATCCAAAGAAGTGCTTCCTTGTTCCTAGTGAAGACGATTTTCTCCCTGGGATTAACTTTAATATCGATTTTCTGGCTATCCAGTTACCCGTTTAAACCTATTCAGCTTTCGATGGTGTCCTTGTTGGGAACCGGTATACCGGGCTTTATATTGACGCTGGAGCCGAACGAGGAAAGAGTCTACGGCAACTTTTTGAAAAAAGTGTTTGGTCGTGCTTTGCCGGGCGCTTTATGTGTCATTTTATCCGTTGTCGTGTGCAGCCTTTTTAAAGAACCGATGCACATGACAGCTGACCAATATTCAACAATCTGTACTATTGTAGCATCCTGGAACTCCATATGTGTGTTGTATACGGTCTGTGTTCCAATGACAAATATACGGAAGGTATTGCTGGCATGCATGACCATCGGATTTATCGGCGGTGTTGTCTTGTTCCATGGCTTGTTATATCTGGTGCCATTAAAACCGGGGCATATCGTTTATTTATTATGTAATATGGCTTTGATACCGGATATTCTTCACATTGTCAGAAAAATGGTCGACCGAACTTTATTACGGGAGCAGAAAAAAAGAAGAAGAAAAAAGAAATAGAAAAGAACTACCGGTCTGTTGCACAGACCGGTGGTTTTTTTGATGGTTTTCGGTTAGATCCAGTATACTCTTTGACCCGAGGTATTTCGTACAAGGAGGAATACTTATTTAATATAATATGGGTGCATTTTAATTTGTTTTGGGTATCTAAAAGCCTGAAATTGTCATATTAATATTGTAGAAAGCAAATTTTGCATCATATGAAATCATTCTTTATATCACAAGTATCATACGCAAATAAGAAGGAAAAGAGATTCACATTGAAAATAAGCTACCGATAGAGGTAACTATTTGAAAGGAAAGAAATCATATGAAAAACAATCAAAAAGATCCATGTATTGTGTTTGATGATAATCAACGACAGCTTACAGTTTTGATAGGAACCAAAGGATCCATCCCCTACGATGAAATCAAAAAGGTCTCTGTATTGAATGAAGATGCAAACTTTAAAGGAAAAACCGATCCCTTTTCTCATCAAGTATTAGGAGGGGTTTCCTTCTTTACTTTTTTTGGAGGCCCGGATGTATATGTAGGATTAAAAATCGTATTAAAGGATGATACTGTCCGTGCTGTCTATATTTCAGAGCAAAAGACAGGATTTGATTCAGATGCGTACAAAGAAGAAAGAAAAATAGCAGAAAATCTGAAAAAAAGAATCGACAAAAGAATAATCACATGAAAAAAAGAACCTTCTTTACCGGAAAACGGTAAGGAAGGTATCTTTTTTATAAGATTATGATTTCTTTGATCTTTTGATCCTGTTTTGGACGGTCGTTCATCCAGCCTGTTTTCGTTTCGGCTATCTGATCCAAAACATCATAGCCATCGGTCAGTTTACCAAAAGCAGCATACTGCCCGTCTAAGTGCGGGGCATCCTGGTGCATGATGAAGAACTGGCTTCCGGCCGAATTCGGATCCATGGCACGTGCCATAGAGAGCACACCTCTGGTATGTTTTAAATAGTTGTTGAATCCGTTAGAGGAGAATTCGCCGACGATCGTATATCCCGGGCCACCGGTTCCTGTTCCCTGCGGACAGCCTCCCTGGATCATAAATCCTTTGATGACACGGTGAAAGATCAAACCGTCATAGAATTTTTCTTTAATCAGCTTTGTGAAGTTTTCAACGGTTTTAGGTGCAATATCCGGATACAGTTCAGCTTTCATCACACCGCCGTTCTCCATTGTAATTTGAATTTGAATGGTTTCCATATACATTTCCTTTCGTACGGATTCATTCTAACATAGAGTGTTTTTGATGAAAAGAACTCCATAAAAAAGTAAGAGAGGAAGAAGATCTCTTACTTTTAATGTAGTTTTTGTTTTAACTGTTCCTTTCTTTCCTGCCATAACCGGTCAGCTACCGGTTTCCAATTAGAAGCATAGGCATCACATTTGGAACAGAGATGCTCCGCTGATTCAGGGGATTGAAGGTCGGTGGATCTTGCACCGGTTTTATTGACAATCTGGCGGAGCAGTTCCGGATTTTCCAACATAGGACATGGGCGGAAGTGATTGTCGTTAAACGGTTGTCCGTCGTGGTAGGCTTTAAATAGAGGGCTTTGGAATACCTCCAGTAACGTTTTTTGACGGATATTTGAATCTGAGTAATGAATAAAGACACAAGGGTCGCAATCGCCATTGGCGTTGATATGAAGATAGCGCCGTCCTCCGGCAATACAACCGCCCACGTATTCGCCGTCATTTTGAAAGTCCATCGCAAATAACGGCTTTTCTGCACGATACTTTCGAATTCTCCGATAGGTCTCTTCTCTTTGGTAAGGATCAGGGAGCAATTCCAAAGAAGCGTCATTTCCAACCGGCATGTAATGGAAATACCAAACAAAATAGGCACCCAGCTCGATCATTTTATCGTAGAATTCTTCCGAGGTGATAGATTCAAAGTTTTTACTTGTATAACAACAGCTGATGCCATAGGGAAGGTGCTTGGACTGCAGCAAATTCATTGCCTGAATGACTTTGTCATATACACCTTCACCTCGCCGGTCGTCTGTAGCTTGTTCAAAACCTTCCAGAGAGATGGCCGGAACAAAATTCTTTACACGGAGCATTTCTTCCGTAAAAGATTCATCGATCAAAGTTCCATTGGTAAAGGAGAGAAATACACAGTCATTATGCTTTTCACATAAACGGATCAGATCTTTCTTACGTACCAAAGGTTCCCCTCCGGTATAAATATACAAATAAACACCGAGTTCCTTTCCTTGCTGAATAATATTGTCAATCTCTTCAAAAGAAAGGTTCAAGCGATTCCCATATTCAGCCGCCCAGCAACCGGTACAATGCAGATTGCAGGCAGAGGTCGGATCCAACAAGATAGCCCACGGAATATTGCATTGATATTCCTGACGAAGCTTTTCCTGTTTTTTCCATCCGTTTAATACCGCATTTCCAAAGAAGTTCATTGCCAATGTGTACAAAACATCCGGATCCAGCTGTTGAATTTGATTGTAGATAAAGTCATAGTATGGATGACTGGGGTCAGTTACCGCCTGACGTATATCCTTTCGTTGTCTGACAAACTCTCCACCAGAAAATCGGTCAGCCCAGTCCATCAATTTGACCAGATTGTTTTTCGGGTCTTTTTGAACGTGACGTATGGCTTGTTCCACACCAAACTGCTTTATACTTGTTAAGATATCCATAATATACCTCCATTTGATATATGTTAGATAATTTTAGTAATATAAAAGTATATTGTTCAATGGACATAATATTATATATGATCAAGAAACAGACAAATGGTTAAAAATGACTATTTTAATAAAAATTAATAATAAATAATAATAAATGATATACTATAGGGGAGGTGAATTATGTTAGCAAAAGAAAGACAAAATGCGATCGTGGAAGAGGTCAATATCAACGGGTCTGTTCTGGTAAAAGAGCTGGCACGAAAATATGAAGTGACAGAAGACAGTATCCGAAAGGATCTGACGCTGTTGGAAAAGAACGGATTGTTGAAAAAGACATATGGTGGAGCTATGCGCATTCGTAGTAAAATCAGTGTCAATGAATTGACGGCTTCCAAACGAATCGGCAAACATACACAGGAAAAAATACAAATTGCCAGAAAAGCCTATGAACTGTTAGAGGACGGGGATATGATTTTTCTGGATCTTTCCACCACAAATATCGAGCTGGCACGATTGCTGGCACAGGGATCGAAAAAGGTGGAAGTGGTTACAAATATGGTAGAGATCCTTTCTGTTTTTATTGAGAACCAGTATCGGAATTTCATCTTTATCGGAGGAAATCTCAATCGGGAGTGGGATGCGTTTACCGGTTCCATTGCCAATGCGCAGATAGAAAATTACCGATTTGATAAATCCTTTCTGGGACTGGAAGGGGTCGACCTGCAGAAAGGCAATGTGTACAATCACAGCGTCGATGAGGCGATGACCAAAAAAATTGTCATGGAGCACAGTGTCCGCTCCTATATGTTGATGGAATATCGGAAACTGGATATGGAAGGCAATTATGCGTATGCCCAGATCCGTGATTTTGATGGGGTTATCTGTGAAAGCGAACTGACAGAATCTCAGAAAGAAGCGTTTTTAAAGGAAGATGTTGAATGTATATAGAGAATGGAGGAGGAAAGAAGATGAAAAAGAAGTATTTTTTCTTTGATATCGATGGGACATTGACGGACCGCTCAACCGGAAAGATCGTTCCTTCGGCACAAAAAGCACTGGATCAATTACAGGAAAACGGGCATTTTGTAGCCATTGCGACCGGGCGTGCCCATTATAAATCCATTCATTTTATGGAGGATGTCGGTCTTCATAATATGGTTTGCTGTGGAGGGGGCGGTCTGGTTATCAATGATCAGTTGATCCGTAATATTCCTTTGGATAAAGAGAAGGCCATCGCATTAGCCAAGGAAGCCCATGAAAAGGGTTATGGATATCTTTTACAACTGGATGATTCCATCGATGTCTATGCACCGGATGACTTATTCCGTCAACAGTGTGGACAACGTAAGGAACCAACCCGTTATTTTATCGATCCGAATCTGGATATCACCAAGGTGGATAAGATCCTGAAGCTCTATATCTGTATTCCACCGGAAGAAGAAGACAATCTGACGTTATTGAATACGATCGGGCATCTCCGCTTTGAACCGGAATATTTTATTTTCCAGTACGATGCGAAAAAACAAGGGATCCTGGACATGATGGCAGAAATCGGAGGACCTTTGGAGGATGTTGTGGTCTTTGGCGACGATACCAATGATGTGGTGATGACGGATGACCGTTGGTTTTCCATAGCGATGGGCAATGCCCATCCAGCCATGAAAAAGGCAGCCAAATATGTAACGGATGCCAATGTGGATGATGGGATCTATCATGCGTGCAAGAAATTCGGATGGATATAACATCCATTGACAGATTCAGGAAAAGACCATAAAATTTTGACAAGTCAAAGGAGAGGAAAGGGTAAATTATGGAGGCTTTTGAAGGGTATACGTATATTGAAGGTGGTGTTTGTGCCGCCAAGGGTTTTTTCGCTAATGGATTGAATGCCGGTATCAATCGAGATCCAAATAAAAACGATATGGGAATGATCTATAGTGAAACACTTTGCCAGACTGCGGGTGTTTTCACGCAGAACAAGGTAAAGGGAGCACCGGTCATCGTATGCCAGGAGCATTTGGCAAAAACCAATGGACAGGCGTATGGTGTCATTGTTAATTCCAAGAATGCCAATACATGCAACTTTGATGGCTATGACATTGCACAAAGAGCGTGTGAATTAATGGCTGAACAACTGCATATCGATCCAATGAAGGTACTGGTAGCTTCCACGGGGGTTATCGGTCAGCGATTATCCATTCAACCGTTTGAAACACATATGGAAGCACTGGTCAAGGGCTTGAGCAAAGATGGAAATCATAAAGTCGTTAACGCGATTATGACGACCGATACAATCGAAAAAGAAGTAGCTGTCGAATTTATGATCCAAGGTAAGTCTTGTCGTTTAGGAGGCATGGCGAAAGGAAGCGGCATGATTCATCCGAACATGGCAACCACCTTGAATTTCATCACCGGCGATGTATCCGTAGCCCAGCCACTGGTACAGAAAGCGCTGAAAGACGTGGTGAAGGTAACCTATAATTGTTTGAGCATCGATGGAGATCAATCGACCAATGACACATGTATCGTTATGACCAACGGGCTGGCTGGAAATCCGATGATCGATAAAGAAGACGCCGATTACGAAATCTTTAAAAAAGCTTTATACATCGTAATGATGAATCTGACAAAGATGCTGGCAGCCGATGGGGAAGGGGCAACCAAAATGTTGGAATGCACATGCAGCCAGGCTCCGGATCTGGATACGGCTATCACTATCGCAAAAAGCGTGATCCGGTCTCCTTTAATAAAATGTGCCATGTATGGAGAAGATGCGAACTGGGGACGGATCTTATGTGCCATCGGTTATGCAGAAGCGGATTTTGATATTGAAAAAGTCGATGTGACACTGAGGTCGGCACAAGGAGAGGTACAGGTTTGCCGGGATGGATTTGGTGTGGAGTTCTCCGAAGAACTGGCCGCAAAGGTTCTCAGTGCTGATGAAATCTATATAGATATTGATCTGAAACAAGGCGATACACAGGCAAAAGCCTGGGGATGTGATCTGACCTACGATTATGTAAAGATCAATGGGGACTATCGAACATAGAACACTCTGACAAGAGTGTTTTTTTTTTAGGACGCATTGACAAACTATCCGAACGGTTTTACAATAAGTATCAGTCTGATATGAATATTTTTCATGATATATATTAAAAATATTCATAATAAGAAAGGGAGAGTTGTATGAGTTTAAATCAAATTGGTATTTTAATTGCGATTATCGGTTATTTATGCGGCATGATCTATATTGGTTATCGTGTTTCGGACCGCAACAAAACCGTGGGTGATTTTTATCTAGGCGGTCGTCAGTTAGGACCGTTGGTTACCGCCATGAGTGCCGAGGCCTCGGATATGTCCAGCTGGTTATTGATGGGGCTGCCGGGTGTTGCCTATTTAAGCGGGATTGCGGAAGCCGGATGGACGGCCATCGGATTAGCTGTGGGAACGTATCTGAACTGGCTGATCGTTGCCAAACGTTTACGTCGCTATTCGGAAAAGCTGAATGCGATTACGATTCCGGAGTTTTTTACAAATCGCTACCACGATAAACAGAATGCTTTGAAATTGATCAGTGCTCTTGTGATTATCATATTCTTTGTTCCCTATACAGCCAGTGGATTCTGTGCTTGTGGAAAGCTGTTTAACAGTTTATTTGGCATTGAATACCATGTCGCCATGATCATCAGTGCCATCGTTATTATTCTGTATACGACAATGGGAGGCTTTCTGGCTGCCAGTACGACAGACTTTATCCAAAGTATTATCATGTCCATTGCCTTGCTTATTATATTAGGCTTCGGTGTTTCCGTAGCCGGTGGTATGGATGTTGTCATGGACAACGCTCGCAGCCTGGCTGGATATCTAAGCTTTACACAATCTTATGATCCATCGACGCAGTCCACCGTAGCCTACAGTGGCTTGACGATTGCCTCGACGATGGCATGGGGACTCGGTTACTTTGGTATGCCACATATCTTGTTACGTTTCATGGCAATTCAGGATGACAAAAAACTGTCTCTATCCCGTCGTGTAGCCTCCATCTGGGTGGTGATCTCTATGGCGGTATCGGTTTTGATCGGTATTGTTGGTTTGGCTGTATCCAAGAGCGGAGCCATCCCGGTATTAGAGGGAAACAGTTCAGAAACGATTATTGTACAGATTTCTCATTTATTGAGCACACGTGGATTTATCTTTGCCCTAATTGCCGGCATTGTATTATCCGGTATCCTGGCTTCTACGATGTCCACATCGGATTCTCAGCTTCTGGCAGCCTCCAGCTCTGTATCCAATGACATTATCAGCGGTGTGTTCCATGTGGAAGCCGATCAGAAACAGCTGTTGAAGATTTCAAGGATCAGTCTATTGATCATTGCGGTGATCGGCGTTGTCCTGGCCTGGAATCCGGATAGTTCTGTATTCCGTATTGTATCTTTCGCCTGGGCCGGCTTTGGCGCTTCCTTCGGACCTGTCATGCTGCTGGCTCTATTCTGGAAGAAGTCCAATAAGTGGGGCGCTTTCTTCGGAATGATTACCGGTGGAGCCATGGTATTTATCTGGAAATTCATCATTGCTCCGATGGGTGGTGTGCTGGCCATCTATGAACTGTTACCGGCTTTTGCTCTGGCATTGATCGTCAATGTCGTTGTCAGTCTGGTTACCGGCGGGGCGGATGAAGCCGTACAGAAGGAATACGAAAGCGTTTAACAGAATACTATGGAACTCAAATATTTAGAATTGCTTGAAGATATTTCCAAGACGCAAAGTATAACAGCCAGTGCCCAAAGACTGGGATATACACAATCGGGTGTCAGTCATATCATCAAAAAACTGGAGAAGGAATTAGGGGTTACGTTATTAAAACGACTAAACCATGGCGTTCAATTATCCACAGAGGCTAAATATTTACTACCTTATATACAGGCAACCAACGCTCAATACCGTAACTTCCAAGAGGCACTGGATGCCATTCACGGTGTCATCACAGGATCGATTACTGTGGGGGCTTATTCCAGCGTGGCACAGAACTGGTTGCCACGGCTGATTACCGAATTTAGAAAATCCTATCCGTACATACAGATCCATGTTCGGGAAGGGTACTCTGACCAGATTCTTTCCTGGCTTCGGGAGGAAACCATTGACTTCGGCTTTATGTCCCAGGTTCCGGAATATAACTATGAATTTATTCCCTTCCAGAAAGAGCCTTTGTATGCGGTGGTTCCGAAAGACTTTGAGATTCCGGCACATTGGCAGAACAAGTTTCCTTTATCGGCGTTTGAACACTATCCGTTTATCGCTTCGGAGGTCGGTGTGGATACGGATGTCAGCTCTTTGCTTCGAAAAGAGGCCATCCACCCAAATATCCAGTGCTACTGCAAAGAGGATAAGACTATAATCTCGCTGGTGGAATCGGGACTGGGTATTACGATTCTTCCGGCTTTGATGGTAGCCAAGGAAACGGGTGTTATCAAGATGGAATTATCCAAGCCGTATGAAAGAACGTTAGGTATTTACTATGCCAAACCCCATTTGTCATTAGCTTCACAGGCTTTTATCAAATTGGCCGAGGAAGTTCTACATCAAAAATAAGAGGTGCACACAAAGCACCTCTTTTTGTTATTCTCCTACATTTTTCAATGCTTCCTGCATTGGAATTTTCTGTATTTTCCTGTAATCGATCCACATGATCAGGAAATAAGCAGCCAGATTTATCGCAATAATCTTGGCAATGGTCCATTCGGATACATGAACAGGCATCCAACCACTGAAAGATTGCAGATAGTATAGCCATATCCTTTCTAATGTTCGCAGGGCAAAATGACATGTACCCAGAGCTCCAAGGATTACAACCCAGGTGGAGGTTCTTAAATACAAGGAAGAGATTTCCCGGTTGGTAAAGCCTAATACTTTAACCATGGAAATGGAATTGGCATTCCTTTCCACGATGATCTTGGTCAGAAGATAAATCATCAATAAGGCCAATAGGACAGAGAATCCATTGACAAGATCCATCATGCCACCCATGGAGTGATCCAGCTGACGGGATATTTTGGTCATCTCCGATTTTGTGATGATACCTGCAATTTGGTCTTCATCGATATCTTTGATCTTGTGATTGCTGAAATAGCCGGTAAACGCATCGTTATCCACATCAAACAGATCCCGATAAGTAGAAATCGACATAAAGATGGAAACACTGCTTTGATAATCATAGATGCCGTCAATGGTGAACTGGTATTCCTTGTCTTCATATTTTTCCTTTAATGTAATACGATCGCCTTCCTTATATCCGAATTTATCGGCAAAAGCCTGCGAGATATACATCTTATCCCCGGAAACATCGATATTGACCATCTTACTGTTCTTTTCGATACCATATATTGTTACATTTTCACCGATATGCATGCCATCCACGGTTTCCAGAGAACGCATACAATATTTCTCGGCGTCCTTGGTATCGGTTTCCAATGGCATTCTTAACACATACTGGTATTTGGCAATCATGTTATTCTCAATCGTCTGTTGGTAAGAGTTCAAAGTCTGTGGTAAACCAAAGCCGAACATCATCAGGACATTGACCAGAAACAAGCCCAAAACCAGGATGAGGTAGCTGGCCTTGTTCTGAAGCAGAATACGTAAACGGAAGCGGTTGAAAAAGCTCCATTTTGGTAATCGCATCGCTTTTTTCTGTTTATGCAGGACAAGATCGTGACGGAGAAAACGCAAAGGCGATAGCTGCAAAAGTCTTCCGATGATTCCCATATTGATAAGAAGCATGAGAATCAACGGGATCACCGTTGTCATCCAGAACGCATTGGCATTCCAGACTGTATGATACGTAGGCAGACTGTAGCTGTTGTAGTACAGAGCGACCGCAATATCTTTAAATACCGTATAACCTAATATATTTCCGACGATGGAAGCCGCTACGGATACGATGATCGGCAGAGCGATGTAGTGACGAAGCAGCTCCATACGGGAATAGCCGGAGGCACGCAATGTACCGATGACGGTCGCTTCCTGATTGATGGTATTCTTGGTGGTGATCGCAAAAATAAATCCAAGGATCACAATCAGAATATACAGGAAGATGACCATCATCTTTGAATCGTCATCAATATCATCCCCGGTGAAATGAATGGCTTGATTGAGATACTGTGGTACATAATCCGTCAGAGGATTGCCGGCTAAGAATGTGTCCTCTGTGACCTTTTCTAATAACGTATCGGCTTTTTTCTTTTCCGTATCCTTTGTTGGCTTCTTATTGTATAACCAGGAGTATTGGTAGTGGATATGTGTGTTCCGGATACTGTCAAATCCTTCTTTTGTCATAATGCTGGTTCCAAAGTCCAGGGCATCGAACATGATATCCGTATTCTTCTCAAACAAGGTACTGTAATCGGACAATGCGACCAGACCGCAAACCTTCAGCTTTTTGGAATCGATGGTAATCGTATCACCGATATGAATATCGTTGTTATTGGCATACATACGATCTAGAGCGATTTCTTTTTTGGTCTTCGGCATGCTTCCTTCCATCAGACACACTTTATCGATCTCCTTGCGGTTGGCATAAATACGGATCGTATCGGAATCCATTGGTTCATCCTTATAGAAGTTGGCATACAGCTGGATTCCATGCTTTTCCAACGTTTTGATCAGTTCTTTATCCGCTTTGTCCGTCAGTTCCAGCTTTCCGTCTTCAATGTTATAAGTTGAGAAGCTGTTATTGTAGGTTTGTAGCATGCTGCGACCCGCCACAAATTCCCCGGATACAAAGCCGACCATAATGATCATAAACAGAAAGATGGCCAGGTATTTTCCGAATTCCTGCTTCAGTAGGCGAAACAGTCGTTTTCTCAAAGGACTTTTCATGGTTACCACTCCAGATCCTTTGCACAAATCTTCTTTTCATTCTGAATATCTTTTCGTATTTTCCCATCATGAAGATGAATGATGTGATCGGCCATCTGCAGAATAGCCGTATTATGGGTAACCATGATAACGGTATTTCCATATTTATGATTCACTTCCTCGATCAGATTCAGAATTTCCTTGGATGTTTGATAATCCAGAGCCCCGGTTGGTTCATCACATAGAAGAATATCCGGATTTTTTACGATGGCTCTGCCGATGGCTGTTCTTTGTTGCTGACCACCGGATAGTTGATTGGGTAGTTTATGACGATGATCGTATAATCCCAAGGTTTGTAACAATTCATTAATATCGAGCGGTTCTTTGCTTAAATAAGCACCAATCTCTATGTTTTCCTTAACATTCAGATTCGGAATCAAATTATACATCTGAAATACATATCCCAGATGGTTTCTCCGATACTGTGTCAAGCTCTTTTCATCCATCTGGCCTAACTGGTCCCCATGGATGATGATCGTTCCGCTGTCAGCTGTATCAATCCCTCCAATGATATTTAACAGTGTGGATTTCCCGGAGCCGGATGGACCGGAAAGTACACAGATTTCTCCTTTTTTAATGGAAAAGTTTAAGTGTTTTAATACTTCCTGCCGGTTTTCCTTGTCTCCGTATCCTTTGTTCACATCTTCAATGACTACAAAATTGTCTGTGCTCATGATTCCCTCCTCAGTTAGCTCTATCTAACTTTTATAGTATAGCACAGTTTTTGTATAAAAAAAGATGTGAATCTTTCACATCTGTATATAAATTAATGTATCGCCATTTTCTATGCGGATCTGGTCGGCCGGAATCAGAACAGCCCCCTGGCGGATGACCGCAATGATGTTAAAGGGATAGTCATGCTCGATTTCACCGATGGTCTGTTGGTAAAAAGGACTGTCCGGGTCCACATAAACTGTGATCGTACTTCTTTTCCGCGCTTGAATCTCTTCTTCTCTTTGCATCTTGGCGTATTGTTCGACAAATCCCGCCGAAATGATACCGGTCGGAATGGCTACGACACCGACGCCCAAGAAGGTGATGATAACCGCCATAAAACGACCCAGCGCTGTAATCGGATAGATGTCGCCGTAACCAACGGTAAAGATGGTTGTCAAGGACCACCAGATCCCGGAGAAGGCATTTTTAAAGGCTTCCGGCTGTACTGGGTGTTCAACGCTGTACATGCATAGGGAAGAGGCCAACATGATGACCAGGATGATGAACACGGAAGAAGCAATCTGGTTTTTCTTCTCATAGAGAACGCTGGTGATGACATTAAAGGAATCATAGTAGGCGTTGATGCGAAACAGATGGAAGATACGCACCACTCTTAACATCCGGAATGCCGAGAATCCGGAGAGGTAGAAAAACGGCAGAATGGTCAATAAATCCACAATGCCATCAAAGGAAGCTAAAAAAGCAAGAATGGCTCTTCCTTTGGATTTTTCCGGGTAGAGAAGGTCGCTGGTCCAGATGCGAAGGGCATATTCAATGCAGAAGATAAGGATCGTAATGGTTTCAAAAGACTGCAGAATGTCAGCATAAGGATCCATCTTGTCAAATGTACTGAGAAAAAGAACGGAAATATTCAAAATAATAACAATGGTCAGAAGGATATCAAATCCTCGACTGATAATATCTTCTGTATTTCCAATCTGAATAATATCAAATATTCTCTTTTTATACGTATTCATAGTATTAGTATATCAAGTTCTATATAAAAATTCATAAAGGATTCATGTGGATGATGTATAATATGAAATATATGGAAACAGAACAGAAATACATTGAAAACTGGAAATTATGTGATTATACATATTGTCCGCAGATTATTAATCAATTGATCGATCACCACGTCAGCATTCAGACAGAACGTGCTCTTTTGCGTCACCAGTTGGCAGAATTGTACGATATCAAGAAGGTCGTACAGATCATGGAATATATTGATGCCAACCGGAGCGAAATTGTATCTGTACGTGGCATTGAAGGCAATTCGGTATATCTGTTATTGAATTTTGGCTTGAGCCGTTTAATTCTCAAGGATTATGTATTCGGTAAGGTAGAGCTTTCCAAGCTTTTGTTTATGAGCCTGGAAGAAATCACCAAGCAGCTGGGTGTTTCCGTATACACAGGACAGAAGATCCTGGAGGCTTGTCGATTTGCGCTGCATAAGCTGGTTAAGGACAGCGATTTCCGGAAGCAGGAAGTATTGCGCAAGGATGTTTGCGACTTCTTTCGAGGCACAGACGCAAGCTATACATTCCAGGAGATTGAAGAAGGCATGTTATGGCGTTCCGAGCCGGATTTATTAACTGGGATCCTGAGCCAGCTGGTGGAAGAAGACTTGATTTTTCTGGATGAAGACCGTTATATCAATAAAAATATCTATGTCCATCGCTCATTGAGCGAGGTCATTGACAATATGCATGACGAAACCGCAAAACAAGTGGTTGTAAGACGTTTATACGGGCAGACAATGGAGGCCATCGGTATGCGCATGGAACCGCCGATCAGCCGGGCCCGGGTAGGGCAGATCTTTCACAGCGAGCTGGATCATTTCCCGGCGGTCAAGGAAGATGTGTATAAAGATCTTCTGGCAAAATATGATCTGGACAAGGATACATTTTACGCGTTGACCGATGCGATGGAACCAACATGGGGCTATATTCATGAAAGATATCGGGAAGAGCTGGACGGCACCAAAATCAAGCTGTCCGGTAGAGTGTTGTCCACACAAATGGCCCGGGAATTATCTGTCAGTACCAAAAAATTGACGGCCTACTTGGAAGAACATTATGTTCGGGTTCAGGACACCTGGGTGTCCCGACACGATAAAAACGGCTTTTTACAGGCGGTCTGTCGTACATTTGACGGTTATTTCCAGAAGGAGGATGTGATTGCACGATACAATCAGATCCTGATGGAAGTATACCCTCAGAAAGCAGAGGAGTGGCAGATGACGGATTTCCGTCCACCATTGGTTCTGAAACAAGGGTATTTGATCAATTCCGCAAAAAAAGGTTTGCGCTATCGGATCATCAATCGTTCACTGGTACAGTCTATCATGAAAGAGGTTCGTATTTCTCAATATCAGAATACGATCATCTCTACAAAAAAACTGTTTGAAGACCATCTGGATGTAATGGAAAAATACGATATCCGTGATCAGTATGAGCTGCATTCACTGCTTCGAACAGGCAAAGACCGATATCATCTGGATGATAACCAGATGGAATTCTCAAGAATGCCGATGCTGCAGTTCGGACAGGGCAAGGAAAATGAAATTGTCAAACGGGAAATGAAAGCGATGGCACCAATCAACGTAGATGATTTCAGCCGGATCATGGCTCGAAAATACGGGTATGATATTGGCAGTTTCATGTCTTACTTACGTAGAAATTTTAATGTATATATAGAAGAAAACCGCATTGATATTGTGGATGAAGAGGTGCTGGAAAGCGCGGATTTCCGTAAAGCCAAGAGTCTTTTAGGCAAGGATTTCTACTTTATTGAAGATTTCCGTGATCTGATCGAATCCCATCACATGACATCCAAATTGCTGGATCCGTATGTAATCCGGCGTATGGGATATAAGAGCTATACAGGCTATGTGCTCAAAGATCCGCTGACACCGGGAAAATACTTTGATGACTGGATCATTCATCACTGCAAAGAAATAACATCCAGACATTTAGAAATCCAGAGCTTCAATCATTCCCTGGATCGTTTGGAAAACCAGCTGGAAGTCTTTGAATGGACCAGAGATCATTATGTTACCTTAGCTTCTTTAAAAATCAGCAAAAAGGAGCTGCATACCTTTGTGGAGAATATTCTCAGTGTTCTGGATGAAGGTCAGTTCTTTACGGAGCGGTATCTGAGCTTACAGAATTATGTGGATCCGAAGCTGTCCAACACGTTCTTTAAATCCTTGCTGAAAAGCTCGGACAATGTGCAGATGATGTCTTTAGGTGGCAGCTGGATCTTCCAGAAGGGAAAAACGCAGCCGGATCTGCGCATATTCTTTGAGCAGATCATTAAAGAACAGCCGGGCATTACCATTGTCGGATGTTTATCGTATTTGCGGCAATGGTACAATATCAAAATGGATCGACATGCATTGCAGGAACGATTGCTGGAATGTGGATTTTACTATAGTGCGGATACGGAACGGATCTATCTGCAGAAACCAAAATCCATTTTCCGTCAGGAAAGGTTATTCTGATGGCAGAAACATATGACCGTAGCCGGGTTCGCTATTTAAAAAAGAACCATAAATACAAGGATCTGTTCCTTTATGTACAGAAATATGCCCAACTGCATGTAGAAGATGCTGTCTTTGAACTGGCAGAGTGTTATATGAAAGGGCTGGGAACGGATAAAAGTGAATTCCAGGGTATGCTGTTACATAGAGAGCTGGCCAGCCGTGATAATCTGAAAGCTATTTATGCGTTGGCATGGGATTATTATGAAGGCAAGGGAGTTAAGCAGAATAATCGGCAGGCATTGAAGTATTTTCAATATGCGGCCAGACGAGGCCATGTGGATGCTAAATTTAATACCGGCATTCTGTATTTTAATGGAATTGGAACAAAAAAAGATGAAAAACGGGCCTTTCTCTGGTTTGAACAGGCAGCTGTGCTGGGATCGGCGCAAGCGCAGTTCAATGTCGGTATCTGCTACTTAAAAGGATTGGGTGTAAATCCGGATCCGGTAAAAGCGCATTATTGGATGGAACAAGCAGCACGCCAGGGACATCCGACGGCGCAAAAATATATCGATGAAGATACATCCTATATCGCATTGGAGCATTTGTCGGATGTATATGAACTGTTAAAAAAAGTGGATCAGGAAATCCAGGTGGATACAGATGTATCAAAATATATGGATAAAATCAGACACTTATTAGATGAGATTGAAAAGAAATCAACGAAGGAGGAGCATCATGAGTAAAATGGAGCAAGTAAAAGGAAATCTGATTGTTTCGTGTCAGGCATTACCGGATGAACCGCTGCACTCGTCCTTTATCATGGGACGAATGGCTATTGCCGCCAAGCAAGGTGGGGCCATGGGTATCCGCGCGAATACGGTCGTGGACATAGAGGAGATCCAAAAGCAGGTAGATCTGCCGGTCATCGGGATTATCAAGCGTGTATATGGGGATAACCCGGTATTTATTACACCGACGATGAAGGAAATTGATGAACTGATGACGGTTCGACCGGAGATCATTGCCCTGGATGCGACATTAAGAGAAAGACCGGATGGTGTTTCATTGGATGAACTGGTACAGAAGATCCGCGAAAAATATCCGGAACAAAAGCTAATGGCCGATTGTTCCACCTTGGAAGAAATGCTGCATGCCGATGCGATCGGATTTGATTTTATCGGAACGACACTGGTGGGCTATACGGAACAAAGCAAAGGGGATAAGATCGAAGCGAATGACTTTGAGATTATCCGCAATTTACTGGCGAAAGCCAAACATCCGGTTATTGCCGAGGGCAATATCGATACACCGGAAAAAGTGAAACGGGTCTTGGAACTGGGCTGCTATAGCTGTGTGGTCGGTTCGATCATCACCCGTCCGCAGCTGATCACAAAGCGCTTTGTGGATGCTATTAAACAGTAAGAATCGTGTCAGTAGACACGATTTTTTTAAATGATTATAATGGATAGCAGAATGAAGGTGATATTGTGTTAAGACAAGAACAACTGGAACAATTATTGACAAGAGCTATGCAGTCCAATGCGGATTTTGCAGAAATCTTTGAAGAAGAAGGAACCAATGAAGGCATTTCCATGCTGAATGATAAAGTGGAATCCGTAAATCGTAATTATAAAGCCGGTATCGGGATCCGGTTATATCAGGATGTACAGTCTGTCTATGGATACAGCAATCAGACGGATATGACTTCTTTGCAGGCGCTGGTAGATGACCTGCGAGATGCGTTAGGCCGGAAGCAGACAGATACAAAGGTTACCTTAAAAGAGGAAATCATTGAAAACCGTCATCCGGTACAGATTGACCCGATCGACGCGCCCCTGCAAGAGAAGGTAGCGTTATTGCAGAGAGCCGATCAGGCAGCCAAAGCGGTGGATGAAAAAATAGTAAAGACGCAGACGGGACTTTCCAGTGTACGTCAGCATGTACAAATTTCCAATAGCGAAGGGAAACTGGTAAAGGATACAAGGATCCGTACGCGATTACGGGTCAGTGCCTATGCCCAGCAAGGGCAGGATATGCAGTCTGGCTTTGATGCACCAGGCGCCAGTAAGGGCCTGGAATTCTTTGAAGAAGCCACACCGGAATCCATCGGACAGGAAGCTTCCCGAATCGCCTTGGTGCTGCTGGAAGCCAAAGATTGCCCAAGCGGCAAGATGCCGGTAGTGATCGACAATGGGTTTGGTGGCGTTATCTTCCATGAAGCCTGTGGCCATGCTCTGGAAGCGACGGCTGTGGCAAAGAACCAAAGTGTCTTTGCCGGTAAGCAGGGACAACAGATTGCCAGTCCGAAAGTGACGGCCTATGATGACGGAACGATTCCGAACGCATGGGGTTCCGAAAACATCGATGATGAAGGCAATCTCCAACAGAAGCGTTGTCTGATTGAAAACGGTATATTGAAATCGTATATGATCGACCGTCTGAACGGACGTCGTATGGGACAAGCTTCCACGGGTAGTTCACGTCGGCAATCGTATAAATATGAACCAACCAGCCGTATGAGCAATACCTTTATTGCTGCCGGACAGGATTCTTTTGAAGATATGATCGGCTCCATCAAAAAAGGCCTTTATGCTAAGAAGATGGGTGGAGGATCAGTCAATCCGCAGACCGGAGAATTTAATTTTGCGGTCAATGAAGGCTATTTGATTGAAAACGGACAGATAACCATTCCGGTCAAGGGAGCTTCCTTGATCGGAACCGGGGCTGAAATCTTAATGAATATTGATATGGTAGGAACCAATTTAGAAAGAGGAACCGGCATGTGTGGGGCTTCCAGTGGCAGCATTCCGACCGATGTCGGCCAACCGGCTATCCGGGTTTCTTCCATTACGGTAGGAGGAACGGCCAATGAATAAACAACTGTGGATCCAAAGAGCTTTGGAAAAGGGGATCGAATGTTTTGAAATCTACCAATCGGTACAGAAGGAAAAGACATTAACCTGGTTTAACGGCCAGGTGGATACCTTTGTTACCAGCAATGTGCTGGGAACGTCTGTTCGTGGTATCTATGAAGGCAATATGGCCAATATCGCTCTGGAGGATGTCAAGGACGACAAGATGGATGAGGTATTGGATGGTCTGATCCAGCAGGCACAAACCATCACTACCGTTGAAAAGGATGCTTTGCGTAAGCCCGAGACAGTAAAACCGGTTGAAAACAATCAAACATGGATCCAGCCGGATCTTGAGATGGTAAAAGACTTGATGAAGAAACTGGAAACCGATTTGATGGCGTATGATGACCGGATCGTACAGGTGGCATCGTTAGGTTGGCAGGAAGAGTACAGTACAAGAGAAATCACCAATTCCTATGGGATGGATCTCAAGGATGAAAGTACTGTGCAATACTTGATTGCCAGTGTAGTGGCACAGGAAAACGATGTGGTCAAAGATGATTATAAGATCGAAGTGATCCATGATCTGAAGGATTTTGATGAAGAAGCATTTGTTAAAAAACTCTGTGAAGATACCTTATTTAAGCTGCGTTCTACATCGCTGAGTTCCCGGACATGTCCGGTCATCTTTGAAAAAGAGGCGATGAAAAGCCTGTTTAGTGCCTTCAGTGGTTATTTTAACGGCGAATTGATCTTTAAAGGGATTTCTCCGATCAAGGATAAACTGGATCAGAAGATCTTTTCCGAGCAGATTACGATCGTAGATGATCCTCGAAACACGGATTGTCTGACTGTATTGAACTTTGATGACGAAGGATGTCCGACCCGACGAAAAATATTGGTCGATCAAGGCGTCTTTACCTCAATGCTGCATGACACCCGTTCGGCTATCCGTATGAACAGTGCTTCAACCGGAAACGGCTTTAAATCCGGCTATGCCTCCAGTGTATCGGTAACACCGTTCAACTGCTGCATCCTGCCGGGAGAAAAGTCGCTGGAGCAGATGTGCCAGGACATGAAGGAAGGTCTTGTGATAACGGATCTGCAGGGATTGCATGCCGGTCTGGACTTTGTCTCCGGAAACTTTTCCTTACAGTGTACGGGATACTGGGTCAAAGACGGTAAGAAAGACCATGCGGTAGCCTTGATTACGGTTGCAGACAACTTCTTAAAGCTGATGAACAAGGTCGTTGCGGTAGGAAATGATCTGGATTGGAAATACTATTCAATCGCCACACCGAGCATTGCGTTCACAGACTGCGCCATTAGCGGAGAGTAGTGAAGTACAGTGAGATAGAAAAAAGATCGGATTCTTTCAAACAAATCGTTCAAAAGAACAGGAATCGAGTGATTCCTGTTTTTTTAGCGGGAATCCAATCATGGGTATGGTATACTAAAAAAAATGAAAGAAGGAGAGTTATGAATACAGCATTATTAATCATGGCAGCCGGTATCGGTTCTAGATTCGGTGGTGGAATCAAACAGTTACAAGCATTGGGTCCGAACGGAGAAATCATCATGGATTATTCCATTCATGATGCGATTGAAGCCGGTTTCAACAAGATCGTCTTTGTGATCCGTAAGGATATTGAAAAAGATTTCCGTGAAATCATCGGGGATCGGATTGAAAAAATGTGTGCCGACCATAATGTGGAAGTGGCGTATGGCTTCCAGGCATTGGAAAACATTCCGGAAGGATACAGCGTACCGGAAGGAAGAACAAAACCTTGGGGAACCGGGCAGGCTGTGCTGGCGGCAAAAGATGTGATCCATGAACCGTTTGTGGTTATCAATGCGGATGATTATTATGGCAAAGAAGCCTTTGTGAAACTGCACGAATACCTGGTACAGGAACATGGCGAAAATGAATTCTGTATGGCCGGATTTATCTTAAAGAACACGTTATCCGATAACGGTGGTGTGACCCGCGGTGTATGCCAGGTGGATGAGAAGGGAAACCTGACAGATGTCATTGAAACATCGGATATTATGAAAACGGTGGAAAACGGTGTTGTGGGCGCCAGTGTGGATGGTAAGGCAATCGATGCCGATTCTTATGTATCTATGAACTTCTGGGGATTGTTACCGGGATTTATGGATACGCTGGAGGAAGGCTTTAAGGAATTCTTTGCGAAGACGGTTCCAAACAACCCGTTAAAAGCAGAATATTTGATTCCGATCTTTATCGGGGACCTGCTGAAAGAGAACAAAGTCTCTGTAAAAGTATTGGATACACAGGATAGCTGGTTTGGAGTTACTTATAAAGAAGACAAGGAATATGTCATCAACAGTATCCAACAGCTGATCAAAGACGGTGTATATAAAGAAGATCTGTTCAGTGATCTATAGAAAATAAAAAGTCGATGTGTGTACACATCGGCTTTTATCATATATAAGAGGGTTCATCGCATTTCTGTCTGGGGTGTGCTATGAGAACACCCACAAACAAGAATAAACAGACACAGATGTTAGAATAGAGTTTTAAACATTCTCACATTTCTCTAATAATGTTTCCCATTGGTGATCAACATATTCCTGGGCTGTCTGAATGGTCCATTCATTACCTGGCTGGAAGCAGTGCTTGAAACGACCCTGCATCTTCATGAATTCTTCTACCGGAAGCTTTTTTCTCGGACGGTAGGTCAGATACCATTTCCCATCAATGATCTCATAGAGTGGCCACACGCAGGTTTCGACGGCCATCTTGCAGATCTGTGGCAGTAAATGGGCCGGATACTGCCAGCCACGAGGACATGGGGCCAGGACATTGACAAAACACGGACCTTCTGTGTAAATCGCTTTATGCGCTTTTTCGTGGAAATCCTTGAAATTTCCCAGGAAGGTCGTCTGGGCAACATAGGGCAGGTTATGCGCTGCCATGATTTCTGTTAAGTTCTTTTTATTCTGTTTCTTTCCGGTAGATACCGAACCGGCGGGTGTGGTGGTGGCCGAAGCGAATTGCGGAGTAGAGGAAGACCGTTGGATCCCGGTATTCATATAGGCTTCGTTATCGTAGCAGAAGTAGGTCATATCATGCCCTCGTTCCATGGCGCCGGACAAGGACTGAAAGCCGATATCATAGGTCCCGCCATCTCCGCCGATGGTCAGAAATTTATAGTTTTCCTTTACTTTCCCTTTTTTCTTCAACGCTTTATAGGCAGCTTCAACACCACCGGTTGTAGCCGAAGCATTTTCAAATGCAGAGTGGATATAGCTGTCTTCCCAGGCTGTATATGGATATTGAAAGGAAGAGACCTCCAGGCATCCGGTCGCGTTGGTAATAACGG